>CAZSHO010000007.1:0-146785 GCA_964607005.1 uncultured Rhodocyclaceae bacterium
CACCATTTGGCAAGCTCATCTTTCATTGATCGCCTGGTCGGATTGCACCCCATAGCCCGCTGCTCCTTCCATCGACTGGTCGCCTCGGCTTGGATTTTCATCATCCAATGTTCGGGGGATGTTGAGGGCTTATCGGGCTGCGCCTGGTCGCCATCCGCCGTCCAGCCAAGACATCCCTTTTGTGATTCTGGTTCGTAGCCCTTGAGCCAGAATCGGTCAGTCAACGTGCCATCCTCCGCATACCAGCTTTCCCCCGAACGTCTCGATTGCTCCAGTAGATAGTCAACGCGCTCGCTGCATGTCCAGCCCATCCCACGCGCTGCGACGAATGAATCGGCGTCAGCGATAGAAATCAACCAATCCCAGCCATCAGGCACAGACTGAAGGGGCAATAGCGTTACCAGGTCGCGCGGGGTGATCTCCCTCGCCTCGGCTGCCGCACGCAGTTCTGATGCCCACTTCTCAACGATTCGCCTCTCATCTTCTAGATCGAATGCATTTCTTACCGAAAACAGAATTACCGCCAACGCATTAATTGCCCTCAACCTGCCAAGTGCGGCTTCCTCTATCCATCTGTCCGGGCCAAACGAGTGGCGATAGGCAATCCGCATGCCGTTCGTTGAGTGGCATTCCAGTCTTTCCTTTTCGTTGCCCTCGATTGCATGCAACACGAGCTCAAACAGGTCGTCCATGTCAGTTTTCATTGCAGCCCCATCCGCGCCGCCAGCTTGTCGCCAAGCTCGTTGATGTGAGAGGGCGCAAGGTGCGAATAGCGGCTTACCATCGCCATCGTCTTGTGCCCAAGGATTTTCGAGATTTCCAGCGGCGACACCCCCTGCATGGCCAGGTATGACGCGGCCGTGTGCCGCAGATCGTGCCAGCGGAAATCAGGCCGGAACTTGCGGGCCTCGCCTTCGCCCTCCCAATGCCCCAGCCCGGCCGCTTCGCGGGCGCGGTTCCATGCCGCATGCAGTTGGATCGGCTTGCCGCTGGTGTTCGTCTTGGATGGCGGGAACACCATTTCCGCCAGGCGGCGGCGCTTCGCCTCGGCTTCGGAGTTCGGCCGAAGGGGGCGCACCTTGTCTTTCTCGGCTTCGGCCTGCCGCGCCTGGTGGCGGGCCTGCAGCAGGTCGAAAGCCTTGCCGACGAGGGGCAACACGCGGCCCTCGCCGTTCTTCGTTTCGCCGTCGCGCAGGGTAATCAGCCGGCGCTTGAAATCGATCTGTTCCCAGGCCAGGCCCAACACCTCGGACTGCCGCCCGCCCGTAGTGAGGGACAGCACCACGGCCAGGTAAATATCGGCGTTGCTGGATCCTTGACAGGCTTTCAGCAGGGCATCGCGTTCGGCGTCGGAGAGGTAGCGCACCACGCCGGGCGATTCCTTGAACTTGGATACTCGCTCACAGGGGTTGCGCTCCAGCCACTGCTTTTCCTTGACGGCGTAGGCCAGGGCGTCCGACAGGTAAGCCATTGCCCGGTTCACCGTGGCCCCGCTCTTGGCGCCGCCCTTCGGCCGGCCGCGCCGCACCGGCTCTTTCAGCAGAGCATCGCGGGCGCTGGCGATCTTGGAAGGCGTTACCGCGTCTAGGGCGCAGTCGCCCAGCAATGCCTCCCAGCGGGCCAGGATGGCTTTCCGTTCGTCGAAATGGCGGATGCTGTTCGCCTTCCATGCCGAATAGTCGCGGATCAGTTCGGACAGGGTATGCCGCTTGGCCTCGCCGAAGTGCCGGCCGGCCTTCATGTTCGCTTCGGTTGTCTTGGCCCAATCGCGGGCATCGGTCAGACGGTCGAATGTCGCCGATTCGGACGGGTAGCCCTTGAGGCGGATCAGCACCCGGTAAGAGGTAGAGCCGTCGCCGTTGATGCGTTTTTGGATGTATGCCATTGCCGCCCCCTTTCCGATGATGGCAATAGCCTAAAGAAAGGGACAAATAATGTCAATAACAGATAACATATCCGGCAATGTGCTAACGCCATGCCTTGATTCTTCGTGGTTTTGTGGCGACGCACCCCGGCCGATCTGCACTCATGGTGCAACGAGGGCGAAAAAAGCCGACTTATCCACAGATCGCCGCCGCGCCAGCGCCGACTTTTGGGGAGCCACCTCCGGGGGCGGACGGGTGGCAGGCGGGCGAGCCGGAAACGAGCAACGCAGTGCGAGCCGGCGCAGCCCGACAGCCAGGGCGGGCGGGGGCGGGCGCTCGCAGGGCGCGGGCGGCCCAGGCGGACACACGGTAGCCAGCGGCGAGCCGCAAGCCCCTGATGGCTTGCCATGAGGGGCGCAGTGGCGAAGCGATGGCGGGGACGGGAGGGCAGGCGGTAGCAGGGGAGAGAAAGCCAGGGGCGCAAGCCGCTGGCGTGGTTCCGCTGGGCACAGCGTAGCCCGGCAGGCGGCTTGCCGTGGCGACGATGGCCCCGCGCCATTTGCAAGCCGCATGACGGGCGGTCAGGCGTGGCAGCGCAGGGCACGAGCTGGCGCAGATCGGGGAGCCGGCGCGGGCGGGATCGATCTGCCAGGCGGACGGCGAGCGGCGATCCTGCCGGCGTCATGGGCGCATGGCGCACACTTGGTGCAATTCGTGAGGTCGGCGAAGGCGGCAGGGCAAGCAAGCACGGGCGCTGCCTGGTACAGATCGCCCGCAGTGGGCCACAGGTACAGGGGTGGCGCGGGGCGGGGCGCCAGGTGCATACGTCTGCATTGTTGTCGCTCAGTGCACCACCGCTGCACCAAAGGAAAAGGGGTTAGCGGCTTACTGCTCGCTAACCCCTTGTTTTATTTGGCTGGGGAGGAAGGATTCGAACCTTCGCATGCCGGAATCAAAATCCGGTGCCTTAACCAACTTGGCGACTCCCCAATTTCAGTCAGCGAATGCCCGCAGGGGATGGCTGTCCAGACTTCTGGCAACCCACCCGGTCATGCCTTCGGGCAGGCGGGCCAGAATGGCACGCGCCTCTTCCTCGAGGACGAAGGGAGCAAACACACAGGCTCCGGAACCCGTCATGCGCGCATCGGCATGCTGACCGAGCCAGGCAAGTGCCTGCGCCACTTCGGGGTAACGCTCGCATACGACGGGTTGCAGATCATTCCTGCCACCCAACGAGATGCCAATCCTGCGCCCAGGACTTGCATCCTGAGCAGCCGCACCCCAACCCGCTGAAAAGTCCGCCATTTTGATGGGTTTCGAATTACGTGTCAAATTCGTGGCAGCGAAAATCTCCGCGGTGGACACCTCGACCGCCGATTCGATCAGCAGAAACCAGGTCGGGGGCACGCGCACCGGAACAAGCTGCTCGCCGATGCCTTCGGCGAGCGCGTTCAGGCCGAATATGAAAAACGGCACATCGGCCCCCAGACGTAGACCCAGAGCCTGCAGGCGCTCGCGTGTCCAGTGCAGTCCCCAGAGTCGATTGAGCGCGAGCAAGACCGTGGCCGCATCGGAACTGCCCCCTCCCAATCCACCGCCCAGCGGCAGACGCTTTTCGAGAGTGATCTCGACACCCTCCGGATAACCGGCAGCTTCCTGCAAGAGGCGCGCTGCACGTATGCACAGGTCGCGCTCTTCGGGCACACCGGCGAGGGAATGAGCCCGGCAGATCCTCCCGTCCGCACGAGGGGAGAAACGCAGTACATCCGCGCGATCGATCAGGCAGAAAAGTGATTGCAGCAAATGATAGCCGTCCGTACGACGGCCAGTGACGTGCAGGAACAGGTTGAGCTTGGCAGGCGCCGGGTACTCCAGCTCCCAGTCACTCATGGGCCAAGTCTCCAGTCATCGATTTTCAGGCGTACATCGACATCGTCACGACGTGCGCGCAGCAATTCAGGCAGGGCATCCGGCTGGTCATTTTCGTAGCGCAGGTATTCAATCTGCCAGCCGTTTTCACTGAGAGAAACAAGCCGGCCAAGGGCGTCCTTGCGTACATCGGCATTTGCCGAGGGAAGGCCGAGCACCCAGCGCCCCAGACCGGACGCCGGCAGCGGTGTACCGAACACCTGGGCGGTCAGGCGGTCCAGATCGGTCGCTTCGTAACGCCTCTGGTCGGAGGTCTCGAGTCGTGCGTGCCCATCTTCGGCAACCAGACGGGCCAGCCCCTGGCCGAGCGGGCCGGTAATCGTCATTTCGTCGGATCGCGCGGCATGGCGCCATTCGATCCCGACCGAATAATTCTCGTTGCCATGCCGTACAGCAAGACGCCCATTCAGATCAAACGCCTCGATGGTCTGCCGCTGCGGGCGGGAGGGGACGGGCGTCACATCGAAGGTGGCACAGGCGGTTGCCATGAGCACCGCGATACATCCGGGCAGAATCCACCGCATCAGGGAGACAGGCGCTTGACGACTTCGACCAGTGCCTCATTGCCGGGATTGGCCTTGGCAGCATCCTGCCAGATTTTTTTCGCGTCTTCGCGCCGGCCAAGCACCCATAACACTTCGCCCAGATGTGCGGCGATCTCCGGATCAGGACGAATCGCGTAGGCGCGCTGCAACTGCGTCAGTGCATTGGCGGCATCACCCTTGCGAAACAGCACCCAACCAAGACTGTCGATGATGAACGCATCATCCGGAGCAAGTGCCAGGGCTTTCTTGATCAGCGCTTCCGCCTCGGAAAGGCGGGTGTTGCGTTCAGCGAAAGAATAGCCAAGCGCGTTATAGGCATGCGCGTAGTCCGGCTTGATGCGGATCAGTGTGCGCAGGTTTTTCTCGAGAACTTCGTATTTGCCGAGCTTCTCGGCGAGCATCGCCGTCTCATACAGCAACTCCGGCTGCTCCGGCTGGGTCGTCAGCTTCCCGGAAAGCAGTTCATAGGCCTCGGCAGTCTTGCCGCCGTCTCGCAACAACTGACTTTCAGCCAACAGTAGTTGCAGGCGATCGGCATTGCTGGCGACCTTCACTTCGCGCAGATGGCGCAGTCCGGCGTCCAGCCGGCCTTGCTTGGCCAGCAACTGGGCGATGCGCATCTGTGCGGCCAAATACTGATCGCCGGGTGCGACCTGGGCGTACCAGCGCATCGCCTCATCGGACTGCTTGCGCTCTTCGGCAATCTGCCCCAGATACAGCCGCACCATATCGGCTTCGACAAAATCACGGTCGAGCAGTTTTTTGAAATTCTCCTCGGCACTCGTCCAATCGGAGAGCTGCATCGAGAGAACGGCCACAGCATAGATCACATCCAGGTTGTCCGGAAAATCGACCAGCAGTTTCTGGAACTGCGTGCGTGCCTGCGGGTACTGGCGCACCCCGACCAGCGCACGGGCATATTGCAGGCGGATTTCGCGGGCCTGGGGGTGACCCGCCAAATACCCGCGCAAGGTTTCCAGTGATTTTTCCGGCGCCTCGGTATGTTGCAGTTGCGCCTTGAGCAGGGTGGCCGCATCCCAATCCGGCCGCAAGGCCAGCGCCTTGTCGACTTCGCTCAGACCGCGCGACCACGCTCCGGCATTCAAGGCCGCCTGCGCCCGGGCAAAATGCGCTTCGGCCAACCCGGCATAGGGCAAGGTGAGCTGATCGATCATGAGCATCACCGCCTGCTTGTCCGGATAACGCGCGAACAGCCTGTTCAGACGCAGCAAGCCATCGCCGATATTCTCTCCCTCCTGAGCCAGCAGCTTGGCCACGTGCGGCGGAACTTCATCGAGCCGGTTGGCACTGACGAGCAGGCCGGCGAGCATCTGGCGTGCCGAGGAAGACTCCGGGTCGAAATCTACCCAGAGCCGGGCGGCCTGCACCGCCACGCCAAGATCGCGCCCGTGCAGGGCGATTTCGGCGGCCCGGCGTGCCAGACGCGGATCACGCGTGGCACGCGCCAGATCGAGATAGGCGGAGACGGCCAAGCCTATATTGCCGCGTTGGGCGGCGATCTCGGCAACCAATACCTGATAGAGGATCTGGCCAGTCAATACATGATCGGGCAGCGGTTCGACCCGCTTCGGTGGTGCCGCTTCGGCCTGTGCCGCAGCATGAGACTGGGGGACGGCCTCCTGCTGCGCCGTGTCAGCGGATGGGCGCTGCGGCGTCTGGGCACACGCAGTAAAAAAGAAAACCGAGGCGAGCACGGCCGGCATACAGAGCCGGCGACGAAGGGAATCGATCATCTGGAAGGAAACAGCATGGCGTAGAATTGAAAGAAACAAATCCATGTTATGGGGTTTTTGCGGCATCGGCAAGCAAGCGCGACAGCAAGCAGCCGGTTCGTGCCCGCACCTGATCTTCCCATGCCTGAACTGCCCGAAGTTGAACTCACCCGCAGGGGACTGATACCCGAATTGGTCGGCAAGAAGGTATGCGCGGTCATCATCCGCCAATCCAGGCTGCGCTATCCGGTCCCGGGTGATCTGCCGGCCCGGCTTGCCGGTCAATATCTGAAGCGCATTGACCGGCGCGGCAAATATCTCCTGTTCCGTTTTGCCTCAGGCACATTGATCATCCATCTGGGCATGTCCGGCAGCTTGCGCACGGTTGCGGGGCAAGCGGCGGCACAAAAACACGATCATCTCGACATCGCTTTTGACGACAGCATCCTGCGCCTGCGCGATCCGCGCCGCTTCGGCACCGTATTATGGAGCAGCACAGATGTCGCACAGCATTTTCTGATAGAGCCACTGGGCATCGAGCCTCTCTCGGCAGCCTTCACCGGCACTTGGCTCCATGGCGCAACACGCGGGCGCACCGGCCGGATCAAATCCCTCCTCATGGACAGCCACATCATTGTCGGCGTCGGCAACATCTACGCCTCGGAGAGTCTTTTCCGTGCGCGAGTCGATCCGCGCACTCCCGCCGGAAGGCTCTCCAGGAATCGCTGCGAGCGCATTGTGCAGTCTGTCCGGGCAACACTCGAAGATGCGCTGGCGGCCGGGGGCAGCACCCTGCGCGACTTCACGCACAGCGACGGCAGCGCGGGCCGGTTCCAGCAGCAACACCTCGTCTATGGGCGGGCCGGGGAGCCCTGTCACGTCTGCGCCAGACCTGTTCAATCCCTGCGCATGGGGCAGCGATCCACTTTCTATTGTGCACACTGCCAGCGCTGACGAACGGCCATTATCAACTTCCAGATTGCATTGATTTTGCACTGGCGTATGCTAAATTGGCATTTTGCATATATTTCTGAGGGTGCGCATGGGTCTGGCCGAGAATTTTGCCGCATATGGGGAATGGCGTTCCGCAGTTTCGGGACAGCTGCAGTCCTTGCAGCGCTGGCTGACAGAGAATGATCTGAGCGACGCTCAGACGGAGCAGCGTATCCAGCAGCAACTCGAGAGGCTGCGCGAAGACAAGCTGGTGATCGCTTTCGTGGCGGAATTCTCACGCGGCAAATCCGAGCTGATCAATGCGATTTTCTTCGGTGGTTACGGCAACCGCATCCTGCCCTCCACCGCGGGTCGCACCACCATGTGCCCAACCGAGTTGCTGTTCGAAGCAGGCAAGTCCGCATCCATCGAACTTCTTCCGATCGAGACGCGCGGCAACAATGCCAGCGTTGCCGAATTCAAGCGCTTCCCGGACGAATGGCACAGCATCCAGCTCGACACCCGTTCGGCCGAAACCCTGCAGGCCACACTCCTGCGCGTTGGCGAGCAAAAAAAAGTTCCTGCGGAAGTGGCCGACAAACTCGGCTTTGCCATCTGCGCACAGGGAAAGGACGGACTCAAGCCCGATACGGACGGGCAGGTCGAGATTCCCTGCTGGCGTCATGCCGTCATCAACTTTCCGCATCCCTTGCTGGAGCAAGGTCTGGTCATCCTCGACACACCGGGCCTGAACGCCATCGGTGCCGAACCGGAACTGACGCTCTCCCAGTTGCCTAATGCCCACGCCATCCTTTTCATCCTCGCCGCCGATACCGGCGTCACCCAGTCCGATCTGGCTGTCTGGCGCGACCACGTCAATGGTGCACGCACGCGTCAGAAGGGGCGCCTCGTTGTCCTCAACAAGATCGACAGCCTCTGGGATGGCATTCGCAGCGAGGCGGACATCGCCACGGAGATTCAGCTCCAGACGGAGAATACGGCCAAGGTGCTGGAACTGGACACGAAGCACATCTTCCCCGTCTCCGCCCAAAAGGGTTTGCTGGCCAAGATCAGCCAGGACACCAGCTTGCTGGAGAAAAGCCGGCTACCCATCCTGGAACAGGCACTGACCGGAGAATTGATTCCGGCCAAACAGGAAATCGTCCGGGACAATACAGAAGCTGAAGCGGGCGAAATCATTGCGCAAACGCAGGCGCTACTCAACACGCGCAGCCGGGGCGTCATGGAACAGTTTGTTGAACTCTCCGAATTGCGCGGCAAGAACCAGAATGTCATCGGCTACATGATGCGCAAGGTGAAAAACGAAAAGGACGATTTCGAGAAAGGGTTGCAGCGCTACTACGCCGTGCGCAGCGTTTTCTCGCAACTGACCAACAATTTGTATGCACACCTCGGCATGGACAAGTTGCGCGACGAAACCCGCCGGACGCGGGAAGCCATGCTGGAAGCGCGCTTCACCAAAAATCTGAGCGAAGCGATGAAGGGGTTTTTTCGCGGCATTCGCCTCAACCTGGAAAAATCTGCCGATGAAATCTCGGAAATTTCCAGGATGATGGAAGCGATGTGCGAACGTTTCTCCACCGAGCACGGCATGAAGCTTGCCGCACCAGCAAATTTTTCCTTGCTACGTTACGAGAAGGAACTCCTCCGTCTCGAGGAGGGCTTCAACTCACACTTCAACACGCCGCTCAACATGATGACGCATGCCAAACGCGGGCTGACTCAACGGTTTTTCGAAACCGTTGCCTTACAGGTGCGGCGCATTTTCGAACTGATCAATCGTGATGTCGACCACTGGCTGCGCGCCATCATGGCGCCGCTGGAAACCCAGGTGCGGGAATTCCAGCTGCAACTAAAGCGGCGGCTCGAGAGCGTCAAGCGCATCCATCAGGCGACGGATACCCTGGAAGACCGCGTGCGTGAGCTGGCACATATGCGTGTCGCGCTCGAAGCACAGATCAAGCAGCTGGATGCATTGGCCGCACATCTGCGCGAAACCCTGCGGGCGAAAACCCGCCATGCTGCCGTCGCCGCGGCCGCCTGAATTGTCGGCTCAGCCGCCGCCGGAGATCCTCAGCTTGAGCCGCTCGTGAATCAGCGGCTGGACGAACTTGCCGACGTCACCACCCAGGGAAGCAATTTCACGCACCATCGTTGCTGAAATAAACTGGTATTTCTCGGCTGGCGTCAGGAAAACGGTTTCCACGTCAGGATTCATGCTGCGATTCATGCCGGCCATCTGAAATTCATATTCGAAATCGGAAACCGCACGCAGGCCGCGCAGGATAATCCGCGTATTCTGGCGACTCAGAAAATCCATGAGCAGGCCATCAAAACCCTCGACCCTCACATTGGCGTAGGGCGCCAGGACTTCCCGGGCCATGGCGACACGCTCGTCGAGCGTGAAAAAAGGGCGCTTCGTACGGCTGTCGGCAACCGCGACCAGCACTTCCTTGAACAGTCGGGAAGCACGGCGCACCAGATCCTCATGGCCCAGAGTCAGGGGGTCGAATGTTCCAGGGTAAATTGCGACGCCGTCACTCATACCGGTGAAGCCTCCAGAAGATGATAAAAAACCTGTCCGCATTTCCCGCTGCGGGTCATTTGCCACGCTCCCATGCGTTCGATGGGGCGTTCGGCTTCGACATACAGCCGGGCATTTTCATGCGCGACACAGGGCAGCCAGCTCTCCACGCGTGCGATCCAGTCCCGATGGTAGGGTGGATCGAAAAACAGGATGTCGTAACGGCGGGGGGCGTGAGCGAGGAATTTTAGCGCATCCATGCGGACGACTTCCAGTCTGTCCGGTCCGAGTGCGCCGGCGTTTTCCTGCAATGATCTGAACGCCCGTACGTTCTGTTCGACCAAGGTGACATGCGTCGCGCCACGCGATGCCGCCTCGAACCCAAGCACGCCGCTGCCGGCGAAAAGGTCCAGGCAGGTCAGCCCGCCCAGATCCTGTCCGAGCCAGTTGAAGAGCGTCTCGCGTACCGCATCAGGTGTCGGGCGCAAGTCAGGCGTTTCACGAAAAGTGACGGGGCGGCGCTTCCATTCGCCCCCGACGATGCGCACCCGGCTCATGGCGAGGCTACCGGGGAACAGCACGTCATTGTCAGTCTCCGCCGACGATCACCGTCACCAGGTGTTCCGGTTTGACATGCCGGGTAAAGGCGGCACGGATTGCGCGGACGTTCACGGCCGACACTTCGCGGGGGAAATCCTCGAGATAAGTCAATGGCAGGCCATAGAAACCGATCATCGATAGATACTCGAGGAGCTTGCGATTGCTGTCGATACGCAAAGGGAAGCCGTCGATCAGGTTACGCTGCGCGGCCTTGACTTCGTCCTCGCTCGGTCCATTGGCCAGAAATTCAGCAAGTACATCATTGACCACCTTGAGTGCCGCATTTGCTTGTTCGCGTTTGGTCTGCAGGCCGATCTGGAAAGGGCCAGGCTGGCGCAGCGGCTGAAAGTAGCTATACACGCTATAAGCATACCCGCGCTTCTCGCGCACCTCTTTCATCAGCCGTGACACGAAACCGCCGCCGCCGAGGATGTAATTACCCACCAGAAGAGGGAAGTAATCCGGGTCGCCACGACGCACGGCCGGTGTGCCGATCAGGATATGTGCCTGCTTGGCCGGGTGTTCGATCAGAAGCGTGGCCTGTGCGGGCAACACCGGCACCGGAAGATCGGCGGCCGCCGGCGCATCGGGCAGGCCGTCTGTCAGGCCCTGTGCGAGTTCCTCGGCTTCGGCGCGCGAAAGATCGCCAACGATGGAAACCTGCGCGCGATGCGCACCGTAGTGCTCCCGATAGAAGGCCAGCAGATCTTCGCGGGTGATGCCCTCCACGGTCTGCACCGTCGCCACCTGCCCGTAGGGATGCGCAGGATAGAGCGCGGCGACGAAGCGCTTGGCAGCGATGCTCCCCGGTTGCGTATCGGCCTCACGCAGGCCGGCGATCATGCGCGCCTTCTCGCGCACGAGCGCTGCCGGTGCAAAGGCCGGTTTTTGCAGGATCAGGCGCAGCAGTTCGATGGCCGGCTTGCGCTCGCGCAGATCAGACAGGGTACGCAGGGAAACGCTGGCGCGATCCTGATCGACACCGCCACCGAGAACCGCACCCGTATCGGCCAGCCGGTCGGCCAGTTTCTCTTCGTCAAGGTCACCTGCCCCGGTGTCGAGAAGCCCCTGCGTCAAACCCGCCAATCCGGCTTTGCCGGCCGGCGCATAGGCGCTGCCGGCGGCAAAGTCGATCTGCACGTCAATCACCGGCAGTGCGCGGCTCTCGATGAAGAACACCCGCGCACCGGACGGCGCCACCCAGTGTTCTATGCGGGGGGCGGCATCGGCCACCATCGCCGACAGGCACAACAGACAGGCAAGTACGATTTTTTTCATGGCTTCTCCGTTCCGCGCCGTGCTGCCGCAACTGACTTTTCCGCCTTGTCTTCGGGCAGGGGTTGCGGATCGAGGACTGCAACCGTCAGCGTATCGTCACCAAAATATTTTTGTGCGACCGCCTGCACTTCCTCCGCCGTGACGCTGCGGATCCTGTCCACAAGAGTATCGATGTCGCGCCAATGGATTCCGGCCGACTCGAAGCGACCAATCTCCATCGCCTGGGCCATCATCGAATCGCGCTTGTAGATCTGTGCGGCAATCACCTGCGTACGTACCCGGTCGAGCTCGCGGGCATCGACCCCTTCACGGGCCACGCGCGTAATCTCGGCACGCAGGGCCTGCTCGAGTTCCGCCACACCGTGCCCCTCGCTGGGTGTGCCGCTGACGACAAAAAGACCTTCGCCACGCGCCACCGCGTCATAGTCGGCGCCGGCTGCCACGGCAATCTTGCTCCCGCGCACCAGGTGGCGCGACAGGCGCGCCGCCTCGTGGCCGTCGAGCACACCAACAAGCATCTCGAGGGCAAACGGCTCGCGATCCTTGTGCAGGTCACGCAGCACCGGCACATGCCAGGCCAGGGACAGATAGGGCAGCTTCGCCGGCGCCTTGACGACGATGCGCTTGATGCCTTTTTGCGCCGGTTCGCTCAGGGGCTTGCGCTGTGGCAGGACGCGGCGCGCCAGCTTGCCATAATGTTTCTCGGCAAGACGAAAGGCCGTATCCTTGTCGACGTCGCCGACGATGACGACATAGGCATTGTTTGGCGCATACCAGCGGTGGTACCAGTCACGCGCATCGCCCGCCGTCATGTTGCGCAGGTCATTCATCCAGCCGATGACCGGACGGCGATAGGGATGCACCTGAAAGGTCGTCGCCATCTGCGTCTCATGCACCAGGGCCTGCGGATTGTCTTCGGTACGCAGGCGCCGCTCCTCCATGACCACCTTGATTTCCTGCTCGAACTCCTTGTCGCTCAATACGAGATGGGCCATCCGGTCGGCTTCGAGCGCCATCATCTCGCCCAGTCGCGCGGCGGGGACCTGCTGGAAGTAAGCCGTGTAATCGAGACTGGTGAAGGCGTTGTCGCGCCCGCCCGCCGCGGCTACACGAGTGCTGAATTCACCCGGTTTCACGCGCTTCGTTCCCTTGAACATCATGTGCTCGAGCACATGGGCCACGCCCGTGGTGCCGCTCACCTCATCCATACTGCCGGCGCGGTACCAGACCATTTGTACTGCCGTGGGCGCACGCCGGTCCTCCTTGACAATGATATGCAGACCATTGGCCAGCACTTTTTCATAAGGATTGGCCCGGACAGCCAGGGCAACCAGCAACAGGGGCACGGCAACGAGAAGCCTGATCATCATGGGAGTCATCACGCATCTGATAAAATTCAGGACAGGATTTTCGCACGGGAATCGTTTTCACGCCCGGCCCGATCCCCTCCCTCCGACTTTCTCTGACCCGCACTCTCCATGTTTGGTTTCCTGAAAAAATCCGAGTCATCCGCCGAAACCGGTCAGAGCAAGCCGGGCTGGGCGACGCGCCTCAAGGCCGGCCTGTCGCGCACGCGCGCCCAGCTGGGCAGTCTGTTCGGACGGCGCATCGACGAGGATCTGCTCGAGGAACTGGAAGCCACCCTGCTCATGGCCGATGTCGGCGTCGACGCCACGCAATACCTGCTTGACGAGCTGAAGAGCGTCGTCCGGCGCGACAATCTGGAAACCGGCGAGCAATTGCAGCAGGCCCTGGCCACGCTCCTTCTCGGATTGATCAAGCCGCTGGAAGCGCCACTGGAGCTCTCCACGCACAAGCCTTTCGTCATCATGATCGCCGGCGTCAATGGCGCCGGCAAGACCACCTCGATCGGTAAACTGGCCAAACATTTCCAGGCCCGGGGAAAATCGGTCCTGCTTGCGGCCGGCGACACTTTCCGCGCCGCTGCACGCGAACAGTTGATGATCTGGGGCGAGCGCAACAACGTCACCGTGATCGCACAGGAATCCGGCGATCCGGCTGCCGTGATCTTCGACGCGGTCAATGCCGCCAGGGCTCGCGGCATCGACGTGGTGCTGGCCGACACGGCCGGACGCCTGCCGACCCAGTTGCATCTGATGGAAGAACTCACCAAGGTGCGCCGCGTCATCGCCAAGGCCGATCCAACGGCCCCTCACGAAGTGCTGCTCGTGCTCGATGCCAACATCGGCCAGAATGCGCTCGCCCAGGTCCGGCAGTTCGATACAGCCATCGGCGTGACCGGTCTCATCCTCACCAAACTCGACGGCTCCGCCAAAGGAGGCGTCATCGCCGCCATTGCCCGCCAGCAGCCCGCCGGGCATCCGCTCGCCCTGCGTTACATCGGCGTCGGCGAAGGCATTGACGACCTGCAGCCGTTCTCGGCACAGGAGTTCGTCGACGCTCTTTTCGAAAAAGCATGATCCGCTTCGAAGCCGTCAGCAAGCGTTATCCCGGCGGAGTCGCCGCCCTGTCGGAACTGACTTTTGCCGTGAACGCCGGAGAGATGATCATCCTCTCCGGCCATTCCGGCGCCGGCAAGAGCACGCTGCTCAAAATGATTGCCTCGATCGAGCAGCCCACACGAGGCGCCGTCTTTGTCAATGGACAAAACATCACCCGCCTCAAGCGCAGCGCCATTCCGTTTCTGCGCCGCAACCTCGGACTGGTCTTTCAGGACCAGAAGCTGCTCCACGATCGCACGGTCTTCGAAAATGTCCTGCTTCCCCTGGCGATTGCCGGCGTATCGATGCGCGACAGCGGCCGGCGCGTGCGCGCCGCGCTCGACAAGGTCGGCCTCCTGGATCGTGAACGTGTCCTGCCGATCGCCCTCTCCGGCGGCGAGCAGCAGCGCCTGGCCATCGCCCGCGCCATCGTCGCACGTCCTTCGCTGCTGATCGCCGACGAACCGACCGCCCATCTGGATGATGCGGCCGCCCGGGCCATCGCCGAAATGTTCCACTCCTTCAACCAGGTCGGCGTCACCGTGCTCGTCGCCACCCATCACGAAGCCCTGTTCGCACCCTTCATGACACGCCGCATCGCCCTCTCGCACGGGAGCCTCGTACAATGAAGCCGCACCGCGTCGACCTGCCGTCACGCTTTTCACCCGGATACTGCCGGGGCGGAAAACAATGACCATCTGGCTGCAACAGCACCGGCAAGCGGCGCAGCAAGCGCTGCGCCGCCTTTTCGCCACTCCGCTGAACACCTTGCTCGCCGCCCTTGTCGTCGGTATCGCCCTGGCCCTGCCCGCAGGCGGCGAAATGTTGTTGAAAAACTTCCAGCGCCTGGCCCTGCACATTGCCGCCACCCCGCAGATTTCCGTTTTCATGAGACTCGATGCAGCCCGGAAGGATGTCGCTGCCGTCGAAGCCCTGCTCAAAGCACATGAGGGCATCAAGGCCATCGAGTCCGTTTCGGGCGAAGCCACCCTGCGTCGCTTCAGGCAAAGCGAAGGGCTCGGGGAAGTCATCGACAGCCTGCCGCGTAACCCGTTCCCGGAAGCCTTCATAGTGACTCCGCGCAGCGAATCCCCCGCGGTGCTGGAACAGATGCGCACCACCTTCCAGCAGTACCCGAAAGTCGAATACGTGCAACTCGATTCGGCCTGGGTCAAGCGGCTGGACGCCTTCCTGCGCCTGGCGCGTCTGTTCATCATGCTGCTCGCAGCGATTCTCGGTACGGCGCTGATCGCCGTCACCTTCAATACGATCCGTCTGCAAATCCTCACACGCGAGCAGGAAATCGAAGTCAGCCGCCTGCTTGGTGCCACGGACGCCTTCATCCGCCGTCCGTTTTACTATTTCGGTGCCCTGCAAGGACTGGCCGGCGGTCTGGTGGCCTGGTGGGCGGTCCTGCTCGTCACCCTTGTTTTGCGCAAACCCCTTGGCGAACTGGCTTCCCTGTACGGCATCGAATTCACCCTGCGCTTGTTACCGACGGCAGACTCCATCCTCCTTCTGGTGCTGGCAAGCGCCCTGGGACTGGCCGGAGCCTGGTTGTCACTCACCCGCCATCTACGATAAACATACGAAAATACAATCTGTTAATGCATCACCCCAGATTGAACTTCTTTCGTTTTTAGCACTCTATTGCCCTGAGTGCTAAAATTATCGCAGGAGGTAATCTCATGTCGCACAGCCTGACGCATACCCTGAAGCTGCCCGTCCCGATTCTGACCGGAAATCTGGAAAGTTACATCCAGACAGCCAATCGCTTTCCCATGCTCAGCGAAGCGGAGGAAACCGATCTGGCACGTCGCTTCCGGCGTGATGACGACCTGGAGGCTGCTCGCGAGCTGGTGCTCTCCCATCTGCGCCTGGTCGTATCGGTCGCCCGTGGCTATCTGGGCTACGGTCTGCCGCATGCCGATCTGATTCAGGAAGGGAACATCGGCCTGATGAAGGCGGTCAAGCGTTTCGACCCGGAGCGCGGCGTGCGCCTGGTATCTTTCGCCATCCACTGGATCAAGGCGGAAATTCACGAATACATCCTGCGTAACTGGCGTCTGGTCAAGATCGCCACCACCAAGGCACAGCGCAAGCTGTTTTTCAATCTGCGCAGCCTCAAGCAGGGCTTCAACACCATGAGCACGGAGGAAGTCGGCGCCATGGCCAGGCAACTGGGCGTCAAGCCGGAGGAAGTGCGCGAAATGGAAACGCGGCTGACCGGGCGCGACATCGCCATGGACGGTCATCAAGAGGGAGATGAGGAGTCCTATGCCCCGATTGCCTATCTTGCCGACCCGGCCGAAGAACCCTCCGAAGCACTCGCCTCCCGTGAAATGGACAGGCTGCAGGACGATGGACTGAAACAGGCACTCGGTCAGCTCGACGAACGCAGCCGGCACATCATCCAGAGGCGCTGGCTGGACGAGGGCAATGCCGCCACCTTGCATGAACTGGCTGCCGAATATGGTGTTTCGGCCGAACGCATCCGCCAGATCGAAGCCAAGGCCATGCAGAAGATGAAAGGCATGCTGGCGCACGCCATCTGAAGCTGAAACAGCATGTTCAGCAAGCCGCTGCCGATGCAGCGGCTTTTTTCTGTAGCTTGACCTGCCCGTATTTCAGAGTATCCAGGTGCCCTGAATAACCCTATCGCTTGAGCGCGGCGATATAGTCGGCGACAGCGGCAATCTCTTCGTCAGACAGGGATCGTGCGATCGTGCGCATGACGCTGCCCACATCGTTGGTGCGCGTCTTCTGCCTGAAGCCCTGCAACTGCTTGACGATGTAGGCAGCATGCTGACCGCCCAGCGCAGGCGCCAGCACGGCCGGCAGCGCTGAAAAGTTCTTCCTCCAGTTGCCTTGCCCCTCTCCGGCCGGGCCATGACAGCCGATACAGGCCGCCACCACCGGGCGCTGTTTTCCTTTGCGGTACAACTGCTCTGCCTGGGCAGCCACATCGGATCGGACCATCTCCACCTTGATCGGTTGCATCGAGAAGAATGCCGCCAGATCCTCGATGTCAGTCTGGCTGAGCGGCTCGGCCATCGGACTCATCAGATCGTTGCTGCGCCGTTTGGCCTTGAAATCCTGCAATTGCTTGACGATGTAGGCAGGGGCCTGCCCGGCAAGACTGGGCCACTCCGGATTGACAGAATTGCCATCCACCCCGTGGCAGGCACCACATACCGCCGCCCTGGCCTGCCCGCGGGCTGCATCACCGGCCGACCATGCCACCCCGGTCATCCACAGACACGCTGCCAGCATCCCTATTTTTCTCACTCCGCCCATACGCTCTCCCCCTTGTGATCGCAGCTTCCAGCCGATTCGTTTTCTGCTATTTTCATTTGCCCCTAAAATAATTAGGGATTATTATTTCAGCAATGTCAGCCGAGCGCCAGTCCCAGCGGACCCTGCGCGAAGAGACGGACAAAATGGGGGGAGACGAAATGGCCGACGCGCATTACGCCCACACCACTCAGGTTCCGGAATGGGAAACCAGCCCCTGGCCTTTTGTCATCAGCTTCGGCATCCTGTTCGCGCTGCCTGCTGCCTTCATCTTCAAGTTCGTCTATGCCATGCCTCTCACCGCCATCCTGGCACTGGGGATCGGCATGCCGATGATCGTTGCCGGCATCACCGGCTGGGTGAGGGAAGGGATGGCCAGCCATCACGGCGAAGGGCTGGCCTTCCCGGCCATGGGCTGGTTCATTCTGGCCGAGGCGATGATCTTCCTCTCGATCTTTGTCGCCTACTGGTTCAACCGCCTCACGGCCGACGCCTGGCCACCGGCCGGCTCGGTCAGTCTGCCCCTTCTGATGCCGCTCGTCATGACCTCCATTCTGGTCGCTTCCAGCTTCACCATCCATCACGCCGAGGCCCTCCTGCATGCGGGCAGACGCACCGATTTCATCACCTGGCTGATCGTCACCATGCTCCTGGGCGGCGTTTTTCTGGGCATGTCGGCCTATGAGTGGAACCACCTCTTTCACGAAGGCTTCCACCCCGGCACCAATGTCTTTGGCAACGTCTTCTACTCCATCACCGGCCTGCACGGCTCCCACGTGATCGTCGGCCTGGGCATTTTCATCGCCATCCTGCTGCCGGCTCTCAAAGGCAGGATCAATCTTCCTTTTGTCAAAACCGCCAGCCTGTACTGGCATTTCGTCGACATCATCTGGTTCTTCGTGGTGTCGCAGGTTTATTACTGGTGAAAGTCAGTCCTTGCAACACGGCGGCAAGACGGCCGTCGCTCGCTCTGGTGCTTGCCTTGATCGCCCCGCTGGCGCTGGCTGCACGCCCGGCATCCTTGCCCGAATCGGCCATCGATCCGGCCCTGCTGCAAATCGACGAGTTGGGGCACCTCGGCACACCGCTGGCCGGCGCACTCCGTCTCGCCGATCAGAACGGGCACCGCTTCACACTGGGCGAGCTGCGCGGACAGCCAGCCATTCTGATCCTCTCCTATTACGGCTGTGACGGCGCCTGCTCGACCTTCAACCGCAGCCTGGCCCTGGCCCTGGAAGGTGTATCGCGTTTCAGGATCGGCAGCGACTACCGGGTGCTCACCGTCTCCTTCGACCGTGCGGACACACCTGCGCGCGCACGCGAATTCATCGCCAAGGCCGGTATCCCGGCCGCTTTGCAGCCCGGCTGGCGCTATGCCGTGCTGGAGAACGAGCGCGACATCTCCCGCCTTACCGGCGCGCTCGGCTTCAACTTCTTCTGGTCACGCGCCGATCAGGTCTTCCTGCATCCGAACGTGATGATCTTCCTGACCCCGGACGGGCGCATTGCGCGCTACCTGTATGGCAATCACGCCGGCCCGCGCGAGATCGAACTGGCGCTGATCGAGGCGGACTGGAACCGCATCGCCAACTCGACCAATCTCTTCGACATGCTCAGCGGCGCCTGCTACAGCTACAGCTACGCAGACGGACGCTACCGGTTCAACCCTTCGTTGCTGGCCGGCCTCGGTTCACTATTGCTCGGCGTATCCGCCATTGCCCTCGGGGCATTTATCCATCGAAGGAAAACCGGGAGATTCACGCATGCGTAAATTTTTGATCGCGACTCTGGCGGGCACGACTCCCCTGGCATACGCCGCCGCACAAATCCGGGACCCGGCCGCTGGCTGGGATCGTCTCTGGTTCGAAGTGCTGGTCGATATTTCCGTTCTGGGCATCGCCTTCGCCCTGGTCACCGCCTGGTTCGTGCTGCGTTACCGGCGCCGTACGCCTGACGAGACGGGGCGCGCCGGCAAGCTCACGGCGGCGGCCGCGGTTGGCTGGATGGTGATTCCGATGTTCGTCTTCATGGCTGATGACTTTTTCCTCGCCGCCAATGGCTGGCAACTGTGGAACACCTATCGCCAGCCACCCGCCGACCGCATTGAAATCAAACTCGAATCCGGCATGTACAGCTGGGACTACACCTATCCGAACGGCGTGCAGGTGCAAAACGAGCTGAAAGTACCGGCCGGCAAGCCGGTGCTGCTGCGCATGACCAGCCGCGACACGATCCACAGTCACTTCATCCCCGACTTCCGTGTCAAGGAAGACTCGATGCCGGGCCGCATCACTTACCTGTGGTTCTACCCGAAAGAGCCCGGCGAGCATCTCGTCACCTGCGCCGAATACTGCGGCATCATGCACTCCTACATGGTCGGCAAGATCATCGTGGTGCCGCAAGCGGAGTTTGCTGCCTGGTACGCCCGGGAAGAGAAGAAACTCGCCCAGACGGGCACACGGAAAAAGGGAGCCTGACAGATGGGCAAGACCCTCAAGGAATGGATTTTCACTACCGATCACAAACGCGTCGGCGTGCTGTATCTGATCGGCTCGCTCGCCGCCTTCGCCGTGGCCGGCATCATGGCACTCCTGATCCGCTGGGAACTCTCCGCGATCGGCCCGACACTCACCAGCAATCCGACCACCTATAACGTCTGGCTGTATGCCCATGGCGCGGTGATGATCCTCGGCTTCCAGATCCCGGCGCTGACCGGATTTTTCGCCAACTATTGCATCCCGCTGATGATCGGCGCCAAGGATGTCGCCTTCCCGCGCCTGAATGCCTTCAGCGTCTGGCTCTTCTACGTGGGCATCATCCTGGCGATTCTCACCTTTTTCATTCCCGATCCGCCCGACATCATGTGGACGGCGTATCCGCCCTACTCCACGATCACCTCCGGGAACACGGCGCTCTACACGTTCACAGTCCTGATTCTCGGTTTCGCCTCGATCCTCGGTGGCGTCAACTTCCTGACCACCATTGCCTTCATGCGTGCGCCGGGCATGACCTGGAACAAACTCAACATCTTCGTCTGGTGCATCATCGCCGCCTTCATCCTGCAGCTCATCTTCGTGCCGGTACTCGGCACGGCGGTCACGTTGATCAGCCTCGACAAATATCTGGGTACCAGTTTCTTCGATCCGACCAAGGGCGGCGATGTGCTGATCTATCAGAATCTCTTTTGGTTCTACTCGCACCCCGCGGTATATGTCATCTTCCTGCCCTTCATCGGCATCGTGTACGAAATTGTCGCCACCTTCGCACGCAACCGCGTCTTCAATTACAAGATGGTGGTCTATGGCGGCATCTTCGGCATCGTCGGGCTGTCCGGCGTCGTCTGGGTGCATCATCTCTACGTCACCGGCATGGCCGACTGGATCCGCATCGGCCAGATGATCACCACGCTACTCATCTCGGTGCCGGTCGGCCTGACCGTCATCGGCCTCGTCGGCACGCTCTACAAGGGAGCCATCTCCTTCGAGACGCCGATGCTCTACGCGCTGGGCGTAATCTTCCTCTTTCTCATCGGCGGCCTGACCGGCATTCCCCTCGCTGTAACCTCGCTCACCCTGCACCTGTCCGATACGTATTATGTGGTCGGACACTTCCACTATGTCATGGCGGTGGCCGGCACCTTCGCCATCTTCGGCGGTGTCTATTACTGGTTTCCGAAGATCAGCGGGCGCATGTACAGCGAGGCGATCGGCAAGCTCGGCTTCTGGATCACCTTTGCCGGCACCAATATCGTCTTCTGGATCATGATGGTCATCGGCGTGAGAGGCATGCCGCGCCGCTATTTCGACTACGCCCAGTTTCCGCAATTCGAAAGCGCCCACCAGTGGATGACCTTCGGCGCCGCCCTCATCGGTCTTGGCTTTGCCCTGGCGGTCGGCAACTGGATCACCGGCGCCATCAGGGGGGCGAAAGCCGGCGATAACCCGTGGGGCTCGCAATCGCTCGAATGGACCACCTCGACGCCACCGCCACCGGGCAACTGGAAAGATGTACCGGCCATCGGCGCAGAGTGGGACCCTTACGCCTACGCGCAACGGTAAGCGCACGGCATTGCCGCCCCCCTGCACTCCCACCCTCTACGAGCGCCGACAGGCGCCAGCGCCACAACGCGGAAAAACGGTGACGGCTATTTCCCGGCAAGCAGCAGTTTCAGGTCGCCCGCGATCAGCTCGGGCTTCTCTCCGTACTTGACATAGAGACGCAGCTTGCCGGACGGATCATAGACGTAGCTGCCAGCCGTATGATCGATCGTGTAGGTCGCAGGTGTGCTACCCGGCTGTTTCTTGTAGAAGATATGGAACTCCTGGGCGGTCTTTGCAGTCGCGGCCTCATCGCCATACAGCCCCAGGAACGCGGGATTGAAATGCGGCACATATTGGGCGAGCAACTCGCGGGTGTCCCGCTCTGGATCCACGGTAATGAACAACACCTGCACCTTGTCCGCATCCGCGCCCAGTAGCTTCAGCGCTTGCGCCATCTCGGCAAGCGTTGTCGGACAGACATCCGGGCACTGCGTATAGCCGAAAAACACGACGACGGCCTTGCCGCGAAAATCCGCCAGTGTGCGCTGCTTGCCGTTATGGTCGGTCAGCACGAAGTCCTTGCCGAAATCGGCATACGACAGATCGGCATTGGCAAACTGCGGAGAGGCCTCGCAGCCAGCCAGCAACAGGGCCAGTGCGAGGAGGAGCAGGCGCAACATCAGAACCTGAAATAGTGATCGACCAGCAACGCGGCGAACAGCGCCGAGAGATACCAGATCGAATAGCGGAAGGTCTTGTGGGCGAGACGGTCACTGTAGGCGCGATACAGGCCAATTGCATACGCAAGAAAGATTCCGCTCAGGATCAGGGCACTCACAAGGTAGATCAGGCCGCTCATGTGGATGGCCCAGGGCAACAACGAGACGATGAACAACAGGATCGTATAGAGCAGTATCTGCAGGCGGGTGTATTCCGGCCCGTGCGTGACCGGCAGCATCGGCATGCCGACCTTGGCGTATTCCTTGGTGCGGTAGAGCGCCAGCGACCAGAAATGCGGCGGTGTCCAGACAAAAATGATGAGAAACAGCAGCAACGACTCCGAAGTCACCTGATCGGTCATGGCGGCCCACCCGAGCAGGGGCGGCATGGCGCCCGAAGCGCCGCCGATCACGATGTTTTGCGGCGTTGCCGGCTTCAGAAAGACAGTGTAGATGATGGCGTAGCCGACGAAGGTGCACAACGTCAGCCACATGGTCAGCGGGTTGACGAACACGTACAGCAGATAGAGTCCGAGACCGCCGATCAGGCTCGAAAAGAAAAGCGTCTGACGCGAATTGACCTGGCCCTGCGGCAAGGGGCGGCCGCGGGTGCGTGCCATCACCGCATCGATTTTCTGCTCGATCAGGCAGTTCATGGCAGCTGCCGCACCGGCGATCAGGGCGATACCGATGATCGCGGCGGCCAGCTTGACAGGCGGCAAGGCGCCCGGCAACGCGAGGAACATGCCGATGACCGCACAAAAGATGATCAGCGCATTGACGCGCGGTTTGGTCAGCAGGAAATACTGATGCATGCGCTCGCCCAACGTTTGTTGTTCCTGCCTCGAAAGTGCCTTCATCGTCCGCCTCTGGCTTTGAATTGCCCGTCCATGGGAAGTGCGCAATTTAGCATGCGGTTACGCCCGAATAAACCTTGTTCGGTCAAAGGTTGGTATTGTTCAGCGCTCCAGCGCGCTCAGCAAACGCTCGTGAATACCGTCAAAACCGCCGTTGCTCATGACAAGCACATGATCTCCGGTTTGTGCCGTGGTGGCGACGGCATCGACCAGGGCTCCGATCTCCTCGAAGACCCGTGCCCGCTGCCCAAGCGGTTGCAAGGCCTGTCGCGCATCCCAGTCCAGGTGGGCCCCGTAGCAAAACACCTCATCCGCCCCTTCGAGGCTCGCTGGCAACTGCGCCTTCATCACCCCCAGTTTCATGGTGTTCGAGCGCGGCTCGAGGACGGCCAGGATGCGTCCGCGCGGATGGTGCTGGCGCAGACCGGCGAGAGTCACGGCAATCGCTGTCGGGTGATGGGCAAAATCATCATAGACCGTGATTCCCCTGATTTCCCCGCGCAGTTCGAGACGGCGCTTGACGCCGCGAAAACCGCTCAGGGCACTCAACGCCTGGGCGGGCGGTACGCCCGCATGACGGGCCGCGGCCAGCGCAGCCAGCGCATTGCTGCGGTTGTGCTCGCCGGCCATGGGCAGTTCGAGACGCCCCATGCCGGCATCGGCAAAACGGACCGGATACGTGCCGTCGCTGCCGGGCGTACCCAGCGCCCAGCCATTCTTTCCTGTACCGAACCATTCGACCGGCGTCCAGCATCCTTTTTTCAGTACCCGGCGCAGGCTCTCCTCGCGATCGTTTGCGACAATCAGGCCCGACCTCGGCAAGATACGCACAAAATGGTGAAATTGCATCTCGATCGCTGCGAGATCGGCGAAGATATCTGCATGATCAAACTCGAGGTTATTCAGAATGACAGTTCTGGCACGGTAATGAACGAACTTTGAACGTTTGTCACAGAAGGCGGTGTCGTATTCATCGGCCTCGATGACAAAGAAAGGGGAAGAAGTCAGTCGTGCCGAGACGGCGAAGTTCTCCGGCACGCCGCCGATCAGAAACCCGGGATCGAGTCCGCCCTGATCGAGAATCCAGGCCAGCATCGATGCCGTCGTGGTTTTTCCGTGCGTTCCGGCGACGGCAAGCACCCACTTGTCATTCAGCACATGCTCGGCCAGCCATTGCGGACCCGACACATAGGGCAATCCGCGATCGAGGATTTCTTCCAGCAGGGGATTGCCGCGGGAAATGGCATTGCCGATGACGAAAAGATCGGGGTTCAGGTCAGCCTGCGCTGCGTCATAGCCCTCGGTCAACGTGATTTCCTGCGCTTCGAGCTGGGTACTCATCGGCGGGTAGACGCCGGCGTCACAGCCAGTGACCCGATGACCGCAAGCCCGCGCCAATTGTGCCACCCCGCCCATGAAGGTCCCGCAAATGCCAAGAATATGAAGATGCATGGATATGCACGATAATGGGCTAGAATGTCTGTGAATTCTAACCGATCTTCATCGAACCTGACTTTACCTGCCGTCATGTCCCGTCCTGATCGCAACCTCCAGCGCATCCAGGCCATGCGCCGGAACATCACCGCACTGGCAGCACGCATGATGGCCGAAGACGGTATCGACGACTACGGCCTGGCCAAGCGCAAGGCCGCCCGCCAACTGGGTGCACCGGCCACAGAAGCCCTGCCCAACAACGCCGAGATCGAAGCCGAACTGCGCGCCTACCAAGCCATTTACCAGGAAGCCGAACAAGGTGAGCGTCTGCTCGCCTTGCGCCGTGCCGCCGTCGACATCATGCGGCTTCTGGAGGACTTCAACCCCTATCTCAGCGGCCCGGTCCTCGAAGGCACGGCAGGGCGCTTCAGCGGCATCGAACTGGAAGCCTATCCGGACAGCAGCAAGGACATCGAAATCTTTCTGCTCAACCAGGGTATCCGTTTTGAACAGGAGGATCCGCGCCGCAACAGCCCGGAACAGCCGGAATCCATTCTGCGTCTCGAATGGGATGACTTTCCCGTCCGCCTCTCGCTCTATCGGCCCGACGCCGAGCGGATACAAAGGCGACGCAACGGCAAAGCCATGCCACGGGCCCGGCTTTCCGTACTCGAAGCCCTGATCAGGACCCCGCTCCCATGACACGCAAGACCCGCATGGCTCTCCTGATCATCCTGATCACGACCCTGGCCGCTCTTGCCGGTTTTTACTTTGATCGCCCCCGGACGGTCACGCCTCCTCCGGCCGAAGGCGTGCCGACCGCCGATGCGGCAGCCCGTCTCCTCGCCCTGGTGCTGCCGGATAGCGAAGGCCGCTCCCAGGCCCTGAAACAATGGAAGGGGAAGATTCTGGTCGTCAATTTCTGGGCGACCTGGTGTCCGCCATGCAAGGAAGAAATGCCGGAATTCTCAAGAATAAGCAAGGAACAGGCAGCGAACAACGTTCAATTTGTCGGTATCAGCATCGATACGACAGAAAAAGTGATTGATTTCGAGAAAACCGTCCAGGTCAGCTATCCGCTGCTGATCGCCCCTCTCGACACCCTCGACCTGTCCTTTGATCTCGGCAATCGGGCCAAGGCCCTGCCCTTCACGGTCATCCTTCGTCCGGATGGATCGATCCAGCAAACCAAGCTGGGAAAGTTCGCCAGGGCCAATCTGGAAAACGCCCTCGAAGCAGCACGGCAAGCTCATTAAAAACCGGTAATTCTGGACAATTTGCGGCGAATTGCGGCAAACTTGACGGCATGACGACAAAACGACCCCGGCCCGGTTCGCCCGGAAATGACAAAGCCAGCCTGACGGTCCTGGTGGTACACGGCCCCAACCTGAACCTTCTCGGCCAGCGCGAGCCGGATATTTACGGTCACGAAACCCTGGCGGACATCAACACCGACCTGGCCCGCCAGGCCAAGGCAGCGGGTGCCCGGCTCGTCACTTTCCAGAGCAACCACGAAGGCGATCTGATCGACCGCATCCAGGCGGCGGCAAGCGAGGGGGTGTCCTTCATCATCATCAATCCGGGCGGCTATTCGCACACCAGCATCGCCCTGCGCGATGCGTTGGCCGCCGTCGCCATCCCGTTCGTCGAAGTGCATTTATCGAACATCCATGCACGCGAGCCCTTTCGCCGGCACTCCTTTTGTTCCGGTATCGCTCGCGGCGTCATTTGCGGACTGGGTCGCCACGGCTACCGGCTGGCACTCGACTACGCCCTCACACACAACCAGTCATGATATTCGTCTTGCGGTGACCTCGCAGCGCCGCCGGCTCGCCAATAATGAAGGGAGAAAATGAATGGACCTCAGAAAACTGAAGGCCTTGATCGATCTGGTCGAAAAATCCGGCATTGCCGAGCTGGAAATCACCGAAGGGGAGGAAAAAGTCCGTATTGCCAAGCAGGGGGGGGCGTCGATGCCGCTCCCGGTCTATGCGCCCACCCTTCCGGCGCCGCCACAAACGGCCGTGGCTGCGC
This sequence comes from uncultured Rhodocyclaceae bacterium, assembly GCA_964607005.1. GTDB lineage: Bacteria > Pseudomonadota > Gammaproteobacteria > Burkholderiales > Rhodocyclaceae > Desulfobacillus. The sequence continues at coordinate 26,269 of CAZSHO010000007.1, forward strand.
CGGCCGGTCAGCCCGCCAGCCCGCCTGCCGCCCAATCCGAACCGGAAGGCCATGCCGTCAAGGCGCCCATGGTCGGCACGTTCTATCGCTCTTCCGCACCGGGCGCCCAGGCTTTCGTCGAGGTCGGGCAGTCCGTCAAGGAAGGGGACACCCTGTGCATCATCGAGGCGATGAAACTCATGAACGAGATCGATGCGGATGCCTCCGGCGTCATCAAGGCCATCCTGGTCGAGAACGGCCAGCCGGTCGAATACGGCCAGACACTGTTCATCATCGGATAACTTTCTTCGGCGAGGTAACGTACCGATTCGATGCGGCAGCCAGAAACGTTCCGGAGCCCGCCCCCACACAAAAGACATGTTTGAAAAACTGCTCATCGCCAACCGTGGCGAAATCGCCCTGCGCATCCAGCGTGCCTGCCGTGAAATGGGCATCAAGACCGTGGTCGTCCATTCCGAAGCGGACACCCAGGCCAAATACGTCAAGCTCGCCGACGAATCAGTGTGCATCGGCCCGGCGCCATCGGCCGCCAGCTACCTGAATATTCCTTCCATCATCTCGGCGGCAGAGGTCACTGATGCCGAGGCCATCCATCCGGGTTATGGCTTCCTTTCCGAAAACGCCGACTTCGCCGAGCGGGTTGAAAAATCCGGTTTCGTCTTTATCGGTCCCCGGCCGGAAACCATCCGCCTGATGGGCGACAAGGTCTCCGCCAAGGACGCGATGAAGGCCGCCGGTGTGCCCTGTGTGCCCGGCTCGGAGGGTGCCCTGCCCGAGGACCCGAAAGAAATCATCAAGATCGCCCGGGCAGTGGGCTATCCGGTGATCATCAAGGCCTCCGGCGGCGGCGGCGGGCGCGGCATGCGCATCGTCCACACCGAGGCAGCGCTGCTCAATGCCGTCACCATGACACGCACCGAAGCAATGGCAGCCTTCGGCAATGCCACCGTCTATCTCGAAAAATTCCTCGAAAACCCCCGCCACATCGAATTCCAGGTGCTGGCCGACTCCCACAAGAATGCGGTGTGGCTCGGGGAACGCGACTGCTCGATGCAGCGCCGCCACCAGAAAATCATCGAGGAGGCCCCCGCACCCGACATCCCGCGCCGGCTGATCACGCGCATCGGCGACCGCTGTGCCGAGGCCTGCCGCAAGATCGCCTACCGCGGTGCCGGCACCTTCGAGTTTCTGTACGAAAACGGCGAGTTTTACTTCATCGAGATGAATACCCGCCTGCAGGTGGAACATCCGGTCACCGAATACATCACCGGAATCGACCTGGTACAGCAGCAGATCCGCATCGCCGACGGCGAAAAGCTCACCTTCCGCCAGCGCGACATCGAGCCCAAGGGGCACGCCATCGAATGCCGCATCAATGCCGAAGACCCCTTTAAATTCACGCCTTCGCCGGGACGCATCACCTCCTACCATCCGCCCGGCGGGCCGGGTATCCGGGTCGACTCACACATCTACAGCGGCTACGACGTGCCGCCCCATTACGATTCGATGATCGGCAAGCTGATCACCTACGGCGACACCCGCGACCAGGCGATCCGGCGCATGCGCATCGCCCTCTCGGAAATGGTCGTGGAAGGCATCAAGACCAACATTCCGCTGCATCAGGAGCTGATGAACGACCACCGCTTCATCAAGGGCGGCACCAGCATCCACTACCTCGAACACAAACTGGCCGCGAAGGACGAGGCCATCAAGGGCAAGTGAGCCGCTCATCATGTGGCTCTCGGTCACCCTCGCCACGGACGCCGGCCATGCCGAGGCTCTCTCGGAGGCCCTGCTCGCCCGCGGTGCGCTCAGTGTGAGTCTGCACGATGCCGACGCCGGCAGCGCGGCGGAAACCCCGCAATTCGACGAACCAGGCCACGCACCCGCTTTGCTCTGGCCGCACAACCGCATCGAAGCCCTGTTTGACGCCGACGCCGATCTGCCCTCGATCACGGCCGCCGCCGCTGCCGAGGCCGGTCTGGTCGGTACCCCTCCCTGCACAATCACGGAAGTGGCCGAACAGGACTGGGTGCGTCTCACCCAGGCGCAGTTTGAGCCGATCCGCATCAACGAACGGCTCTGGATCGTGCCTTCCTGGCATACCGCGCCCGATGCACAGGCGATCAACCTCATGCTTGATCCGGGGCTGGCTTTCGGTACCGGTAGTCATCCAACGACATCCCTATGCCTGGACTGGCTTTGCGGCGCAGTGGGCGCAAACTCCCGCGTACTCGACTACGGTTGCGGATCAGGCATCCTGGCGATTGCGGCCGCCCGCCTGGGCGCTGTCGAAGTCACCGGCGTCGATATCGACGACCACGCGCTCATCGCCGCAAAAAACAATGCCTGCAGCAACGGCGTCGCCTTGCGTCTATTCCACTCCAGCCATCCACTCGAAGCCTGTTACGACATCGTGGTGGCCAACATCCTCACCAATCCGTTGTGCATGCTGGCTCCCTTGCTCAGCGTGCGCACACGCCCGGGCGGGCACCTCGCCCTGTCCGGCATCCTTGCCGTGCAGGCCGAACAGGTTCGGGATGCCTACTCTGAATGGATCGATCTGTCCGTCTCAAAAGAACGTGAGGGCTGGGTACTACTGGAAGGAGTCCGCACATGATGATGACGCGCTGTCCCTCCTGCCGCACCGGCTTTCGCGTCACGACGGAACAGCTCAAGGCGCGCGGCGGGCGTGTGCGCTGCGGCCACTGCAACAATGTCTTCAATGCGCTCGAATCTTTGCAGGATGCGCCGTCGTCCTCCCCTGCATCATCTCCCTCTGCGCCTGCGCCGGCACCCCCTCTACCCGAACACCCAGCGCCAGCACAACCTGCCACCGCCCCTGTTCCGACTCCGACTCCGACTCCGACTCCGACTCCGACTCCGGCCGCAAAGCCTGCAACACCCGCCATCGCCGACACGGCGCCCACCACCACACCGACAGACCCCATCGAGCCGGGCTTCACCGAGATCCTGATCGATAGCGTCGATCTCGACGAACCCCCGCAGCCTGCATCGCGGATGAAGATCCTCGCCTGGGGGTTCGCCACCCTGCTTGCCCTGGGACTGATCGCTGCACAGGCCGCCTACCTGTTTCGTGCCGAACTGGCTCTCTGGCGACCGGCACTGCGTCCCTCGCTGGAAAAGCTGTGTGCCCTGCTAGAATGCACGGTACCGTTACCGCGCAAGGCGGATCTGGTCAGTATCGAGGCATCCGACCTGCATCCCGATCCGCAACAAAAAAAATGGCTGGTGCTGGCCGCGACATTGAAGAATCGCGCACCTTTTGTGCAGGATTATCCGTCGCTCGAACTGACGCTGACCAATGCGCAGGACCAGCCGGTCCTGCGCAAGGTGTTCGCGCCGGGGGATTTTCTTGCCAAGGACGCCGATCTGCATGCCGGCTTCGCGGCGGAAGGCGAACTCACCGTCAATCTGTGGCTCGACCCCGGTGATGTGACGGCCAACGGTTATCGCCTGTATCTGTTTTACCCTTGAGCAACACCTTGAAGCACCACTCACCCATACAAGGAGGCTACGAACCATGACCACAGTCACTCTCGGCGGCAACCCCATCACACTCAGCGGCAACCTGCCCAAGGCAGGCAGCACTGCGCCGGCGTTTTCCCTCGTCGCGGCCGACCTGCGCGACCTGACGCTGAAGGATTTTGCCGGCAAACGCAAAGTGCTCAATATCGTCCCCAGCCTGGACACGCCGGTCTGCGCCACCTCGACGCGCAAGTTCAACGAACAGGCCGGCAGCCTGCCCAACACCGTCGTGCTGGTGGTTTCGGCGGACCTGCCCTTCGCCATGAGCCGTTTCTGTGAGGCCGAGGGGCTGAAGAACGTCGTCTCGCTGTCGACCCTGCGCGGGCAGGATTTCATGAAGAACTACGGCATCCGTATCGAGGACGGCCCGCTCGCCGGGCTGACGGCACGCGCCGTCGTCATCATCGACGAGAACGACAAGGTGATCTATACCGAGCTCGTGCCCGAGATCAAGCAGGAACCGAACTACGACGCGGCCATCGCCGCACTGAAGTAACCAGAAAGGAAATCCCTGCGCAATGAGTATTCTGCAATGAGAACCCTGATCTGCGGCTCGATGGCCTACGACACCATCATGGTGTTCCATGATCGCTTCAAGAACCACATCCTGCCCAACCAGCTGCACATCCTCAATGTCGCCTTTCACGTGCCCGACATGCGGCGCGAGTTCGGCGGCTGCGCGGGGAACATCGCCTACAGCCTCAAGCTCCTCGGCGGCGAGCCGCTCATCATGGCCACCGTCGGCGAGGACAACGTCCCCTACCTGCACCGGCTCGAGCGCCTCGGACTCGATCGCAGCCATGTCCGCGAAGTGCCCGAAACCTTCACCGCGCAGGCCTTCATCACCACCGACCTGGACGACAACCAGATCACCGCCTTCCATCCGGGCGCGATGAACCACTCGCATCTGAACCATGTCGCCGATGCACGAGGACTGACTTTGGGCATCGTTGCTCCCGACGGGCGCGAAGGCATGCTGCAGCACGCGCGTGAATTCAGCGCCTGTGGCGTGCCTTTCATCTTCGATCCGGGCCAGGGCCTGCCGCTCTTTGACGGCGCCGAACTGCTCGCCTTCCTGCAGCTTGCCGACTACTGCTGCGTCAATGACTACGAAGCCAGCCTGCTCGTCGACAAGACCGGTCAAAGCCTCGATGACATCGCCACACGGGTGAAAGCACTCATCGTCACCAAGGGCGCGAACGGCGCGGACATCCACGTCGACGGGCGCATCCTCGCCATCCCCAGCGTGAAACCGGATGCGCTGGTCGATCCGACCGGCTGCGGCGACGCCTTTCGCGCCGGCCTGCTCTACGGCCTGGCATGCGACATGGGCTGGGAGAAATCCGGGCGGCTGGCCTGCCTGATGGGTTCGATCAAGATCGCCTATCGCGGCGGGCAAAACCACAAGCTGACACGCGAAGAAATCGCCGGACGTTACGCTGCTGCCTTCGGCGAGCTGCTCTGACCGCGCTCAGGACGGCACGCCGTCACCCGCGCAATCGACCTGGATGATCTGCCGGTCGGGCAGGCGTACCGCCGTCAGTTGCCGCCCCCACAGGCATCCCGTATCGATGGCCAGCAGGTTCGGCTCGATGCGCAGGCCGAGTGCCGACCAGTGCCCAGTCACCAGCACGTGGTCGGCGCTCTGGCGCCCGGGTACGGCAAACCAGGGCAGGCAGCCTTGCGGCGCCTGCGCCAGCTCACCCTTGGCACGAAAATCCATGACACCCCCGGCCGAGCAAAAGCGCAGGCGCGTCATGGCATTGACGATCACGCGCAGACGGTCCCACCCCGTCAGATCATCGCGCCAGAAGGGCGGCTCACCCCCCCACATGTGGGCGATGAACTCAACGTAATGTTCTCCTTGCAGGGCCGCCTCCACTTCGCCTGCCAGGGCACCCGCCTGCGCCACTGTCCACTGCGGCAGCAAACCCGCATGCACCAGCACATGATCGTCCTCGATGTGCATCATCGGCCGATGGCGCAGCCAGTCGAGGAGCTCCTCGCGGTCGGGCGCGGCAAGGATGGCATCGAGCGTGTCGTCCCCATGATCCCGCGAATGGCCTTGCGCACGCATGAGGAGATGCAGATCATGGTTGCCGAGCACGGTAATGGCAGCCTCCCCCAGCGCCTTGACGTAACGCAGCGTCTCCAGCGAGCGTGGCCCGCGATTGACCAGATCGCCGACCAGCCAGAGCCGGTCGCGCGCCGGATCGAAGCGGATCAGGTCGAGCAGGCGGCGGAACGAATCAAAGCAGCCCTGGATGTCGCCAATGGCGTAGGTCGCCATCGTCTCAGCTTTCGTATCCGAGCGGATTTTGTTTCTGCCAACGCCAGGCATCGCGGCACATCTCGTCAAGACCGCGTCCGGCACGCCAGCCAAGCAGGCGCTGCGCCAGGGCCGGATCGGCGTACGACGTGGCGACATCGCCCGCACGGCGGGGCGCGATACGGCAGGGAATCCCGCACCCCGCAATGCGGCGGAAGGCCTCGAGCACCTCGAGCACGCTGTAACCACGGCCGCTGCCCAGATTGAGCGTCAGCACGCCTTCGGCCCCATCCAGTTTTTCCAGTGCCGCCAGGTGGCCGCACACGAGATCGACAACGTGAATGTAATCGCGCACGCCGGTGCCATCCGCCGTCGGATAGTCGTCGCCGTAAATATCGAGCACCTCGCGCCGGCCCGCCGCCACCTGGGCGATGAGGGGCATGAGGTTGTTCGGCGCGCTGTTGGGCGCCTCGCCGATCAGGCCGCTCTCGTGCGCACCGGCCGGATTGAAGTAGCGCAGCAGGGCAATGCGCCAGGATGGATCGGCAGCAAAAACATCCTGCAGCATCGCCTCGACCATCGCCTTGCTGCGACCGTAAGGATTCGTCGGCCGCAGCGGGTGATCCTCCCGTACCGGCACCGCGTCGGGATCGCCATATACCGTGGCCGACGAGCTGAAAATCAGTCGTCGTACCCCGGCGCCCTGCATCGCCGCACACAAGGCGCGCGCGCCACCGACGTTATGGTCGTAGTAGTCGAGCGGGCGCGCCACCGATTCGCCCACCGCCTTCAGCCCGGCAAAATGCAGCACGGCGTCGAACGCGTGCTCGCTGAAGACCCTGCGCAGCGCCGCCTCGTCGCGCACATCGCATTCGTGAAAGACGACCGACCGTCCGGCGATCCGCTCGATGCGCCCGAACACTTCGCGCCGGCTGTTGCACAGATTGTCGACGACCACCACATCATGGCCGGCCTGGAGCAGCTCGACGCAGGCATGCGAGCCGATGTAGCCGGCGCCGCCCGTCACCAGCAGCGTGCCTGATTTATTGCGCGAGCGGATTGACATGCCGGATGCCGGGGAAACGGCGAAAATCATTGTCGGCCGAATAAACGGCATATCCCCTCTCGAGCGCAAGCGCGGCGATGTGGGCGTCGGTCACGAGGTTGCCGGCCGTACCGCATTGCGCCAGCAGGTTTCTGAATATGTCCCAATGCCGCTGGCCAGGCGTTACCAGCTCCACTGACGGCAACGCCACCCACTCATCGACATAGGCAACCGCGTCCTCGACCTTCAGCGGCGCCTTGAACACACGCGGATTGGTGCTGAGCCGCAGAAATGCCCGCACCGACACCCACGGCAGCCCTACGCTCTCCTGAGCGGTGAAGGTCTTCTCGATCCATGCCTTGGCAGCCTTGTGGTGCGGCAAGTCGCGATTCACGGCATAGATCAGGAGGTTGGCGTCGAGCAGGATCACTTGCGCTGCTCCAGTTTGTCGCGCAACGCAATATCTTCCAGCTCATCCGCCAAACGCAACGCCTTGTCCAGATCCGTCCCTGCCTGAGGCATCCCCATCGAAGCAGGTTGCAAGCGATAAGCGGCCGAAGTTTTTTTCCGCCCATGCAAACCCGCGCGAAGGGCCTCATTGAGCACGCTCTTGAATGGCTTGCCGGTTTCGGCCGACAAGCGTTTCAGTTCGCTCGCGAGCCGGTCATCGATCGTAATCGTGGTGCGCATCATGATGCCTTTTATTCAAACATCAAGACATCACTTTATCACAGGACCGGTCGCCTTCAGTCCGGCAACTGTGGCCGATATTCAGGCACCCATTCCGCCAGGCGCCGCTTGACGGTTGCTTCGTCCTGCGGCGCGCCCTGCAGCCAGGCCAGCAGTTCGGCAAGCGCTGCCGCAGAGAGCGAAGCCTGCGCCCTGGCGATGCGCAGCTTGGGGTGCGGCGTCGGCAGCGTCTGCTCGCCGTCGGCGAGCAGCTCCTCGTAGAGCTTCTCGCCCGGACGCAGACCGGTGAAGACGATCTTGATCTCTTCCTCGGTGTAGCCGGAGAGGCGGATCATGTCGCGCGCCAGATCGACGATCTTCACCGGCTCGCCCATGTCGAGCACGAAGATCTCGCCCCCCTGCCCCATCAGGCCGGCCTGCAGCACCAGCTGCGCCGCCTCGGGAATCAGCATGAAGTAGCGGATGATGTCCGGGTGGGTCACCGTCAGCGGCCCGCCGCGCCCGATCTGTTCGCGAAACAGCGGGATCACGCTGCCGCTGCTGCCCAGCACGTTACCGAAGCGGACCGTCACGAAATCCGTATGCGCACTTTCGGCCTGCAGGGCCTGACAGACCCTCTCCGCCAGGCGCTTGCTCGCCCCCATGACATTGGCCGGATTCACCGCCTTGTCGGTGGACACCATGACGAATTTGCCAACGCCCGCCGCCATCGCCACACGCGCCAGGCACCCGGTGCCAAGCACATTGTTGCGCAGCGCCTGCCAGGCGTTCTCGTTCTCCATCAGCGGCACGTGCTTGTAGGCCGCGGCATGGAACACCACCTCCGGCCGCTGCGCGGCGAACGTGGCCGCCAGGCACGCCTCGTCCTTGACGTCACCGACAACGCAGGCAATATCGACATCCCTGAAGGCGGCCGCGAACTCCTGCTCGATGCGGTAGAGGGCAAATTCGGACTGTTCGAAGAACACCAGCCGGGACGGCGCATAGTGCGCGATCTGGCGGCACAGTTCCGAACCGATCGAGCCACCCGCGCCCGTCACCAGCACACACCGGCCCGCCAGCAACTGGCGCAGTCCTTCGTCGTCGAGCCGGATCGGATCGCGGCCGAGCAGGTCCTCGAGCTCGACCTTGCGCACCTGCGAGACGGCGATCTTGCCGGAGAGCACATCGGCCATTGCCGGCACCGTCAGCACGGCGAGTCCTGCCGCACCCGCCAATTCGGCGGCACGGCGCCGTTGCGCGGCCGTTGCCGAAGGCATGGCGATGATGGCATGGCTCGCACCAAAGCGTGCGGCCTGTGCCGCAACGGTATCGAGCGGCCCGAGGATCGGCACATCCATGAGCCGGCGGCCATGCTTGGCCTTTTCATCATCGAGCAGCCCGACCACCTGCCACTGCGGGCTGCGTGCCAGATCCTTCACCAGCAGCGCCGCCGCATCACCCGCACCGAGCACCAGCACCGGCTCACCCTTGCGCTGGTTCGACGCCAGCAATTGCCCGTCCCGCCAGGCACGATAGAGAAAACGGCTGCCGCCCATGCCCAGCAGCAGCAGGATCGGATGCAGCAGCAGGATCGAACGCGGCACCACCGGGCCTTGCAGCATATAGGTGGCGCCGGTGGCAGCGATCGCCCCAAGGCTGACGGCCAGGAAGATACGGCGCAGATCTTCCATGCTGGCATAGCGCCACATGCCGCGATACAGGCCGAAGCGCTGGAAGATCACTCCATAGAGGGGCAGCAGCCAGACGAGTGAATCGAACGACGAGACGAGATAATTGGACGGGATGTCGAAATTGAAACGAATCCAGTAGGCCCCCAGCCAGAGGACAGTTACCGCCGCCAGGTCGTGGACAAAAGCCAGCAGTGTACGTCTGTTCATTCTTTTGCCACTCGATAACCCAGCCAGCACAGAAAAGTCAGCCATGGCAGGACGGCGCCCCACTGCATCCACGTCGGCAAATGCAGCAAAACAACGCCCAACACCGCACCCGCCCCCATCACCAGCGCCCAGCGCGACGTCATGCCACGGTGACCATAGCCTTTCCGCACCATGCGCTGGTAGACATGCTCGCGATGCGCCTCCCACACACGCTTCCCTTCCAGCGTGCGCCGCGCCAGCGTCGCCGACGCGTCAAGCACGAACGGCGCAAACGCCAGCAGAGGAAACCATACGGGCCAGGCGCCCTGCCATATTCCCACGAGCCCCAGACCTCCCGCCAGAAATCCAAGGGGAATGGAACCCACGTCCCCCATGAAAATCTTCGCCGGCGGCCAATTGAAACACAGAAAGCCGGCGCATGCCGCCGCCGCCACCGCGCACCACGCGGCCATGGCCGGATCGCCGGCGATAGCGAAGCCTGCCGCATAGGCGGCGAATCCCGCCACGCCCTGGCTGCCCGCCAGGCCGTCGGCACCGTCCATGAAGTTGTAGAGATTCGTCATCCATCCCACCGCCAGCATGGCCGGCGGCCACCACGGATACGGCAATGCGAGCAGATGGCACAGCGCCGCCGCCGCACCCAGATGCGCCGCCAGCCGCAGCCAGAACGGCAGGTGCCACAGGTCGTCCGCCAGCGAGAGCAGCGCCAGTCCCAACACCAAGGCGAGCAGGAGGATCGGCGTCCCGATCCAGGCGCCGACCGCCAGCAGCGCCAGGACGATGCCGGTTCCCCCACCATGCGGCGTCGGCCGCTCGTGCAAGGAACGGTGGTTGGGTTGGTCAAGGCCACGATCGGCGAAACGCAGGCGCAGACCGATCGCCGCCCAGGAGAGCGCAAAGGAAACCGGCACGGCAAGCCACAGGTTGTCTGTCATTTTCGGCCCGACTGCGGCAACCGCAGCCACCGAAGAACGTCGAGCTGCGGTTCAAGTCTATTCAGCGTCACCAATCCGCGTCGAACGCGCTTGACCCAGCCGCTCCCGCGCAACAACAAATCCTGCCACACCTCCTCTACTTCCCAGGCGCGGCGTTCCCGCAGGACCGATAGCAACATCCCCGCCTGCCGGAGATCCTTGTTCGCCTTTGCCTGGAACGCCCCCGCACGCTCACCCGCCACGATGAGCTTGTGCAACGCGTACCGCGCCGGATGCGGCACATTGACAAGTACCACACCCGCCTCGGCAAGCAGCGCAGTCTGCTGAACCTGCTCCAACGAGAACTCCATAAATTTCAGTGGTTGCAGCATCACATGAAGTACCGGGTGTTCGTAGGGTTCCTCACCACTGCGGCGCAATGTCGTCAGGAAGTCGAGGCGAAATTCCGGTTCTCGTGGATTCAGATAGGACGCGCCTCCCTTGCCAGCCAAGCCGGCAACCGGTAAAAATCCCATTTCCAGCGAATCGATCGCCTCATGCGTATTGACCTCAAGATCGGGGGCGAGTGCAAGCGCGATGTTCTTCCCGGGATGTGCAAAGTCGATATCCTGGGTGCGTGAGGCCTCCGTCCAGCGCACGCCGAGCATATTGCCGAATGCGATGAAGGCATGCGTACCGACAAGAATGCCGCCTGCTCTGAAAAAACCGTACTCGGCCAGCCTTTTCAGTACCTGGAAGTGTCGAGGGAGGATATCCGCACATCCCAGTGCAATCGCCGAGCGGGCAAGCGGCGCCAGTGAACCCGTGACGGCGGGCTGACCCTTGCGGGTGATCAGACCCCTCACCGCATCGTTGTCCGGCCCGACGAAAACCTGCCGCAGCTTTCCGGCCGGCTCGGTATATTGGTAATACCAATACTTGTGGCCCTTGACCGTCTTGGCCGCAAACGAGCCGGACAGGTCGGCAACCGAGCGCATGTGCTCGGCACCAATCGCCGCATCGAGCGCCTGCGCATAGGCGGTCTGGGCTGTGAGGGAAAGCTCGGCAAAGGCCAGCATGATTTGTTATACTAGCATATAACAATTATTAGTATAACGACAGTCCTCGATGACCTTCCTCCTGCAGCCGTGCCACTCTTCTGCAGGAAGTCCCCATCATTCATTGATTGCACCCACTTACACTCAATTCCACAAATGGGTGTGATTATTGTACCGCCCCCCCTGTAGGTCGGGCGTCATCCCGACTACCATCTTGATCACCCCCCAGCATCTCCCGCACCCCCTCATCGAGACCGATGCCGGCACGCCAGCCGAGTTCGCGCTCGATGCGGGCCGGCGAATAGCAGGCCGAGCCGAGCAGCCGCTCCGTCACTTCCGAATTCAGGGGCAGGATCCGCCCAGCGAGCCTGCCCAGCCCGTCGCCCAGTACCCCGCCGCAACGCAACAGGGCCGCCGGCACCCGCCAGCGCGCCGGCGGCTTGCCAAGCGCGCAGCGAATCGCATCGTAGATCTCACGCCCGGAATACGCTTTCGGATCGGCCACGATGTAGGTGCGCCCGTTCGCCGCCGACGCCTGCGCAACCAGGTGCATGGCCGCCACCACGTCATCCACATGCACGAGCGAGCGGCGGTTGCCGGTCTCCGGCAGCGGCGGAAACCAGCCGGCGCGGATGCCGTGCGCCATGCGCTCCAGGTTGCCCCGCCCGCCGCGGCCATACACCATCGCCAGGCGCAGGTTCACCACGTGCATGCCGTACTTCGCGCCGGCCTCCAGTACCGCCGCTTCCGCCGCGCGCTTGGCGCGGCCATAGGGCGTGGCCGGCTCGCCCGACCAGTCTTCGTCTACACAGACATCCTCGGGTTCTGCCATCGCCTTGACGCTGGACAGGAACACGAAGCGGCGCACCCCTGCCTCACCCGCCGCCTTCAGCAGATTGCGCGTACCCTCGAAATTGATGCGCCGGTGTGTGTCAGGATCCGATGAAGAGAAGGCGTGGGCGTAGCCGGCGCAATGGAAAACGCACTCGATACCTGCACAGGCCCCGGCGAGCGATGCGGGATCGAGCAGATCGCCCACGGCCTCGTCCGGCAGACCCTCCGCTCGCCGCACCAGCGCACGCGCACCCGGAAGCCGCAGCCGCCGGCCGATGAAGCCGGTCGCGCCCGTCACCAGCGCCGTCCCGCCGGCACTGACTTTTGTGCCCTCAATCGGCACGTTCAGCCCCAGCCACGATCGCCGCAAGCTCGGCGAGCGAAACGGCTTCGATGTCGGCCGCAATCCGGTAACGCTCCCGCCCCGGGTAGACCAGGTATTTGCGTTGCGGGGCGAGATCCTCGCATGCAACATGAAAACCCCGCTCCGGTTTCGGGCTCAGGCTGCGCTTGATCTCGATCGCCCAGAGCCTGCCGTCCGGCCATGCGAGCAACAGATCGATTTCGGCGCCGCCGCCGGTTCGATAAAAATAACCCTGCGCCCGGTCGCCCGCCGCCGCCAGCAGATTCTCGACGACGAAACCTTCCCAGCTTTGTCCCACCACCGGATGAGCAAGCAAAGCCTCCATCTCTCCGATGCCGAGCAAGGCGTGCACCAGGCCGCTGTCGCGCACATAGATCTTGGGCGATTTGACGAGGCGCTTGCCGACATTCGCATGCCATGGCGGCAAACGGCGAGCGATGAACAGATCAACCAGAAGATCGATATAACTTGCGACCGTCTTCCCATCCACCCCGAGATTGCGAGCGAACTGGGCCCCGTTGAGCAGCCCTCCCTGATGGTGTGCGAGCATGGTCCACAGCCTGCGCAAGGTTTCTGCAGCGATACGGCGGCCAAATTGCGGGATGTCGCGTTCCAGATAAGTGCGCACGAAGTCCTTTCTCCAGCGCAGGCTGCGGGCATCGTTGACTGCCAGCAGGCTGTTCGGAAAGCCGCCGCGCTGCCAGAGCGCATCCTCCGTCAGATGCGCGGTTTCCAGCACCGTGAAGGGAGTGAGCTCCAGATAGGCGATACGGCCGGCCAGACTCTCTCCGGACTGCCGCAGCAGATCGAACGAAGCCGACCCCAGCAACAGATACTGCCCGGCCGCGCACCCAGCGCGGCGCGCCCGGTCTATCAGCCCCCGCAATACCGGAAACAGGCCGGGCGTCCGATGAACTTCGTCAAGGATGACCAGTTTGCCGAGACGATCCGCCAGATATAGCTCGGGTTGCGCGAGCTTGGCGCGATCCTCATCCGACTCGAGATCGAGATAAAGGGCATCGAAACGCTTGGCCACTTCGAGCGCCAGTGTCGTCTTGCCCACCTGGCGCGGCCCGATCAGGGCCACTGCCGGGTTGTAGGCGAGGGCATCGGCTAGGAATTGGGACAGCTCTCGGTCTATCATATTTGCAATTATGGACTCTTAATCCACAATTGCAAAGTAATATACCAAGGCAAATGACCAGTTTATTCCGATGTAGGTCAGGCTTCGGCCCGACACCGGCCCCGCAGTTGGCCTGCAGGCCAACCTACTATGCAACGCTTGCCGCGATGTAGTGGCTGCTGCGAAAGAGGAAGCGTTTTTCCACCCCATGCCACATCAGCACGGCGCCCGCACCGACGGCGACGACCACCCCCGCCAGGAACAGCGCGGGGCTGTCGCCGAACCAGCCCGCCTGCACAAACAGCTGGATGATCGGGAAATGCAGGATGTAGGCGCCATAGGAAAAATCGCCGTGCTTGCCGAAGTTGCCGAGATAGGGAAACAGCCCGAAGAACACCACGACGACCGCCAGCGCGAAGGGCTCCAGCGCCGGCAGCGGGACGAACCGGTCGATCGCCAGCGTCGCGAGCGCCGCCGCCAGGAATAGCGCCTTGTGGCGCACGAAGAACGGCAGGTAGTAATAGAGGAAGGCGCCGGACATGAAGTAGGAAAGCTGCCCCGGCAGCTGCCGCGCGAGTTCGTTGTACAGCCCGCTGCCCGTGCGTTCCGCCGTCGCCGTCAGAAGCGCCCAGTAGACCACCGACGCGCAATAGACCAACACCAGCGCCGGCAGACGCGGCACCCGGCGGAACAGATATACGAACACCGGCACCGAAACATAGAACATGGCCTCGATCTTGAGGGTCCACAACGCGCCGTTGACCGCGGACATGTGGTTCGCCTCGAAGAGGCCGGGCAGGGTCGGCTGCAGGAAGTTCAGGAAAACGAGGTTGGCCAGAACGTATTTGAGCCAGGCGAGCGAGAAGTACTCCGCGAGCGGGCGCGCGCTGGCGAAGGCCAGGCCCAGCGCGCACAGCATCACCACGGCGAAATACGCCGGGTAGATGCGCCGGACGCGCTTGCCCGTGTAGGAGCCGAGCGACGCCGAGCGCTCGTAGCTCATGAAAATCAGGAAGCCGCTGACGACGAAGAAGGCTTTCACCGCCACGGCCGTCGACAGGAAAGAGGCGATCCACGCCAGCTCCCGGAAACCGGAGAGCTCGTAGGCATGCACCAGGCAAACGGTGCCGGCGAACAGCAGGCGCAGCAGGTCGAAATTGTTCCGCGCCAGCAGCCGATCGGGATCCGGCACGCCAGCCCCCTTCACCGCCGCGCCCCGGCCGCCGGCAGCCTGCCCCAATGCCGGATGAAATAGCGTGCCATGCTGCCCAGGTGCCAGGCCAGATGGCGCAGGTTGCGGTGGCTGGCGCGCTGCGCCGCATGCAACACTGCGGCCTGCGGACAGAGCACGATCCTGCGCCCCGCGCACCACAGGCGGACGCACAGGTCCACGTCCTCGTAATAGAGGAAGTAGTCCTCGTCGAAGCCGCCCAGCGCCGCATAGTCCGCCGCGACGAACAGCATGAACATTCCCGCCACCCAGTCGGGATGGAAAGGCGGATCGCTCCTCGCATATCGGTAGCGGCCGTCCGCCACGCCCAGCAGCTTGGCGAAAAGGCCGAGGAAGCCGGGGAAATGCCGCGCGCTGTCCTCGATCTCGCCGGCCGGGCTCGTCACCGCCGGCGCGCACAAGGCGACGCCGTCCTTCAGACAGCCGAGCAGCGCCGGAAAGGGATTCGCGTCGAACCGCACATCCGGATTGAGGACGCAGTAATACGGCGTGTCGCAGTGCGCGAAGGCGGCATTGTGGTTGGCGCCGAAGCCCTTCGGCGCCGCGTTGCGCAGCACGAGGGTGCGGCCGGCCAGCGCAGCCGGAACCACCGGCTCCTGCTCCGGCACGTTGATCGTCAGGACCACGCGCGCCACCTCCGGGCAACCGGCCAGGTCGCCCAGCAGCGCGTCGATCATGCGGCCGTGTCCATGGCTGACGATCGAAACGGTGATCACGGATGCGCCCCTTCTGCAGTCGCCCCCACGGCCTCCCGGTAGACGCCGAGCACCTTCATGGCATTGCCGTCGGCATCGAAATGCGTGCGCGCCAGTTGCGCTGCATTGCGGCCCAGCTCGGCCCGCCGCTCCGGGTCGGCGTAGAGGGACAGAATCGCCTCCGCCAGCTGGCGCGGCTCGCACGGGCGCACGGCCAGCCCCGTCACGCCGTCGACGATGGTGTCGCTCATGGGATTTGTCACGGCCGCGATGCTCGGCACGCCGAAGAATGCCGCCTCGAATACCGGGCGTCCCGGCGCATCGAAATGGCTCGGAAAGCACACCGCGTCGAACTGGCGGTAAACCTTCTCCAGGTCCGTCGTGAACGGCCAGAACTCCACCGCGTCCGCCAGCGCCAGGTCGTCGATCCGCGCCTTCAACTCCTCCTCGATCTCCTGCGACAATCCGAGCCGCCGCAGCACGAAGTCCCTCAAGGCCGAGCGGCGCCGCATGCTCTGCCCGACGAAGACAAAACGGATGTCCGCCCCCTGCGCGCGGCACAGGGCAGCCGCCTCGATGAACTCCAGGCAGCCCTTGGCACGGGACAGCCCGCCCACCATGCCGGCGGTGAAGCGCGCATGCGCCTCGGCGGGAGGCGTTTCGCCCCGCGCGACGCGCAGCCCGTTGTGGATCACCGCCGCATCCAGCGAAGGATCGAGGCTGGCCCTGACCGTTTCGTCGATGGCGATCAACCGCGCCGCATTGTTGCGCAGCACCGCAGAGACCAGCCGGCCGCGCCAGCCCCGCAGCGGCTGCTGCACTGAGCGGACATGCACGATCACCGGGCAGCCGAACAGGCGCCGCGCCAGCCAGATCGCCGGCAGCAGCGTCAAATCGTTGATGTGCACCAGGTCGACGCGGCCCCATTTACGCCTCGCCGCCAGCAGGCCGCGCAGCGTCGAGGGCAGATAGGCCAGCTCGCGCAGCAGGACCAGCCAGCGCCAGCCCCGGTAATGGCTGTAGCGCGTGTTGTCGAACTGCGAGACGCCGCCGCAGCCCAGCACCGCCACGCCCGCGTCTTCGAGGATCTTCTGGAACTGGCCGCTGCGCGTCAGCACCCGGGGCTGCACGGCGCCCGCCGGAAAGCTCCGGATCAGCTCGAGCAGGCTCCTGGACGCGCCGCCGAACGGCGCGGCGTGGTGCATGTAGAGCACTTTGATCGATTCGTTCCGATGCGCTTGCAGCAGGCTCATCCTGATCAGGCCAGCGCCACCTGGAAGCGCCTCAGCCAGGCGGCGAAACTGATCATGCGCCAGACCGTGAAGTCGAAGGGCCGCCTGCCGGCAATCACGTCGTCGGCAAGCCGCAGCGCCTCCGGCCGCAGCACCCCCTGCGACGCCGCGACCGCATCCCGAGCCGCCTGCCGAAATTTCTCCGGCGCCTCCTGCCGCATCCAGTGTTCCTCCGGCGTCACAAAACCCAGCTTGCTCATCCTCGTGCGAATCGTCTCCGGCAGCACGCCGCGCAAGCCCTCGCGCAGCACGCGCTTGGTCACCCCGCGGTGGATCTTGCAGTCATCCGGCAGCCCCAGCACGAACTCCACCAGTTTGTGATCGAGAAACGGCACCCTCGCTTCGATCGAATGCGCCATGGAATCGCGGTCCTCCCAGTGCAAAAGCATCTGCAGGTTGCTGCGCGTCAGCTGACGGTAGGACAGCTCGCCGATCGAGCGCGACGCCCCCGCCTCGCCGCGCATCGGATCGCACGGGGCGGCCCCCAGCCGCTGCAGATCGAGCCAGCCCGGCGCAGCCGTCTCCTTTCCGACCATCGCCCGCAGAGGATAGCGCAGCGCCGCCGGCAGCAGGGCATCGGCCAGGTACTTGGCCGCCCAGAGCGGCCCGTGGCCATGCACTTGTCTGGCGGCGCGTATTTCACGCCAGAGCTCGATCCAGCGCAACTGCCGGAACAGGCTGGCGTACAAGGCGCCGTGATAGCCCTGATATCCCGCCAGCTGCTCGTCCGCCCCCTGTCCGTCGAGCATGACCTTAACGCCATTGTCCGCCGCAAGGGCGAACACCGACCACTGCGCGAAAATGCTCGTCGAGCCGAACGGCTCGTCCTGGTGCCAGGTGATGCAATCGAGCAGATCGAACAGGCGGCCGAGATCGGGATAAACGTAGTGCGCCTCGATGCCGGTATGAGCGACGACCTCCTCCACGTATTCGCGCTCGTCGAATCGCGGGATGGCGGAGCAGGACGAAAAGGCATGCTGCCTCTCCTGCACGCCCTCCCGCCGCAGCAGGTCGTTCATGGCGCACACAATGGAAGACGAATCGAGGCCCCCCGACAGGCACGAGCCGACGGGCACGTCCGCCCGCAGGTGCGCCCGCACGGAAGCCTCGAAGCGCTCGCGGAAGCGGGCCGCGGCCTCCTCCAGACCGCCCGCGAAAGGGCGGCCGGCAAGCCGATACCATTCGCGCAGCGCCAGCCGCCCCCCGGGCTCGACGTCCAGCGGCCGCTTCAGTTCGAGCCGCACCGAGGCCCCCGGGCGTAGTTGATGGACGCCCTTGAACATCGTCTCGTCGGTATGGTCGAGGATTCCCCACGCAAGAAAATCGTAGGCACGCTGTCCATTGAGCACCGCCCGCCAGCCCGGCAGGGCGGAGAACTGCTTGATCTCGGACGCGAACGCCACAGTGCGGTCCGGTGTCACCCAGTAATACAGCGGCTTGATACCGAAGCGGTCGCGCGCGGCGAAGACGGCCGCCTCGAGGCGGTCCATCAGGACAAACGCGAACATTCCCTCCAGCCTGCCAAGGCAAGCCTCTCCCCATTCCGAATAGGCAGCCAATATGACTTCGGTGTCGGAACGGGAGACAAAGCGATGGCCCGACGACTCGAGCTCGCGCCGCAACTCGATATGGTTGTAAATCTCGCCGTTGAACACGATCCAGTAGCGCCCGTCCCGATAGGACATCGGTTGGTGGCCGCTCGGCGAGACATCGAGAATGGAGAGGCGCCTGTGCCCGAGGGCAGCCCGGGCGTCCGGCGGCAACGCCGCACCCGAGACCGGCGCGTAGGGCAAGGTGGCCGAGTAGCACGCAGCCGGAGTGTCCGTCCCGCCGCCCCAGGCTGCGGAGAGATCATTTCCCTCGAATGCCGCCCACCCTTCGTCATCCGGGCCGCGATGCCGGATCAAATCCAGCATTGCCCGTATAGAAGGCAACGGCTGATCCCCCATCCTGAAAAGAGCGGCGAGTCCGCACATATGATTGGCTATCGCAAGGACATTAGGATTTCAGCGCCCCACGAAGCATTCGCAGGAGTTCCTCTCCCGACTCCTGCGACGATAGCTGGCGCGCTGCGCGATGGGCATTGTCCTTGAACCGCCGGACCTGTTCCGTGGTGAGCCCATTGAGCAGTTTTGCCAAGGTGGCCGGGGAAAAATCCTCGGCCACCAGGCCCAGGCCATGATCCGAAACCAGACGGGCCATCTCCGGGCTCGGCCCGATGGCAATGCCCAGCCGCCCCTGAACGAACTCGAAAAACTTGTTCGGCAAGGCATGCATGTTGTTGAAGTTGCTGAATGGCAGAAGGTACACGCCGATGTCGTACCTATTCAGCACCGATGGAATCTCCTGAAGCGGCACCGGTTCGACAAAGCGTATGCGCGGGTTGCGGCCTGCCCGCTCGCGCAGCTCCCCGAAATATTTCGCATCGGTGCTCACCAGCATCAGATCGAGGGTGAATCGTTCGTCCAGAAAATCCATCAGATCGATCATTAGCTCGATCTGCCGCGATCGATTTATCCCGCCATGGTGGATCAGGCGAACCCGTCCCTCCTGCACCTCGGATGGCTGCAGATCCCGATATTCGGCCGCATTCATCACTATCGAGCAACGAACGCCGAAATTGCGTTCGTACTCGTCTGCGATTCCCCGGGAAACGGTGCAGACCGCATCGGCAAGCGACAGATACTTGCGGCACAACCAGGACTTGTAGCGCTGGAAAAACAATCGCCACTTCCAGCCTTCCATCTCCCTCGGCGAGTATTCATGTGCATCCAGAATGACCGGAGCACCCTTGGCGATTTCCAGCGCAACCGGCAGCGCCTCTACGTCGTTGGCCAATACCAAGTCGAATTTCTCGCTGGAGAACTTGTCGCGTGCCGCAACGACGGCCGGACGTTTCCAATAATGAAAGGTGAAGGCTCCGGAAAGAAGCTGGATTGCCTTGGCCGCCTTGTGCACAAAAGATCGCCCGTCCTCCGGCAACATCGCCATGGAAACACCAGCCATCTGCAGGTGGCCGAACCCCGCCACTACCAGTTCGAACTCGTCCTTCAGAAGCGCCAGCTGACGACGAACTCTCGGGTCGGTCTCAATCGTCGAAAACGAAATGATCAGCAGCCGCCGCATGTCTTCAGTGGGGGCGAAGCCTGCGAATCAGTCCCAGCCCGACCTGCGCAGCACGCAATGCGACCGGATGGCCCTCCAGGGCCTGCCGGATGTTCTGTCTGACGGCCTGGGCACGCCACTTCCTGGCATATTTTCGCGGCATCTCTTCCTGATATTTCCTGATGGCCGCTTCGACAGGTGCCGCGGGCGACTGAACGCTTTTTCGTCCAAGACACTCGGTTATCAGGCCGACCAAGCGTTCGGCTTTTGCCGAATATCGCAACTCCTTCGTATCGAGTATGGTTGCCCGGCAGTTTGCCGTCAGTTGCCCGACCAATCCGTGGTCGCGCATGGCTGCAGCGACATAATCGAAGTCAGAAGCATCGGCACGGATCGGGATGTAGTGTTCCCACGGACGAACGATGCCGCTGTAGTCGCCCTCCACAAGGATTTGGCAGCTGTTCAATGCCGCTGCCTCAAGCACGCGCGGAGAGATCGCCGTGAACTCATATCTCCCGTCGAGCCCTTTGAAGAACTTCTCCTCCAATTCCTCGAAAGTAGCGGCCGGGTGTTCCTTGAGATACTCCCTGATTCCCCGCTGGATCTCGCCTCTCGGATCCAGGAGGCTGCTTCCGCTGTTCGCTCCGAGCGAAAACTTGCTGTCGTTGATGAAATCCAGCCATTTCCTTCCCAGCAGCGTCCCCTGATCGCCCAGCACGATATCCGTTACAAATCCATGCGGACGAGCAGCGGCTTCGACGGCAGGCCCGATTCTCCATTTCGTCTCACCCAGCCGTCCGAAGTAGGGCGGAAGCTTCTTGGCGCGATACCCTATGTCAATGCGTCTTTCCGGCCAGGGCTTCAATTCGAAGCTCAGCAACGATTCGTCGACATAGCCTGTATAGCCAAGGACGATTCTGCCGGTCTCGCTGTATTTGGGATACAGCACATCCCAATGCTTCGCGATCACAGAAACTACAACGTCCATCCCCCATTCACACATCCAGCCATCCAGCAATTCATTGCAGTCGTATTCATCCTGGGGGAGCGCAATTTTGACGGCATTGGATTGCCTTACGAAGTCATAGGCGGACTTCAGCCGTTGGAAGCTTTCTGGTGGCGACCAACGATGCCAAAGAAAAGTGACATCCAAAATAATGGCGTGAAACGCCACAGTTTTTACATAGTCGGGCAGTTCAAGCGCAACGTCATGGTAGATGTAATTATGTCTTGGTAAATTTCTGCAAAGGCAATAGACGTGTCTCGACAAAAAATCTGCAGTGTTAGATGGATTTCCCAGTCCGTGCAGAACGAGGATATTCAACCGATCCATTAGTTGTCAGCCAAGCATGCCACTTAACTTTTACGCTTGGCTAACATCAATGAAATGACGATGCCAAAGCTCCAAACTTATGAGTGCCCACAGATTTCTGCCATAATCACTTTGTGAATCAAGTACCGCATCCAGCGGGATTTTTTCTCGTAAGTACGGTCTCGTCTGTGCTTGGCTTGCCCCCAACAAATCCCCGATAAAATCACGCGCAAGACCACCGCGCTTCAACCAGAGATTCAATGGTACCGGGAACCCCATCTTGTCTTTTCGGTCCCTGATCGCCGTCGGCAACTTCGGCGAAAACACCGATCTGAGTAGCCGTTTCAACTCACCGTTCTTAAACTTAATATCTGCTGGAATAGTCGCTGCAAACTCCACGAGAGGATGATCAAGGAACGGCACTCTCGCCTCAACCCCGTGGGCCATGCTCATTCGGTCTTCCACCTGGAGAAGTGCCGGCAGGAGCGTTTTGAAATCAAAATGCGTCATTGAATCAAAATATGACTCACTACCAACGTTACTACCCCAATAAATCTCTTTGAATTCCTCAAAGGTATTTGTCTGATCGAGGACGTCTGTTGTCAGTATCCCTCCAAAGGTATTAGCGCGGTTAACAAGACGCCAATAACGCTCGTCACGTTCTCCAAATAATCCTTTCGCCCAAAATTCGCGCAGCATCGGCTTGTATTGGCGCAATGTTTCCAGATTGGGAATGATCGATTCATAGGTCACCAGATAATTGCCGCTGTGCAGAGTGCCTTCGATAGCACCCTTGATGCACTGTTCGAAGTACGCCACAAGGTAGCGCGCATATCCCCCGAAAATCTCATCGCCGCCCTGTCCGCCCAGCACGACCTTGATGCGTTCGCCAACCCGCTTCGAAACCATGTACTGGGGAAAGGATCCCGGGCCGGCAGTCGGCTGATCCAGATGCCAGATGACCTTGGCTATATGATCGACAAAATCCTGCTCGCCAATATCAGCCACATGCAATTGCATGTCGCGCTCATCAGCAAGCGCCTGCGCATAACGCGACTCATCGAAATTCAAACCTTCTGTAAAGCGCCCGTTAAAAATTTGAAAACGTACTCCGGGCCTTACATCACGCGCTAATACAGCAAGCAAACTTGAATCAACACCACCGCTGACATAACTCCCAACTTCGACATCAGCGCGCAGGTGAACGCGCACAGAATCTTCCAGCAAATCGACCAACCGCTCTGTAAACCATTTTTCCGTATGGTCGTAATCGATCTCGTAATGAACTTCCCAGTAACGCTTCGGCCGAGGTGTTTCTCCTGGTCTGCACTGCACAAGATGGGCTGGTGGCAGTTGCCAGACTCCATCCACTAGATTCTTCTCACCAAGGCAAAACTGGAAGGTAAAGTAGTCGGAAAGAGCAGCCTTATTTATCTCGCGACGATCCAGAAAAGGTAATATGGCCTTCAGCTCTGAAGCAAAATATAGACCTACTGATGTCTTGGCCCAATATAGGGGTTTGATACCAAAACGATCTCGCGCCAAGAATAATTGCTTTTCAACGTCATCCCAGATCGCAATGGCAAACATGCCGCGCAATCGATTAACGCAATCAGTTCCCCATTTTTGAAATGCTCGAAGAATTACCTCAGTATCAGAATGTGTGCGGAATGTTTGTAACCCAAGTTCCTCACGTAGCTCTATGTAATTGTAGATTTCACCGTTATAGATGATGGTAAATCGCCCATCATCGCTTTTCATTGGCTGCGCTCCAGCCTCTAAATCGATGATTGACAATCGCACATGCCCCAGCCCTATCTGGCCATTTCCAGACACCCAGGTGCCTGCACCATCAGGGCCCCGGTGACGGAGAAGGGTCATTCCCCTTTCCAACTCGCTCGTAGATGTTTGTATTAAGCGAGGTTGGTTTACGACAAAGCCGAAAATTCCACACATATATCTGCCTTACTATTCAACTATGGCCGCCATAAGCTGCCAAACCCTAGAATAGTACGTATTCGTTGTGCTACAGGGCGCAACACTTTTCGCGCCCGATCCGGCAGCTTGCTCCAAATAAATTGAAGGAAGTAAACAAAGCGCATGCTGTTTTGTTTGAGCACCCGTGTTGTTACGCATGAATCGGCGCCCATCACAACTATTTCGAGCACGGTGCTCGGTTCGTCAGGTTTCCGAATCAGAACTTGAAGCGTGTCAATGGATATATCTTCTAGGGAGCAATCAATCTGTTGGAAGGCCTTTCTACTTAAATTTTCCTGAGTCCATTGCTTCGCAATCTGCCCCTCTTTTAAGCCAACGATTTCAAAAGTCTTCGGGGGAGAAGCACATTCTGTATCCCAGCGAATAGCCACACCCTCAACCTTAATGGTTCGCTCTAAAACAAACTCGATACCACTAGCATTGGCGTCAAGCTCTGGGCCTTTTATGGTTGGACGGTTAGCTCTCTTTGCTGAAAAGAAGAACGAGTGATCATGAAATTTTTGTGTATTCCAACTTTGAATCGCTGGAAGGTGGGCTTTTAGCCATTCAAACTCTTCGTCCAGGTAGGTATTCTTTGCAGATACAAAGGAGGGACGCCACTCCTCCTGCATAATCCGATCTACAAGCTGGACCATGGCCCTATATGAATACTTCTCGTTTTTTGCCACTTCCTCGTAGGCTAGCTGGATAATTTCGCCTGCAGCTTCTGGAGAGCGTAGGATGCGGACCACCTCATCCATGTTTGAATGGTCTCGCTTAAGCGGAACATAATGACGCCAAGGCGTAAGCACACCTGAATAGTGCCCCTCATACAGAATCATGAGTGTTCGTAATGCTGCCGCTTCAAAACAACGAGGGGAGATCACGTTCATCATGATCTTGCCGTCTTCGTCTTTAAAGTACAGATCATGAAGTCTGTCGAAACTCTCATTAGGGTGCCGACTAAGATGTGCTTCAACATTCCGCTGTATGTCCCCTGTAAAATCACAGACGCTCGCTCCGCTTTCTGTACCTAGAGTGGCTTTACAGTTCGTAAGAAATTCAATCCAGTGATCTCCATAAATGCGGTCTTCTTCGCTACAAGAAATATCCACCTTAAGCCCATACCGCGGCGCGTCCGCAAGAAATTTCTCAGCGATTTGCCATTTTTGCAGTGTGTGTGATCCCATCCAGGCAGGCAACTTCCGCGCCCGATGCCCCACATCTAGATTTCTCTCAGTGTATGGTTTAACAGTAATGTTCACTAAGTCCTGTGGCACATAGCCTGCCAACACCGTCGTCTTTCGAACTCCCGGTAATTTCGTTGGGCTATAGACCTGATCGATAATTTCAGGTCCTGTTAAAGGAAATAGTGCGTGAACGCCCATATAGGCAAACGCGTTCACGGTATCGTTGATCCATCGGTAATCGTCTTGTACAAACGCTGCCTTAAACCCCGCAAATTCTCGAATGCGGAGTCGATCAGCCGGTGAAATGTAATTGTCGTAGGAAGCAATAAGGCTGTAATGAAATACCAATGCATCGAATCGAGACAGGTCCAGCCACTTCGGCAAGTTTCCAAGTATGGAAAGTATGTAGTAATCGTTCTCTGAGTGTTCAGGGAACGCAAAAATGTGATCGAAAATCGTCCCTGCAGCACCCGGATAGTAATTGCATAGAAGCAATACTTTCTTTTTCGATTGGCCACCCAACTTCTCTTCTCCGACAAAGATACGCCGGTCAGGGTAGCCTGATCAGCTTGAAGCCCCAAAGTCGCGCCAGACGCGAAAATTGATCCGGGTTGTAGGCTTTCACAATAGGCAAGACTTTGCTATGAAAATCGCTGTGTCCAGTAGCGTTTGACGCACCTACGAGAGAAGGGTAGACGGCCCGAGTTAGGAAATCGAAACAGCCAGTATGGAATTCGTCCTGAAACTCAAAGTTCTGCTCTAAGAAAACCTTCATCTCTCCCAAGCGGCTGTAATAGTTAATCTTGGCTGGAGCAAGAGGGTCAATGCCCGATTTTCTGCGCAGTCTATTTAACTCTTCAAAGCCGTCTATGTAACCCTCAACGAGCAATAGGCGGCCGCCAGGCTTTAAGACTTTACGCATATTGTTGAGCGCAACTTTCTGCTCCTCAAAATCACGGAGATTGATAAGCACGCGAACGCATACTATAGCGTCATAAGATCCTTGCCAGAGCTTGGGCTCCAATACATTGTCATGGAAAAATCGATTGTTCTTTTCACCATAATTTTTCTTGGCTTGATCAACCATGTTTTCTGCGTAATCGAAGCCATCTACATAAGCCACGTTTTCGCGGAGTATGTTGGTCAAAAATCCATTGCCACAACCTACCTCAAGTACCCGGTCAGTATTCTTTACATGCTGAAGTAAAAACTCGGTTTCCAATTCGCGCTGTGATACATCGGCAATGTTCACCAGTTCAGCATTGGCCTCCTGCGCCGCTCTTTCGTTCCAGTGGAAATCAGTCGAACTTTTTGCCATTTCTCTTCTCCATAATTACTTGTTTAACAGCCTCTGCAATATACACGAATATTGCAGAGGCATATTTCTCGTGGCCTAGTTGGCTTAAATGCAGCACGTCAGGTTCGGACAGTAGCATGGTGCTCAGCTGGTCTCTATCTACGTTTGCAAACGCCTTTTCAATATCACATAGGATGACATTTGCCTCCTTTGCTACTTCCCTAACGATTTCGTTGTATTGAACACGCCGCTCCTCCAACGTCTGTCCGCAAATCAGTTTCCGGTGACGAAGTGTTGGGTGATTTGTGGACAAGATAATATGCGCCGCACCAAATGCCCGTGCGCGGGCGATCATTTCTAACAAGTTCGCTCGATATGCTGCCTCGGATACTCTGGGTAGCCCGCGGTCTGTGTCCCAGCAATTACAGTCGTTTAAGCCGAATTGAAGAGTCATTACATTAGGCTGCAATACCTGCACGTCTCGAGGGAAACGCTCTAGTCCTTGCCGGGTAGTTTCCCCAGAAATCCCCCGGTTGAAAAAATGAAGCTGGTCTGTGTCGATCAAGTCTGATGCGAAGGTACGTATCTCGCGTGTAACCCGCTCTGTCCACCTTTGAGAATGGTGAACATATTGCCCTTCTGTAATGGAATCCCCCATGAATACAATCGTAATCGGCTCTATTTGCACAGCCACACCCCCCGTTACCTTATTGATTCGAACACAAATATCACTGCGTCATGAAGCGTCGTTCATCGAGGTGATTATTCTTTTTTTTCTAGCGATCACGACAATCTCTAATGGCTTCATCACCGCTCTTCCTATCCAATTCGGGATTTTGCTCACATCGTTCTCACTTGGGTAATGCCGTTTAAGCAGCGCTTCCAACATTCTCTTTCCCATTCCTTCATTGAATAGAGATCTTCTGCGATAGAAATAGTACCCGTCATAATGAATGCGTTCGATCTGAAAACCCGCCTGGTTCAAAATTAGCGAGAGATTGCGTTTTGAGAAGTTCCGCAAGTGTGCAAACTTGTATTTGCATCCCAACAACTTAGAGTACTGAAGCATATTGTCTTCAAAAGGGACCCGCAGCGCCATCAACCCATCAGGTCTGAGTGCGATATTCACGCTTAATAAAAAATCTATCGGATTGATAACGTGTTCAAGAATGTCCGATGCAACAACCAGATCAAACTCTTCCTTAAACGGAAGATTCTCAGCATTAGCCGCCAAGCACTCCACATCCACAGTGGATTTGACGTATTTTAAAAACGGAATTGAAATGTCAACTGCTGTGATATTGGCCGAACTGTATTTTTCTTTAAGTTTTCTAAGCAAAAATCCCTGACCAACACCAACCTCGAGAATAGATGCAAAGCCATCTGTTCCTAAATAAGTAATTAACTTCGCTGCTTGATTACCTAAATATGCGCCATCAACAATTTCCTGTTGTAGATCTGCTTCCGACAGATTCTTATAGTTGCTTACATAATCAACAAATGAACTGTCAGTTTGATCGGAACTTGATAGATAAACCGGTATGCCCTCAAGTTGTTGTGGCTCCCAACTGCAAGCCTTGCAAGAATCACTTGGGACTTGCAATTCATTCCGGCAATTTGGGCATAGTCGCATTGATTGCTACCTTGGTCTTTCGTTAGTGTCTAAACACTGACATTGGTCTTGTGTCGGCTCAAAGCGCCATTCAGCTGAGGGAATAAACGCCCCCCCTAATATCGACAGAGAGTCCGGCATCTCAATGCTGATAGAAAAACTTCTGCTTAACAAATCATATCGACACGCAGTATTTAGTTGTTCTAATGGCGTGTTGTCTAAAATGCTTATACCGATGGTATAGTCCCCAGGCCCAATTTGAACTGGGTTCAATATTATTTCTACCTGCCGTTGTTCACCTTGTGTAATTTCAAACTGATCGGGTGGACTGAAAATTCTCGCAACCCCGGCACCAAGGTGATTATCAATAGCTATTCCATAGCGGCAGTGATAGCTACCTCCCCTCTCCGCCAGAACGGAAATAATGACTTTAGCGGGTCTCAGGGCAACCAATTTATTCGTACGCCCTCTTTCGGTAACCACCGTAAATCCGCATACCTTCAAGCCGGGTTCGGATTCCCACCGCGAGATCCCACCAGGAGCCACAAAATCGAATTGATTGCCGATACGTACGACGGGAAAACTAGGTGTTTCCGCGTGCGGTAGAAATCCTGGTGCGTGTAACAAGATTTCCTTTGGTAGTTCAATTGATCGAGCAATATCCGATTTGAAAGGCACAGTGGGGGCATCGATTGTAGCTGCGGATGAACCGTTGGTATTGTTCTGTCTCGCTGCTGTGACATCACCCATTGCTCTTATGATCGGGCCATGCAAGTATTCCTCATAGGCCTTAACAACAAGAAATGCCTCGCCTCTCATGCGCAAACAACCTTCGTCAAGCCAGATAGCCTCATCACATAGCTCAAGTACCTGTTGCATGGAATGCGAAACCAGGAGCATGGTGCACCCAGACGTTATCAATCGCTCAACTCGTTTTTTGGATTTCGCTACAAAATATGCGTCTCCAGCCCCAAGAACTTCGTCAATGATCAAAATATCTGGGCGAATTGCTGTAGCCGCCGCGAACATCAAGCGTGCCTGCATTCCCAGCGAGTAGGTTTTGAACGGCTGATCTAGGAAATCGCCCAGTTCGCAGAATTCGATGATGCCATCCATCGCCTGCTGGTATTCGTTGCGATTCAGTCCATTGTATTGAAGAGATGCTTCGACGTTCTCTCGGCCGGTGTATTCCGGATGGAAACCCAAGCCGACATTCATCAGCGCCTGTACTTCACCATTTACCTCGACAGTGCCACTGGTCGGGGCGAAGTTTCCACAGAGCAACTTCAGCAGAGTGGTTTTACCAGCCCCATTTCGGCCAACAATTCCTATTCTGTGCCCGCGTGGCACTTCCAGGTTGATGTTATCCAGCGCGATGAATTCCTTGCAAGGTACCCTCGGTTTGATGCCAAGGCGATGCAAACCCAGTATGTCGACAAGCTGGTCTCGTTGACTGCCATGCAGTTTGTAGATTTTTGATACGTTCCGCAGTCTTATCGCGTAATCGTTAGGCATAGTCAAAGAACACGAATTTTGCTTTTAGGAATACGGCGTAGCCCAGCAGAAAGCTTCCCAGTCCCAGAATAAGCGAGCCCAGCACCGGCGTCAGGTCTGGCCAGGTACCGTATGCAATCAATTGCTGGAATACCAGAACAAAGTAGGACAAGGGGTTGAGATAGATGATGAACTTCATGGCCGACGGCACCATTTCCGGGGTGTAGGCAAACGGGCTCAAGATCATCATCAGCATGACTATCAGACCTAATGCGTGCTGTATGTCCTTTGCTACTAACGAAAACAAGGAAAGCAACCAGCCTAGCCCCACAGCAAACATAACCAGCAACAGCCAAAACACGGGCACCAATAGGATGGCTTGCCAACTGGTTCGACCTAGTACAAATCCCAGTATCAGTGTAATCACCAGCCCAGACACTCCTGGTACGTGGGCTGCCAATGCTGACCGTAGCGGAATCAGTTCCGCAGGAAATACGGTATTCAGAAGTAAGTTTTTGTTGGCGGTGAGCGAACCAGTTGAGGATGTAAGTATCGCGCTAAAGGCCAACAAGGGTACCAACCCGGAGAAGACCAGCAAGACATATTGCCATTCGGTTAGGCCAGAAGGTCGTACCTTAAAGATAACGGCATAAAGTCCGGCAAAAATGCTGAGTTGCAACAAGGGGAACAGGAAGGCCCAAAAGATGCCTAAGACTGAGCCTGTGTACTGCTGACGCACATCCAGCATCACGCCCTCCAGCAGGCGACGACGATAGCGCGTGAGGTTACTTAAAGATCGAAATACGCCAGTACTCGAACTCATACTGTGCTGTCCTTAATCGGTTAGGGGGTCACCTGCGACATCAGCTTGTCGTGCTTGGCAATGCTGCGTTTAATCAAGTCAGCATTCGCTTTGGTCCACTCGACTGTACGGCGCAGCCCTTCTCGCATATCCACTTGTGCGGTGAATCCGAGTTGGCGTTGCGCCTTATCCGTGGAAGCAAAGCGCTTGCCGGAGCGATCCCAATCGCGTGCCGGCCGCAAGTCCAGGGGAGTCTTGTTGCCGGTGTATTCGTTGATAATCGTCGCCAATTCCAGGATGGTAGTCTCCCGGCCCGTAGCCAGGTTATAGACTTCGCCGGCCGCACCCTTCAAGGCACAGGCCATCAGGCCGCGCGCCATGTCTTCCACGAAAATGAAGTCGCGGCTGGTGTTGCCGCCGTTGTCCAGCGGCAAGGCATCGCCGTTCAGCGCGCGCCAGATGAACGTGGGCGTGACATTGCGCCAGACGGTATGCACCGTCCCGCGCCATTGCCCTGCCCCGAGGATTTCACGCGGGCCGTAGACGTTCGAAAACCGGGCCTTGACGATGGGCAGCTGATAGCGCTGGAAATAATAGTTTCCGTAGAGCTCGCCGATGATCTTGGAAATCGAGTAGGGGCTGTCGTGGTAGAGGGTGACCGGCTGGTCCTCGGTCGTCGCCGTCGGTGCGTCATAGGTCTTCTCAGCGACGGCGCATGCCGCGGCGGCATAGACGACCCTTTTGAGTCCCCTGATGTCCTTGAGGCGATCGAACAGCTTGAGCGAGGTCAGCGTGTTGTTGTCGTGGTCCGCCATAGGGTCGGCGATGGACGACTGGTTGCCGTGATAGCAGGCGAGGTGGAAGGCGTAGTCGAGGTCCGCAGGAAGCGCGGCAAGAATCCGGTCGTCGGTGATCGAGCCGAAAACAAAGCGGACGCGCGCATCGGCGGGAATGTTGGCCACGTCGGACGACAGCAGGTTGTCGACAATGATGATCTCGCGCGGATTCTGCTCGAGAATCTGGTGGACCAGGTTGCTGCCGACAAAACCCGCGCCGCCAACCACCAGCACGCGTGCATCGGAGAAATCGGTATGGTTCATGGAATCTGTCATTTGCCGGCCGGGGCCTTGAGGTGTGAATAAACGTCGGAAATGCCGTACTGGTCATACCACTGCAACTGCCGGCGGATGGTATCGGCAAAACTAACCTTGGCCTGCCAGCCGAAGGATTGCAAAGTGGCCGATGCATCGAGCGAAACCACGGGCACATCATCCGCGGCGGGCGGGACGATGGGCACGTCGATGCGGCCCAAGCCGAGATACTCTGCGACCAGGTCGAATATCTCCTTGATGGAGTGTGCTTCACCGCTGGCGATATTGAATGTCCCGACAGGCGCATCCGCCTTGATGGCGAGATCCATGAAGGCAAGAAAATCGCTCATATCGAGGAAATCCCGCGCCGTGTCCGAACAGAAGCAGCCTTGCCCGGCCTTGAGGCGCTTGTAGAAGGTGGGAATCGGGCCAATGGCCAGCCTCGGGCCGGTGACGTTGGCGATGCGCAAGGTCAGCGTCGGCACACCCGAGAGCAGCATGAACTGCTCGCCCGCAGTCTTGGTGATGCCGTAGCTGGTGAACGGCGCCGTGGGGTGGGTCGCCGGAATCGGCAGTTGCTGAGGGCGGCCGTAGCAAAGCGCCGTCTGGAAATTGACCAGGCGTTCCACGCCGTTGGCCTTCGCGGCCCGCGCCACATGAATGCTGCCGGCCACGTTGGTGCGGGTGTCCTCGATCCAGTCGTCCGGGTCTTTATAGGCAGCGGCTGAATGCACCACGATCTCCGGCCTGAATGCGGCGAAGCATTCGTTGACCACCGCCTCATCGGCAATGCTGCCTTCCCTGACCGTGAGCCCCTGCACTTCGGGAACGACTTCACGCTTGCCGGTGGCGAAATTGTCGATGACGAAGATTTCATGGCCTTGCGGCAGCCAGTGCTCGATGAGATTGGAGCCCAGGCAGCCCGCACCGCCGGTGATGAGAATACGCATGCTCGAGTGCCTCGCTTATTTTTTGTCCTGCAACAGACGAAGGTGGGTGTACTCGCCCAGGGTGCCATGCTGCTGGTAGTAGGCAATTGCTTCGGAAACCGTCGTTTGCAGCGGCGTAAATTCGATCTTGCCGAAATCCTGGAAGGTGCGGGACGGATCGAGCAGGATCGAGAAGACATCGTCCGGCCCAAGCTCCTTGACGTCCGCCTGGGGCCTGTCCGGCACATTCATGGCTTCGACCACGGCATCGTAGAGCTCCTGGATGGCGACATCCGTGCCGGAGGAGAAGTGATAGGCGCCATGCCCGACGCCATCGCAGGCCTTGACGGTAACGGCGGCAAGATCCTTGACGAACACGAAGTCGCGGCGCGACTTGGTGACGAAGCACTTTTTACCGTCCTTCAGGCGCTGATAGAAGATCGGCAGCGGGCCAGCCACGTTGCGCGGGCCGATGACGTTGGCCAGCCGGAAGGTGACGAAGTCGATTCCCGAAAGCTCGATGTAGTACTCGTTGGCCGTCTTGGAAATCGCATAGCTGCTGCCCGCCGGGTTGCGCGGATGGTCGAGCCGGATGGGTTGCTGCATCGGCTTGAGGCCGTAGCAAAGCGCGGTCTGATAGTAGACGAAGCGCTTGACCCCGCATTTCCTGGCGAGGTCTACCATGAGCGACCCACCGACGCAGTTGGTCAGCGTGTCGTTGTACCAGTCATCCGGATCCTTGTAGGAACACGCTGCATGAATGATCACATCAGGACGCATGTCGCCGATCAGCTGTTCCATCAGCGGTTTGTTGGCAATGCTGTCGATCACCACGGTCAGATTGGGATGATCAGCAAGGTGCTCGCGCCGGCCAGTCGCCAGGTTGTCGACCACGATCACCTGGTCCCCACGCGCCAGCATCATTTCCACGACATGAGAACCGATTTGACCGAGGCCGCCGGTTACGAATGCTTTCATTCTTACCCCCTACACCAAATTAAAAAGTTGAAATAGATCTTTAAGCTAGCAGCGCGACAATCTTTCCCGCCGCATCGCCATCGCCGTAAGGTTTATCTTGAATCGCGATGCGCGCCTTGCTCAACACGCCATCCGTTGCGGCCAGGATGGCGGGAGCTGAAGCGCCGACCAGCCGGTTCGCTCCCGTACTGACCGTTTCCACCCACTCGGTTTCATCGCGCATGGTGATGCATGGAACGCCATAGAAAAACGCCTCCTTCTGCACCCCGCCCGAATCGGTGAGGATCACCCTGGCGGCCTGTTCCAGGGCAACCATGTCAAGGAACGGCAACGGTTCAGTGACCTTAACGCCGCCCAGCTTGCCGGCCAGGCCGTGGTCGGCCAGCAACTTGCGCGTGCGGGGATGAAGCGGCAGCACGACGGGAAGCCTTTCGGCAATTCTGCCCAATGCCGAAACAATGCCGCTCAGTCTTTCTAGGTTGTCGGTGTTTTCCGCGCGATGGCAGGTCGCCAGGGCAAACCCGCCTTCCGGAAGGTTCAGTTGCTGGAGGCATTTGCTCTGCGATCTGGCCTTTTCGCGATAGAACAGGGCCACGTCGTACATCACGTCGCCGACGTTATGCACCCCTTTTGTGATGCCTTCGGCCTGGAGGTTGGCGACGGCCGTTTCCGTCGGGCAGAAGAGCATCGCGGACACGCGGTCGGCAAGGATTCGATTGATTTCCTCCGGCATGCGCATGTTGAACGAGCGCAGCCCCGCTTCGACGTGGGCAACGGGCATGTGCAGCTTGGCGGCGGCAAGCGCGCCGGCCAGGGTGGAGTTGGTATCCCCGTAGATGAGCACCCAGTCGGGCTTTTCCTGCAGGAGGACGTTTTCGACGGCTTCGAGCATGCGGCCCGTCATGGCGCCGTGATTACCGCCGGATATCTCAAGGTTGTAGCGCGGGTGGGGTATGTCGAGCTCGTCGAAGAAGACCTGCGACATGTTTTCGTCGTAGTGCTGGCCGGTATGCACTAGCACTTCTTCTATCTTGCCGGCATGGCGATCGCGGATGACCCGTGAGACCGCCGCTGCTTTGATGAACTGCGGACGCGCGCCGACGATTGTTACGATTTTCATGGATTCAGGTAACACTGATTGAGACCGCCTGAGACAGCGCGGCAACGATTCGATCCTGATCGGCTTCGGACAGATCCGGCCCCATCGGCAGGCTCACTACTCGCTTGGCGACCCGCTCGGAAGCCGGGGTGACGCCGCCACCGCATGCATTCATGTAAG
This sequence comes from uncultured Rhodocyclaceae bacterium, assembly GCA_964607005.1. Lineage (GTDB taxonomy): Bacteria > Pseudomonadota > Gammaproteobacteria > Burkholderiales > Rhodocyclaceae > Desulfobacillus. Next base: position 60,279 of record CAZSHO010000007.1, read on the forward strand.
CAGGTTGCTGATTCAATGGCACGGGGTAATGCACTGCGGTCGGGATGCCCTGCTCGTTGAGCTGCTTGGCGACGGCATCGCGGTTGTCGACGAAGACGGTGTATTGGGCGTAGACGCTTGTACGGTCGGAGTGGACAGTTATCAGTTGGCAGTTATCAGTGGGCAGTGGGCAGTGGGCAGTTATCAGTTGGGTGTAGCGGGTGCCTAGTTCCATTCGGCGCTCTATTTCCCAGTCGAAACGGGTGAGCTTGGCGAGGACGATGGCGCATTGCAGGGTGTCCATGCGGCCGCCGACGCCGACACGGGTGTGGTAGTAGCGCTTCTCCTGGCCGTGGACGCGGATCTCGCGCATGGCTTTCGCCAGCGCGTCGTCGCTGGTGAAGATGGCGCCGCCGTCACCGTAGCAGCCGAGCGGCTTGCTCGGGAAGAAGGAGGTGCAGCCGATGGTGGAAAGGTTGCAGCTCCTGCGGCCCTTGTAGCCGGCGCCGAAGCTCTGGCAGGCGTCCTCGATCACCGGCAGGCCGTGCTTCGCGGCAATGGCGTTGATCTCGTCCATGTCGGCCGGCTGGCCGTAGAGGGACACCGGCATGATGGCGCGGGTGCGCGGGGTGATCGCGGCCTCGATAAGGGCGGGGTCGATGTTGCAGGTGTCCGGCTGGATGTCGACGAACACCGGCTTCGCGCCCAGCAGGACGATGACCTCCGCCGTGGCGACGAAGGTGAACGGCGTGGTGATGACTTCGTCGCCGGCGCGGATGCCCAGCGCCATGAGGGAAATCAGCAGGGCCTCGGTGCCGGAAGCAACGGTGATGCAGTGCCTGGCGCCGGTCCAGGCTTCCAGCTTCTCCTCGAGTTCGCACACCTCGGGGCCCATGATGTACTGGCCGTGGTCGAGCACCTTCTGGATGCGGGCGTCGATTTCCTGCTTGAGGGCGGCGTATTGGGCTTTTAGGTCGATGAAATGCATTTTTTAGTTGGCAGTTATCAGTTTGCAGTTGGCAGTTGGCGGCTATCAGTTGTCAGGGGGCCGGGGCGGTGTTATTTCAGTCTCTTGGCGTTTCGAGCCGTAATAATCGGCTTGCCTGTTCTTTCTTCGATCTGCTTCCGTGTATTGCCGGCAATCGTGCCGCCCTGCCGCGCTATCACCCGGCTCCGCTCCAAGCCGCGCGGTTTTTTCGCCCGGGATATCTCAGTGGTAGTTGCTTCGGCCAGCATATTGAGCACCAATTCCAGGTTGGTCATGTGGTCGCGCAGGTTTTCTTTTTTCAGCGTCTTGAGCTGCTTGTATTGTTTCGTAGTCAGCCCGCTCCAGGCCTTGGTAATTTCATCCGTAAGGATCGCGAAATCGTTGCCCTTCTTCAGACCCCGATCCGCCCATTCATCTGTTAGTTCCTTGCGAACCTCGATACTTTTTAGCCGTTGGTTAACCCATTCCCGGGAATATCCCTTCTTGAGATAGGTTTCCATCGCTCGATCGAGCGCAAGTTCGGGATCCGCCGTTTCCTCGATCCGCTCGTAACCCACTTTTGCCAGCCACCGCTTGAAGGGTTCGGCTTTTGGCGAGGGGATCGACTGGATGAGGCGCAGAAGCTGCTCAGTATCGGCGACGTCCGTAAGCCGCATCTTTCCGTCGGCAGCCTGCATCTTCAAACCGTGACAATCTGTCACGGTTTCATTGCCTTCCTTCTTCAGGCGCTCCTTGAGTTTTCGCCAGTAGGCCCCTGGGTCTGCACTGCCCGTAAGAATCGCAACCACGTCGACAATGCTGAAATACCAGGTTTCCCGCTCCTCATCCCATAAGGAGCGCACTTGTCTGGTTTCGAACAGCTTGATCGGGCTCATGGTTGCGAACAGTTGGGAGTTATCAGTTGGCAGTGGGCAGTTGTCAGTTTTTTGGGGTGCAGGTGGTTGCTGTTACTTGATATTTTGTGGCGCAGTCGGGGCAGGCGACTTCGCCTGTGGCGTTGGGCAGGCGGACGCCGCAGCGGCACATCCAGCCGATGCGACGGGCCGGCGTGCCGACCATCAAGGCATAGGCCGGCACATCCCTGGTAACCACCGCACCGGCGCCGATGAAGGCGTATTCGCCAATCTCATGGCCGCAGACAATGGTGGCATTGGCGCCGATGGAGGCGCCGCGCCGGACATGGGTGCGGCGGTATTCGTTCTTGCGGCTGACCGCCGAGCGGGGATTGTTGACGTTGGTGAACACCATGCTCGGCCCGCAGAAGACGTCGTCCTCCAGCGTGACGGCGTCGTAGATGGAGACGTTGTTCTGCACCCGGACGTTGTTGCCGATCACCACGTCGTTGCCGACGAAGACGTTCTGGCCGAAGGAGCAGCGCTCGCCGATGCGGGCGCCGGAACAGATATGCACCCAGTGCCAGACGCGGGTGCCCTCGCCGATTTGGGCGCCTTCGTCGACTATCGCGGTGGGGTGGGAGTCGTAGGGCATAGTTGGCAGTTATCAGTTGGCAGTTGGCAGGGGGCAGTTGTCAGTTTGCAGTTTTAGCGTTTTAGGGAGCGGGATAGGCCTACCAGCATGGCTGAGAGTTCCTGGGTTTCTTGTATCCAGCGTTTGCCTTGTTCTCTGTCGATATAGTCGATTTCCATGCCTATGTAAATTTGCGTGCGCAGTTCGCCACACGAACCTTTTGCAATCGTCAGGAAGCGGGCCTTGTCGGTTGCGGTTTGTCGTTCCATGCCTTCGGCGATGTTGCTCGGTATCGACAGCCCGGCACGCGTAATCTGGTCCCGAAACCCGTAATCCCTGCTCTCCGAAAAATAGCGATACAGATCCGCGCTCAATCGCGCTGCTCGTTTCCAGACTTCCAGGTCCTCGAATTTCAATTTTTAGCTTTCAGTTATCAGTTGGCAGGGGGCAGCAACTGCACACTGCACACTGCACACTGCCCACTGTCCACTGTCCACTGCCCACTAATAATCTAAAGGCAACGAAATCCGTTTCCCATCCCGCGCCGAGAGATAACAAGCGATCAACGTTTCGAGGGATTTGAGGCCTTCGCGCCCGTCGGTTTCCGGTTCGGTTTCGCCGCGCAGCACCTTGATCACGTTGTCGTAGTAGAGCGGGTGGCCGAAGCCGTAGACGGAAGTCGTCTCGTAGCTGGCGGTCTTGACCTTCTCGTCGTCCGCGTCCGGCTCGGCGAACTCCCAGTGCTGGATCTCGTTCACGGCGACGCCGCCGACGCGGACGGTGCCCTTCTCGCCGATGATGGTGATGCTGCCCTCGAGGTTCTTCGGGTACGTGAGCATGGTCACGTTCATCGAGCCGAGGGCGCCGGAGCGCCAGCGGATGTTCATCACGCCGGAGTCTTCCACCTCGATGTTGCGCGCCAGTGTGGCGGTGTAGGCCTGCAGGCTCTCGATGGGGCCGATCAGCCAGTCGAGCAGATCGACGTAGTGGCTGGCCTGGTTCATGAAGGCGCCGCCATCGAATTCCCAGGTGCCGCGCCACCTGGCGCTGTCGTAGTACTCCTGCGGCCGCGTCCAGAAGACGTTGATGTTCACCATGTAGATGCGGCCAAAGCGCTGCTTCTCGACGGCGTGCTTGAGCAGCTGCAGGGTGGCGTTGCGTCGGTTCTGCTTGACGACGAACAGCCGCACGCCGGCCTGGTCGCAGGCGGCGACCATGCGCTGGCCGTCGTGCCAGCGGGTGGCCATGGGTTTTTCCGTCAGGACATGGCGGCCGGTCTCGGCCACCTTGATGGCCTGCTCGGGGTGCAGACCGCTTGGCGTGGTCAATACGACGATGTCGGCATTGGTGTCGGCAAGAAGAGCGTCGAGATGAGTATAGGAGCTGGCGCCGGTCTCGGCGGCGGCTTTTTTCAGCGCCGCCGGATCGATGTCGCAAACACCGACCAGGTCGGCGCGATCCTTGTGTTTTTCCATGGAACCGAAGTGGTTTGTCGCGATGCGGCCGCAACCGACCAGAGCAAAGCGTATCTTGCGGTCGAGGATGGGAGCGGGATAGTGATGCATGATCAGGCCTTGACGACGTTGGCTGCAGGTTGGAGATAGACACCACGCGTGTCGACGATGAGTCTGGCGTGCTTGCCGATCAGTTGGTAATCGAAAGCATCGTGGTGGGTGGTGAGCACGAGAAAATCGTAGCTGGCGATGCTCTCGGGCGTGAGCGGCACGCTCTTCAGGTCGAAATGATATTGACGCATCTTCGGGAAGACGGGCACATGCGGGTCCGAGTATTCGACGAGCGCGCCTTTTTTGACGAGCAATTCCATCAGCTCGACCGCAGGCGACTCGCGCATGTCGTCGACATTTTTCTTGTAGGCGATGCCCAGCACCAGCACGCGACTGCCACGCAACGCGCGGGAGCGCTCGTTGAGCGCTTCGGTGATTTTCCCGATCACCCATTGCGGCATGCAGCTGTTGATCTCGCCGGCCAGTTCGATGAAGCGCGTATGGACGCCGTATTCACGGGCTTTCCATGTCAGGTAGAAAGGGTCGATGGGGATGCAGTGGCCGCCGAGGCCGGGACCCGGGTAGTAGGGCACGAAGCCGAAGGGCTTGGTCGCCGCGGCACGGATGACTTCGTGGATGTCGATGCCCATGCGGTCGGCGATGATCTTCATCTCGTTGACGAGGCCGATGTTCACCGCGCGGTGGATGTTCTCGAGCAGCTTGGTCATCTCGGCGGCGCGGGTGGAGCTGACCGGCACGACACGGTCGACGGCAACACCGTACAAGGCCAGACCCGCCTTCTGGCAGGCCGCCGTGGTACCACCACAGACTTTCGGGATGGTGCGGGTGATGAAATCCGGGTTGGCAGGGTCCTCCCGCTCCGGGGAAAACACCAGAAAGACGTCTTCACCGACCTTGAAGCCGCGTGATTCGATGCGCGGCTTGAGTTCCTCGTCGGTAGTGCCGGGATAGGTGGTGCTCTCCAGAGAGACGATCTGGCCGCGGCGCAAGTGCGGCGTCAGGGCGTCCATCGTGTCGAGGACGAAGCTGAGGTCCGGCTCGCGGTAGCGGTTGAGCGGCGTCGGCACACAAATGATCAGAGCGTCGGCTTCTGCACTGCGGGAAAAATCGGCAGTGGCCTCGAAACCCTTGCCGCGGGCTGCGGCAATCGCTGCAGCCGAAATATGTTCGATATAGCTTTCGCCCCGGTTGAGGCGGGCGACCTTCTCGCTATCGATGTCGATGCCGAGTACACGAAAACCGACCTCGGCATAACGCAGCGTGAGAGGCAGGCCAACGTAGCCGAGACCGACGATCCCGATCGTCGCGCTACGGTTGGCAATTTTTTCAAGAAGTGCGTCGAGAGTCATTGGCTATCGGGAGTTTTTGATGGTCGGGTTCAGGGGGACATTCTGTTTTCGGAAAGATCCAGCTCCCTCCGCAGCCGCTCGATTTCTTCATGCGCAACGCGATATTCCTCCTCCTTCAGGCGCAGGAAGGCGCGTGTAAGGTCGAGTTTGGCGGCGATGCCGTTCGGCGTAAGGAGATAGGCGTAGGCCAGCTTGTTATCACTGCGACGGAAGTTGCTGGCCTTGACGAGCCCTTTGTCGAGCAGGGCCTTCATCAGGTAGTGCGTCTTGCCGAGACTGACGCCGAGGGTACGCGCAAGCTCGCGCTGGCTGATCTCGGGCTGTTCCTCGATCAGGCGCAAAACGCGGTAGTGGGCGGTTTCCCTGGGTGTCACGATAGTCCGTTCAACTGTTGAACGGGCGCAAATCTAGCACGGTATCAGGGGATTGGGCAAGGGGCGGGCTGCACTCGCACCGATCCGGCCATCTGCTCCCCGCCTGCAGTCTCACCCGATGTTCGGGTTGCGCGCCTGCCCGTGGCGGATCGCGCCGTGTTGCGCAGACTGACTTTTCCGGCGACGGGCTTATTGCACCACCAGCTCGACGCGGCGGTTCCTGGCGCGCCCTTCCTCCGTGCTGTTGCTCGCCACCGGCGCGAGCGAGGCGACGCCATTGCCGATCAGGCGGTTCGCGGCGATGCCGTAGCCCTTGACGAGGGCGGCGGCCACTGCCTCGGCACGCCGGCGCGACAAGGCGAGATTGCTGTCGAAGCCGCCCACGCTGTCGGTGTGGCCGACGACGTGGAGCTTGACGCCGGACTCGGCCTTGAGGAAGGCGGCAATCTGCTCGAGCGAGGGTTTCGAATCGGGCTTGACATCGGCCTTGCCGGTGTCGAAATGAATGCCGTAGATGGCCACCTTGCCGTTGGCGGTGAGCGACTTGCCGATCTCGGAGGCACTCACCACCACCATGTTCTGCACCATCGGCTTGGTCTCCAGCACGTCGACGGCGATGTAGGCGCCCTGACGCGCCTTGTAGATCTTGTCTTCCTTGGGCCAGTCGACGGCGATCAGGCGTACCGTCACGTCGTCCTTCTGGAAGGTGCCGGTGCGCAGGGTGCTCTGGGCGGCGGCATAGATGACGTATTCGGAGCGGATGTTCTTGACGAAGTCCTTCTTGCCGCTGCTGAGCGGGACAAGGAAGTTGGTCCACTTGCCGGCGGCCGGATCCCTGGTCGAGTCGTACAGCGTCTTGAAGCCGGCTGTCGTCAGCTCATTGACGTAGTTGCGGTAGAGCTCGAGCGAGCGCGTTTCGCCCGCCGCCTCGTACCACAGGCGCGTGAGGCGGCCTTCGAGCGCGAGCGGCGGCTGCGCGTAGCGCCGCGTTTGGGTAGCGAGGTCGAACTCCTTGAAGGTGGAGGTCTGGAATTCCACCGCGTCGAAGTTGCGCACTTCATAGGCGACGAGGGTGCTGCCGGCGAAACGCTTGACGGCCGGATGGTCCTTGCTGCCCGGCATGTCCTGCGCCGCTGCCTGCGTCGCCATCATCACCACGACCAGCAGCACGCGGCCGATCCATTGTCCTGCACGCTTCATGAGACATCCTCCGGGTAAATGGACGGATAAAAGTTGATGGAGGGCGTACCGTCCGTCCATCCGGATGGCATTTTAGCAAGCATCCGGCTGCGCCGGGCCGCACGCTTCCCGGATGCGCAGTTCGGCCAGGTAACGCAGGCCGGCGATGGCGCGGCTGCCGTACCAGGTGACCATCTCGCCGTCGATGATCCGCGCCGGTGCACCGAAGCGTGCGCCGGCTTCGGCGAGATGGCTTTCGTTGAAACGATACGGTTCGGTGGCAAGAAGGACGCGGTCGATGAAAGTCAGTGCTGGCAGGACGGCGTCGGTGTGCGGATAGCGTGCCTCGCTTGCCTCGGGCAGGGTGTCCCAGCCGGCGGCGGCGAGCATGGCGCTGATGTAGGTCTGGCGCGAGACGGTCATCCAGGGGTCTTTCCAGACGAGGTAGAGGACGCGCTCGCGCGGTAGGTCCTGCACCGCCGCGCGCAGTGCTGCGCGCGCGGCATGAAAATCCGCGCAGAGTTTTTCGGCCTGCGCTTCGCGCTGGAAGATGAAACCGCACAGGCGGAAGAGGTCGAGATTGTCTTCCGGTGTATTCGGGTGGGTGACGACGACGTGCGGCACGAAGCGGGCGAGTGCCTCGACCTGCCCGCGTGGGTTTTCATCGACATTGACGATGAGGTGAGTGGGTGCGGCGGCGCGGATGGCGTCAAGGTCTGGATTTTTCGGGCCACCCATCCGGGCGATGTGCGCCACGGTTTGTGCCGGATGGGTGCAAAAGCGCGTGCAGCCGACGAGGTGGCGGGCGAGATCGAGATCGCAGAGGAGCTCGGTCAGGCTGGGAACGAGGCTGACGATGCGCGGCTCGTCTTGTGTCGGGGAGTGTTCGGTGCCGAGGGCGTCGCGCATTTTTCAGTGGGGCGTTGTCAGCGAACAGCGGGCAGCCACTGCGTACTGGCCACTGCCCGCTCAGTCTACCGTCTGCAAAAACCCGCGCGTGCGGCCGTCGAGCACGAGGCAGGTGAGGATACCGCTCTTGTAGGCGCCGGTGTCGATGCCGATACGGTTGGGGCGAATCTGCGGTTCGGGCGCAATGCTGTGGCCATGCACGATGATGGCGCCGTGGTCGAGCTCCGAGTCGAGAAAGCGGCGGCGGATCCACAGGCAATCACGATCGTGCTGTTCCTCGATCGGCCGGCCCGGCACGATGCCGGCGTGGACAAAACAGTAATCGCCGTCGCGCCACTTGACCTGCAGATTGCGCAGGAAGGAGAGATGTGCGGGCGGCAGCGCCGCGAGCAGATCGGTGCGGGTTTTTTCGAGCGCCGGCAGCTCGGCGGGCCCGGGGGGCATGGTGGCGCCGTAGGCATCCTGGTAGCCGTCCACCCAGCGCATGGCGTCGAGACTTTTTTCGTCCCAGCGGCGCGGTGGCGTACCGACACCATAGGCGGCGGCCGTCTCGATGCCGCCATATTCGATCCAGTTGATGGCGATCGCCATCTCGCCATCGAGATAGCGCAGCATCGCCTGCTCGACATTGCCCATCAAAAAGTGCGTCTCGAAGCCATCGAGACGCAGATCGATCAGCCGCTCGATGACGGCACGGCAGGCCGGTCCGCGATTGACGTAATCACCAAGAAAAGTCAGCGCTCGCCGTACGGCGCCCCGCTCCCGGCTGTCGGTGCGAATACCCTCGAGCAGCCGGTCGAGCAGGTCGATGCGACCGTGGATGTCCCCCACGGCATAAACGACGGTGCCGGGCGAGGTGGCAGCCGGCGTGGCGGGTGCCGCGCGCCAGCGGATGCCTGACGGCAGCACCCCCGTCATGCCTTAGCGCTGGACGTGAAAACGCTTGGCCTTCATCTCGAAGCGCGGCAGCGAATTCCTCGGCATGTTGTGCACGCGCGGGCGGAAGGAGAGCATGGTGTCGAGCCGCTCGGCGATGGCGTGCACGACGTTCGGATCGCAGCCCTCGCACAGCTCGACTTCGACGTCCATCTCGTCCATCTGGCGCACCTTGTTGACGGTGACACGGAATTCGTCGATCTCCGAGAATTTGCGCAGGATGTTCTCGACACCGGCGGGGAAGACGTTCACGCCGCGCACCGTGACCATGTCGTCGGCACGGCCGATGATGCCGCCTTCGAAGCGCAGCGAGGTGCGCCCGCAGTCGCAGCGCTGCGTCGTCGTGCGCACGATGTCGCCGGTCTTGTAGCGGATGACGGGGAAGCCCCAGCGACCAAGGTTGGTGATGATGAGCTCGCCCTTCTCGCCTTCGGCGACCGGCTTGCCGGTTTCCGGATCGATGACTTCGGCGATGTATTCGCTCTCGATGAGATGGGTGCCGCCCGGCTGCACCTGGCACTCGAAGGAGTGGGCGCCGACTTCGGTGGCGCCGGCGTGATCGTGACACTTGGCGTTCCAGGCTTCCTCGATGCGTGCCTTGGTGGAGGGCACGTTGGCACCCGGCTCACCGGCATGCACGGTGGCGCGCAGCGGAATGGTGGACAGATCGAATCCGGATTCGCGCGCCACCTCGGCCAGACGCAACGCATAGGTCGGCGTGCAGCAGAGCAGGCTGGCGCCCACGTCACGCATCAGCTCGAGGCGTTGCAGCGAATCGCGCCCGCCGCCGGGGATCATCATGGCGCCGATCTGGCGCGCACCCTCGGTCGCCGACCAGAAGCCGACGAAGGGGCCGAAGGAGAAGGCCATGAAGAGACGATCATCGGCCGTCGCACCCGCACCGGCCAGCACATGACCCCAGCAGCGGCCCCACCAGTTCCAGGCGGCTTCGGTATCGGGCACCTTGAGCGGTACACCGGTGGTACCGGAGGTCTGGTGAAAGCGCACGTACTGATCGATCGAATAGGTCAGGTTGTTGCCAAACGGCCCGTGCGCGGCCTGGTCTTCCATCAGCTCGGTCTTGGTCGTGATCGGCAGGCGGGCAAGGTCCGCGTGGGTGCGGATGTCCTCGGGCTTGAGGCCGGCCTGCTTCCACTTGTTGGTGTAAAAAAGATTCTTACCCCACAGCTCCTTGGCCATGGTCTGGAATTTTTCCATCTGCAGGGCGGCAAGCTGTTCGCGCGGCAGGGTTTCGGTCTGCTTGTCAAAATAAATCATGGTGACGACTCTGAAAGTTCCTCTAGGGTTGATGGTTGTTTCGGATCCTATTTGCCTTCGTGCATTTCCTTGTACACCGCCTGCTCCATTGCCAGCAGCGCCTCGCGCTGTTCGGCCGGCCAGGTGTACATCAGCGCGCTGGTCTCGACGCCGGGCCAGGACTGGTCCTTGGCGCCGATGACATCCATCTCCCAGAGCTGGATGGCATACGGCTTGGCGCTATCGATGCGCGGCTTCAGCATACGTGCGCGCCCCTTCACCAGAAAGGTCATGTCGCCCTGGCCGATCACCTGCAGCGTTGCCTGACCGCTGCGCTGCAGGTTGAAGGCGGACGAGCCGCCTTCATCGACGGCAAAGCGCAGGACACTCGCCTCCATGCCGACGATCCAGGTGTAGGCGGAGGTGGCGTAGCCGTCGGCGCCACAGGAGAGCAGCAGTCCGGGAGTGCCCGGCTTCAGATAGGCGAGGAGTCTTTCGGGCATTTGCGGCGTGATGTTGCCAATCATGGTGTCGTCTCCTTGGTGGGTGGGGTGCCCCGCTGTGCGGCAGGCACTCTTGGTCAAGCCTGTTTTACAAGAAACGCGATGACAGTCGCGGTCTTTGCTCCCTCAACACACGATGCTGACGGCGACGCGATCGCCATCCTTCACGCCGAGCGCCTGGCGTACCGGCACGGCGGAGATCACTTCGAATTTGTCGTCTGGATAGTCGGCCACTTCCGGAAACACGACGGCGCCGGTGATGCACCCGCCGATGACGACATGAAAGCATTTGGCCGCGCAAAAGCCGGCTTCCGGCGTGATGGGAATCCCCGTCTGGCGTGCCAGCACCTTGCGCACGATGTCCCATTCGGGGCCGCTCATACGCAGATTGAAAGTGCCCGGATAAGGCTCGAAGCCGAGCTTGTCGAGAAACTCGTGCTGCACCCAGTCGAGCTTCGTGAAGCTCGCACCTTCTCCAAGACCTGAACAGGCTTCCCCTACCAGCAACAGCGTTTCCGCCTCAGTCACCAGCCCTGTCTGCGCCATGAAAGCATCTCCCATTAAACCCAAAACCGGACCTCACCGTTTTTTCTTCCTCGCCTCGCGCTCTTCATTCCCCGTCCAGCGCTGGAAGAGATCGAGGTCGAGATCAAATTGATCGAGAGCCTTGTTCACCGACTGCATGATGACGTCTTCGAGCGTCTTCGGTTTGTGATAGAACGCCGGCAGGGGCGGCACCAGCACGGCGCCGGTCTCGGTCACCTGCGTCATCAGGCGCAAGTGCCCCAGGTGCAGCGGCGTCTCGCGCAGCATCAGCACCAGCTTGCGCCGCTCCTTGAGGGAAACATCGGCGGCGCGTACCAGCAGATTGGTGTTGAAGGAATTGGCGATCGCCGAGAGCGTCTTGATCGAACACGGCGCGATGACCATGCCGGCATGGCGAAACGATCCGGAGGAGATGCAGGCGCCGACATCGTTGATGTCGTGAATGTACGTGGCGAGCTGTTTGATGTCCGCCATCGTGTAGTCGGTTTCATAGACGATGGTGCGCTTGGCCGAATCGCTCATGACCAGATGCGTCTCGACACCCGCCTTTTGCAACACTTCGAGGATGCGGATGCCGTAGATGGCGCCACTCGCGCCCGAGATGCCGACCACCAGTTTCATGCCTGCCTTCATGTTGTTTTTCTCGTGCCGTTCCTGTTTCAGAAATCCGCTTCGGCCAGCACCGCGCGGGCCCGCTTGACCGCATCAGACGGCAAAGTGATCTTGTCGAATTGCTCGCCGGCGCCACGGGTTGCATCGAAGCCGATGCGCGAGGCACTGCCGCCCGCCGATGAGGGGTCGATGACATAACCTTCGAAGCCGTCGATGATGACCGTGTCGCGCCCGGGCTGGAAACGCGTCGCCATCGCCCAGGCGACTTCGCGCGGATCACGCAGATCGACGTCGCCATCAACGACGGTGAGCACCTTCAGGCGCTTGTCGAGGTTCAATGCCAGATGAATCAGACGGCGCACTTCATGGGCAGGGCAGTCATGCACGGAAATCACCGCGGAAAAGCTGCAGGTGCCGGGCACCAGTTCGAGATCAACGACACCGCGCACCTGCCCTTTCAGCTGACCGAGCAGCTCGGCACCCGCCGCCAGGGTAAGCAGGATGTCGACATCGTTGGTCCAGGGCATCAGTGCCGGGAAGATGAAGTTCTTGCGGTGGGTGACGGCCGTCACTTCGATCACGGGGCTGCGGCTGGTGAAATAGGCGCCGGTGTTCTCGCCGAACGGCCCTTCCGCCTCGCGTACGCCGGGCAGGATGTGCCCCTCGATGACGACTTCGGCACGCGCCGGAATCTCGATATCGACGGTCAGCGCCGGCGCCAGTTCAACCGGTGCGCCAGCCAGCGCACCGGCGATCTCCATCTTGTCCGGCCCGAGCGGGCCGGTCTTGACGACGGAGGAGAGCAGCACGGCCGGGGCAACACCGAGGGCCACGGCGATGTCGAGCGGCTTGCCGGATTTCTCGGCATTGGCCAGATAGATCGACAGCGGCGGATTGGCGAGCATGATGTTGAAGTGGTTGCCACCGCGGTACATCATGCGGTGTACGCCCATGCCGCGCATGCCGGTGAGCGGATCGCGCGCGAGCACCATGCCGCAGGTGAGATAGGGTGCGGCATCCTTTTCATGATGCGTCACCAGCGGCAGCAGGGTGCCGACATCGGCGGGCTGCCGGTGAACGACTTCCTGCGCCGGCACATCCTTGACGCGCACGGGCAGCACGCTCTGCGTGCTGCGCGCGACATAGGTGTCGATCAGGGCCTCTTCGCTCGTGCCCAGCGCGTGGGCAGCGAGGCGCCGGCTCGAGAGCAGATTGCCGGCGATGCGCACACCCGGAAAACCAGGAACCTGTTCAAACAGGACGGCGCGGCCCCGGCCCTGCACTTCCTTCAGCAGGGCCGCGATCTCGAACTTCGGATCGAGCGGTGCGCGCACCCGGATGAGGTCCTCCCCCAATCCATCGAGAAACGCGCGCAAATCCGCATGGGCCATCTGGCCGCTCCGTCCGTATCGGCCGTTACAGGTACTTCGCCGGCATGCGCTGCACTTCGGCAAGGACCTTGATGGAAAAGCGGCTGTCGCTCAACTGACCGCGGCCAAGACGCACCTGCAACTGGTCGGGATGCTTCTTCAGGTCACTGGAGAGCTGCACCCTGGCACGCTTGTAGGTGAACTTGTGGATGCCCGGGTTGAGCGTGCGGATCGTCAGCTCGAGCTCGGTATCCTCGGCCAGCTCCTTCACATCATTTACGTATACTTCCCACTGATTCATTTTTTCTCTCCTTACTTCACGGGAGGATAGCCGTAGGCCGTCCAGTTGCTCAGCACCTTCTCCTGCACGTCCTTCGGATAGACGTTCTTGAAAGAGACGGTCGTCGGCACATCATTGACCTTGTCCCAATCCACCGGCCACAGGCAATCGAACACCACCTTGGAGCCGATCGAGTACTTGCGCTCGTGCGGCGTGGCGAAGGGGTTGAGCGCCGTGCCTGCGGAGTTCTTGTAGACATGGATGCCGTCCGCCGGATGGCAGCGCGTGCAGAAGGCGTGATAGACCTCGTCCCAGTTGAAGATGTCGGTCTTGTCGTCGACCACCATGACCATGTGGAACCAGGGGCCGAGCTTGGAGCCGAAGGCAAGCTGGCCGATCTGCTGGGCAAGGCCGGCATAGGTTGGCTTGACGCCAACGATCATCATGTGGTGCGTCGAGCGTGGATGCATATACACGCCGGTGACCGGGATACCCTGACTCTTCAGGAGCTTCTCCAGCTCGAGACCGAGCGAGAAGGCACGCAGGAGCTGGCCTTCGTCCTGCGGCACGCCCATGTTGGAGATGGTCATCGTCGCGTTGTTGCGGTAGGTGATGCAATTGACGCGGAAGGTGACACGGAAATCGCGCGGGCTGGTGCGGTAGCCGGTGTATTCGCCAAAGGGGCCTTCCTCGACCTTGTAGTCGGGGAAGATTTCGCCTTCGAGGATGATCTCGGCATCGGCCGGCACTTCAAGGTCGTTGGTTTCGCACTTGACCAGCTTGACCGGCTCGCCGGCAAGCATGCCGGTGAGCTCGGGCTCGGGAATCGGCGAGGGCGCGCAGGCCGCCATGGCGGCGAGCGGCGACAGACCGATGGCGGTGGCGAAGGGGCAGGTCTCGCCGCGCGGCAGGTAGTACTCGGTGAGTGCCTTGCCCAGGTCGGAGAAGGGGAATACGGCGCCGCTCAGGGTGCGCGAATCCCACATCATCTGGCGGTACATGCCCCAGTTCACATCGCCGCGCACCGGATGCTTGGTGACGACGGCATGCCAGGTGCCGGCATAGCGGCCGCCGTCGCCCTCATGCACGAGCGGAATCGGCAGCTTGCACAGGTCGACGTCCTTGCCCTTGAGGATGTTCTCCTTGCAGGGCGCGTCTTTCTTGTCGATGGTAATCGGCGCAATCACTTCGCTGTTGGTGCGCTTGAGGTATTCCTGCCCGATCTGCGGCAGGGTCGATTCCGGATCCATGCCCATGGAGATGGCCATGCGCCGATAGGTGGCGAGCGGCGCACCAAAGAACGAGAAGCCCGGGTAGTCCTTGATCTTCTCCATGAACGGCGCAGCCGCCGTCAGCTCACAGGCACGGCGCACGATGGCGCCGGCTTCGTTTTCCCAATCCACTTCCTGTTTGATGCGAACGGCATCGCCGCTCTTGATGCAAGCTTCGATGAACTCGCGATTACTCTTCGGTGCAGCCACGTCTCGTCTCCTTTTATCAGACTTTCGAAAGTATCTTTTCCCACTTGCCCTGCGTCTTGAGGATCAGCTCGGCCACCTCGCGCACGGCGCCATAACCGCCACGTGCCTTGGTGACGTAGACCGCCGACTCGCGAACCTCATTGACCGCATCGGCCACTGCCACCGGAAAGCCGACACGTTTCATCATCGACAGATCGACCAGGTCGTCGCCGACATAGGCCACATCGGCATCGGTGATATTCATTTCCTTGAGGATTTCTTCATACGGCTCGGTCTTTTTCTTGATGCCCTCGTGAAAGCGCTTGATCTTCAGCTCTTCGGCACGATGGCGCACGGCACCGGATTTCTTCGAGGTAATGATGGCGACATCGACACCGCTCAACTGCAGCGCGACAACGCCGAAACCATCCTTGATGTCGAAGTTGCGCTGCTCGACGCCGTTGTCGTCGATAACGATGCGGCCATCGGTCATGACGCCATCGACATCGAGGATGACCAGTTTGATATTTTTGGCTTTTTCCATTTCCTGTTTCCTTGTTCAGCGAATACCGTACTCGGCCCAGCGGCTCTTCACCTTGGCCAGCGTTTCTTCATCGAATTTCACCTCGACGGGTTTCTCCTTCCACTCGTAGGGGATGCAGGCGTCCATGAGGATGCGCGAGGTGGTGAGTTTGTCCGAATGCGGATCGAGCGCCGGATCGAGCGGTGTCGAGCGGCCGCGCTTGATGAGCTCGGTGCCGCGCATCGGATCGTAGCGGCAGGACAGCGCCCAGATGACGCGCTGCAGGTCGTCGGCCTGGATATCCTCATCCACCGTGATGACGCCCTTCATGCCGTAGGAGCCGGTGTTGCTGGCGATGACGGCATCGGCGACCTGGCGCGAATGGCCCGGGTAGGACTGCTTGACCGACACCACCGTCCAGAAGCGGCCGGCCGACTCGGGCATGACACACACCGACTGGATGCCGGGAATCTTCATTTTTTCCAGCTCGGTCCACAACGTTGCCGTGCGGGTGAAGGCGAGCAGCATGTGCACGTCGGTGACCGGACGGCCCTGGCCGGTGGCCCACAGCACCGGGTTGTTGCGGTGGAGAATCTGCTTGACCTCCAGTGCCGGCTTGGTGATGGTCTTGTAGAGCTCGTCGGTGTAATAGCCGGTGTATTCGGCAAAGGGACCTTCCGGACGGAAGGCGTTCGGATCGATCTCGCCCTCGAGCACGATCTCGGCACCGGCCGGGATCGGCAGGCCGGTGAGCGGCGCCATCAGGTACTCGGCCTGCTGGCCGCGCACGGTGCCGGTGATGTCGAAGTCGCTGGCGCCCTTGTGCATCAGCGTGCCGGCCATGAAGAGCAGCGGATCGCAGCCGATGACGGCGGCGGCCGGCATCTTCTTGCCCATCTTGGCGTACTTCTTCATGATGCGCTCGCCGCGCTTGCCCGGCAGGATCTGCACGCCGCAGGTCTTGTTGTCGAGCATCTGCATGCGGTAGGTGCCGAGGTTGGTCTCGCCCGTCTCCGGGTCCTTCAGCACGACGAACACCGTGGTGCCGATGTAGCGCCCGCCGTCGAGCGGGAAGAACTTGGGCACCGGGAACATGTTGAGGTCGACCTTGTCACCGGAAATGATGTTCTCCAGCACCGGGCCATCCTTGACTTCCTTGGCCTTGATGAGACCTTCTTCGGTGATCGATTTCTTCATCCAGGCCTGCGCCGACTGGCACAGCGAATAGTCGTGCGGCAGGCCGAGCATGATGGCCAGGCGCTTGGTGGTGGCGAAGGCACCCGTGAACACCGGTGTCTTGTACCCCTTGACGTTTTCGAAGAAGAGCGCCGGGCCCTTTTGCTCTTCGGTAAGCTTCGAGATGTGCGAGATTTCCATGTTCCAGTCGACCTCGGCCTTGACCCGGCTCAGCTCGCCGGCGGCTTCACACTGGTTGATGAAATAGCGTAAATCCATTTGTTGTCTCTCCTGTTTCTGTGGGTCAGTTGTTGGGGGTCAGTCGGTTTTGCGGGTTGCTTCGACGGATTCGATCACCTTGTAGCCAGCGCCCTGTAATGCGGCAACCACCTTTTTCGTCTCTGCGGCATTGAAGCGGACGATGACCTTGCGCTGTTTCGAGTCGCCGTTGCCGTTGGCTTCGCTGGCGATCGGATAGATGGCGTGAATCTCGGCACCGGTGGCATCCACCGTCTGGGCGATATGGCTGAGCGTTCCGGCTTTCATCTCGACCTGCCCAAGAGTGACGCCGCTGCGTCTCTCCCAGGCACCGAGAAAGCGGGCAGCGAGCGCGAGGATTTCCTTGGAGGAGATGATGCCGACCACCTTGTCGCCATCGAGCACCGGGAACTGGCCGATGCCCTGTTCCTGACCGCGGCGCAGGCACTCCTCGATGGTGTCATCGGCCTTCATCGTCGCCGGATTGCGCAGCATGACGTCCTTCACCTTCAGGCGATTGGCGTAGAAGCTGTATTCATCCGGATTTTGCGTGCGCGCAACAAAGTGGGAGGCGCGCAGGCAGTGCTGGCGGGTGATCATGCCGCGCAGGCGGCCCCCGTCGAGTACCGGCAGGGCCTGCAGGTTCTCGTCGGTGAGAATCTGCTTGGCTTCGACGAGCAGCATGTCGCCGTTGATCATGTTGGGATTTTGCTGCATCCAGTTTCTGATGATCATTACGACACCTTTCTGCCGGCAAGGAGGCTGGAGAGAATGTAGTCCATCGACGAGGCGGCTGTTCCGGCAACCGGGGCGGCCGCCTTCTTTTCGCTCCAGACGGTTTCGGGCCGCGCCTGCAGGATGAAAATGTTGCCGCCGGCGGGCAGGTCCTTGTCGATCGCCCACTCGATGTCCATCGGCCGGCCGTAGTGTTTTTCGATGATCTTGCCCATGCGCGCCAGTTCGACGATCTCCTCGTCGATGATCGACTGCACGGTCTGGCGCTCGTAGGGGGTTTCGATCTTGACCGATTTCTGCGTCTTCAGATCGACGGTGTAGGTGAATTCCTTCGGGCAGATGTTGCGTTCGAGGATATCGAGCGTGACCTTGTTCACCACGAAATGGTCAGGGGTGACTTCGCCCGAGACAACCGATTCGCCAAAGCCATAGTTCGAGTCGATGGCGATCACGGAACGATCACCATTGCCCGGGTTGAGGGTGAATAACACGCCCGCCGTATAGGCGTTGGCCATTTTCTGCACGCCGACGGAGAGGGCGACGTCCTCGTGCGGGAATCCCATCTTGATGCGGTAGGAAATCGCACGGGCGGTAAAGAGGCTGGAGATGCAGCGGCGCACATGATGCAGCAGATCATCGACGCCGCGCACCCACAGGTAGGTATCCTGCTGACCGGCAAAGCTGGCGCCGGGCAGGTCCTCGGCGGTGGCGCTGGAGCGCACCGCCACCGGGACCGCCGGAACCATGCAACGCACGGAGAGCTTGCGGTAATACTCGGCAATGGCATCTTCCATGTCCCAGGCGAAAGACTGGTCTTCGATCGCCTCGCGGATTTCCCGGCTCGAGATCTCGAGCTGCTCGAGATCGTCGTGCACGAGACCGGTGAGGCTGCTGGAGATCATGCCGCCCAGCCCGGCTTCACGCATGAAGCGCGTGAAGCTGTGCGTGGTCAGGGCGAAGCCCGGCGGCACACGTACTCCTGCGTTGATCAATTCACCCAGCGAGGAGCACTTGCCGCCGACCAGCGCGACATCGTCCTTGCGCACCTCTTCGAACCAGCACAGCTCGGGAGCGCCCTGCGGCGCGCCCTGGCTTTTTTCAGTTGATGCCGTTGCCATGATGCGATTACCCTGATTATTAACGCGAAATTGAAATGAAGCCCGAGGAGCCGTCGACGCGGATCATCATGCCGGTCTGGATGATCTTCGTTGCGTGGCCGGTACCAACCACTGCCGGCATGCCATATTCGCGACAGACGATCGCCGCGTGGCTCATGACGCCACCGACATCCGTGACACAGGCCTTGATCTTGGCAAAGGCCGGCGCCCAGGAGGGCGATGTGGTCGGTGCAACGAGAATCTCGCCTTCCTGCAACTGGCGGATGTCATCCACGGTACGGCAGACGCGTGCCTTGCCCTCGACAATGCCGGGGCTGCCGGCAAAACCCTTGAACTCCTTGACGTTGGCCGGATCCTTGACTTCCGCCACGGCCGCCCAGTCGGCCAGCGAGGTGTTGGTGACACCCCAGAGCACGATGGTGAAGGGCTCCTGAATCACTTCCGGCGCGGTGCCGATGGCCGGCGGCGGGCTCCAGGTCTTGAACTTGTCCATGACCCCCTTGCGCCACTCGATTTCCTTCGGCCAGGTCTGCGTGCCGCGCGGCGTGACGCCGGTGGCCCAGGCGGTGACGATATCCCACAGTGCCTGCTTGATCTCGTCGCGACGCAGCAGCCAGATGTCCTCGACATCCTTGATGACGCCATGCTCCTTCATGATGGCGCCGACTTCACGCATCTTGTTCCAGAACACCGAATGGAACCAGTGCTCGACGTAGAAGAGATGGTTCTCGACATACGGAAACACGGTCTTGGCGGTGCCGAGCAGCTCGTCGAACTGCTTGCGATCCTCTTCCTTCTCGATCAGGTCACGATATTCCTTGGTGATGCGATCGCGCTCGGCACGCACCTGCTCCATCGGCCGCTCGATGTTGGCGCCCGCCTTGACCTTCTGGATATAGGTCTGAATGCCGGAGAGCGGGATGTTCATGGCGTCGTTCCAGGAACGGTCGTGGTGGAACCAACCGGTACCGGTCGACACGTTGAACCAGGGCTCACGCGAGAGATTGAGGGAAGTCAGCCACTCGACGCCCTTGGGCAGTTTCTTCAGCGCCGCCTCGACCTCGGTCCATTCCTGGCTGAAGGTGACGGCATTGTCGATGCCCAGCTCGATGGCTTTCTTGGCAAGCTTCTTCAGCTCTTCGTCGGGCTGGTACATGATGACATCGATGCCGGAGATCATCTGTGTCACGCGCTGCGCCGGGATGCTCGGGAAGAGCTTCTGCACGAAGTCGAGGAAGAAGACGTAGGCGGCATAGCCCAGGTTGAGGAACTCGAAGTGATACTGCCAGCACTTGATGCCCAGATTGATCAGGTCATCGTAGTTCTTCAGCAGGTGATAGCCCTTCGATTCGCCGACGGCATCGGTAACGACGGAGATGTCTTCCATGTCGGCCAGACGCGGGATCTCGAGTTTTTCCAGCTCGCGGATGGTGGCTTCCATCTTCACCTTCCACTTCTTCTCGAGGTCATCCCAGTTCTTGTAGTAATAGCCGGCGCGCTCCATGAAATGCGGCACACGGCTGCCGATTTCATCCGGATTCTTCACCGGAACGGGCGAGATATAGACATAGCCGTTGATCATGCGGTGATCGACGCCGCGCACCGGCGGCACCATGAAAATGCGGTTGTTGAACTGCGAGAGCGCCAGATACCAGGCTTCGTCCCAGATGGTGTCGAAGGGGTAGAGCGGCTCGGGATAATGCAGCCCGTCGTAGAACCAGAAGGTCTCCTTCTCGTACTGGTTGCGAACAGGATCATCGGTAACGAACTGGTACTGGTATGGATACATGCGCTCCCAGCCTTCGGTACCCGGGATCGTCGCTGCTTTCACGTCATGCGGAACTGGAAATTTCATTTCGACTACTCCTCCATGCGGTGATTGTTTAGTTATGTCGCGCTGAATGCCGCGCATGCATGGTGCACGGCATTGCGCGGTACTCTTTGCAAGCGATATGCCATGTGCGCCGCAACAAATTCTGGCGCAACGCCGCAAAAGACTCATGGCACTGGCTTTGCCGCAGATTCCGGGGATACCTGACAAAACCGATTGCTGCAGAGCAATATGAATTACTGCGGTTTTTTACGGGCGAGGCTTGATGTTTTAATAAAACAAGGCATGATACGGGCGATGATTTGATCATTTGATCGAAATTGGCTCGTTTTCCTGTTTTCTGAATGGCCTGTCAGGGTGAAGCCCTCTTTTTCCGCTTCATCATTTGATAAATCCGTATTTCTATAAAGGTCAATATGTCCAAACTGACTTCGGTGGCCAAAGCCGCCGATGATCTGCGCGCCCAGATCCGCTTCTGCGCCGAAACCGGCCAGATCTGGCTGCATGAGCATCGCATGCTGCTGGTGCATGCCGAAGCGCAGGCCTTGCTGCGCAAGGAACTCATCGACACGCTCGGCCTGACGCGTGCACGCGGCCTGCTCACACGCATGGGGTATGCCTCGGGGCTGCGCGATGCGGAGCTGGCGCGCCGGCACACGCAGGGGGCAAGCGACATCGGTGCATTCATGGTCGGACCAAAGCTGCACACGCTGGAAGGGATCGTGCGCGTGACGCCGATCCGCCTCGAGATCGATCGGCGCCAGGGCAAGTTTTATGGCGAGTTCCTCTGGGAAAATTCCTGGGAAGGCGAATGGCACCGCAAGCATTTCGGTATCCATCACGAACCGGTGTGCTGGACGCAGATCGGCTACGCCTCGGGCTACAGCTCCGCCTTCATGGGGCGGCGCATCCTCTACCAGGAAGTCGAGTGCGTCGGCGCCGGACACACCAACTGCCGCATCATCGGCAAACCGGTCGAGGAGTGGAGCAACGCCGACGAGCACTTGCGTTTCTACAACCCGGAATCGATCGTCGACCAGCTGATCGACCTGCAAACCCAGGTGACCCATCTGCGCTCCTCGATCGGCGAAATGGACGTCCTGCCCAACAACATGATCGGCGCCTCGCCCGGTTTCCGCCAGGCCTACGGCCTCCTGAAACAAGCTGCCGACAGCCAGATTCCGGTGCTGTTGCTGGGCGAGACGGGTGTCGGCAAGGAGGTCTTCGCACGCTGCCTGCACGAGATGGGGCCGCGCGCGGCAGAGCCTTTTGTCGCCATGAACTGCGCGGCGATCCCGCACGAACTGGTCGAGTCAGAACTCTTCGGTGTCGAGAAAGGTGCCTATACCGGCGCGCACTCCTCCCGTCCCGGACGTTTCGAGCGCGCCAGCGGCGGCACCCTGTTCCTCGACGAAGTCGGCGACCTGCCGCTCTCTGCCCAGGCGAAGCTGCTACGCGTTTTGCAGGAGCACGAAATCGAGCGCCTGGGAGATCACCGCCCGCGCAAGGTCGACGTACGCGTGGTGGCAGCGACCAATGCCGACCTGTCGGCCATGGTCAAGGACGGCAAGTTCCGTCTCGACCTGTACTACCGTCTGAATGCCTATCAGGTGCACATCCCGGCGCTGCGCGAGAGGAAGGAAGACATCTCGCCCCTGTCAAAGGCCTTCCTCGAAAAATACGCCACCTTGCACGGCAAGAAACTGCGCGGTTTCACCGACAAGGCCAAGCGCGCACTGCTCTCCTACCGCTGGCCGGGCAACATCCGCGAGTTGCAGAACGTCATCGAGCGCAGCGTCATCCTCGCCCCGCACGGCATGCGCGTCGAAGCC
The DNA here is from genome assembly GCA_964607005.1 of uncultured Rhodocyclaceae bacterium. Classification (GTDB taxonomy): domain Bacteria; phylum Pseudomonadota; class Gammaproteobacteria; order Burkholderiales; family Rhodocyclaceae; genus Desulfobacillus. The sequence continues at coordinate 82,487 of CAZSHO010000007.1, forward strand.
GAACATCTGTTTCTTGCCGATCAGGGTGAGGCCGCCGCCGAGCTCGGACTGGATGCCGGGGGCACGCCGAACGCCAAGGGCTGGCAGCCGGGCGAGGCGCTGTGTGATTCGGTTCTGAATGGCGTCTTCACGCTCGACCAGGTCGAGGCCATGCTGCTGGAGGCGGCTGTCGCCAAGTCGAAGGGCAACCTGTCTTCGGCGGCGCGCATGCTCGGTATCACGCGTCCACAGCTGGCCTACCGGCTCAAGCAGCGCCAGAAAGGAAACACTCCCACCAACGACCGGGCCGAAGCAACCGCATCGGATCCGTCGTTGAGCGAAGTCTGAGAGCGCGCGCATGGCCGAGGAGTCGCTGCGCAGCCGTGTCCTCGCCCTGCTCGACGACCACCACGTCATGACACTGGCGACCACGGGGACGGACGGACCGTGGTCGGCCGCGGTGTTTTACGATTTCGAAAAAGACGGTGCCCTGAAACTCACCTTCCTCTCTGCCCCCGGAACGCAGCACGCCCGCAACCTGGCCCTCCAGCCACGCGTGGCCGTCACCATCCAGCACGACTACACGGACTGGCCGAGCATTCGCGGCCTGCAAATGGTTGGCGAGGCACATCAGATCGCACCCGGACATGAAGCGCAGGCACGCGCCCGTTACCAGATGCGCTTTCCGCTCATCGGCCGCGGCGCCGGCCTGCCGCGCAAGCTTCTCGAAGCGCTCGACAAGATCCGCTGGTACGAATTCGTGCCTAGCGATGTCTGGGTCATCGACAACACGCGCGGCTTCGGCCAGCGCGAACACTACGCGCCGTCCCGCCAGGACTGACTTTTCTGCGGGACGAACGCGCACTCCGGAATACAGGCAATGCCGTCAGGGTTGTTTCAGCCAGACCATCGGAGTAGCCTGATCCGCACTCAACGCGCAGCACGCTGCCGCTGAGCCGGCGGTCGGCACCATCATCTTTTCTCCGTACGCGGAGAATGCGGACCGCACCTTCGCAGCGGATCACCCTCGAGGAAGCCCGGCATGGCACAACGCATCATCGATCTGGTCCTGTCAGTGATTGCCGCTTTCATCAGCGTCCTGCTGTCCTGGCCTTACTGGCGCCAGTTCGAATACTGGCCGGCCTCGCCGACGATGTGGCGCCTCTACATGGGGATCGGTTTCCTGCTTGCCGTATATGTCTTCCATGTCTTTCTCAGAAGCCTGCGCACCTTGTTCGCTCACGACACGCTCACGCGCACCGGGGAGCGGCAGTGAGCTGCGCCAACGACGCCGACTGCCACGAAAAATGCTACCGGCGCGCGGCACTGGGCGTGCTCGGCCTGATGCTGGCGATTTTCCTCCTGCTCTCCTGGTGGTCTTTCATCCCCTCGCACAAACAGGCACTGCCGGGCACCACCTCCTTCGGCAAGACCGATGCGGTCGCCGGCAAGCGCGTCTTCCAGGCCTACAACTGCATGGGTTGCCACACCCTTGTCGGCAACGGTGCCTATTTCGGCCCGGATCTCACGCATATCTATGCCACCGCCGGCCCGGCCTGGCTCGCTGCCTTCCTGCCCTCGGCAGGCGGCTGGCCCACCGCAACAGCCGTGCAATTGCGTCTGCAGGATACCGCCGTGCAGAAAGAAACCGGCGCGATCGATCTGCCCGCATATCGTCAACGCTATGCAGGTGCCGCCGAGCGGATCGACCGGCGTGGCGGCCAGCGCAGCCACATGCCGAACCTGCCACTGCAGGCCGGCGAGATCGAGGCGCTGATCGCCTTCCTCAAATACACCTCGGCCATCAATACGCAGGGCTGGCCGCCCAAACCCGATCCCGGGCGGCGTCGGGCGGGCAATGCGGCAGTCGTCGCACCCTCGACACAGGCGCCCCCCACCAGCCAGGCATCCACCGCACCCGCCGCCGATCCGGCCGCGCGCGGCAAGCAGCTCGTCAATGAGCTGGGCTGCCTCGCCTGCCATTCCACCGGCAAGGCACGTCTCGTCGGTCCGGGCTGGGCGGGCCTCTTCGGCTCGCAGGTGAAGCTTGCCGACGGGCGCAGCGTGACGGCGGACGAAGCCTACCTGGCGGAGAAAATCCGTGCGCCGGACAACAACACCGTCGCAGGCTATCCGCCCCATGTCATGCCGGCCTTCGCCAGCCTCGTCAACGAGGCGGACATGCAGGCGATCCTCGCCTATCTGCGCAGTCTGTGAGGGAGAGCCCACACCCATGATCCGCATCGAATACGAGACCCAGCGCCTGAGCAAGCGTTTCTTCCTGCTGATGCTGGTGCTCTTCCTCTTCCAGATGCTCTTCGGCCTGCTGATTGCCGTCGAGCATGTCGCCCCGGGGCTGATGGCCGGCATCCTCAACTTCAACGTCCTGCGCGCCGAACATCTGAACCTGGGCATCATCTGGATCCTCTCCGGTTTCATCGGCACGGTGCTCTTCATCGGGCCGCTGCTCTCGAAGCGCGAACTGGTCTCCCCCGGACTGATCAAATTCCTGTTCTACGCACTGCTTGCCGTCACTGTGTGGAACGTCGCCACGCAGGCGCTCGCCACGCGCGGCATCGCCGGCTGGTGGCTGGGCCAGCCCTGGCTGCAGGAAGGACTCGAATATCTCGAGGCCGGACGCATCGCCGACATCGTGCTGTTCATCGGTTTTGGCATCGTCGCCTGGGTGTTGATCCGCACCTTTCCGGCACGGCGCGAATGGAACGAAATCCACTGGGGACTGGCAATCGGCTTCACCGCGCTGACCTTCGTCTGGCTGTTCGGCCTGTTTTTCGTCGAGCGGCTCGACCTGCAGGAGTACTTCCGCTGGTATGTCGTGCATTACTGGGTCGAAGGTGTCTGGGAGGTGATCCACATCAGCCTGGTCGGCTTCCTGCTCGTGCTGCTCTTCAAGGCCGATATCAAGGCGGTGGGCTATGCCGTCTTCTGGGGCGTGACGATGGTCTGGCTCTCCGGCCTGATCGGCAATGCGCACCACTATTTCTGGGTCGGCACACCCGAGTTCTGGCAATTCTGGGGCTCGCTCTTCAGCGCACTCGAGCCGCTGCCACTGATTTTCTGCTTCTGGCACATCTATCTGGACGCACACCAGGATGAGCGCCCGCTGGAGAACGCACCGGCCTTCTATTTCATCCTCGGTTCGGTGGTGCTCGAACAGGTCGGCGCCGGCATCCTCGGTTTCACCATGACCTTCGCGCTGACCAACGTCTGGTCGCACGGCACCTGGGTGACGCCAAGCCACGCCCACCTTGCCCTCTTCGGCACCTTCGGCATGCTCGGCATCGCCGCCGCCTACTATGCGATACCCCTGCTGCGCGGCCTGCAGGATTTCGACCAGCGTCCGGGCCGCATCGCCTTCTGGCTGGTGTTCGTCGGCATCCTCGGCATCGCCTTCGCCTTTGCCATCGGCGGCACCGTGCAGGTATTTGTCTACCGGACGATGGGCGAGGACTGGTTCGGCGGCGAAGTATTCCCGGCAATGCAGTTCTTCAAGGTGCTGGTGCCAATCTTCGGTGTCCTCTTCGCCGCCGGCAGCGGCCTGCTGGTCTACGATCTGCTCACCCTGGGGTTGCGCACCTCCCCGGCCATCCATCACCCGGTGAGCGTTCCATCTCTCCCGGCCACCGGCTGGCGCCGTCCCTTGCGCAGCACCGAGGTCGGAATGTGGCTGGCCGGCATGTGGCTCTTCGGCGCCTTCATCACTCTCGGGCTGCTCAGCTTCAACCTCGAGACGGTCGCCCTGGGCGATCCGACGATTCCTTACACCCTCGCCGGTCTGGGCTATTCGGGACTGCTGCTCGTCACGCTGTGCTTCATCTGGCGCTTCCAGGCCGCGCTGGAGGCACGCCGTGCACCGGCTACCGCCGGGACACAAGCGCCTTCAGCACTGCCCGCTGCGCACTGAGGGCCGTGCCGCTCACACCAGAGGGGGCTGGGCGCCGTCCTGCCAGGACTGACTTTTACACATCGAGATTGCGTGGCTTGCGGCCGGCGCGCTTGAAGAGGCGGTCGTACACCACATTGGGCAACCACTTCATGGCGCGCGCGACGAGGGCCATCTGCCAGGGCACGACGGCATAGCTCTTTCCCGCATCGATGATGCGGGCGATGCGCCGCGCCGCTTCGTCGGCCGGCAGGATGAAGGGCATGCGGTATTCATTCACCGCCGTCATCGGCGTGGCGACGTAGCCGGGGCAGACGGTGACGACCTTCACGCCGCACGGACGCAACTCGACGCGCAGCGCTTCCAGATAGGTGATGGCAGCAGATTTGGACGCGCTGTAGGCACCGGCGCCGGGCAGGCCGCGCATGCCGGCAACCGAGGCGATGCCGGCGAGCGTGCCGCATCCGGCTTCTTTCATCGCCGCGACAAAAGGCTGGAAGGTGGCGGCAATGCCGACGACATTGGTGCGCAGGACGCGCTCGATGGCGGCGATGTCTTCGGCGTGCTCGGTGAGGGTGCCGACGGAGACGCCGGCGTTGGCAATGACCAGATCAGGCACGCCAAAGCGCGTCATGAAATCCTGCGCGGCCTGCCGCAGGGCGGGCGCATCGGCGACATCGGCGGGATAGATCGCCGGCGTGCCGGGCAGGGAGTGCGCCACCCCGGCGAGCGCGTCCGCACGACGCGCAAGGAGCCCGAGCTGCGCGCCGCGTGCCGCGTAGTGGGCGGCCAGTGCCGCGCCAATGCCGGAGGACGCACCGGTGATGAAGATGCGCATGGAGGCCGCCCTCCGTGTCGAAATCGTTTTATTTCTTCTTCGGCCGCTCGGCGCGCGCCTTGACGATCAGCGCATCGAGGGTTTTCAGCAGCGCATCGGCGCTGCCGGCCATCGACACCGACGTAACGTATTTGCCATCGACGATCAGCGTCGGCACGCTGTTGATGTCATAGGCCTGGGTGAGCTGGATCGCCCGTTTGGTCTTGCTCTGCACGGAGAACGATTTCCAGGCGGAGGAAAACTTGGTGCGGTCGACACCCTGGCTGGCCATCCAGTCCAGCAGGGTCTTCTCGTCACCAAGGTTGATGCTGTTCAGGTGGATCGCATCGAACACCGCGCCATGCATCTTGTCGAGCAGGTCGAGCGCCTCGAGCGTGTAGAAGATGCGCGCATCATGCATCCAGCGCTGGGTTGGCACGGCCGGAATGCGTCTGAATTCGACATCCCTGGGGAGATTGGCCGTCCATTTCTTCAGCACCGGCTCAAGATCGAAACAGTGCGGGCAACCATACCAGAAAAACTCGATGATCTCGATCTTGTCGCCACTCTCGACCGCCTGCGGCTGGGCGAGCGGTTTGAACGCCGGCGCGGCCTGGCTGGCACCGGTGGCAACAAGCAGGCCGAGGGCGACAAAAAACAAACTCAACCATTTTTTCATGTGCATGATTCCTCCAAAAATCAATGGGTGCCTTCCTTGTTGCGAACCACGCCGGCCTCGATACCGTTTTGCGCAAGCTGCGTGCGCACGCGCGTCATCTCCTCGGGCGTGGCGTAGGGGCCAATGCGCACGCGGTGCAAGGTACCCTTCTCGGGGCTCGCCACCTTCTCCACGCTGGCCTCAATACCCATCAACGCAAGACGTGCCTTCAGGTTGTCCGCCTCGGCGGCATTCTGGAAGGCACCCGCCTGGAGAAACAGGGTGTCGATCTTTTTCGGTGCTTCGGCTTGCGGGGTGGGCGCAGTCGCCGGCGGCGTCCTGGGCTGTGCCTCTTCGGCACCGGGCAGGATCTTGTAGAACTCGAAGCGCGGCTTCTCGGCGGAGGCGTCGCCGGGCTTGCCCGGCAAGGCCTCGACTTGCGCGGGCGGCGCCGAGGGCGTCTTGGCCGCGTTCGCGTTCTCGGTGTGCGGCCTTTGCTCCTTGTTCTGGAACGGGATGGGTGTCTTGTTCATGTACCAGACGACAACGGCGGCAATGACGACGCCGAATACCAGACCGATGAACAGACCGATGAGAGTGCCGCCGCCCTGCTTTTGCTGGATCATGGTTTCCTCACATGGTTTGCGGCGCACTGACGCCGATGATGGCCAGCCCGTTGGCCAGTACCTGGCGCACTGCCTGGCACAATGCCAGGCGCGCGATGCGCAGCGTTTCCTCGTCGACGAGGAAACGCTCGGCATTATAGTAACTGTGGAATTCGCCGGCCAATTCCTTCAGATAGAAGGCGATCAGGTGCGGCGCGTAGCCTTGCGCGGCCGCGCTCACCACCTCGGGGAATTCGGCCAGACGCGCGCACAGGGCAAGCTCGCGCTCGTTGCCCAGCGGTGCAAGCTCGGCACGGGCAAGCATGGCCGCTTCGCCGCCCCACTGCATCAGCACGCTGACGATGCGGGCGTGGGCGTACTGGATGTAATACACCGGATTCTCGTTGGTCTGCGAGCGCGCCAGATCAAGGTCGAAGTCGAGATGCTGGTCGGATTTCCTCAGCACATAGAAAAAGCGGCAGGCGTCGTTGCCGACTTCCTCGCGCAGGGCGCGCAGGGTGACGAACTCGCCCGAACGAGTGCTCATCGAGGCCTTCTGTCCACCCCGGTAGAGCACGGCGAACTGCACCAGCGCCACCTCCAGGCGCCCGGCATCGAGGCCGAGTGCCTGCAAGGCGCCCTTGACGCGCGCAATGTAGCCGTGATGGTCGGCACCCCAGATGTCGATGATGCGCGCAAAGCCGCGCTCGTATTTGTTCAGGTGATAGGCAATGTCGGAGGCAAAGTAGGTGTACAGGCCGTTCTCGCGCTGGACGACGCGATCCTTCTCGTCGCCGAAGGCGCTAGCGCGAAACCACTTCGCACCCTCCTGCTCGTAGAGATGGCCATTGGCTTCGAGACGCACCACCGCCCTTTCCACCAACCCGGTGTCGAAGAGTGATTTTTCGGAAAACCACTGATCGAAGTGCACACCGAAACCGGCCAGATCGTCGCGCGCATCGCCCAGTTGCTCGGTGAGGGCGAAGTGATGCAGGTACGCATAGTCATCCCCAAGCAGCTGCTTGGCGCCGGCGATGAGCGCGTCGAGATGGCCTTCGGCCTCGGTCTGCGCATCGGGGGCACCGGCGAACAGTTGCGCCACCTCGCGGCAATAACGGCGCCCGTGTGCGCGCTCGATGGCGGCGGCCATGTCGCGCACATACTCGCCCTGATAGGCATTCTTCGGGAAAGACACCCGCACACCGTTGATTTCGAGATAGCGCAGCCAGGTCGACAACGCCAGGATGTCCATTTGCCGTCCGGCATCGTTCACGTAGAACTCGCGCGTCACCTTGAATCCGGCAAAGTCGAGCAGGCTGGCGAGGCTCGCCCCATAGGCGGCGCCGCGACCATGGCCGACATGCAGCGGCCCGGTCGGATTGGCCGAGACGAATTCAACCTGGATGCTCTGCCCGCCCCCGAGTGCGCTGCGGCCGAAATCGGCACCCTGCGACAGCACCGTGGCGACGATGCCCAGCTTGGCCGCGGGGGCAAGCGTGAGGTTGATGAACCCGGCCCCCGCCACTTCGGCACGCGCGAGAAGCGGCGAGTCAGGCAAGGCTTTTACCAGCTGGGCGGCGATCTCGCGCGGATTGCGCTTGAGCGGCTTGGCCAGTTGCAAGGCCAGGTTGCTGGCGAAATCGCCGTGCGCGGCCTGTTTCGGCCGCTCGAGGAGGATGGGGGCGGCACAACTGTCCGGCGCTACGGACGTCAATGCCGTACGCAACAGCGCACTCAGTTCGGTTCGGATGTCTGCAGCCATGGATGTCGCTTCGGGAAAGGCGGGATTATACCTGCCGGAGCTGTTAGCCCCGCGCTGGACACCCGCGAATATTGAGTAAAATCGGCGCTTTCCCGACCGGGCACGCATCGTGCGTCTCTTTCGTCTCCTGAAAATCATTCACGTCGGCCTGCGCTTCGGCCTTGATCAGCTGGTGCTCGATCATGCGGCGACCGAACGGCTGGCGCGGCTGTTGCGCACCTTGCTGTTCTGGCGCGACCTGTCGGCCCCGCGTGGACAGCGGCTGCGCCAGGCACTCGAAGCGCTCGGACCGATCTTCGTCAAGTTCGGCCAGGTGTTGTCGACGCGCCGCGATCTGCTGCCGGTCGATCTGGCCGACGAGCTGGCCAGGCTGCAGGACCAGGTGCCGCCCTTTCCCTCCGGGCAGGCCATCGCTGTCATCGAGCGCGCCTTTGGCAGGCCGCTCGATACCGTGTTCGACGACTTCGGTCACGAACCGGTGGCCAGCGCCTCGGTGGCGCAGGTGCACTTCGCCCGCCTGCCCGACGGCCGTGAGGTGGCGGTGAAAGTGCTGCGCCCCGGTATCGAACGGGTGATCGCCCACGATCTGGCGCTCCTCGATGCCGGCGCCGGGCTGATCAGCACCTTGTGGGCCGAAGGACGGCGCCTGAAGCCGCGCGAGGTCGTCGCCGAATTTGCCAAACACCTCGAGGACGAGCTGGACCTGATGCGCGAAGCGGCCAATTGCGGCCAGTTGCGGCGCAACTTCCTGCGCTCGCCGCTGCTGGCCGTGCCCGAAGTGCATTGGGACTGGTGCGCCGCGCAGGTGATGGTGATGGAGCGCATGCACGGCATTCCGGTCGGCCAGATCGCGGCGCTGAAGTCCGCCGGCGTCGACTTGAAGGCCCTCGCGCGCGCCGGTGTCGAGATTTTTTTCACCCAGGTGTTTCGCGACGGTTTTTTTCACGCCGACATGCATCCGGGCAATATCCTGGTCACGCCGGCCGGCCAGTATGTGGCTCTCGACTTCGGCATCATGGGCACGCTGACCGAAGCCGACCAGAATTATCTGGCGCAGAATTTCCTCGGTTTCTTCCGCCGCGACTACAAGGCGGTGGCACAGGCCCACGTCGATGCCGGCTGGGTGCCGGCCGATACGCGCCTGGACGAGTTCGAGGCCGGCATCCGCGCTGTCTGCGAGCCGGTGTTCGACCGGCCACTCAAGGACATCTCGTTCGGCAAGACGCTGCTGCGCCTGTTTCAGACCGGGCGACGCTTCAACGTCGAGATCCAGCCGCAGCTCGTCCTGCTGCAAAAAACCCTGCTCAACATCGAGGGCCTGGGTCGTCAGCTCGATCCCGAACTCGATTTGTGGACCACCGCCAAGCCTTTTCTCGAACACTGGATGGCCGGACGCATCGGCATGAAGGGGCTTGTGAATAACCTGAAACGCGAGGCGCCGCAGTGGGCAACCCTGCTGCCGCAGCTGCCGCGCCTGCTCCACGACGCGCTCGGGCGCCAGCCGCACGAGGCACTGCGTGCCGAACTGGCGCGTCTGCGTGCCGAACAGCGACGCCAGACACGCTGGCTGCGCGCCGTGGCGGTGCTGCTCACCGCCTTGCTTGCCGCCCAGCTTCTTTGGCTATAATCCGCCGTCTTGCCGCGACTGACTTCGGGGTTTCCACGCTGCGATGCTGCTCTGGTTCGTCATCCTCTACCTGATGGTGTCGGTGGGCATCGGCCTTGCCGCCGCCACGCGCGTCCATAACGTCAAGGACTTTGCCGTCGCCGGACGCTCTCTGCCGCTGCCGGTGGTCACCGCCACGGTCTTTGCCACCTGGTTTGGCGCCGAAGCGGTCTTCGGCGTCTCGGCCACTTTCGTGCGCGAGGGGCTGACCGGCGTCGTCGCCGATCCCTTCGGCTCGTCCTTGTGCCTGATCCTCGCCGGCATCCTCTTCTCGCGCTACCTGTACCGCCTGAACATCCTCACGCTGGGCGACTTCTACCGCATGCGCTACAACCGCACGGCCGAAGTGCTTACGGCGATCTGCATCGTCGCCTCCTATCTGGGCTGGGTGGCAGCACAGATCAAGGCGCTCGGCCTCATCTTTTTCGTCGTCACCGACGGCGCGGTGAGCCAGCAGGCCGGCATGATCCTCGGCGCGGCGATCGTCGTCACCTACACGATCTTCGGCGGCATGTTCTCGGTGGCCATTCTCGATTTCGTGCAGATGGCCGTCTCGATGGGCGGACTGCTGTTCATCGCCTGGATCGTCACCGGCAAGGTCGACGGGGGGGCGGGCAGCGTCCTCTCCCACGCCGCCGAAGCGGGCAAGCTGCAGTTCTTCCCGCAAGCCGACCCACTCAAATGGGTGGCCTTTCTCGGCGCCTGGGTGACCATGATGCTCGGCTCGATCCCGCAGCAGGACGTCTTCCAGCGCGTCACTTCGGCCAGGAGTGCCAGGGTCGCGCTGTGGGGTTCCGTTCTCGGCGCCTCGATCTATTTCTGTTTCACTTTCGTGCCGATGTTCATCGCCTATTCGGCAACGCTGATCGATCCGGCACTGTTTGGCAAACTGATCGAGGAGGACTCGCAACTCGTGCTGCCGACACTGGTGCTCCAGCACATGCCGCTCCTCGCCCAGGTGCTGTTCTTCGGCGCCGTGCTCTCGGCCATCATGAGCTGCTCGTCGGCCACCCTGCTCGCCCCTTCGGTGACCTTTGCCGAGAACGTCGTGCGCGGCTTCTGGCCGAAGATGGGGGATCGCCAGTTCCTCTGGGTGATGCGTGCCACCCTGCTCGGCTTTGCCAGCCTGGTGCTGGCCTTCGCCTTGAATACCCACTCATCGATTCTCGAGATGGTCGAAAGCGCCTACAAGGTGACACTGGCGGGCGCCTTCGTGCCACTCGTCTGCGGCATTTTCTGGAAGCGCGCGACCTCCCAGGGCGCCCTCGCAGCGATCTTCGGCGGCATCCTCTCCTGGCTGCTGGTCGAGGTGCTGGTGGTGGGCGGCGAAGGCGGGGGCGTATATGCCTATGCCCTGATCGGCGACGAGGGCATTCCCGCACAGCTGATCGGGCTGGGTGTCTCGGCCCTCGGCATGATCGCCGGCTCGCTGCTGCCGCAGTGGATCAGCCATCCGCCGCGCGATCTGGTGGCGCATGCGCATGTCCACCATGCCGCCGCACAGACCCATCATGTTGCGCATGTCGCCGAGCATCATCCGAAAAGGGTGTGAAAGAACGCTTCGCTCCGCTGGCACGCAGTCTGACGATCACCTATGTTTTGCTGGTCGTCTACGCCAGCCTGCACCCGTTCACCGGCTGGCGTGACAACGGCATATCGCTCTTCGGCTATCTGAATGCTCCATGGCCGCGCTACTACACCGGCTTTGATCTGACGCTCAACGTCCTCGCCTACGCGCCGCTCGGCTTCCTGCTGGTGCCGACCCTGGCACGCCTTGGCCTTCTGATCGCCGCGCTGCTGGCCGTGCTGATCGGCAGCGGCCTGAGCCTCACCATGGAAACCCTGCAAAATTTTCTGCCCAGTCGCGTTCCCTCCAACATCGACCTGGCCTGCAACAGCATCGGTGCCTTGATCGGTGCGACTGCCGGCATGAACTGGGGCCGCACGCTGCTCGACGGCGGGCGCCTCTACCGCTTGCGCGTGCGCCGGCTCATCCCGGGGCGCCGCGGGGAATCCGGCCTGGTGCTGCTCGGTCTGTGGTTGCTGGCCCTGCTCAGTCCGGCTGCACTGCTCTTTGGCAGTGGCGATCTGCGCGCACTGCTGGAGGCGCTGGAACTGCCTGCGCTGCCCTATTCGGCACGCCGCTTCGTCGTGCTCGAGGCAGCGGTCGCGGCAAGCGGCTTGCTGTGCGCCGGCCTCATCGCCTGGTCCTTGCTGCGCCGGCCCAGCCGCTGGCTGCTGATCCCGTTTCTGTTGCTGCCCCTTGTCGTCAAGGGATTCACCAACGCCGTGCTGGTGAATGCCGCGCAATTCATCCAGTGGCTGACCCCGGGCAACAGCGCCGGCCTGGCGATCGGCGCGGTCGCACTCTACGCCGCTACCTGGCTGCCCGCGCTGGCGCAGCGCATGCTCGCAGCCATGTCGCTCATGCTGGCCACGGCACTGGTGAATCTGGCGCCGGAAAATCCCTATCTCACCGCCTCGCTGGCTGTCTGGCAACAAGGACATTTCTTCAACTTCAATGGTCTGACGCGACTCGTCTCGAGCCTGTGGCCTTTCGCCGCGCTGGCCTGGCTGATGCTGCCACACCCACGACAGGAGGACAGGGCATGAGCGATGCGCTGATCGAACTGCGCGATGCGCTGCGCGTCTTCGCACGCGAGCGCGATTGGTCGCGCCATCACACACCGAAAAACCTGGCGATGGCGCTGATCGTCGAGGCCGCCGAGCTGGTCGAGCAGTTTCAATGGCTCAGCGCCGAAGAAAGTCAGCTGCGGCAAGACGGCGCAAAGCGCGAGGCCGTCCGCGACGAACTGGCCGACGTGTTAATCTACCTTGTCGAACTCGCCGACGTGCTCGAGGTGGATCTGATCACCGCCGCACGCGAGAAAATCGTCAAGAATGCGCGCAAATACCCCGCCTTGAAAAGCGGGATTGGAACGCGCGACTGAATCTGTCCGTCAAACAAGAGACATCGGGCATCATCCCCTGGAGAGAACCATGAGCTATTACCAGCAACACGTCTTTTTCTGCTGCAACCAGCGCGAGGGCGGCGAAATCTGCTGCAACGATCACGGCGCCGACAAACTGCGCGCCTACGCCAAGCAACGCATCGACGAGCTCGACCTGAAAGGCAAGGGCAAGGTGCGCATCAACATGTCGGGCTGCCTGGGCCGCTGCAAGGAAGGTCCGGTCATCGTCGTCTATCCGGACGAGACCTGGTACACCTACTCGGGCAAGGAAGACATCGACCAGATCATCGACGAGCACCTCGTCAAGGGCAACGTCGTCAAGCATCTGAAAATCTGATGGCGCGCAGCGGGCGCCTGCTGCTCGAGGGCGCGGCCGGTCCGATCGAGCTCTTCGTCCAGACACCGGCTGCGCCCGCCCCTGTCCGCGGCATCGCGCTGATCGCCCATCCGCATCCGCTCTACGGCGGCACGGCGGACAACAAGGTCGTCACCACGCTGGCGAAGCTCTTCGAGGAGTTCGGCTATGCCGCGCTACGGCCGAATTTCCGCGGTGTCGGTGCGTCTGCCGGCGAACACGATCACGGCATCGCCGAGACGGACGATCTTGCCCGCGTGCTCGACTGGGCACACCGGACCCACGGCGCCTCCTTGCCGGTTTATCTGGGCGGCTACTCCTTTGGCGCCTATGTCGTCACGCGGCTCGCCCGGCGACTGGAAGAAGCCGGCACACCGGCACGTCGCCTGGTGCTGGTCGGCACGGCCGCCGGTTTTGTCGAAGGCACGCGCCGCTACGTCACCGAAGCGGTTGCGCCAGACACCATCGTCATCCATGGCGAGCGCGACGAGACGGTGCCTCTGGCCAATGTCCTTGCCTGGGCCGAACCACTCGACCTGGCCGTGAGCGTGATCCCGGGTGCCGATCACTTCTTCCATCGCAAGCTGCACATCATCCGCCGCATCGTCGAATCGCAATGGCAACCCTGAACAACGAGATTCTCGCCGTCGAAGGGCTGCACAAGTCCTATGGCGATCACGCCGTCCTGCAAGGACTGACTTTTGCGTTGCGCCCGGGCGAATGCTATTCATTGCTGGGCCCCAACGGCGCCGGCAAGACCACCACCTTGCGCTGCGTGCTCGGCCTGACCACACCGGATGCCGGCTCCATCCGGCTTGTCGGCAAACCCGTGCCGCAGCAGGCACGCGCGGCGCGCCTGCGTGTGGGCATCGTGCCGCAGATGGACAACCTCGATCCGGATTTCACCGTGGCAGAAAACCTGCTGGTGTATGGCCGCTACTTCGGCCTTGCCGACCGCCTCGCACGCGCACGCATCCCGCAACTGCTCGAATTTGCCGGCCTGGATGGACGCGCCGACGCAAAAATCCACGCCCTCTCCGGTGGCATGAAGCGGCGCCTCACGCTGGCACGCGCGCTGGTGAATGATCCGGATCTGCTGTTTCTCGACGAGCCGACCACCGGTCTTGATCCGCAGGCACGCCACCTCATCTGGGAGCGTCTGAAGCAACTCCTCGCGCAGGGCAAGACGGTACTGCTCACCACACACTTCATGGACGAGGCCGAGCGCCTGAGCCATCGCCTGGCCATCATGGACCGCGGTCGCTTTCTCGCCGAAGGCAGCCCGCGCCAAGTGATTGCCGCACACATCGAACCCGAAGTCGTGGAAGTGTATGGCACGCCAGGTAATGGCCACGCAACGGATGTCGCCGCCTGGGCGCACGGCGAAGCCGCACAGTTCGCCACACGCATCGAACTGGCCGGTGAAACGGCTTTCTGCTACCTCACGGAATCGCGCCCGTTGCTGCGCCACCTCGCCAGCCAGCACGGCTTTCGCTACCTGCACCGGCCGGCCAATCTGGAAGACGTATTCCTCAAACTGACCGGGCGCGACCTGCGCGACTGAGATGAAGCCGCGCATACACTCCCATTGCCGACCTTTCGAAGCTCCGACATGTTGAACGATTTCCGTGCCCCTTCGCTCAGCCTGCGTTTCATCCCCGTCTGGCGGCGCAATTTTCTCGTCTGGCGCAAGCTCGCCATCCCGGCCATCCTCGGCAACCTCGCCGACCCGATGATCTACATGCTCGGCCTGGGCTACGGCATCGGCACGCTGCTGCCGCAAGTCGGGGGCGTCTCCTACATCGCCTATCTGGCCGCCGGCGCGATGTGTTTCTCGACCCTGAACAGCGCGAGTTTCGAGGCCCTGTATTCCGCCTTCTCGCGCATGCAGGTGCAGAAAACCTGGGACGCCATCCTGAATACACCGATGGCGCTCGATGACCTGATGCTCGCCGAGCTCATCTGGACGGCCAGCAAGGCCAGCCTCTCGGGCCTGGCGATCCTCGGCATCTCGGCCGCCCTCGGGCTCGTCACCTCGCCGCTCGCCCTGTGGGCGCTGCCGCTGATCTTTCTCACCGGACTGGTGTTTGCCGCACTCGGTCTGCTGATGACGACGCTGGCGCCCAATTACGATTTCTTCATGTATTACTTCACGCTGTTCGTCACGCCGATGACGCTGCTCTCCGGCGTCTTCTTTCCCGTCGAGCAGCTGCCGCTCGTCTTCCAGCAGTTCTCGGCGCTGCTGCCGCTCTCGCATGCCGTGCATCTGACACGCCCGCTGTTTCTTGGCGAGTGGCCAGCGCACATCTGGCAACATGTCGGCGTGCTCGTCGCTTACTGCGTGATCGGTTTCTGGCTGGCACTCGGCGTCGCCCGTCGCCGGCTGCTAAAATGAGCCAGGAACCCCAACGCCTGCCCGAGTGATCAGTTTCGTTTCATGGACGCCCTCCTCGTTCTCACCACCCTGCCCGATGAGGACAGCGCGCACCGGCTCGCACGCCAGCTCGTCGAACAGCGGCTGGCTGCCTGCGTGAACATCCTCGCACCCTGTCACTCGGTCTATCGCTGGCAAGGCAAGATGGAAGGCGGCACCGAAGTGCCGCTGCTGATCAAGACCACCACCGCCCGCTACACGGCTCTCGAGGAGGCGATCCGTACAACACATCCGTACGAGCTGCCCGAGATCATCGCCCTTGACGTCCCCCGCGGACTGCCCGCCTATCTTGCCTGGCTGGCGGGCGAAACGGCGCCGGACTGAACCGCCATGCTGCACCGCCCATCCCTGCTTTGCCGGCTCTGCCTGTTTTTCCTGCTCTGTCTGCCGCTGGCTTCAGGCGCACAAGCCCTGCTCGATGTCGACCAGGCTTTTCGTCCGAGCGCACGCCTCTTTGATGCCAGGACGCTGGAAATCCGTTACGAAATCGCCAAAGGGTATTACCTGTACCGCGACAAGTTCCGCTTCGCCCTGGAGCCGGCCGGCATCGAAGCCGGCACACCGCAACTCCCCCCTGGCAAGGTGCACAAGGACGAGTTTTTTGGCGATGTCGAGACCTATCGCAAGGAGGTCATTCTGCTGCTGCCCTTCACGGCAGGAGAAGGCGTCGATGCGCTCACCCTGAAAGCCACCTCGCAGGGCTGCGCCGATCTTGGCGTGTGCTATCCGCCCAACACGCAAAGCCTGCGCGTGAGCCTGGCCCCTGCCAGCGGCATGCCGCAGATGTCGGCCTCGAGCACACCCCCTCCGGGCCTCGACGCGGACGAGTCTTCGCGACTCGCGCAATTACTCAAGGATGCCGACTTCTGGCTGGTGCTCGGCACCTTCTTCGCCGCCGGCCTGTTGCTCGCCTTCACGCCCTGCGTGTTTCCGATGTATCCGATCCTCTCCGGCATCATCATCGGCCAGGGCCGCCAGATCAGCAAGACGCGCGCCCTCGTCCTCTCGCTCGCCTACGTGCTGGGCATGGCCCTCACCTATGCCGTGGCAGGCGTGGCGGCCGGATTGTCCGGCGCCATGCTCTCCGCGGCCCTGCAAAACATCTGGGTGCTCGGCGGATTCGCCCTGGTGTTTGTTGTCCTCTCGCTATCGATGTTCGGCTTCTACGAACTGCAGTTACCGACCTTCCTGCAAGGCAGGCTCTCCGAGAAATCGGGCCGTCTGCAAGGCGGCTCCCTGCACGGCACGGCTGTCATGGGCGCGCTCTCGGCGCTCATCGTCGGCCCCTGCGTGGCCGCACCGCTGGCCGGCGCACTGCTCTACATTGCGCAAACGCGTGATGCGGCTCTCGGCGGCGCCGCTTTGTTTGCACTCGCCCTGGGCAAGGGCGTGCCGCTGGTGATCGTCGGCGTCTCGGCGCGTTCTTTGCTGCCGCGCTCCGGCCCGTGGATGGAGACGGTGAAGAAAGCCTTCGGCATCATCATGCTGGCGATGGCCGTCTGGCTCGTCTCGCCCATGCTGCCCGACTGGGCGCATCTGGGTGCCTGGGGCGTGCTGGCCATCGGCACGGCAACCTTTCTGCGCGCACTCGACCCTCTGGCACCACACGCCGGCGGATTCCCCCGCCTTGGCAAGGCAATCGGCCTGGTGCTGCTGCTGATCGGTGTGGCCCAGGTGGCCGGCGCCCTGGGCGGCAGCCGTGATCCACTCGCTCCGCTCGAATTCCTGCGCAGCGCAGCGCCTGCGCCCGCCGCGCCGGTCTTCGAGCGGGTGAAGACCGGCGCCGCACTCGATGCGCGGCTTGCTGATACCGGCGGGCCGGTGCTGCTCGATTTCTACGCCGACTGGTGCGTCTCCTGCAAGCAGATGGAGAAATACACCTTTGCCGACCCCGGAGTGTCCGCGCAGATGCGCCGCTTCACGCTGCTGCGGGTCGATGTCACCGCCAATGACGATGATGACAAGGCGCTGCTCAGGCGGTTTGGCCTGTTCGGCCCGCCGGGCATCCTGTTTTTTGACCGCCAGGGGCGCGAGCAGCCCGGCTTGCGCGTGATCGGCTACCAGCCGTCCGGGCACTTTCTCAAGACACTCCACGCGGCATTGGCCGCAGGCTAGCCGCCTGCCTGCGCGGTGCGCCTTCAAACAGGACCGGGCAGTTCGCGGTAGAATCAGCTTCCCAGATCGTCTCCCCTGATACCAAGCATGTTTTCCGGAATCGTCGCCGCTGTCGGCCGCATCGTCCATCTGCATCCTCTCGAAAAGGGCCTGCGCCTGACCGTCGAGGCCCCCGGCCTCGATCTATCCGATGTCGCACTCGGCGATTCAATCGCCCATGGCGGCGTTTGTCTGACAGTCATCGAGAAAGACGGTCGGCACTACAAGGTGGATGTCTCGCGCGAGACCCTCGACTGCACGGTCGGCCTCGCCACCGAAGGTGAAGTGAATCTGGAAAAGGCCCTGCGTCTGGCCGACCGCCTCGGCGGCCACCTCGTCACCGGTCACGTTGACGGCGTCGGAGAGGTACTGAAATTCGACAGGATCGGCGAGAGCCACGAACTGGTAATCCGCGCCCCGCACCCGCTGGCAAAATACATTGCACGCAAGGGCTCGATCACGGTCGATGGCGTCAGCCTGACGGTGAATCATGTGGACAAGGCCGACTTTTCCATCAATCTGATCCCGCATACCGTGGCAGTGACGACCTTGCGCCACCTGAAACCGGGCAGCAAGGTCAACCTGGAGATCGATCTGGTCGCCCGCTATCTCGAACGCATGACAACCTGGGAGAAGCCATGAGTGCGTTATCCCCGATTCAGGACATCATTGCCGATATGCGCGATGGGCGCATGGTGATTCTCGTCGATGAAGAGGATCGCGAGAACGAAGGCGACCTGATCCTTGCCGGCGAATACGTCACGCCGGAGGCAATCAATTTCATGGCCAAACATGGCCGCGGCCTGATCTGTCTCACCCTGACCGAGGCGCGTTGCCGCCAGCTCGACCTGCCGCTGATGGTGCAGGACAACCGCTCGCCGCACGGTACGGCCTTCACGCTGTCGATCGAAGCGGCCGAGGGCGTCACCACCGGCATCTCGGCGCACGATCGCGCACGCACCGTGCAGGTGGCGGTGGCCAAGCGCGCCCAGCCGGCCGACATCGTCCAACCCGGCCACATCTTTCCATTGATGGCGCAAAACGGTGGTGTGCTGGTACGTGCCGGTCACACTGAAGCGGGCTGCGACCTGGCGCATCTGGCCGGTTGCGAACCGGCCGCCGTGATCTGCGAAATCCTCAAGGACGACGGCACCATGGCACGGCTGCCGGACCTGGTCGGATTCGCCCAAACCCACGGACTGAAAATCGGCGCCATCACCGACCTGATCCAGTATCGCAATGCGCACGAGACACTGGTTGAGCGCATCGCCGAGAAAACCATTTCCTGCACACACGGAGAATTCCAGCTGTTCGGCTATCGCGACAAGACCAGTGGCGATGTTCATCTGGCGCTGGTGAAAGGCCGGATCGATCCGCAGGAGGAAGTCCTCGTACGCGTACATGAGCCGATCACCGTGCTCGACTTTCTCGATACCGAGAGCGCGCGCCACAGTTTCAGCGTCGATCGCGCGCTGCGCACGGTCGCGCAACACGGCACCGGTGTCATCGTCCTGCTGCGCCGTGCAAGCTCCACCCCCGACCTGATCGCCGCCCTGCAGGACGACGGCGAGCAGGACAGGCCGGCCGCGAAATGGGATCCGCGTCTGCACGGTACCGGCGCACAAATCCTGCGCGACCTGGGTGTGCGCCGCATGAGACTCATGGCCAGCCCGCGCAAGATGCCGAGCATGGCCGGCTTCCAGCTGGAAATCACCGGTTACCTGACGGAGTGTTGAAATGGCCCGCTATGATGATATCGAGGAATACGAACCTGAACTGAACGGCGCGGGCCTGCGCATCGGCATCGCCATGAGCCGTTTCAACGCCGACATTGGCGAAGGCCTGCTCGGCGGCTGCGCCGCCGAACTCAAGCGGCTGGGCGTGCGCGCCGAAGACATGCTGCTCGTCACCGTGCCGGGTGCACTCGAACTGCCGCTCACGCTGCAGTCGATGGCGCAAAGCGGGCGCTTCGATGCGCTGGTGGCACTGGGCTGCGTGATCCGCGGTGAGACCTATCACTTCGAAATCGTCTCGAACGAATCCGCACGCGGCATCACCGATGTGCAATGTGCCACCGGCATCCCGGTCGCCAACGGCGTGTTGACCACCGAAGACGATGATCAGGCGCTCTCGCGCATGGCGCAAAAAGGCCTGGAAGCCGGCCAGGCCGCCATCGAAATGGCCCGTCTCCAGCGTTTCCTGAAAAAATGACTGCCCGCATCCCACTGCACACCGACGGGCCCCGATCAGGCGCACGATGAAATCCCCACGCCGCCGCGCCCGCGAATTCGCCCTGCAGGGTCTCTATCAATGGCAGCTCTCGGGCAACGATGTGGCCGCCATCGAAGCGCACCTGGCCCAGGCGGCGGGTTTCGAAAAAAAAGATTGTCCCCTCTTCGAGCTTCTCCTCAGGGGCACCATCGCCGCTGCCGGCGAGCTCGAAGCGCTGGTCGCCGCACAGATCGACCGGCCCTATGCCGAACTCTCGCCCGTCGAGCGCGCCATCCTGCTGCTTGCCACCTTCGAGCTCAGGCAACATGTCGAAGCTCCCTACAAGGTGATCATCAATGAAGCCATCGAGCTGGCCAAAGGCTATGGCGGCACGGATGGCCACAAGTACGTGAACGGCGTGCTCGACAAGCTGGCCGTGCTGATGCGCCCGGAAGAGACAAATCGCAACATCCGAACCCCGAAACCCGACACGATGGAGGAATGATGAGCAAAGATCCGATTGTTCGCGCCAATCCGCAGACGGCGGAAGACAAACAGGCGAAAAACTATTTTGCCGACTGGTGGATCTATCTGATCCTCGCCTTTTTCGTCGGCGGGCTGATTGCGATGACTTATTTCCTCACCCTGCGCGGCGATGCCATCCATGAATTCGGCAAGCCCGGCAGTCATACCGCCGTGCCTCCCAGCACTGCTCAGGCCGCCTCTCCTGCAGCCGCCTCTCCTGCAGCTGCCGCACCGGCGGCCGTCGAGAAGAAGTAACGCTGCCGGGCGGGCTTTTCGTGCCCTCCGAATTCGCGCTGATCGCCCGTCATTTCACCCGCCCGGTGCATCACACCGTACTGGGCGTGGGCGACGATGGCGCGGTGCTGCGCCCGGCCATCGGCATGGATCTGGTGGTGACGACCGACATGCTGGTCGCCGGCACGCATTTCCAGCCGGATGACGATCCGCAGGCGCTTGGCTGGAAAGCCCTCGCCGTCAATCTCTCCGATCTCGCCGCCATGGGTGCGCAGCCGCGCTGGGCGGTCGTTGCCGCAGCACTGCCGGCGGCTGACGAAGCCTGGATCAGCGCGTTTGCCCAAGGATTTTTCTCTTGTGCCGAGACGTTTGCAGTGGATGTCATCGGCGGCGACACCACGCGCGGACCGCTCAACATCACGCCCACGGTGTTCGGCGAGGTGCCGCACGGCCAGGCGCTCACGCGCACCGGTGCACGTGCGGGCGATGAGCTGTGGGTTTCCGGCGCGCCGGGACTGGCGGCACTCGGGCTGGCCTGGCGCCAGGGAAAAGTCAGTGCCGGTGGCACGGCGCCCGCAGCCTGCCTGGCCGCCCTCGACCGGCCGCAACCACGCATCGCACTCGGCCTCGCCTTGCGCGGACAGGCAAGCGCGGCCATCGACGTCTCCGACGGACTGCTTGCCGACATCGGTCACATCCTGGAACGTTCGGCGCTGGCTGCAGACGTCGATTTCACCCGCCTGCCGCGGGCCGCTTTCGCTTGCGGTGCCGATACGCCCCTGGCGCGGCGCTGCCTGCTCGCCGGCGGTGACGATTACGAACTGGTCTTTACCGCAGCCCCCGAACGGCACGCGGCAATCCTCGCCCTGGCGGCGCACCTTGAACTGCCGCTGACCTGCATCGGCCGCTTGCGCCAGGGCGTTGCGGGCGAGCTGGTCCTGCGCGATGGTGACGGCCGGCCAATGCCCGTCACCCGGCGCGGCTACGACCACTTTGCATGAAACCGACCTGGCGCTTTCTCCTCGCTCATCCGGCACACTTTCTCGCCCTCGGCTTTGGCAGCGGCCTCTCGCCGGTCGCTCCGGGTA
Organism: uncultured Rhodocyclaceae bacterium; assembly: GCA_964607005.1. Lineage (GTDB taxonomy): Bacteria > Pseudomonadota > Gammaproteobacteria > Burkholderiales > Rhodocyclaceae > Desulfobacillus. The sequence continues at coordinate 103,851 of CAZSHO010000007.1, forward strand.
CGGCCGGCACACTGGCGGCCTGGTTGCTGTATCCACTGATCCGGCCGCAACTGTCCGAGACGTTTTTTTTCGCCTTTCTCCTGCTCGCCTACCTGCTCGGCATTGCCGCTGTGACGCGTACCGGCCGCGCCCTGGGCGAGCCCGATCATGGCGCCATCGTCTGGGACGAGATCGTGCCCTTCTGGCTGGTGCTGGCCATGGCACCCGCCGGTTTTATCTGGCAACTGGCCGCCTTCATCGCTTTTCGTTTTTTCGACATCATCAAGCCGCAGCCGGCACGCTGGATCGACACGCACCTGAAGCACGGCTTCGGCGTCATGCTCGATGACCTCGTGGCCGCCGGTTACACTATGCTCGCCCTTGCCCTGTTGAAGGTGATTCTTGGATAAGGAACTCGAAGAACTGTCGCTTGCCGTCGGCCACGCCCTGCTCGAACGCAAGTCAATGCTTGCTTGCGCGGAATCCTGTACGGGCGGCTGGGTTGCCGAAACGGTAACGGCGATTGCCGGCAGCTCGCAGTGGTTCGAACGTGGCCTGGTGACCTATTCGAATGCCGCCAAGCAGGAACTGCTCGGTGTCAGGGCCGACACCTTGCGCCAACAGGGTGCGGTCAGCGAAGCGGTCGTGCTGGAAATGGCCGCCGGTACCCTGCGCAACAGCCATGCCCAGGTCAGCCTGGCGATTTCTGGCGTGGCGGGTCCCGCGGGTGGCAGCGCGGACAAGCCGGTGGGCACCGTCTGTTTTGCCTGGGCTGTGCGCGGCACAGAACCGACCGCACAAACCCGGCACTTTGCCGGGGACCGCGAAGCCGTGCGTCGGCAGGCGGTCATTCATGCCCTGCAGGGGCTGCTCGCAAGGCTCGCCTGAAATGGAAGCCACTCCGGCCGGGCCGCTTCTTGCCGTGCGCGATCTGCGTGTGTCCTATGGCGGCATTGCTGCGGTCAAGGGCATCAGTTTCGAAATCACGGCTGGAGAAATTGTCTGCCTGATCGGTGCCAACGGCGCCGGCAAGAGCACAACGCTGAAAGCGCTTGCGCGCCTGCTCCCCGCCGAGGGCGACATCCGCTATGGCGGCACCAGCATCCGAAACGATGCCCAGCACGAACTGATCGGCAAGGGCATGACACTGGTGCCCGAGGGGCGCGGGGTTTTCTCCCGCCTGACGGTTGCGGAGAACCTCGCCATGGGCGCTTACTGCCGGCGCGCTCAGGGAGAGATTTCTGCCGACCTGGATCGCATCTACGATCTGCTGCCGCGGCTGAAGGAACGCGCCCGGCAACTGGCCGGCACGCTCTCCGGTGGCGAACAGCAGATGCTCGCCCTCGGGCGTGCCTTGATGAGCCGGCCCCGATTGCTGCTGCTCGATGAGCCTTCCATGGGCCTTGCGCCGATCATGGTGGAGAAAGTATTCGAGACAATCCGCTCCGTTGCCGCGCAAGGCGTGACCCTTTTGCTGGTCGAGCAAAATGCCCACCTGGCACTTTCGATGGCGGCCCGGGGTTATGTCATGGAGAGCGGCTCGATCACATTGGCCGATACTTCGCAAGCCCTTCTCGCCAACACCCGGGTACGCGAAGCCTATCTTGGCGAGTGAGCGAACCTACTTGGCCAGATGGAGGATTTGCTTCAGGCGCGGCGCGGTTTGCAGCAGGTCGGCCAGGGTGTGGCGATCCAGCTCGGCGAAGAAGGCATCTGCCGCCTTGGCAAAGACGCCCTTGAGCAGACAGGCCGGTGCGATATTGCACTGGTTGCGCCGGGCATCGAAACATTCCACCAGCACCTGGCGATCCTCGGTGCCGCGCACGACCTCGCCCACGATGACCTGCTCCGGCGCAACAGCCAGGCGCAGTCCGCCCCCCTTGCCGCGCACCGTTTCCACATAACCCTGCCGCGCCAGGAAATGGACGACTTTCATGAGGTGATTTTCCGAGATACCATAGGCAGCAGCAATTTCGGCGATGGTAACCAGCCCGTCATTCTTCAGCCCGAGATACATCAGTACCCGCAGGGTATAGTCGGAAAAGGCCGTCAGCCGCACGGGAACACCTGCCCGGGAGAGGGAGTCCGTTTTCCTGCAATGGGATGGCTTCCTGGCTGCACAAGAAAATAAATTCTAAAAGGTGTATTTCAGATATTGATTACTGGCAGAGCACATGATATATTGAACGCGTATCTTTTGTACATCTTTAAAAACAGGAGCGATCATGTCAGACGAGATCAGCATGCCCACCCAAGAGGATATCCGCGCAGCCCTGCGTGGCGTGTTCGATCCGGAAGTCGGCATGAATGTGGTGGATCTCGGTCTGGTCTATGGTGTGGACATCACACCGGAGAGCATCAGCATCGACATGACCATGACGACACCCGCCTGCCCGATGAGCTCCATGATTACGGAAGATGCGCGCCAGACGATCAAGGATATCTCCCCCGACGGTACCGAGGTCGTCGTCAATCTGGTCTGGGATCCTCCCTGGGATGCCGACAAGATGTCAGCTGGCGCCAAGCAGCATTTCGGCTGGTAACGGCCGGGTCACCTCAACCCCAACAGGAGAGCACAACATGAGCACCGCAGAAAACTCCATCGACGTTCGCACCATCGTCCCGCCCGAGCGCCATCCGAAAATCTTCGGCGCCTACAACAACCTGAATGCGGGCGAATCCTTTGTCCTGATCAATGATCACGATCCAAAGCCGCTGTTCTACCAATTCCAGAACCAGCATGGCGACAAATTCGGCTGGGACTATCTGGAATCCGGTCCGGTCTGGAGAGTTCGCATCAGCAAAAAAGCGGCCTGAGCCGGGGCAAGGGATGGCAGACGTCCGGCCACCCTGGCGTTTTCCGCTGATGATTCTGGGCTTTGTCAGCCTGATCATCGGCGCCGGCGCCGGACTTCTGCGACTGGGCTGGGCCGTGCCACGGCCCGCTTCCGAACTGGCCGCCTTTCATGGCCCGCTCATGGTAAGCGGCTTCTTTGGTACCGTCATCAGCCTCGAACGTGCAGTTGCCCTCATGCAGCGCTGGGCCTATCTGGGCCCGTTTGCCGCCGGTGTTGGCGGCCTGCTGCTGATCCTCAGTGCTCCCACTCTACCCGCCCAGGCGCTGCTCAGTCTGGGCAGTGCCGTTCTCTTCATCGCTTCCGTATCGGTATACCTTCGCCAGCGCGCGCTCTTCACCTTTACGCTCGCTGCCGGGGCCGGCAGCTGGATGATCGGCAACCTGCTGTGGATGTACGGATTCAACGTCTATGAAGTCGTTCCCTGGTGGGCCGGCTTTCTGGTGCTGACCATCACCGGCGAACGCCTCGAGCTGTCCCGTTTCCTGCGCCCTTCTCCCGTCGCACAGCGTGTTTTCGGCGTCATCATGGTCGCAGTCGCAACCGGCATGGTGTTGAATACCCATCTGTTCGGCGCCTCGCTGCTGGCCATGACCCTCTGGCTGTTTCGCCAGGACATCGCCCGGCGCACCGTCAAGGAGAAAGGACTGACACGCTTCATTGCCGTGTGCCTGCTCTCCGGCTATGTCTGGCTGGCTGTCGCCGGAGCGGTCATGCTGGCCGCCGGTCTGACACCCGGTGGAGCCGCCTATGACGCAGCGATCCACAGTCTGATGCTGGGGTTTGTATTCTCGATGGTCTTTGGCCACGCACCGATCATTCTTCCTGCCGTCCTGCGGGTGGCCGTGCCCTATCACCCCGTATCGTATGTCCCGCTGATCCTGCTCCATCTTTCGCTGGCGGTTCGTCTGGGCGGTGATGCGGCAGGGGTTTTCGAATGGCGCAGCATGGGCGGCATGCTCAATGCCATTGCACTTGCCGCCTTCATCCTGAACACCATCGCTTCCGTCGTGCGCGGAAGCCTGAAAAAAACGTAAGATAAATTCCTGATTCGCTGCAAATGAAGCGCGGTTACGCGCATCCTGCTCTCTAATTGACCTGCAGGCTGTCTGCAAATCCAAGTGCGGACAACAAGGCCTGATTCACGGCACGGTCCTCGAGATTCAGGGCTTCGGCCAAGGCCGCGTAATGGGCAAAATCGGTTTGTTCGCTGGCCTTGGCCAAGGCCAGATACGGCGCATAGGGGCCGCTTCCGGAAATCAGCGCCTCCTTGATCGTTTCGGGCAGTTGCATATCGGCCAATACCGTTTCCATCAGTACGCCGAGCAGAATGTCGAGCAGGGAAAATGCCCCGGTAATGAAAAGATTGTCCAGTTCCTTTTTGTCCACATAATGGGCTGCCGCCAGCTCCATGAAACGCCCGCGGGCGATCGCCGCCTGCATCAGCGCCGGTGCTGCGGCATCCTTGCTTGAAGTGACGAGCAGGAGCGAAAGCCACTTGTTGAGCTTGTCGTAGCCGAGCAGGGTGACGGCATGGCGGAAGGAATGAATTTCCGTCGCCAGGCCAAAGCCGGCGGAGTTGATGTAACGCAGCAGCTTCACCGAGAGCGCCACATCCTGCTTGAGCGCCGCTTCGATTTCCTTGATATCCGCATTGTTGCGCACGAGATTCAGCAGACGGATGGTCTGTGCCTGTCCGGGATTGAGTTTTTTCGCCGGTGTCACCCCTCTCAGAAAGAACCAGCCTGCCGCGCCGCCAAATCCCTTGTTCATTGCAAGGTCGAACTGCGCATTGTCCTGCAGGCCCTTGGCCAGCAACAAACCGGGGGCCGCAGACGAATTTGCCGTCACTTCGGCCAGTGTGAAGCGGAAATCAACTCCGGCAGGCACCTGTGTGCCTGCATCGAATCCGTCCAGACACAGCGACACCCCCGCGCGGCTCAGGTGCTGCGCCAGTTCGGCTGTAGCCGGCACACCAAGCGAGGCGGCCGGAATCTCGATCATGACATTTTGTGGTGTCTGCCAAGCGAGCAGGTCCATGTCTGGAGCCGTCTGCCCGAGGCTCAGGAAAACCGTTCGTGCAACAGGCCAGTCTGTCATCTGGCCGCTCAATGCGGCTGCAATTCGTTGATTGGCTCCGGAGCCGGGGGTCGTATGGGCGATCAGCCGGGTTGCCGTGATGGCACGGGAGCGATTGAGCACCGGTTCGCGTGAAATCAGGACGGTCATGGATGCAAAGGATCGGGAACGAATAGATGTCTAACGGGAAAAAAAACGTATTCTTTAGGCCCTTGATGAAGGTCGGCAGGGTAAATAGATCACGTGAGACACAGGGGCTTCAGCTAGAATTCGGCATGCGTTTTCTGCCTGCCGCCGCTCCAAGCCGTCACCCCATATCCTGGCAATATCAATGGATTCTATCACTCAAAATGAATGCTCCTGCGCTGACACCAGATAGCGGGCTGCCGGAGGTCGCCTGAGATGTTATGGGTGAAGTGGTCGCACGTGGTTTTCATGTTCGCCTGGTTTGCCGGCCTGTTCTACCTGCCACGCATCTTCGTGAATCTTGCCATGGTGCCGGTCGATAGCCAGGCGGAGCGCGAACGCCTGCTGCTGATGGCCGGCAAGCTGTATCGTTTCGTGACACCCTTGGGGGTGATCGCCATTGTCATGGGCATCTGGCTCTGGTTCGGTTTTGGCTTTTCCGGCGGCTGGCTCCACCTCAAGGCGCTGCTGGCCGTGTTGCTGGTCGTCTACCATCTCTACTGCGGCCGGCTGCTGAAGGCCTTCGACGCCGGCCGTTGCGCGAAAAGCCATGTCTGGTTCCGCTGGTTCAACGAACTGCCGGTACTGATACTCTTCGCCGCTGTCTGGCTCGCACTGTTCAAGCCGTTCTGATGGAACATTTTTTTGCTACCTGCCCGCGCGGGCTGGAACATTTGCTGATCGACGAACTGCTGGTGTTTGGCGCAAAAGGGACAGAGGCTGTTCCGGGCGGTGCGAAATTTTCCGGTGATTGGCAGACTTGTTATCTTGCCAATCTGTGGAGCCGGATCGCCACACGTATTCTCTGGCGAATCGCTTGTGCCCCCTATCGCGACGAAAAGGATATCTACAAATTCGCCCACGAAGTCCCCTGGCCAACTCTTTTTCCTGTACGCCGGACTTTCCGGGTGCATTTGACCGCCATCCACAGTCCGCTGAAAAGTCTTGATTTTGCCACCCTGAGAATCAAGGATGCGATCTGCGACCGCTTCCGCGACAGCGTCGATGCGCGACCGAATGTTGACACCCAGACACCCGATGTGCGCGTTCATGCGTTCCTCAGCGACAAGGAGGCGACTCTTTACCTGGACACATCAGGAGAGCCGCTCTACAAGCGCGGCTTCAAATTCGCCTCGGTCGAGGCCCCCATCAAGGAAAATCTTGCTGCCGGAATTCTCAAACTGATTGGCTGGCAGCCGGGCACCCCCTTGCTCGATCCGATGTGCGGATCAGGTACTTTTTTGCTTGAAGCCTCTCTCATGGCCCACGACATTGCTCCTGGACTGGGGAGAAAATTCGGCTTCTTCCGTCTTGACCACTTCGATCAAAGTCTCTGGCAACACGTTCTCAAGCAGGCAGAAGAGAGGAAACAACCCGTCAGAACGCAAGCGCTTTGGGGCAGCGACATCAGCCAGGACCAGATCGAGCGGGCCCGGCAAAATCTCGCTGCTGCCGGCATGCACGAACATGTCCAGCTCGAACGCGCGGATATTCTCGAACGTCCGGCACCCGCGACATCGGGGATACTCATCGCCAATCCACCTTATGGTGTCAGACTGGATGATGCGGAAAAACTCGCGGACTTTTACCCGGAATTGGGGAGCGCACTCAAAAAAAGATTCTCCGGCTGGCACTGCCACTTTCTTTCATCCGATCTGCGGATGCCCAAGCTGATCGGATTGAAGGCGACAAAGCGCACACCCTTGTTCAACGGCGCACTGGAGTGCCGCCTCTTCGAATTCAGAATGGTGGCCGGATCGATGCGCAAGGAGCGCGCTTAAACGATATCGAGATGCTGAATGCCCGCAGTCAGATCACGATCCTTGGCATCCTTGCTTTGCAGCTTGATGGTCAGGCGCAGATCATTGACTGAATCGGCATTGCGCAACGCATCTTCATAGCTGATTTTTCCGGCTTCGAAGAGGTCAAAGAGGGCCTGGTCAAAGGTCTGCATGCCCAGTTCCCGGGATTTCTTCATGATCTCCTTGATCTCATGAACTTCGCCCTTGAAAATAAGATCCGAAATCAGGGGTGAATTCAGCATGATTTCAATGGCTGCGATACGCCCTTTGCCGTCTTTCAGGGGAAGGAGGCGCTGCGACACCAAGGCGCGCAGGTTGAGGGAAAGGTCCATCAGCAATTGCTGCCGTCTTTCTTCCGGGAAAAAGTTGATGATGCGATCGAGTGCCTGGTTGGCGCTGTTGGCGTGGAGAGTCGCCATGCACAAGTGACCGGTTTCTGCAAACGCAATCGCATGGTCCATGGTTTCCCGGTCGCGGATCTCGCCCATCAGGATGACATCAGGAGCTTGCCGCAGGGTATTTTTGAGGGCAGCTTCCCAGGTGTCGGTATCGATACCGACTTCGCGCTGCGTGACAATGCATTTTTTGTGCTCGTGCACGAATTCGATCGGGTCTTCGACCGTGATGATATGGCCGAAACTGTTTGTGTTGCGATAATCCACCATTGCCGCCAGCGATGTCGATTTACCTGTACCGGTTCCCCCCACCAGAATCGTCAGGCCACGCTTGCTCATGCAGATGTCCTTGAGAACAGGGGGCAGATCGAGGGTGTCGAACGTCGGAATGGTCGCCGGGATCGTGCGCAGTACGACGCCAATGCGCGCTTGCTGGACAAAGGCATTGACGCGGAAGCGGCCGATGCCGGCGGGGCTGATGGCGAAATTGCACTCCTTGGTCGATTCGAACTCCGCAGCCTGCTTGTCGTTCATGATCGCACGGGCCAGCTCGGCGGTATGTTGCGGCGTCAGAATCTGGTTCGATTGCGGGCTGATCTTTCCATCAACCTTGATGGCAGGGGGAAACCCGGCAGTGATGAACAGGTCGGACCCCTTCTTTTGCACCATCAGGCGCAACAAGTCGTACATGAATTTCAGTGCCTGATCTCTTTCCATGATTTCCTCCTGTCGTCGGGGTTGCCTGAATTACCCGGCGAAGTTGTCCTTGTTGGCGGCTTTGGTTCTGGCTTCTGCGGCCGAAACAATATTGCGCCGAACCATGTCGGCCAGGTTCTGATCCAGCGTCTGCATGCCCAGCGCCTGACCCGTTTGAATCGCCGAGTACATTTGCGCGATCTTGGCCTCGCGGATCAGGTTGCGGATCGCCGGTGTGCCGATCATGATTTCATGGGCGGCAACCCGCCCCTGTCCATCCTTGGTTTTCAGCAACGTTTGCGAGATGACCGCACGCAACGACTCGGACAGCATCGCACGCACCATTTCCTTTTCTGCCGCAGGGAAAACGTCGATGACACGGTCGATGGTTTTTGCAGCAGAACTGGTATGCAACGTGCCAAACACCAGGTGACCCGTCTCGGCGGCGGTCAGCGCAAGCCGGATGGTTTCCAGGTCGCGCATCTCGCCAACCAGAATCACATCCGGATCTTCACGCAAGGCCGAACGCAGCGCATTGTTGAATGAGAGAGTATGCGGGCCGACCTCGCGCTGATTGATCAGGCATTTTTTGGATTCATGCACGAATTCAATCGGGTCTTCGACCGTCAGGATATGGCCGTGCTCATTTTCGTTGATGTAGTTGATCATTGCCGCCAGCGTCGTTGACTTGCCCGAGCCGGTCGGCCCCGTCACGAGAACCACACCTCGAGGATAGGATGAGATTTCCTGGAAGATCTTCGGGCAGTTCAATTCTTCCAGAGACAGTACTTTGGAAGGAATGGTACGGAATACGGCGCCAGCACCACGGTGCTGCACAAATGCATTGACGCGAAAGCGGGCCAGATTGGGGATTGCGAAGGAAAAATCACATTCGAGATTTTCTTCGTAAGTCTTGCGCTGGCCGTCATTCATGATGTCGTACACCATGCTGTGCACATCCTTGTGCTCCATCGGCGGCAGGTTGATGCGTCGCACATCACCATGCACCCGGATCATGGGGGGAAGACCCGCTGACAGATGAAGATCGGAAGCCTTGTTTTTGACGGAGAATGCCAGAAGCTCGGTAATGTCCATTGGCGTGTATAGAAAATGATCAGGATGAGAAGGGAAAAGGCGTAATGCTATACTTGCCCGAATTTCCGGCAGATTATGACAATAATCTCTGCAAACTTGCAAGCAGTCCGATCACGAATCGCCGTCGCCGCAAAACAGGCGGGGCGTCCAGCCGAATCCATCCGTCTCGTTGCCGTCAGCAAAACCGTTCCACTGGAGAAGGTGCGCGAGGCCGCCCTCGCCGGGCAGCAGGCTTTCGGTGAAAATTACGTCCAGGAAGGCGTGGCGAAAGCCAGCTTGCTTCCCGGTCTCGAATGGCACTTCATCGGCCCGGTGCAAAGCAACAAGACGCGCGAGGTCGCTGAACATTTTTCCTGGGTGCACAGCATCGGCCGCCTGAAGACGGCCGAACGATTGTCTGCCGCCCGCAGCACGCAGGCCGCTCCCTTGCAGGTTTGCATCCAGGTCAATATCAGTAGCGAAACCAGCAAACATGGCGTATCCCCCTCGGAGGCCTCCTCTCTTGCCCATGCTCTCTCCCGTCTCCCCGGTCTTTGCCTGCGCGGCCTGATGGCCATCCCCGAAGCAGGAGAAAACCCGGCACTGACACGGCAACGTTTCGCATCGCTGCGCATGCTGCGTGACGATCTGAACCGGGGAGGGCTGGCCATGGACACCCTTTCCATGGGCATGACACAGGATCTCGAAATCGCCATTCAGGAAGGAGCAACGATCATCCGGGTGGGTACCGCAATCTTCGGGAAAAGAGGAACACAATGAAGATCACTTTCATCGGCGGTGGCAACATGGCCGGCGCCCTGGTTGGCGGTCTGCTCGCACAGGGCTTTCCGGTCTCCGACATCAGAATCGTCGAACCCCAGCCGGAAAGGCGCCGTGTTCTGAGCACTGACTTTGGTGTCTCCTGCTTTGCAAACAGCCCATCCTCTCCGCTGGACAGCGATGTTTTCGTTCTGGCCATCAAGCCGCAACAAGTCGCCGAAGCGCTGGCCCCTCTGTCCGGACGATTGGCTGACCCGCTGGTGATCAGCATCGCCGCCGGGATACGTCTTGCCGATATTTCACGCTGGCTGGGCGGTCATGAAAAGCTGGTGCGGGCGATGCCGAACACTCCCGCCTTGATCGGAAACGGAATGAGCGGACTTTATGCTGCCCCGTCCGTCGACATTGGGGCCCGGAAGCAGGCCGAAACCATCCTCTGCGCCGTCGGCAAGACGTTATGGATCTCCGACGAGGCAATGATGGATGCCGTCACGGCCATTTCCGGCAGTGGTCCCGCATATGTCTTCTACTTTATCGAGGCACTGCAGGAAGCAGGACAAGCGCTGGGCTTTTCTGAAACGGACTCGCACACCATGGCCCTTGAAACAATGCGGGGGGCTGTGGCCCTCGCACTCCACGGCAACGAGAGTATTGCCACGCTCAGAAAACGCGTCACCTCCCCGGGAGGCACGACAGAGGCCGCATTAAATTCTTTCGCCACGGACAGGTTCAAGGACATAGTGTTGCGCGCGGCCAGGGCCGCCAAAGCACGCGGAAGAGAAATGGGTGACCAGGCAGGCAGGCACTGATGCTCACCAATATTCTGTTGCTGATCCTTGAAGCCCTCTCCGGGTTTTTCGTATTTTTGTTGCTGGTTCGTTTTTACATGCAGTGGTTGCGTATTTCCTTCAGGAACCGGATTGGCCAGTTTGTAACAGCCCTGACCGATTGGCTGGTACAGCCTTTGCGGAAATTGATCCCGGGACTCTTCGGTCTGGACTGGGCCAGCCTGGCGGGCGCCCTTCTCCTGCATGGTACCTATCTGACCATCGCTTTCTGGCTCAAGCATTTCACTTTTGGTGGCCAGGCTGGTGTTGCGATACCGGTGATTCTGGCAATCACGCTGATCGAACTGCTCCGCTTTTCCGTCTATTTACTGATCGCCGTGATTCTGGTTTCTGCCGCGCTCTCATGGTTCAATCCTCACGCGCCTCTGGCGCCCGTTTTCTTCAGCCTGGCCCGGCCTTTCCTTCGCCCCTTTCAACGCCTGATTCCTCCGATCGCCCAGATCGACTTGTCTCCATTGTTTCTGTTGCTGGTCTTGCAGGTATGCCTGATGCTGGTCGACTGGTTGCGCGTCCAGCTCATCCCGTTGATTGTATGAGTCCCTCTTGGGTGAAAAGGGAATCTGCGGACAGTCTTTTGCTGATCCTTTATGTTCAGCCCGGCGCAAAGAAAAGCGGGATTGCCGGCATGCATGGCAATGCGCTGAAGATCCGGCTCTGCGCGCAACCCGTCGAGGGGCGTGCCAATGAGTGTCTTCTGGAAATGCTGGCCGAACTGCTGGATATGCCTCGTTCCCGGCTTACGCTGGCGCACGGAGCAACGTCGCGCCAGAAGCGGGTACGGGTGACAGGCGTTACGGATTGCGCTCTGGAACGACTGGAATCCCTGGCCGGCCCCGCGGCCCCGCTTAATGCGGAGCTCCCTCGTACGCGAGATGGCCGTCCAGAATAGTGTAGCGAACACGCCCTTTCAGTTGCACGCCCAGAAACGGGGTATTCTTCCCCTGGCTTTTGAGCCTTTCCCGTGTCACCACGAACCGGCTGACAGGATCGAAAATGCAGAGATCTGCCACGCCACCCACGGATAAAGTTCCGGCACGGATTCCAAGGATCCCTGCCGGATCCGAGGTGATGCGCGACAGGACGGTCGTCATGGACAGGTTCAGTTCCTCGCCCCATTTCAGAGCCAGCGGCAACAGCAATTCCAGTCCGGTCGCACCGGGCTCGGCCTCACTAAACGGCAACTGTTTCGCATCGTCATCGACCGGCGCATGGTCCGAACACAGCGCATTGATGGAACCCTCGGCAAGCCCCAGACGCAAAGCCTGGCGATCCGACACGCTGCGCAATGGCGGAACAAGGCGTGCGTGAGGATTGAAAAAACCGATATCGTCATCGACAAGATGCAGATGGTTGATCGAGACATCGCAGGTGACGGCAATTCCCGCCTTCCTGCCTGCAACAATCATCTCGAGAGATGCCGCACTGGAAATCCGGGTCAGATGGATCCGCACGCCGGTTTCACGCGCCAACTGCAGGATGGTCGCCACGGCAATCGTCTCGGCACACACCGGAATCCCCGGCAGCCCCAATCGGGTAGCCACCCCGCCATCATGGGCAACCCCTTTCCTGCCAACATACGGATCTTGCGCCTGTAGCCACACCGGAAAATCGAATGTGGCGGCGTACTGCAAGGCATGCAAGAGAACCTGCGTATCAAGAACAGGGGACTGCGCCTGGCTGAAGGCGACACAACCGGCCTCATGTAATTCGGCCATTTCCGTCAGGCGCTCGCCTTCCAGCTTCTGGGTTAAAGATCCGATCGGATAGACATGCGCACAGTTCGGATGGCGGGCCCGATGCTTGAGCATCTCCACCAGGCCCGGCTCATCGAGAGGCGGGTCGGTGTCGGGTGGGCACGCAAGGCTGGTGACGCCACCGGCCACGGCTGACGCCATTTCTGATTCAAGTGTTGCCTTGTATTCCTGACCGGGTTCACGCAATCGGACAGAAAGGTCGACCAGGCCGGGGCTTACGATCAGGCCTTCCGCATCGATTATCCGGTTCGCGACAAATCCGTCAGGACAGGTGCCGATTGCAACAATTTTCCCGGCAGCAATGAAAATGTCCTTTTGTACATCCAGTCCTGTCGGTGGATCAATTACACGCCCGCTTCTGATCTGGATTTTCATGAGCTCATCCCCCCGCCAGAAGGCTCATCACCGCCATACGGACAGCGATGCCAAAGGTCACCTGGGGAAGAATCACCGCATGCGGTCCGTCCGCCACGGCGGAATCTATTTCAACACCACGATTCATCGGCCCGGGATGCAAGACAATGGCATCAGGGCGGGCATATTGCAGCTTCTCGGCAGTTAAACCGAAATACTTGAAAAATTCCTGAGGACTGGGCAAAAGTGCGCCTTGCATCCTCTCGTTCTGCAGGCGCAACATCATGATCACATCCACATTCTTCAGACCGGCCCGCATGTCATGAAATACACGCACCCCCAACCGGGCAGCATCGCCGGGAAGAAGCGTTTTGGGTCCGATCACCCGTATCTCCGGAACACCCAGAGTTTTCAATGCATAGATCTGGGATCGGGCCACGCGCGAATGCAGGATATCCCCGACAATCGCCACGACAAGACGGGTGAAGTCCTTCTTGTAGTGGCGAATCGTGTACATGTCGAGCAGACCCTGGGTGGGATGGGCATGCCGGCCATCCCCTGCATTGATGACCCGGATATGGTCGAGCCCCATCCCGGCCAAATGCTGGGCGATCAGATAGGGAGCCCCGCTTGATGCATGACGGACGACAAACATGTCCGCTTGCATGGCTCCCAGATTATCCACCGTGTCGAGCAGCGACTCACCCTTGGAGGCCGACGAGGTGTTGATGTTCAGGTTGATAACGTCTGCGGACAATCGCTTGGCGGCGATCTCGAAGGTCGTGCGGGTACGTGTGGAGTTTTCGAAAAACAGGTTGAAGACGCTTTTACCGCGCAGGAGGGGCAATTTCTTGACTTCCCTTTCGGCTACCTCGGTAAAGGGCTCGGCCGTATCAAGAATCGCCACGAGGACATCTTTGGGCAGCCCTTCGATGGTCAGAAGATGCTGCAAGCCTCCTTGTTTGTTGATCTGTGGATCAGGAAACATGCGTCAGCCTCAGGCTCAGGCGGCCGCTCTCGTCACGTTCGAGCTGTAAATTCTCGTCAGTCCGAAGAGTCACCGTATGGGCACACCAGCGGGGCTGAATGGGTAATTCCCGCGCCCCCCTGTCGACCAGAACTGCCAGATCAATACGGGCAGGGCGGCCGTAATCAAAAATTTCGTTCATGGCGGCACGAATCGTGCGGCCCGTAAAAAGCACATCATCGACGATCACGATCGAGCGATTTTCGACCGGAAACGGGATGTCCGATGACTTTGCTCCGGGATGCAAACCGCTGCGGTTATAGTCATCCCGGTAGAAGGAAACATCGATGCTGCCGAGCGGAGTTACGAGGCCGAGCACATCATGCAGATACTGTGCGACCCAGGCGCCTCCAGTATGAATGCCGATCAAGGCAGTTTCGGCACTGATCCCCTGCCTCAGCTGATCGGCCAGCCGCGCGCAGAGTCTTTGTGCATCAGGGAGCTGCATTCAAGTAATCCTGAAGGATGAGGCGCGCGGCCACCGCATCGATGTCTTCCTTGCGGTAGCCTTTACTACCGCACGATTCCCGCAAGATCGTCTCAGCCTCGGCAGAGGTCAGTCGCTCATCGGTGAGTACAACAGGAAGTCCGAAACGGCCATGAAGCTGATTGGCAAACCGGCGGCAACGCTTTGTCATTTCATGCTCGCTCCCGTCCAGCCCGAACGGCAGGCCAACGACCAGGCGGGAAGGCTGCCATTCATGAATCAGGCGCGCAATCGCTTCAAACCGCGCAATATTCGTCTCGGCCCTGATCGTGGCAAGCGAGTGGGCAAATTTTTGAAATTCCTCTCCTACGGCAACCCCAATCCGCTTGAGACCAAAATCAAATGCCAGGATCGTGCCGGAATGGCAGTTCGATCCGGGCGAGGGTTCATTGGCGCGTGTCATCAGGCCATGTTGCCCGTCAGCCGTTCGCCACGGTCCGGACGCTGCGTCCGGACCTTCATGAGCAAGCGTCACCTCAGGCATGTCCGGCAACATTGGACAGGTTGGCCAGATCGAAGCCGAGAAGATGCATGGCAGCAGGCAAACGCTCCTCGGGTGACAAATCAAAGATGATATTGCTATCGGCAGCAACCGTCAGCCAGGCATTCTGCCCCAGTTCGTGTTCAAGCTGGCCCGCTGCCCAGCCTGCGTAGCCAAGAGAAACGATGAATTCTTCCGGATCACCGGCATTGCCGACTGATTGAAGAATGTCACGGGAACTTGTCAGGCCAAGCTCCCCCTTGACGGCAAGTGTCGCCTGCCAATGCCCGATGGGACGGTGAAGCACAAAGCCGCGGTCTGGCTGAACAGGACCGCCATACATCACGGGCTGTGATGCAAAACGCTGTGCCTCCAGCGGAATATCGATACGTTCGAACAGCGCATCCAGGGTCATGTCAAGGGTGCGATTAATGACGATCCCCAGTGCCCCCTGATCGTTATGTTCACAGATATACGTCAGGGTGTTGGAGAAATTCGGGTCTGCCATGGCTGGCATGGCAATCAGGAAATGATGGGTCAGATTCATGTCTTGCTGGATCACAAGAACATTGTAATCCGTGGCGAGCCAGCCTCAAACCCCGATTTCACGTGGTTGAAGCAGATCTCGCCTCCCGGACATATCCGGAAATCAGGTACATTAACTCGTCTTCCTGGTAAGGCTTGCCCAGATAGTGGTTGACGCCGATCTCTTTTGCGTAATTCCGGTGTTTGTCGGCAGTCCGCGACGTGATCATGATAATGGGAACATTCTTCAACCGCGTGTCTGCGCGAACATTCCTGGTCAGATCGAATCCGTCCATTCTGGGCATTTCGATATCGACCAGCATGACATCCGGCACGATATCCAGCATCTGCTCAAGTGCTTCGACGCCATCTTTCGCCGCGAGGACATGATAGCCCTCGCGTGAAAGCAAGCGGCCGGTAATCTTGCGGACAGTCAGCGAGTCATCAACAATCATGACCGTCGGCAGATGAATGGCCTGCGCCACTCCCGAAAAAGCACTTGCCCCCTCTCCACCCTCGGTCAGCCGGGGCTCCCGACTCGCCAGGGCAATCGGATTGAGGATGAGAACGATGCTTCCGTCACCCAGAACGGTCGCACCCGTGATGCCGATGACACGCGCAAGTTGCGGTCCGATGTTTTTCACCACGACTTCATGGTTTCCGCGCAATTCGTCCACTTGCACCGAAACGCGCTGCGTTCCGGCTTTCAGCAAAAGGAATGAATAGCGTCGTTGCTGCTCGGGCAACGTATAGGTGTCGCCAAGCAGCCTGGGGAGATAATAATAGGGGTAGCGGTTTTCAAGCCACTCGACAGCGCCCTCGGAGCGGATCTTTTCGGCTTGTGCCTCCTTGATTTCCATGACCTGTTCGACCATGACTGACGGAATGGCGTACACGCGTCCGCCTGCCCGGACCAGCAATGTTTGTGCAACAGCCAAAGTGAGTGGCAAATAAATACGGAAGCGTGCCCCCTGGCCGGACGTTGAGGTCACTTCGATGCGCCCGCCAAGCTGAGACGATTCAGCCTTGACGACATCCATGCCGACGCCCCTGCCAGCCACTTCGGACAATTCCTTTGCCGTAGAGAATCCAGGGTGAAAAATAAAGTCAGTCAGCCCTGCTTCGTCAGGAAACTGGTCTGCCGGGAGCAAACCCTGGTCAATGGCTTTTCTGCGAATGCCGTCGAAATCCAGGCCTGCACCATCGTCCGCCAGCTCGATCACGACTTCATTGCCTTCCTGCACAAGTGTCAGACTGACCTGGCCGATTTCCGGCTTCCCGGCTGCCTGCCGGCGGGAGGTCTCTTCAAGGCCGTGCGTTACCGCATTGCGCAGCAGGTGTTCGATGGGCCCGGTCATTTTTTCCAGAACCGAGCGGTCCAATTCAATCTGGCCGCCGCGAATATCGAGGTTTGCTTTCTTCCCGAGTTCCTTCGCCGCAAGACGGACCACCCGGTACAGGCGATCGGCAATCGAATTGAAGTGCACCATGCGGATGCCCATCAATGACTGGGAAAGTTCCCTGTTCTGACGTGCCTGGCTGATGACCGCCGCATCGGCATGATCGAGATTACGCAACAAGGCATGCTGCACGGTCGTGACGTCATTCACGCTCTCGGCCATCATCCGGGTGATTTCCTGAAAGCGGGTAAAACGGTCGAATTCGAGCGGGTCGAATTCTGTATGCTCCTCATGCGTCTGGGCCATGCGCGATTGCATCTGGGTTTCTGCCTGGATTTCAATCTCGCGCAACTGCCCCCGCAAACGAATCACGTTCTCTGTCAGATCCAGGAGAGAACCGCGCAGCGCCCGTGTTTCATCTTCGATCCGCGAGCGCGAGATGGACAATTCCCCCGCCTCGTTGACCAGGCGATCGACAAGATCGGCCCGTACCCGCAGCATGGCGTGTGCCGCCATATCCCCGCCAGATATTTCCGAAGGTATCTGTTCACTCTGCTTGAGTACCGGTTCCTGCGGATCGACAGGTTCTTCCTCGCCTGCGGCACGCTTTTGCAGACTATCGAGCAGGAAGTTCGCCCGATCAAAGGAAATATCGAACTCATCGAGAAACTGGGGGGTTGCCAACCCTGAAGAGATGACACTCTCCAAACGGGTTTCCATACTATGAATCAGCTCGCCCATGCCCATGGCACCAGCCATCCTTGCACTTCCCTTCAAGGTATGCAGCAGTCTTGCAAGGACTGCGGCAGGCTCCATGCTCTGCGGCTCGGCATGCCATTTACGCAATTCGGAGCCGATTTCCCGAATCAGTTCAACCGCCTCTTCAAGAAAGATCGGCAACAGTTGTTCATCCAGATCGTCCGTCAAACGAAGCTGGCGACGATCCGTGACTTCAGATAGATCGGTTGGTTCTCCGGCAAGGACCTCTTTCTGCGCTGCATCGACCGAAGCAGACTGCGTCGCTCTATCCGCAAAAAAAGGGGTGGTCGGAGCGTTACCAGGAGCTTCAATCACTGTGGGGGCGAGATGCTGCCCAACATCTTCGTCAGGCAAAACGGTGCTTTCGTCCGGCCCCGGTTCTACCGACAAATCGAAAGATAGCTCCTCGTCAGATACGGCGATTTCCGTCCCTGATTTTGGTACAACCGACAACGATGCATCCGCCGGATGAATGGAGACGGCAACCGCATCCAGCTCGGCGGCCAGTCCCTCCGCTCCGTGTGGGACCTGTTGCGCGGACAGCGAGGCAATCATCGCATCAAGTGTCGAAATCGTCGTCGACAACAAGCCGATTTGCCCGCTATTACAAACTTCGCTGCCACGGGCAAGCCTGAGCAAAGCATGTTCGAGCGAAAGCGCGAGATGACTGACCGAATCGACACCCACCGTGCCGGATATGCCTGCCAGCGTATGCGCCGCACGAACCATCTCCTCAGGAGGCACCTGGGGTATGCCTTTCAGCGCATTCAAGCCTGAACGCAATGTGACCAGATGCATCTGCGCTTCACCAATATACAACTCATACAACGCCCGGGAAATGGTGTTCTCGCCCAGGACAATCGTCTCCTCGGCAGCGGGCAGGGCCGCTTCATCCGGGGAGCTCGCCGAATCCGCGTCGACCGGTAAATCAGGCGCATCCGGCAAGGTAATGGTGATTTCTTCCTGGTCCTTGCCCTCCAGCCCTTCAAAAAACAGGGGCTCCGCCAGATTGCCTGATGCGGCGACCGAATCACCAGGAGCGGATGCGGCAGGTGGCACATCCTCTGCCAGGGACTCTCCGAATTTGATGCTCTCGGCTAACGCCAACAGGGTTTGCGTGTCCTTACGGGTGCTGCCCCCCGCCTCCAGCTGGGCTACCCAGGCACGGAAAAAACCGAGAGACTCGGCAATCATCTGGTGCAGGGACGAGGTTGCATCCTGCTCCGACTGCAACCACTTGTTCATCACCTGTTCGACAACCCATGCCGTCTCCCCTAATTCGGTCAGGCCGACCATGCGCCCGCTTCCCTTGAGGGTATGAAATCCGCGCCGAATGGTTGTCAGATAATCCTGACGATGGGGTTCTTCACGGGACAAGGCGAGATGGTTTTCAATCGTGCCGAGAACCTCATGGGCTTCTTCAAGGAAAATCGAAAGCAATTCGGCGTCGATCTCTTCGGAAGATGCCTCGGCAAGCCGCAGGGTTTCCTCTGACGGGGCAGCCACTTCGACAGGCAACACCGGAGCGACACGTGCCACGGCCTCTTCAGTTTCAGAGTCCATGGCATTGCCCTGGCTGCGGGACAGGGCCGTAAGCGCCGCCTCGGCTTCTTCTTCCAGCCTTGAATCCGCAGCCAGGCTGGCATCCTGGCGAATCGATTCAAGATGCTGCTTGAGTTCTTCACGAACTCCCTTGTCTTCAGGCTTTTCCCGCAGCGCCTCAACCAATGACTGAGTTTCACGCTTTTGCCGTTCCAGCTCATCCTCGACCGAGGGCACGAAGTCCTCGCTATCTTTCTCGTCAAGGATCCGGGCTTTGGGCTGGACCGGTTTGAGCGCTTCTTCAAGATCGGCCGGACCATGTTGCAAGGCATCGACAAAAAATCCCAGTCCGGACAGGTCGTGTGCAACCTTCTCGAATTCCTGCTGTTCCGGCACGGTATCCGCGTTTGCAAAAGAGGTGATGCGCGCCTCACACTCGCGCAAAAGTGCAACCGCCTTGTCCTGCCCCAGAATGACCAGGGCTCCCTCGATCTGCTTGAGCGGCTCTTCGAGCGCTGCCAGCCCCTCGCGGCGGCTCGTATCGCGAAAAAATGCATCAAGCGACTGCTCGACTTGTGCCAGATTGGCGAGAATCTCCCGTACGACATGGCTCATCATCAGCCGTTCTTGTGCGCGACGGGTCATTTCATCGAGAAGCGGCGCCGACAGATCGCCCGGATCTTCGCCACGAATCAAGGCGCCCAAGCGTCGACAGACGATATCGACTTGTTGCGGGAAGTCCGCACCAAGCTGCTCGTAATTTTCCAGCGCGCTCTCGGCAAGCAGCAATGCCGTGGCAATTTCCATCGCGGTCGAATCGTTCTGGCGGAGTGGATCCTTGCGCAACCACTGCGCAGTCTCGGCAATGCTGGCAACCAGCCGGGCGAGGTGGTCATCAACCAGCCCTCCCCCTTTGCTCGCCAGGGTGACCGCATTGTCGTGAAATTGCGGTAAGGCAATGGCGGCACCCGCGCAGAACTTGTTCCAGGATTCCTTGGCGGTCGCCAAGACATCGCGCATGGCACGCAAGATAGGCTTGAGCGGCTCGATATCCGATGTCTTGGCCGGCACCAATTCATCGAGCTGATAAGTCTGCTTGACTTTTTCGACCTGCTCGCCTCCTCCGCCCGCAATGGCCACAAAATACAGAGCATCCCGCATCAGGCGTTCAGCGACCGTCTTCGAGCCCTCGAACAACCTGCGCATCTGCAGATCGATACGGGCACAGAGCTTTTTCACCTGATAATCGACAGGGATCCTGAATGCCGACAGGGCATCGAGAAAAGCGAGGGTCGTCCACCAGAAAGCGCGTGATGACGGTACGGACTGGGTTGCCTCGATTGCCACAACGGCGTTTCGCATATCAGCGATCCCCGTCATGTCGTCTGCATTGCGCAGCCAGCGCAAGAGGCCTCTCTGGAAGCGAAGCCGCTCCGCTTTCAACAGCTTTGCCAAGTCGGCCGATGACAGAAGAGGAGGGGCTTCTGTCCGGCCCGGCGGTCGCAAGCTCAGGTCCGGGAAAAACAGATCGCTGGCGGCGACCTGCTCGAATCCACGCCTGGACTGGATTTCACGGTAAGCCCCAAACAGTCTGAGCGGCTGATTCGGCATCCCCCCCGACAGTTCGTCAAGATAATGACGGCTGGCGACAATCGCATGTTGCGCACTTTCTGCCGCGATCTTCGAATCGGGAATTTGTCCGGACTCGATCTCCAGAAGCAATTGTTCAATCGCCTCGGAGAACTGGGTGATCCCGTCCAGGCCGACAATCGACAGCGCGCCATGTGCCTGATGCAGATGTGTGCGGGCAAACCTGATCTGATCCGCATCATCCGGATTTTCGGTGAACCTGCCCAGTGCTTCATGGGCCCGGCCAAGTGCCAGATCAATTTCGCCCTTGACCCAGGACAGCGGGCCGATATCGGAATCGCTCGGAGAGGTCATCTTTCTGTCTGTATGGTTTCAGTCTTAGACTTTGAAGCCCGATACCGAACCCTTGAGTTCGACGGCAAGTTCAGCAAGCTGTCCGATCGAGACCGCAGTCTGCTTCGTTCCGACCGTTGTCTGCTCGGTGATGTGCAGAATGCTTTCCATGTTCTGTGCAACCTTTGTTGCAGTCTCTGCCTGATGTTGCGTCGCCGAAGAGATCGATTCGATCAGGGAAGCGAGGTTTGTCGAGACAGACGAGATTTCCTGAAGCGCCTGGCCCGCGGCATCCGACAGTTTCGCTCCCTCGACCACGTCCCGAGTCGAATTTTCCATGGCTGAAACGGCGTCTTGCGTATCTGTCTGAATCGTCTTCACGATCGCTGCAATCTGCTTCGTGGCTTCACCCGAGCGCTCCGCCAGCCGCTGCACCTCTTCGGCAACGACCGTGAAACCCCGTCCCGCTTCTCCGGCAGATGCTGCCTGGATGGCCGCATTGAGCGCCAGCACGTTGGTCTGTTCGGTAATGTCGGAAATCAGCTCGACGATTTCGCCGATTTCCTGCGACGATTCGCCAAGCCGCTTGATCCGTTTCGAAGTTTCCTGGATTTGTTCGCGAATTTCGTTCATGCCCTTGATCGAGTTTTCCACCGCACGCGAGCCTTTTTGTGCGGCATCGAGTGATTGTCGGGCCACCTGGGCGGATTCCATGGCTTCACCCGACACCAGGTTCATCGATTTGGCCATGTCCAGCACGTTGTTGCCCGCCTGCTGGATTTCCCGCGACTGTCTTTCCGTCGCCAGCAGCAATTCATTCGAAGTTTTCTGGGCTGCCTCGGATGCTGCCGCCACACGTCCGGCTGCATCGTTGATTCGGCGTACCAGCACGCCAAGTTCTTCAATCGTGTAATTCACCGAGTCGGCAATGGCCCCGGTGATGTCCTCCGTCACAGTGGCGCGCACTGTCAAGTCGCCGTCGGCCAGGTCGCCCATTTCGTTCATCAGGCGCAAAATGGCTTCCTGGCTGGCATTCTTGACCGTTTCAGCCTCGTGGCGCTGACGCTCGGCCTGCTCACGGCGCATCTTGGATTCGTCGTTATAGACCTTGGCCATCAACACAATCGTGGCAATCGCCAGAACCGTAAAGATGGAAATGATCCATGTGTTGGCCGCGCGTCCGGCAATTTCACCTGCGTACGCACTCGCCAGATTGGTTGCCGCCTTGAGCAGGGTATCGCTGTCACGGAAGATACGCCCGCCCGCCTGTTTTGCCTGTACCAGCCGCTGCATGTTCCCAAGGATGCCGGCAACGGCATCCTGATATTCCTTGAACGAACCATCCAGTTCCGCGAGCTTGGCCTTGGTTTCGTTATCGCCCGCCGGGGCAATGCGCATGATTTCCGAACCACTGGTCAGCGCCAGCAGAACGTCGCGGAAGGTGTTGGTGTCCTTGCCCAGCAGAAATGCCACCTCCGGATCGATGGCATCTGCAACGAGCAGGGCGTTTGCGTTCTTGGCCAGCCGCTGGGTCAGCATCACCAGCTGGTTCGCCGCGGTAATTTCCCGCGCAGACGCGCCTGACTGCAACTTGAGGGCGGAAACTTCCTCGGCCAGTTCCAGCAATTTCGGGTTCTTCAGGTTGATGGTGGCCACCGACTTGCCGAGCTGCACCAGGTTTTTTTCCTGTTCGATGACTTTCTCGGCGTTGGCTTCGGTCTTTTTCCATTCGGTGGTCAGGGCCTGGAGCGCCGGTTGTGTCGAATCCGGGCTGGGGGGCACGGTGATTTCGTCGATCACCCCTCCCTGCGTTACCCGTTCCAGCAGGTTGGCGAAATTGTTGCGTCCGTCCTTGAGTTCAATGAACGCCGACTCATTACCCTGCAGGGCCAGCTGGGCCGACTTGGCAATCGACTGTGACAACATGCGCATCTGGCCGGCCGCTGACGTATAGGCTGCACCGTGGGTGGCCGTGCGGTTGTCAATCCAGGCCATTGTGCCAATGACGGCCAGAAACACCACGAAAAACCCACCCAGAATCTGCAACTGGGTGCCGACCGACCTGTGGCCGATGCCAGGCAGCCTGAATCGTTCGCCCGAATTGGCAAACAGCGGCGGACTGTCCATGATCGTGCTTTGAGAAACGTCCTGTGCAGAAGACTGAGCGCCCGCTTTCGCAAGAGAGGGAATCTTCAATTTGAATGCCATGTTGTTATCTCCGGAATTTTTAATGAAGCCCGGCTGCTGCGCCGGTCACGACACGCCTATTTCAAGAAAGTCCTCTTGTGCAAGCAGGTTTTTCAGGTTCAACTGTTTCCAGACAATGCCTTGCGGGTCAACAAAATGCTCGCCCGCCCACGGACGCGTATCGGGCGGCGACGCATGCGGCGTCATTTGCTCGAGATTTCTCAATCCCAGTGTTCGATTAACCAGCAGGGCGCTGTTGATGCCAAAACGATGGCCGACGACAAGCAGGCGACTGTCCTCGTTTTGCGGAGTCGCCTCCGCACCCTGGAACGCCGAAAAATCAATCACGGCATACAGGGTGCCGCGAACGTTGGTCATGCCGCAAAACCAGCGCTTGGTCAGCGGAACCGCCGCCAGGGGAGGCAGAGGGACGATTTCACCGGAATCGGCCAGATCGAGCAGCCAGTAATCCTTGCCGGACTGCATGCCCAGCAAGGCACGCGAGGTCTGGCCGGCACGTGCGCTGGTGAGGCGCTTGACAAGGCCTTCCTGGAATTCGCGCAGACTCAGCTTGTTTTTTGCCATTGATTCTGATCGCCTTATCCCAGGGAGGAAATCTTCTCCAGCAACGCTTTGGGATCGATGGGCTTGACCAGATAATCATTGGCGCCCTGGCGCATCCCCCAAATCTTGTCCGTCTCCTGCCCTTTGCTGGTGCACATGACGACGGGAATATGCTTGGTCGCCTCATCCCGGGTAATGGCGCGCGTTGCCTGATAACCGTTCATGCCGGGCATTACCACATCCATCAGGATCAGATCCGGCATCTCCGACTTGGATTTGGCAACCGCTTCCTCACCATTTTCCGCAGTCACGACCTTGAAGCCGTTCTTCACGAGCAATTCACTCAGGGCATGGCGTTCCGTGGGAGAGTCATCGGCGATGAGGATTTTCTTGATGGGCATGTTTGATTACCTCGCAACGTATATTTATTTATTGAGAAACGCGCTGCGGCACATGAGCGGCCACAGCTTTGAGCAAACTGTCCTTGGTGAAAGGCTTTGTCAGATATTCATCGGAACCAACCATGCGTCCACGCGCACGATCAAACAGGCCGTCCTTCGACGAGAGCATGATGACCGGAGTTTGTCCGAAGCGCGGATTTTTCTTGATGAGCGCGCAGGTTTGATAGCCGTCCAGACGCGGCATCATGATGTCGCAAAAAATCAGGTCGGGATGATGGTCGGCGATTTTTGACAGTGCATCGAATCCGTCTTCGGCCAGAAGAACCTGGCAGCCCGCCTGAACCAGAAAAATCTCTGCGCTGCGGCGAATGGTGTTGCTGTCATCAATCACCATGACCTTGACGCCATTCAGATTGGCTGCTCCACTCACGTTGTTCTCTCTCCTTTTCCCGCTTTCCAGCCCGTATTGCAACACAGTGTTTTCTATGCGGCTTTTTGGCCAAGTGTCATAACTATAAACTAAAAACAGCGATTTACCTGCCAACTTTGACACAATCGTTGAAATACCCCTGCCCCGTACAGCCCGGATGACCCGCAGTCGGTGCGACTGCCGCGGCCGGCCCTCTGCCGTTTTGTCGGATAAAATAACGGGGCAGGCTCCGGAAGAACGAATACAGGTGCCTCGTGCCGTTCCGTCATGTTTTGATCCCCACCCCCGGTTCTCCTGCATGCCTTCGAATCCGATCCCTCCCGTCGTCCTGGCTTTTGCGGCCTCCGATCCGACCGGTGGCGCCGGCATCCAGGCTGATCTCCTGACCCTGTCCAGTCTCGGCTGCCACCCCCTTTCGGTCCTCACCGCGCTGACCGTACAGGATTCAGCCGGGGTCGGGGCCGTGCTGGCCGTCGACCCCGGCTGGGTTCGCAGTCAGGCGCGCGCCCTGCTTGAAGACATGGCGATCTCGGCCTTCAAGATTGGCATGCTCGGCAGCGTCGAGAACATCGCTGTCATTGCCGAGATCGTTTCCGGCTATCCGGACATTCCCCTCGTGCTCGATCCGGTACTGGCTTCGGGTCGCGGCGATGCGTTCTGCGACGAAGACATGATCGACGCCCTGAACGCGCTACTGCTCCCGCAGGTAACCCTGCTCACGCCCAATAGCCTGGAAGCACGGCGCCTCGCCGGCAACGAATCCGGCGAGGAAAACCCTCCCGATCTGGCCGAATGTGCCCGTCGGCTCGTTGGCGGCGGTGCCGAATTTGTTCTGATCACCGGCACCCATGAGCCAGGCGCACAGGTGGTCAATTCGCTCTATGACGGAAGCGGATTGGTCCGCGCCGATGCCTGGCAGAGATTGCCGGGCAGCTACCATGGTTCCGGATGCACCCTGGCTTCGGCAATTGCCGCCGGCCTGGCACGGGGTCTCGATACCGGTGAAGCGGTGCGCGCAGCCCAGGACTACACCTGGCAGACGCTTGCCCACGGTTTTCGCCCCGGCATGGGCCAGCACTTCCCCGACCGCTTTTTCCTCACGCGCAACACAACGTGACGGCCATGACACTCACGGGCCTGTACGCCCTGACACCCGATCTGGCCGATACGACACGCCTCCTGAAACAGGTCGAACAGGCGCTCGACGGTGGCGCACGTCTCATTCAATATCGCAACAAGGCTGCTGGCACGGAACTCCGGCGTAAGCAAGCACCCGCTTTGAAATCACTCTGCCAGCGCTACGGCGCCCGCCTCATCATCA
The DNA here is from genome assembly GCA_964607005.1 of uncultured Rhodocyclaceae bacterium. Taxonomy (GTDB): domain Bacteria; phylum Pseudomonadota; class Gammaproteobacteria; order Burkholderiales; family Rhodocyclaceae; genus Desulfobacillus. The sequence goes on from CAZSHO010000007.1 coordinate 129,700, forward strand.
ATGACGATCTCGCCCTGGCGCTTGCCATCGACGCCGACGGGGTGCATCTCGGGCGCGAGGACGGCGATCTGGAGACCTGCCGCACCGCGCTGGGTCCGACCCGGCTCCTGGGCCTCTCCTGCTACGCCGATCTTGCGCGGGCGCGGCAAGCCCGGCACATCGGTGCCGACTACATCGCCCTGGGCAGCGTTTTCGCCTCAACCACCAAGCCGGCCGCCGTGCGCTCACCACTGACTTTGCTGCGCGAAGCCCGGGACGCATCCGGCCTGCCGGTGTGCGCCATCGGTGGCATCACGCTCGACAATGCCCCGCAACTGATCGACGCCGGTGCCGATCTGCTGGCGGTCATCAGCGACCTGTTCGGCGCCCCGGACATCCGCGCCCGCGCCCGCGCCTACACTTCCCTCTTTACCAAACGAGCCCCATCATGAACAAGAACGAAGAGCTTTTCCTGCGCGCCCAGAAAACCATCCCGGGCGGCGTCAACTCTCCGGTGCGTGCCTTCCGCTCGGTCGGTGGCACACCCCGCTTCTTCACGCGCGGGGAAGGTCCGTACGCCTGGGACGCCGAAGGCAAGCGCTACATCGACTACGTCGATTCCTGGGGACCGCTGATCCTCGGTCACGCCCACCCCGAAGTCATCCGCGCCGTGCAGAGCGCCGTATCACGAGGACTGACTTTTGGCGCCCCGACCGAAGCCGAAATCGACATGGCCGAGCGCCTCACGCAGCTCCTGCCCGGTCTGGACATGGTACGTCTGGTCTCCTCCGGCACCGAGGCGACGATGAGCGCGATCCGTCTTGCGCGCGGCTTCACCGGCCGCGACGCCATCATCAAGTTCGAAGGCTGCTACCACGGCCATGCCGACAGCCTGCTGGTGAAGGCCGGCTCGGGCGCGCTCACCTTCGGCCATCCTTCCTCGGGCGGCGTGCCGGCGGACTTCGCCAAACATACGCTGGTGCTCGACTACAACGACACCCAGCAACTCGAGGACACCTTCGCCAAAAACGGTGACCGGATCGCCGCCGTCATCGTCGAGCCGGTCGCCGGCAACATGAACCTCGTCATGCCGCAAGCGGAATTCCTCCGGAACATGCGCCATCTGTGTACGCAGCACGGCGCCGTGCTGATCTTCGACGAGGTGATGACCGGCTTTCGCGTTGGCCTCACCGGCGCCCAGGGCCGCTACGGCATCCGGCCCGACCTCACGACACTGGGCAAGGTGATCGGCGGCGGCATGCCCGTGGGCGCCTTTGGCGGGCGGCGCGACATCATGGAGAAGGTGGCGCCGCTCGGGCCGGTGTATCAGGCCGGCACGCTCTCCGGCAGTCCGGTGGCGGTGGCGGCGGGGCTGGCGACTCTGGAGCTGATCTGCCGGCCCGGTTTCTATGAACAGCTCGCCGCCCAAACACTGCGTTTGACCGACGGCCTGCAGGCGGAGGCGAAGAAGCACGGCGTGACGTTCAGCGCCCAGGCGGTCGGCGGCATGTTCGGCCTCTACTTCCGTGACGCCGTGCCGACCTCCTACGCCGAAGTGATGGAATGCGACAAGGAGGCCTTCAACCGCTTCTTTCACGCCATGCTGGAAAAAGGCGTGTATTTCGCCCCCTCGGCCTTCGAAGCGGGCTTCGTCTCGGCGGCACATTCGGACGCAGACCTGGCGGCCACCTGCGCCGCCGCGGGAGAAGTGTTTGCCGGTCTGGCAGCTTGACGGGGTGGCTTACAGCAGGAACAGCGTGGCCAGGCCAAGGAAGATAAAAAACCCGCCCGAATCGGTGACTGAAGTGATCATGACGCTCGACCCGATGGCCGGATCCAGTCCCAGGCGCTGCCGCAGCAGCGGCACCGCCACGCCCACCAGCGAGGCGAGCATCATGTTGAGCGTCATTGCTGCTGTCATCACCAGCCCGAGCGACATACTGCTGTAGAGCCACCAGGCAACGAAACCGAGCAGGCTGCCCCACACCAGGCCATTGACCAGGGCGACGCTGAGTTCCTTTCTCAGCAGGATGAAGGCGCTCTCCTGACGCACCTGGCCAAGCGCCATGGCGCGCACGATCATGGTGATCGTCTGGTTGCCGGTATTGCCGCCGATACCGGCAACGATCGGCATCAGCGCAGCCAGTGCCACCAGTTTCTGGATCGATCCTTCAAAGGCGCCGATCACCCGCGAAGCGATGAAGGCCGTCACCAGATTGATCGCCAGCCAGGCCCAGCGGTTTTTCACTGAATCGAGCACGGAAGCAAAAATATCCTCGCCTTCGCGCAGGCCGGCGCGCGACAGTTGCTCGGTTTGCGTCGATTCGCGGATGAAATCGACCACCGTGTTGACCGTCACGCGCCCGAGCAGCCGGCCATCCTTGCCGACCACCGGCGCCGAGACAAGATCGTAGCGCTCGAAAGCCTGTGCCGCCGTCTGTGCCTTGTCGTCGGGCTCGAGCGTGAGCGGCTCGCCCTGCATGATGTTGGACACCATTTCATCCGGATCGGTGACGAGCAGCACATTGAGCGGCATCACGCCTTCCAGCAGGCCCTCGCGATTGACGACAAAAAGCTGGTCGGTATGGTCGGGCAACTCCTCGAAACGGCGCAGGTAGCGCAACACCGTCTCGAGCGTGACATCCTCGCGCACCGTCACGGCATCGAAATCCATCAGTGCGCCGACCGAATCCTCGTCATAGGACATGGCTCTGCGCAACTGTTCGCGCTCCTCCACCGAGAGGGCACGAAACACGTCCTGGATGACCTCGCTGGGCAGGTCGGGCGCCAGGTCGGCGATCTCGTCGGTATCGAGCTGGCCGGTCGCAGCCACCAGCTCGTCCGGATCCATCGCCTCGATGAGGCTCTCGCGTACCGCGTCGGAGACTTCCAGCAGAATGTCGCCATCACGCTCGGCCTTGACGAGATCCCAGACGAGAAGACGCTCATCGAGCGGCAGGGCCTCGAGAATATAGGCAATGTCGGCCGGGTGCAGTGCATCGAGCCGCCCGCGCAGCTCGCCGATGCGCGGCTTGTGTTCGCCGCCATCGATCTGTTCGAGGCGCGGCAGCATCTGGCGACCCACCAGTCCCTCCTCGGCGCGCAGGCGCGCCAGCAGCTCCTGCGCATCGCGCAGCTCCTGCTTGACATCCTCGCTCTGGCGAAGGTCTTCGAGATCGGCCATATTCCTCGATCGTCCTGGATCGACTGGGAAAACAGCGCCAAGGCGACGCTGCGGGAAAGGCGGGATTGTAAGGAATTTGCCCGGGAGAGGCGATCAGAAAATCACGGAATCTGCGCAGCCGCCATGCGCCCGAGAATGATTCGGCTGCGCGCGGCCAGATAGGGAGATCCGGGCAACCGGGCGAACCTGCGCGGATTGGGCAACATGACCGCCAGCCGCGCGGCCTGCTCGGCGGAAAGACGGGCTGCAGAAATTCCGTAGTAATGCCGGGCGGCCGCCTCGGCGCCAAAAACACCATTGCCCCACTCGGCGACGTTCAGATAGATTTCAAGAATGCGCCGCTTGTCGAGCACCGTCTCCAGCATGACGGTGATGGCGGCCTCCTCGGCCTTGCGCCAGGGCGTCCTGGCGCCGGAGAGAAACAGGTTCTTCGCCAGCTGCTGGGAAATGGTCGAGCCGCCGGCGACGACCCGGCCCTTTTTCTGGTTTTTTTCCAGTGCTTTCTGGATGCCTTCCCAGTCAAAACCCTCATGCTCGGAAAACCGCGCATCCTCGGCCGCCACCACGGCACGCTTGAGATGCTGCGAGATGTGTCCATAGGAAACCCAGGTTTTCTTCAGCTCGGCGCGCGCATCCTTCTCGCGCATCTCTTCGAGCCGTTGTGCCATGAAGCTGGTGGTCACCGGATTATGGTATTTCCACCAGAGCACCCAGCCGAAATACCAGCCTTGCCAAACGAGCAGCAGCAGGACGATGGCCGCCAGGATGCGGCGGATCCAGGAAAACAACCCCTTCACCGGACCCGCCTCATCGCCGCTATGTTTGCGCGCGCAACTGCGCGAGTACCGGCGCAGTCGGCGGGCGCACGCCACGCCAGAGAAAAAAGGATTGCGCCGCCTGCTCGACGAGCATGCCCAGCCCGTCCGCAAGGTGGTGCGCGCCCTGCGTGCGCGCCTGCGCGAGAAACACCGTCTGCCCGCCATACACCATGTCGTAAGCGAGGCTGCCTGGCGCATACAGTCCTTCGGGCAGATCGAGCCCGGCCTGTTTCAGGCTCGCCGCCGTGGCGTTGATGACGAGATCGAACTGGCGTCCCGGCAACGCGGAAAACCCGCCCGTCTCCAGCCGGCAGGCCCCTGCACGGGCGGAAAACTCCACACCCAGCGCCCGCGCCCGGGCAAGGGTGCGGTTGGCGAGGAACAAGGCTGCCGGGCCCTCTTCGAGCAGCGGTAGCAACACGCCGCGCGCAGCCCCTCCGGCCCCCAGCAGCAGGATGCGTTTGCCCGCCAGGGTAAAGCCAAGATTGTGCACAAGATCACGCACGAGACCGGCACCATCGGTGTTCTCGCCATGAATGCCTTGCGCGGAAAAGATCAGGGTGTTCACCGCCTGCGCCGCCTCGGCGCGCGGCGAACAGGTATCGCACAGCGCGTGGGCTTCGAGCTTGAACGGCACAGTGACGTTCAGCCCGCGCCCGCCCTGCGCACGAAACGTCTGCACCGCCCGGGCAAACCCGTCGAGCGGCGCGAGCAGCGCCTCGTAGCTCATGTCCTGAAAAGTCAGTTGTGCGAAGACGGCGTGGATCTGCGGCGATTTGGAATGCGCCACGGGATGGCCGATGACGGCATAACGGTCGGTCATTGCGACTGCAGTTCGTTGCCCTTGGTGAATACCCAGGTGCGCGCCAGCATCAGGATATCCATGCTCTTTTTCATCTCGGGCGGGAAGGCGCCATAGGGCGCAGCCAGCTTGACGATGCGCATGGCGGCATCGTCAAGAACCTTGTGCCCGGAGCTGCGCGCCACCTCGACGCGCTCGATGCCGCCATCGGCGCGGATCTCGACGTAGAGCACCAGACTTCCATAGAGCCGCCCCTTGGCCGCTTCGGGGTAATTCAGGTTGCCCACGCGCTCGACCTTCTGCCGCCAGCTCTCGACATACATTGCCTCGACCGCTTCGGCGGTACGGGGTGAAAACTCCTTCTTGCGCGGACGCTTGTTGTATTCCTCGACCTGACGCTCGATCTGCGCCTCCATGCGGGCAATGGCCATGGCGCTTTGCGCCAGATCGACACCGCGCACGTCGGCCTGTTCGGGCTGTGCCTCGCTTGGCCGGGCTTCGGCCTGGATCGTCTTCGAGCTCTTCGCCCGGGTCAGCAACTGCTGTTGCTGCGCTTCGAGCGCCTGCACGCGGCGCTGCGCTTCGACGAGGCTGTCGCCGGGCTGCACCTTGCGCGAGGAAGGCAGTGGCGTCTTGGCGCGGCGATCCTCGTCGGTATTGCCGCCGCCATCGAGATTGGCTTGCGCCTTGGCCTGCGCCTTGACAGGCTTCCTGGCGCTCTTGGCATTGACAAGCACCACTTCCAGCGTGTTCTGCGCCACCCGTGCGATGCGGTCCGGCAGGCTGAAATGTACGGAAAGGAAAATGGCGTGAAGGGCCAGCGAGGCCGCCAGCGCCCACATGAAAACGCGACGCGAGGGATCCTGCCGGGAAAGCCCGGGCGCAGCAGCAGGCTTGCGCACTGCCCCGGCTCTGGATTTTGGAATGGCTTTGCCGCGTTTTGGCATGGCCCCGGATTCTACCCTTGAATCATTCCGTCCTCGGCGCCCTCAGCCATTTCGCATGAGGCAACCGGACTCTCGAGAGTCGTCAGATGGCGACACTGCACCTCGTTGGCGAGCAGATCGATCTGCGTGATACCAATCTTCACGCGCGTACCCGGCTCACAGGCCGGCAGCGATGGGCAGCGCAGCACGAGCGGTATCCTGTCAAGACGCACCAGGCTCTCGCGCAACACGCGCGCTTCGACTTCCGTCACGCCTTCCTGCTGCAGCCAGCGCAAACACCAGTAGCGTTCCATGTGCCGCTGGAATTCGGCATAGGCGGCATAGGTCAGCTCAAAGTCGCGCATCGCGGCGAGCAGCTCGGCCGAGCGCACGGTGAAAGGCGGTCTCTCGCCCGCCACCAGCGCCAGCAACTGCCACTGATTGATCAGGTCGACGTAACGACGCAGAGGCGAACTGGCCCAGGCATAACAGTCGACGCCAAGTCCCTCGTGTGAGAGGGCGGCGGTGGTCATGCGCACCTTGCCGCCATTTTGCACGCGGTAGATGGCGGCCACCTGTGCCTCGGCAAGCTGCTTGCCCCAGGTGGCGTTGGCGGCGATCATCGGCTCGGCGACCAGCGTGTCCAGGGGTGAGCCGCGCCGGCGCGCGACGATGTCGATGCGCCCCTCCGGCTCGCTCCAGTCGACGCGGAAGGTATATTCGGTGCCCGACTGCCGTTGCACATCCTTCGCGGCCAGGCGTCCTGCCTCGAGCACCCCGGCAAATGCCCACAACACCTTGAACTCTTCCCTGAAAGGGCAATCCGGCAGTCCGGCGGCCAGCGTGTCCTCATTGAAGACCGGCTCGAGCTCATGCAGGCGCAGGTTGGCGACAACCGGCACACACTCGATACGGCTCGACGCTGCGCGGATCGCGAAGTCGGCATCGATATCGAGATACAGCGAGAGCGCCGGGCAATCGCGGCCGGCCGCCAGGGTAAACCGCTCGACGACCTGCGCGGGCAGCATCGTCAGCTTGCGCCCGGGCATATACACCGTCGACAGACGGCTGCGGGCAAGGGCACCGAGCGCCATATCGGGGCGGATGCCCAGTCCCGGCGCGGCGATATGGATGCCGATGCGCCAGCCGCCCTCTTCCACGCGCATTACGGAGAACGCATCGTCGATCTCGGTCGTTGCGGCATCATCGATGGAAAACGCCTGCACCGGCGCGCGCGGCAGATCATCGGGCACACGCGGCACCTCGATCGTGTCAGGGCATTCACCCTGCGGGAAAAATTCAAACAGAAAACGTCCGAAGTGATAATCGTGGCTGGAAGGGATCGCCCCGCAGCGCGCCAGCAGATGCACCGCGCCCAGCCCGGTCTCGGCACATGCCTGCTCCAGCGCCTTGGTTTCGGCGCGATTGCGATCCGGCTTGTAGAGCAGGCTTTTCAGCACGGGGGAGAATTGCGCGGGCAGCGTGCCGGCCTTCAGCTCACCGGCCATGCGCTCGATGGTGATCGCCTGCTGGCGCTTTTTCTCCTGTCCGGCCAGTGCCGCCTGCAGGATTTCCTGCGGCGCCTTGCGAAACCGCCCCTTGCCCTTGCGATGAAAATACATGGGCGCCGCATGCAGACCCAGCAACATCGCCGCTGCCTCGATGGCAGCGGGTGCGTGGCCGAAATATTCGCGCGCCAGATCCTCGAAACCGAATTCGGCCTCGCCACTGCTCTCCCAGAGAAAATCCGCCTCGAGGGTTTGCGCAATCCGTTGCGCCTCGGTCAGCAACTCGGCGGGCGCCGGCGCGGCAAAACGCAGCAGCACATTGGCCGCTTTCACCTTGAGGCGGCGCCCGCTGTTTGCCTCGACCTGCAAGGACGTGGTGTTGTCGGCGAGAACGCTGCCGGCCTTGAAGGCACCGTCCTCTTCAAACAGGACATTCATCGGGAATCAACAGGAAATCAGGCGCAGCGAAAGTGGGGAGAAAACCGGCGCCGATTATACCCGACGCGCCGAAGCGATCAGGACTTCGCTGGGCAGACGGTAGCCCGCTTCGGTGCGCCAGGGCGCAAGCTCCTGCGCCACTTCATCGCCCAGGCGCTCGAGCATCGCCGCGGGCAGGCGCGCCAACCCTGCCGCAGCCCCCCCGGCCAGATCGCGAAACGTCTGCCAATAGGCCTGCGCACTCGCAAAGGAATTGTCGAGCCAGTGCGAAGTAATCCCGATATCGGCAAAGCCGGCTTGCGCCAGCAGCGCCTCGACCCGGGCGCGCTCGCCAAAGCGGAAGGGCGACAGATGGGGCACCTTCGGCGCCGGCAGCATGCGACGCAGGCAGGCGATGGCGCAGGACACCAGCGGCGCGTTTGTCTCGCTCCCCCACAAGGAAAACACGACGCGGCCATCCGCTTGCAGGACACGCTGCACTTCGGCCAGCGCACGTGACGGATCGGGGAAGAACATCAGGCCGAGGCCGCACAGTACGCGCTGGAAGCTGCCGTCGGCAAAAGTCAGCTGTTCTGCATCGGCGCCGACAAACAGCAGATCATCCATGGCATCGGCGCGTGCCCGGCGTTGTCCTTCGGCGAGCGCCTGCTCGGCCAGATCGCAGGCGACGATCCACCCGCCTGCCACGCGCAGGACGGCACCGGCGGCGAGCACACCCGGCCCGCTCGCCAGATCGAGCACGCGCTGGCCGGGTGCCAGCTGCGCTGCATCAAGAATCGCGGCATGCAAGGCGGTGCGCTGCGCCGCACTCTCGGCATAGCGCGCGGCAATCAGGTTATAGCCGGCGCGCTCGAGCGCCTTGCAACGTCCGGCATCGAAGCTCACGCGTCCTCCGGCGCAGAAAGTCCGGCAAAGGCGATCACCGTATCAAGGTACGCCTCCCAGCGTGTAAAGCTGTGATCACCTCCTTCGAGCACCACCTGGCGCGCACCTGCGTATTTCGCCACGGCCTGCCGGTAGTCGAGCACGTCATCCCCTTTTTCGACGAGCAGGAGAAAGTCTTCCGGCCGGCCTGGCCGCACAACCTCCAGCGCGCGCAATTCGTCGATGTACGATGCCTTGAAGTCGAACACTTCGCCCGTGTGGAGGTTCGTCTGCGGGCCAATGAACTGTGCCAGCGAAGCGGGGGCGACGACCGCCGGATTGACGAGCACCGCACGCAAACGATGTTTTTCGGCAAGGTACGTTGCGTAATAACCCCCGAGCGAGCTGCCCACCACGGTGACCGGCGTGTCCGCCACGGTGATCTGCCGCTCGGCGAGAGCGATGGCCGCGCGCGGCGAAGCCGGCAGTTGCCCGCACCAGAAACGATGCCCCAGGCCAAGGGCGACCAGGCGCGCCCTGAGCTGCTGCGCCTTGTGGGACTGCGGCGAGGAGCGAAAGCCGTGCAGATAGACAATCATGCGGCCGTCCAGCTCACCATGCCCGTGTAGGCCGTGCCCAGAACGACGAGGCCGAAGACAATGCGATACCAGGCGAAGACGGTGAAATCATGCGTGCTGATGTAGCGCAGCAGCCAGCGCACGCAGAGGAAAGCGGAAGCAAACGCTGCAACGAAGCCGACCGCCCACATGCCCAGATCGTCCAGCGCCAGCAGATGACGCTCCTTCCACAACTGATAGACACTGGCGGCGAACAGGGTCGGAATGGCAAGAAAGAAGGAAAATTCGGTGGCCGCCTTGCGCGACAATCCGAAGAGGAGGCCGCCAATGATGGTGGCCCCCGAACGCGAGGTGCCTGGAATCAGGGCAAAGGCCTGGGCAAAGCCGAGTTTCAAGGCGTCACGCCAGGTCATCTCGTCCACTGTCTGGATGCGTACGATGTGATCGCGCCGCTCCGCCCAGAGGATGACGAAAGCGCCGGCGATGAAGGCCAGCGCCACCGGCACCGGCTGAAACAGATGCGCCTTGACGGCCTTGCCGAAGAGAAGGCCGAGGACAGCCAGCGGCAGGAAAGCGATGGCCAGGTTGGCAACGAAGCGGCGCGCATCGGGATCATTGCCCAGCCCGGTGGCGACACGACCCAGCCTGGCCCGGTACTCCCAGCAGACAGCGAGAATCGCTCCGCACTGGATGACAATCTCGAAGAGCTTGCCACGCTCGTCGTTGAAACCGAGCAGGTCACCGGCAAGAATCAGGTGGCCGGTCGAGGAAATCGGCAGAAATTCGGTCAGGCCCTCGACGACACCGAGGATCAGGGCCTGCAGCAGAAGGATCGGATCCATAGGGCGGCGATGGTAGCATGCGCGGCCCCCCTGCCTTTTTCAGCATCTCGTGCCCCTGCAAACCATTTGGGACCGACCTTCAAGAAAGATCGCCCCGTGAGTGCATCGATTTTGTGGCAGATCGGCGGCCCTGTCCGTGGCCCGGGCGGTTACTACTTGAAGAGTTTTTTGAGGATGTCGCCGGATTTCTTGCCAGGCTTGTCTGTCGTCTGGGTGCCTGCTCCATCACCTGATTTGCCACCCGTCTTGCCCAGCAGTTTTTCTTCCATTTTTTCGCGCACCTTCTCCTCGACCCTGGCCTTGGCGGCTTCGCCCACCAGTGCACCGAACTCGATCTTGTAGGCCAGCTTGTCGAAGGGCCCGGTGAGGCGCACCGGCACGGTGAGTCCTTTCAGGTGTTCGAGTTCCTTGCCGCCCTGGCCGGCCGCCGTGGCGACGACGCTGGCTTTGGCCAGATAATCGATCTGCTCGTTGCCGATATCGATGTCGCCGGCCCCCCCCAGCCGCACAAAGGGTGATTTCATCTCGAGGTCTTCGTTGTGCGCCACACCGCGGGCAATGCGAAAACTCGCCGACAGCTCGGAGAAATCGGTCTTCTCGCTCTGGCTCGCCTGCTGCACGCTGTCCTGGCGGCCGCCGAAAAGCGCCTTGGTCTCGCGGAATTTTTTCGCCAGATTGATGCCCTTGATGGCGCCATCGCGCAACTTCAGGCTTGCCGTGCCTGCCAGGGCCTTCTTCATCGCCACGACCGTCGTGCCGGCTGTCGTGACGTCGAGGGCAACATTGCCCCGCCCTTCGAGAGCGTCCTTGTCGAGGGCATCCTTCATGAGCGGGTTGATATTCACGTTGTTCAGCGTCTGCTTCAGCGCCACCTGATGGCTGCCGGCATTCACGGAGAGTGCGCCGCTCAGGCTGCCTTCGTAGAGATTCGCTGCCAGTGGTGCGACCTCGAGCCGGCCGTTGGCGGCCCTGATGTCGAGACGCACATTGCTGGCCTTGATGTTCGAGACCTGCAGCTGGCCGATGCGGATGACGCCGCTGGCATCGAGATCCTTGAGCGCCGAGAAATCAACCGGTTTTTCCGCACCCTTTTCCGCACCCTTGCCGGTCTCCTTGCCGGCTGCCGGCGCCGGCCCGGGCGGCAGGTATTTGTCGACGTTGAGCCTGTCGATGTCGAGATCGAAATTGAGCGCCAGCGGAGCAAAGCGCGTGAGGTTCGCCTTGGCGACGATGTGGCTCTCGTCAAAACGCGTATCGGCCTGCACGCTGGCACTGTGTGCGGCCAGATCGGCGCGCACACCCGCCTTCAAGGGCAGCATCACGTGTTTCATCGGCATCTGCGGATGAGTGACATCGAGCTCGCCGGCAATCGCCGGTGCATCGAAGGTGAGTTTTTCAAGATTCGCCGTCAGCGGTGAGGCAAGCTTGCCCTTCAGCGCGGTCTCGCCCTGGCGCGCATCGAGTTCGACGGCGAGCTGGCCGATCTTCAGCAACGGACTCTTGCCCTCGACGCCGGCCAGCGTCAGCCGGGCATCGAGCGCCCGCTGCGCACCCTTGAGCTTCAATGCAGCGGTGATGTTGGCGCCGCTCGCCTGGTCGGCGGCGAGCGTCAGTTTGGGCGCATCCAGCTTCGCCTCGAAGGCATCACCGGCCTGTGTGCCCCGCGCGGAGAACGCCAGCTGGTCGATCGCCACCTGTCCGCCTGCCGCCAGGTGCACACCGGCAGCCGCCAAGGCCAGGTCGAGCGCCTTGACGCCGGCGACATCCCCGTTCAGGCGCAGGTCGAGCCGGGTAGCGCCGAAACTCTTCTTGTCGAGGTCGTAGCGATATTCTCCCTGCGCCGTCAATTTCGCTGCCAGCTGCGGCGCCTTGCCGGCAAGCTGCGCCGAGAGCTCGAAGTGATCGTTGGCGGCATTGGCCAGCCGGCCGGTGGTGAGCGACAGCGCCGAGAGCGTGATGTTCTGCCCGGCCTTTTCGTCGCGCCAGCCCAGCTCGCCGTTTGTCAGCTCGATCCCGGCGATGTCGAAATGCAGCGGCGGCTCGCTCTCGTCCTTGGAGAGCAGATCGTCGATATTCAGACGCCCGCTTTTGTCACGCACCAGTTGTGCCTTGACGCCGTCCAGACGAACGGTGTCCACCTCGATCTGTCTGGACAGGAGCGGCATCAGCCTGACCGAGACGCGCGCGCCCGCAACGGAAGCAAACGGCTTCTCGCTCTTGAATTCCGAGAGCGTCGTCTTGCCCAGCGTCACGGCGATCGACGGGAACAGCGAGAGCGACAGATCGCCTTCGATCTTCAGCGTGCGCTGTTTCTTCTGCTGCACCAGCTGGGTGATCTCGCCCTTCCACTTGTTGGCATCGAAATTCGCGACGAGATAGGCGCCCGCCGCCAGCACCAGCGCGACCAGTCCGCCCAGGACGAACGCAATGATTTTCACGGTTTTCATGAGTCTCCCCCGAGTCAAAGCTGATTCCGGTGATTCAGGTTAGCAGAGAACGCTGTCATGCGCAGCTTGCGTCCTCGCGCAAATCGGTCAACACTTACGCGCTGTCCAACACCCCCGTTCGAGAGGAGACGCGCGCATGAGCATCGTCAGTGAATTCAAGGAATTTGCCATCAAGGGCAATGCGGTCGATCTGGCGGTCGGCGTCATCATCGGCGGCGCCTTCGGCAAAATTGTCGACTCTCTCGTCAAGGATGTCGTCATGCCGCTGGTCGGGCGCCTGCTCGGTGGCGTCGATTTCAGGCACCTCTACCTCAATCTGGGCAGCCGCAGCTTCGACACGCTCGAGGCTGCCGAGAAAGCCGGCGCACCGCTGCTCAAGTACGGCGCCTTCGTGAACACCATCGTCGATTTTTTCATCATCGCCTTCGCCATCTTCATGGCGATCAAGGTCATCAACCGCCTGAAACGACAGGAACTCCCCGCCGCACCCGAACCCGAGACGCACGCGTGCCCGCACTGCCTGAGCACCATCCCCCTCAAGGCGACGCGCTGCCCGCACTGCACCTCCGCGCTCGGCTGAAAAGTCAGCGGTGGCGGGACGGCGCCCCCACATTTGTCCGGAGACACTCATGCAAGACCATAAAAAATCCACTGGCCTGTCCACCCGCTGCGTCCATGCCGGCGATCCGGACGATGCCTTCGGCGCACCGCACATGCCGGTCTACAACACCACCACCTTCCGCTTCAAATCCACCGCTGATGTGCTCGACGTCATCGACGGGCGCAAGCGCGGCGGACTCTATACCCGCTACGGCCTCAATCCGACGCTCTTTGCCCTGGAAGAAAAACTCGCCTCGCTCGAAAGCGCCGAAGCGTCCTGGTGCTTCGCTTCCGGCATGGCCGCCGCAGCAGCCCTTTTCCTCACCCACGGCCGGCGCGGCATCGTCTGCCTGGGGGATGCCTACGGCGGCACGCTCGAGCTGCTCGGCGTGCAGCTGCCACAACTGGGCATCCGCACGCACCTGCTGCTCGGCCACGAATTCGAGCAGCTCGAAGCACATCTCAAGGAAGGCTGCGGGCTGGTGTTTCTCGAAACACCGACCAATCCGCGCATGGACATCTTCGACATTGCCGCCCTCGCCGAACGGGCACACCACCACGGCGCACTGCTCGCCGTCGACAACACCTTCGCCTCGCCGGTCAACCAGAATCCGCTCGCCCTCGGTGCCGATCTGGTCCTGCACAGCGCCACCAAATATCTGGGCGGCCACAGCGACATCACGGCCGGCGCCCTCATGGGCAGCAAGGATCTGCTCGCCCCGGTCTGGAACTGGCGCAAGAACCTCGGCCAGATGCTTGCCCCGGAAACCGCCGCCCTGCTCTCGCGCAGCCTGCACACGCTGGTGGTGCGCGTCGAGCGGCAAAACGCCACGGCGCTGGCCGTCGCACAGGCCATGGCGCGCCATGCCCGCGTCGAACGCGTCTATCACCCCGGTCTCACCGACTTCCCCGGTCACGATCTGGCCCGGCGCCAGATGCACGGCTTCGGCGGCATGCTCAGCCTCGACGTCAAGGGAGACGGCACGGCCGCCACGCGCGTCGCCGATCGCCTGCGGCTCTTCGCCCTGGCGCCCAGCCTGGGCGGCAGCGAAAGCCTCGTCACGCAGCCATGCACCACCACGCACCACGGTCTCACTCCGGCAGAGCGCGCACGACGCGGCATCGGCGACGCCATGCTGCGTCTGTCAGTCGGCCTCGAAGACGCCGACGACCTGATCGCCGACCTCGATCAGGCCTTGCAGGCATGAGCCGCGCACATTTGGAAAAGTCAGTCCTCGCAGTACGGCGCCCACAATGGCGCAACCCCCGGGAACACAACATCCAAACCATGTGACAAGGTGCGAGGGGATATACCGATCGTGGGTCAATTCATCCCGTGACGGGGACGATTGCAGTAGAGGATTTGGCGCGCCCGAGACGATTCGAACGTCCGACCCCTGCCTTCGGAGGGCAGTACTCTATCCAGCTGAGCTACGGGCGCGTCGGGATGCTGCTTGGCGACAAAGACAGCGTATTTTACTTCAATGCTCCTCGCACTCGCACAACGGCCGGGGTTCGCCCGGTCTGGAAGACAGACGCATGGCGGTTGAAGCGGGTTTCTTTGTCATACCATCTTCTCCGGCCGCACCCAGCGGTCGAAGTCTTCCGCGCTGACCAGCCCCAACCCCAGCGCCGCTTCGCGCAGCGAGCTGCCCTGGCGATACGCATGCTTGGCGATGGCGGCGGCCTGATCGTAGCCGATATGCCGATTGAGCGCGGTGACCAGCATCAATGATTCGCGCATGAGTTGCTCGATGCGTGCGCGGTTGGGCTCGATGCCGCGCGCGCAGTGACGCTCGAAACCGTTGCAGGCACGCGCAAGGAGCGACGCGCTATGCAGGAAATTGCGGATCACCAGCGGCCGGTAGACATTGAGTTCGAAGTTGCCCGAAGCACCACCCAGGCCAAGTGCAACATCGTTGCCGAACACCTGGCAGCAGACCATGGTGAGCGATTCGCACTGCGTCGGATTGACCTTGCCCGGCATGATCGAGCTGCCCGGTTCGTTCTCCGGCAGGATGAGTTCGCCCAGGCCGGCGCGCGGGCCGGAGGCGAGCCAGCGGATGTCGTTGGCGATCTTGAAGAGGGCGCTTGCCAGCGTCTTCATCGCGCCGTGCGCCTGCACCAGCGCATCACAGCCGGCAAGTGCGGCAAACTTGTTGGGTGCGCTGACGAAGCGCGTACGCGTGCGGCGCGACACCGCGGCGGCAACGCGTGTGCCGAAGCGCGGATGTGTATTGAGCCCGGTGCCCACCGCGGTGCCGCCTATCGCCAGTTCGCGCAGCGCCGGCAGACAGGCGCGGATCGCCCCGTCCGCGTGCGTGAGTTGGGCGACGTAGCCGGAGAACTCCTGGCCCAGCGTGAGCGGTGTGGCATCCTGCAGGTGGGTGCGGCCGATCTTGATGATCGGGGCGAAACGGCGCGCCTTGCGCGCCAGCGTGCGACTGAGCGTCGTCAGTGCCGGCAGCAGCGCGTTTTCGAGGGCGAGTACTGCCGCCACATGCATGGCGCTCGGAAAGACATCGTTGGAGGATTGGCCGCCATTCACTTCGTCGTTCGGGTGCACGAGACGGCGCTCGCCCGCCTCGCCGCCAAGCAGTTGCGAGGCACGGTTGGCCAGCACTTCGTTCATGTTCATATTGGTCTGCGTGCCCGAGCCGGTCTGCCAGACAGCGAGGGGGAATTCCTCATCGTGCACACCTGCGAGCACTTCATCGGCCGCTGCGACGATGGCGCCGGCTTTTTCCGGTGCAAGCCGGCCGAGCTGACGATTGACTTCTGCGGCCGCACCCTTGAGGTGCGCCAGAGCGTAGATCAGTGCGAGCGGCATGCGCTCGCCGGGGAAGTCAAAATGCTCGAGGCTGCGCTGTGTCTGGGCGCCCCACAAGCGCTGTGCCGGCACCATCACCTCGCCCATCGTGTCGCGTTCGATCCTGGTTTTTGCCATGTCGGCCTCCGCTGCTTTGCACGCCTACTGTAGCGCGTTCATGCAGAAAACAAAACGGCAGCGGAAACAACGACAGCGTATCGAAGATGCCCCTCATGGAAGGATTCAATTCAACGGTGGTAGGCACTCTCGCCGTGCGAAGTGATGTCGAGTCCCTCGCGCTCCTGTTCCTCCGGCACGCGCAGACCGATCAGCAGATCAACGAGCTTGAAGGCGGCAAAGGACACGATGCCCGACCAGACGATGGTCGTGCCGACACCGATGGACTGGACGAGGAGCTGATCGAGGATCGAGTAATCGGCACTCGCCCGGTTGGCGACATAATCGAAGACGCCGCTGCCGCCCAGGCGCGGCGCGGCGAAAACGGCCGTAAGCAACGCCCCGAGGATGCCGCCCACGCCGTGCACGCCGAAGACATCGAGCGCATCGTCGGCACCGAGCAGGCGCTTGAGCCCATTCACGCCCCACAGACAGAAGACTCCGGCCGCGAGGCCGATGACGATGGCACCCTGAACACCGACGAAACCGCACGCTGGCGTGATCGCCACCAGGCCCGCCACGGCGCCGGAGGCGGCTCCCAGCATGGAAGGCTTGCCTTTGAGCATCCACTCGGCCCACATCCAGGACAAGGTCGCGCTGGCCGCGGCCACCCAGGTATTGACGAACGCCAGTGCCGCGGTGCCGTTGGCTTCGAGAGCCGAGCCGGCATTGAAGCCAAACCAGCCGAACCACAGGAGCGAGGCGCCGATCATGGTGGTCGTGAGCGAGTGCGGCGCCATCGATTCGCGCCCATAGCCGATGCGTTTGCCGATCAGCCAGGCGCCGATCAGGCCGGCCACCGCGGCGCTGATGTGCACCACCGTGCCACCGGCAAAATCGAGTGTGCCCTGGCGGAACAGCCAGCCGCCCTTGGCCGTTTCCGTCAGCAGCGTTGCCGCATCGGTGATGGCGTCCGGCCCGGTCCAGAACCACACCATGTGGGCGATCGGGATATAGCTGAAGGTAAACCACAGCGCCATGAAGGCGAGCACCGCGGCAAACCGGATGCGCTCGGCAAAGGCGCCGACGATCAGGCCGCAGGTGATGGCGGCGAAAGCTCCCTGGAAGGCGACGTAGATCAGCTCCGGCACGACGACGCCCTTGCTGAAGGTGG
>CAZSHO010000008.1:0-144778 GCA_964607005.1 uncultured Rhodocyclaceae bacterium
GTATCAAGGGGCTTTTTTATGCACATCCAGCACGGACACACTTACCGGATTTCGAGCAAGAAAAAGGGCCCGGAGAGGGTATCCGAGCCCTGTATATGGTGGTGAGAGCCGGCCCCGTTCATTTGGACAGAATTTCCGGGAGGATAAGTGGAGCCTTGCGGCGTGTTCTCGCATTGGCTCGTGTACCCAAGTTTTCCGCCGTTTTCTAGCTTGGGTGCACGTTTGGGTGCACGTATATTCTGCACCCCCCTGATTCTTTATGCAACGGCTTAAAATGAAAAAGCCCCGTGGATAGGGGCTTTGCTGGGTTTTCTGCACCGTCATGCGACGGCCTGATTCTTCATTCTAAATTCTGGATCTGCTCGCGCATCTGTTCGATGAGCAGTTTCATGTCGACGGCAATGGAGGTGATCTGCGAGGACACCGATTTGGAGGCCAGGGTGTTGGCTTCGCGATTGAGCTCCTGCATGAGAAAATCAAGCCGTTTGCCGATCGCGCCGCCTTTGTCGATGACGCGCGCCACCTCGTCGAGGTGGGCGGTTAGCCGGGTGAGCTCTTCGGCCACATCGATGCGTGTGGCATACAGGCCGATTTCCTGGCGGATGCGCTCTTCATCGAGGCTCGCCGCCGCCTCGCGCAGCCGGACAGCGAGGCGCTCCTGATAGTCGACCAGCGCCTGCGGCAGGAGCGGCGCGGCACGTGCGACCAGTGCGCGCATGCCCGCGACCCGGTCGAGAATCATCGCACCAAGCTTTTCGCCCTCGCGCGCGCGCGTGGCGAGCAGTTCATCGAGCGCCACGCGCGCAAGCCGGCTGCATTCGGTCTGCAAGGTCTCGGCATCCAGCCGCTCGTCGCCGAGCATGCCCGGCCAGCGCAGTGCCTCGGCAACCGACAGGGGAGCCGCCTCGGGCAACTGCGCGCGCACACCGGCCTGCCAGTCGGCCAGCCGGGCAAGCAAGGGGTGGTTCAGGGTGGTCTCGCGCGGCATTGTGGCGGTCGCCAGCAGGTTCAGGCGGCACTCCACCTTGCCACGGCCGATCCGGCCGGAGATCAGTTCGCGCAGGGTCGGTTCGACCAGGCGCAGCTCCTCGCCGATGCGAAAATTCATGTCGAGATAGCGGGAATTGACCGTACGCAGCTCGAGATGGAGGACGCCCGCGCCAAAGTCGTGCATCTGGGCGGCATAACCGGTCATACTATGGATCATGATGCTGTTTTCCTGCGCCGGCGCTTTACAGTCCGACAATAAATAAAGACAATTCGGAGCATATCTTAACCTGATCCTCTGCCGGGCGCCTGCCCATGCCAACCCAAGCCAACGTTCCCCTGCCGCCCGGTTACCAGCTCGAGGAATATCGCATCGAACGTCAGCTCTCGCTCGGTGGTTTTTCCATCGTTTATCTGGCCTACGACAAGGATGATGTGCCCGTTGCGATCAAGGAATACCTGCCCAATTCGCTGGCGCTGCGTGCCGAAGGCGATGCCCTGCCCTCGATTGCGGAGGAGAATGTCGCCACCTTCCGCTACGGCATGAAATGTTTCTTCGAGGAAGGCCGCGCCCTGGCGAAGATTTCCCATCCGAACGTGGTGCGCGTGCAAAACTTCTTTCGCGCCAACGAGACGGTCTACATGGTGATGCATTACGAGCGCGGGCGCACTTTGCAGGAGCACATCCAGAAACACAAGGAGGCGATTCGCGAGAGTTTCATCCGCACTGTTTTCGCCCGCCTCCTGAACGGCCTGCGCGAGGTGCATACGCGCAAGCTGCTGCATCTGGACATCAAGCCATCGAACATTTATCTGCGCAACGATGGCCAGCCGGTACTCATCGACTTTGGCGCCGCCCGGCAGACCTTGTCGACCGATACGCCGTTGCTCAAGCCGATGTACACTCCGGGCTTTGCCGCTCCCGAACAGTACAACACCGCGCGCCGCGAACTGCTTGGACCATGGACCGATATTTACGCCATCGGTGCCAGCATGTATGCCTGCATGGCGGCTGCAGCGCCACAGGCGGCCGATCAACGCATCGAGCGCGATCAGCTGATGCCCGCCACCAAGCGCTGGCCAGACCGCTTCTCGCGCCAGCTTCTCGAGACGGTCGACTGGTGTATGCAGCTCAACTACCTGGAACGCCCGCAAAGTGTTTTTACCCTGCAAAAGGCGCTGGCCAACAAGGAGCGCAGCGTGCCACGGCGAACCCTGCTCGGCCACCTGCGCAAGAAAGTCAAATCGCTGATCAAGTGAATACCGGATGAAATTCACCATCTACCAGGAAAGCAGGCCCGGCAAGCGGCCCACCAACGAAGACCGGATCGCATACAGCTATTCGCGCGATGCGCTGCTGATGGTGGTGGCCGACGGCATGGGCGGCCATCTCGACGGAGAGGTGGCTGCGCAGATTACCGTGCAGTACATCACGGAGGCTTTCCAGCGCGAGGCCAAACCGCAGCTGAAAGACCCTTTGCTGTTTCTCTCCAGCGCACTTGGCAATGCTCATCACGCCATTCTCGACTATGCCGCCGACCGCTTCCTGGCCGAAGCACCGCGCACCACCTGCGTTGCCTGCATTGTGCAGGATTCGATCGCCTACTGGGCACATGCTGGCGATTCGCGCCTGTACATCATTCGCGGCGGGCGCATCCTGCATCAGACACGCGATCATTCGCGTGTGCAGCGCATGGTCGATGACGGACTCATCACCCCGGACGATGCGATTCATCACCCGGCGCGCAACCGTATTTTCAGTTGTCTGGGCGGCGTCAATGCACCGCAGATCGATTTTTCCAAACGTACGCCGCTGATGACCGGCGATGTCATCCTGCTCTGCTCGGACGGTGTCTGGGGGCCGTTGCCCAAGGACATCATCCCGCGCGCCCTGACCACCGGCAACGTCGTGCAGGCCGTGCCGGCGCTGCTCAACCAGGCCGAGACGCGCGGTGGCAGCAATGCCGATAATCTTTCGGTGATTGCCATCCGCTGGGAAGACAGCTATACCGAGGATTCGCTCGGCAGCGTCTCCACCCAGACCATGCCGGTCGACTCCTTCACCACCCAGATGGAAGCCTTCGCCAAGGCGCGCAAGGGCGCGCAGCCGATGCCCAACCTCTCCGACGAGGATATCGAGCGCGCCATCCAGGAAATCAACGCCGCCATCAAGAAATATTCGAAATGACCACCCACCCCCCATTCCCCGCCCCGAGGGCGGGGGCGATGATCGTGCGCGGGCCTTGCCCGCTCCATGCGCTTGGTCCGCTGTTTCCCCGGGGCAGCCCGGCGGAGGCTGCATGACGATCACCCGAGCGAGCGGGCGCCGCGCCGACGAGCTGCGCCGCATCACCCTCACACGCCACTTCACCCGCCACGCCGAAGGCTCCGTGCTGGCGGAATTCGGCGATACGAAAGTGCTCGTCACCGCCAGTGTCGAGGAGGGTGTGCCTGGCTTCCTGCGTGGCAAGGGCCAGGGCTGGCTCACCGCCGAATATGGCATGCTGCCGCGCGCGACGCACACGCGCAGCGCGCGCGAGGCAGCCAAGGGAAAACAGAGCGGGCGCACGCTGGAGATCCAGCGCCTGATCGGGCGCAGCCTGCGCGCCGTCACCGACCTCGAGGCGCTCGGCGAGCGCACCGTGCAGATCGACTGCGACGTGCTGCAGGCCGACGGCGGCACGCGCACCGCCTCCATCACCGGCGCCTGCGTCGCCGCCCACGACGCCTTCTCGAAGCTCGTCGCCGAGGGCGCCATCGCGCGCCACCCGCTGCGCGAGCTGGTCGCCGCCGTCTCCGTCGGCATCTACGACGGCCTGCCGGTGCTCGACCTCGACTACCCGGAAGATTCCTCCTGCGACACCGACATGAACGTGGTGATGACACAAGGCGGCGGCCTCATCGAAGTGCAGGGCACGGCCGAGGGCGTGCCCTTCAGCCGCACCGAACTTGACGTCATGCTGGCACTGGCCGAGCGTGGCATCGCCCAACTCATCGCGAAGCAAAAGTCAGTTCTGGCGTAACGGCGCCAAGCAGAGGCCGATAACCCTTCAAGCATTCCTGGGGTATGTATCGCCGTCCTGCCAGGACTGACTTTGGAATGGGTGACCTGTTACTGTGAGCAACCCGGAGGGAATGGGCCTTTCCTGGTGCACAGCTGCGCGCATATCACTGCATCGCGGCGCCCCGCCGTAGAATAACGACTGCCTTCGCCACCGCGCCTTGCCCTGCGCCCGGAAAGATCCGTTCGCACTGACAAGACAAAATTGTGAACAGACATTAAGGCACAAGTGAATCCGGAGATCAAAAATATCGTGGCGACAAACGACGGCCCGTTCCAGCACCGGCATGCCGTCAGGTACATTGCCCCGACTGCCCCATGAAACAACTCGTCCTCGCCTCCAACAACCCGGGCAAACTGCGCGAATTCGCCGCGCTGCTCGCCCCCTTTGTCATCGAGGTGCT
The DNA here is from genome assembly GCA_964607005.1 of uncultured Rhodocyclaceae bacterium. Classification (GTDB taxonomy): domain Bacteria; phylum Pseudomonadota; class Gammaproteobacteria; order Burkholderiales; family Rhodocyclaceae; genus Desulfobacillus. Next base: position 4,453 of record CAZSHO010000008.1, read on the forward strand.
GCCGCAGTCGGCTTTCGATATTGCCGAGGCGGAAGAGCCGCACGACACCTTCATCGAGAATGCGCTGGCCAAGGCACGCCATGCCGCGCGTCTCACCGGTCTGCCGGCGCTGGCCGACGACTCCGGCCTGTGCGTGCCGGCGCTGGGCGGCGAACCGGGCGTGCACTCCGCCTACTATGCCGGCAAGGACGGCGACCGCGCCACGCGCGACGCACGCAACAACGCCAGGCTGCTGACCGCGCTGGCGGGGAAAACCGACCGTCGTGCGCACTATGTCTGCGTGCTGGTGCTGCTGCGGGCGGCGGATGATCCGCAACCTCTCATCGCCGAAGGCGAGTGGCACGGAGAGATTCTTGCCGCACCGCGCGGCACAGGAGGCTTTGGCTACGATCCGCTGTTCCATGTGCCTGCTCTGGGCTGCGCTTCGGCCGAACTGGCGGCCGAACGGAAGAACGCCGTCAGTCATCGCGCCATGGCGTTTCAGGCGCTGGCCGCACGCCTGCGCACGGCGCTCTGACGTCTGCGCATGAATCCGCTGTCTGCCGCAGACACTGTCGCCCCGCCGGGGCGGCTCTCCAGTCTGCCACCGCTGTCGCTCTACCTGCACTTTCCCTGGTGCGTGCAGAAGTGCCCATATTGCGACTTCAACTCGCATGCGGTGCGTGCAGAGGTTCCCGTGGCGCGCTATCTGGCGGCGCTGATCACCGACATCGAGCAATCGCTGCCGTTGATGTGGGGCCGCCCGGTGGTCAGCCTCTTCATCGGCGGCGGCACGCCCAGCCTGCTCACGCCCGAGTCGGTGGACACGCTCCTTTGCGCCGTCCGTGCACGACTGACTTTGCTGCCCGGTGCCGAGATCACACTGGAAGCCAATCCCGGCACACTGGAGACCGCGCGTTTTGCCGGCTATCGCGCAGCCGGCGTGAACCGCCTGTCGATCGGTGTGCAGAGTTTCAACGCACGCCACCTCGCCGCACTCGGGCGCATCCATGACGCGGACGATGCGCGCCGTGCCGTCACGCTGGCCCTCGCGCACTTTGACAACGTCAATCTCGACCTGATGTACGCCCTGCCGCAACAAACGCTGGAAGAAGCCCGCGCCGACATTCGCGAAGCAGCCCGCCTGGGCACGCCGCACCTGTCGGCCTATCATCTGACGCTGGAGCCGAATACCGCTTTTCACCGTGCGCCGCCGCCACTGCCCGATGCCGACCTGGCCGCGCAGATGCAGGATGCGGTCGAAGAGACGCTCGCCGCGCACGGCTATCGGCATTACGAGATTTCCGCCTTTGCCCGCAAGCACGCCGAATGCCGCCACAACCTCAATTACTGGCAGTTCGGCGACTATCTGGGCATTGGCGCCGGCGCGCATGGCAAGCTCTCTTCGCACGAGGGCATCCGCCGCATCGTCAAGCGGCGGCATCCGCAGGCCTATATGGAAGGCGTCGAGCGCGGGGAGGCGGTGCAGGAAGCACATGATGTCGACTACCGCGACCTGCCCTTTGAATTCATGATGAATGCCCTGCGGCTGGTGCAGGGGGTTGCCGCACCGCTCTTCACCGAACGGACCGGCCTGCCCCTGTCCGCCATCAAGGCATCGCTGGAGATGGCGCGGGCGAAGCATCTCCTTGACGCGCGGCGCGACCGCCTCGTGGCGAGCGCACACGGGCGGCACTTCCTCAACGATCTGCTGCAGTTGTTTCTGCCCGACCCTTCCTGAATACGAGGTCGCGGACACCGTGGCCGAGCCTGAGACCGCGCGTCTCGAAGCGGGTGAGCGGGCGGTAAGCGGGGCGCGGTGCATAGCCGGTCGCGGTATTCTCCAGCAGCGGCTCGGCGTCGAGCACCGCCAGCATGTGCGCGGCATATTCTTCCCAGTCGGTGGCCAGGTGCAGGTAACCGCCCGGCTTCAGCCGGTTTGCCAGCAGGGCGACAAAGTCAGTGCTGACGAGACGGCGCTTGTGGTGGCGCTTCTTCGGCCAGGGATCGGGAAAGAAGATGTGGATGCCGTCCAGGGAAGCCGGTGCGATCATGGCCTGCAGTACCTCGACCGCATCGTGCTGGATCAGGCGCAGATTGCCCAGGCCCTGTGCTTCGACCAGCTTGAGCAGGCTGCCCACACCGGGCGTATGGACTTCGATGCCGAGAAAATCTTTTTCTGGTTGCGCCGCAGCAATCGTTGCCGTCGTCTCGCCCATGCCAAAGCCGATTTCGAGGATTTTCGGCGCGGCGCGTCCGAACGCCGCATTCAAATCAATTAGCTGATTTGCAAAAGAAATACCGAATTGCGGCAACAGTGTGCGGTGGGCGCGTGCCTGGGCCTCGGACAGGCGCCCCTGGCGCAGGACGTAGCTGCGGATCGGTCTTGGATGAGTCGTTGTCATGGTGGCGATGGATTGCAAACGGCGTCGCACCCTAAAGATTTCGCGCAAAGCCCCGATAAATGAGGCAGGCAGTCTAGCTTCCGGGACTCTTTGCGTAAAGAAAAGGCCGAGATCATCGCCATGTCATCCTCCTCGAATGCCCGTGCCGTCATGCGTACCGCCGCCCTGATTGCCGTGCTGCTTCTGCTGCTGGCACTCGTCCTGCGCTGGCAGAACGCCCATGCACGGTTTTATCTGGGCACGCCGATCCTGCTCTTCGTTGCCCTGGGGTTTGCCGCCTTTGCCGCCCTGGTCTGGAATGCCCGACGGCGCCTGTGGTGGGTCGAGAACGATCGCCAGCAGCTGGCGATCGACTACCGCACCATCGTCGACGCCGCGCCGCAAGGACTGATCGTCACCGACAGAACGGGTGTCATCGGCTTTGCCTCGTGCCGCGCCGAGGAACTGTTCGGCTATACCCCTGGCGAGCTCGTCGGCATGCGGCTCGAGCAGCTGGTGCCCGAACGCTTGCGCGACGAGCATGTGCGCAAAAGGAATCGCGCTGTTGATCAGCTTGGCAGTGACCACCTTCATCAGAACGAACGGATGCTTGCCTTGCGCAAGGACGGCAGCGAATTTCTCGCCAACCTGAACATCGGCGCACGCAGCACGCCAGACGGCCCGGCCCTGACGATCTTTGTCGAGGACATCAGCGAAAAAGCGGCCCAGGAGACAGAGCTGCGGCGTATCCAGCGTGCACTGCACCTGCTCACCGAGGCCGGTCAGGTCATGCGCCGTGCCGACGACCCGATCGAATTGCTGCAGGCGATCTGCCGCATCATCATCGAGGTCGGCGGCTATCGCTTTGTCTTTATCGGCTATGCCGAGAACGATGCGGACAAGAGCATCTATCCGGTCGCCTGGAATGGTGCCGGGGAGGGTTATCTGGACAACATGAATGCCAGCTGGGGCGAGACGCCGCAGGGCCGCAGTCCGGCTGGGCAGGCCATCTGCCGCCAGATGCCGGTCATTGTGCGTCCCGATCTGGACGACACGCCCCTGCCCGCCTGGCGGGAGAAACAGCTGGCACACGGCTTTGTCAGTGTCGCCGCCTTTCCGCTGCAGATCGCAGGCCAGCACGGTGCGGTCGTCGCCATCCATGCCGCCAGTGCCAATGCCTTCGGCGAGGAAGAGTGTGTCCTGCTGGGTAATCTGGCCACCGACATCGGCCACGGCATCGACCTGCTGCGTGCAGCGTGCGAACGCGAGCGCGGCGAAACCGCTTTGCGGCGCAGTGAAGCCCTGCTCGAGCGTGCGCAACAGATCGCCCGCGTTGGCAGCTGGGAATGGGATCTGGTCGCCCGCAAGATGCGCTGGTCGAGCCAGATGTTCCGCATCTTCGGCTGCGAGCCAGGACAATTCGAGCCCCGGCAGAGCTCGGTGCTCACGCGCACCTATGCAGAGGATCATGATCGCGTCAAACACGACATCGAAACCATCATCAACGGCCAGGTGAGCAGCTTGAATATCGATCATCGTGTGGTCTGGCCCGATGGCAGCATCCATCATGTGCACATGATGTGCGAGGCCGAGCGGCAGGAAGGCCGCATCATCCGCCTGGTCGGCTCGGCCCAGGACATCACCAACCGCATCCGGCGGGAAACCGAACTGAAGCGCACCAACCGCGCGCTGCAGTTGCATTCGGCCGTCAGCCGGTCGATGCGCAAGGCCGATTCGGAAATCGATCTGCTGCAGCGTGTGTGCGATGTCCTCGCGGGGACCGGCGGCTATCTGTATGCCGGCATCACCGGCAAGCCGGACGCCACAAAGCTGTTCCGGCTGCGCGTTGGCTCCGGCGAACCGAAGATAAGCGCACCTTTCGATGCGGGAGGAGTGAGTGCCGACGAGAATCATCCGGGTGGCCAGGGTGTCGTCGGTCGCGCCTGGCGTGAAGGCAGGCCCAGCCTGATCCACGACGTGCAGAAAGATCCGCTCTACAGCGCCTGGCGCGACCGGGCCCTGGCGCTGGGAGTGCATGCCTGTGGTGCCTATCCGCTTGTCATCGACCACCAGTGCGAAGGCGTACTCGTCATCTACGCCCGTAACGACACCTTTGGCGAAGCGGAGAGCCTGCGCATTGGCGAACTGGTCAGCGATGTCGCCAGCGCCACGGTGAAGTTGCGCGCCGAACAGGCGCGCAACGAGGCGGAGGCCGCGCTGCGGCGCAACGAAGCCCTGCTCGGTCGTGCCGAATCCCTCGCCCATGTCGGCAGCTGGGAGTGGGATATCCGCAACGAGATTCTGCAGTGGTCGGAAGAGGCTTTTCATATCCTCGGCTACGAGCCCTACGAGGTGGCGCCGAGCAATGCGCTGACACTCAAACATACTCATCCGGAAGACCACGCCCTGCTCAAGGAAAAGCTCGGCGCCGTGCTCAATGGCGACGCCCTGTCGGCCGAGCTGGATTACCGGGTTCTGCGCACCGACGGCGAGATGCGCTGGGTGCGCACCATCGTCGAGATGGAATACCACGACACCGGCCCCCTGCGCATGACAGGGACTTTGCAGGACATCTCGGAGCGCAAGGGTTTCGAGCAGAAGCTGGCCGACATGGCGAGTTTTGACAACCTTACCGGCCTGCCCAATCGCAACCTGCTCAACGACCGCCTTGGCCAGGCGTTGGCGCACGCCAGTCGCAGCGAGAGCCTGATGGCGGTGGGCTTCGTCGATCTTGATCGCTTCAAGCTGATCAACGACACCCTCGGTCACGATGCCGGCGACGAACTGTTGAAGGAAATCGCGCATCGCCTCTCCGGCAGCCTGCGCCGCTGCGACACCGTCGCGCGCCAGGGGGGGGATGAATTCGTTATCGTGCTCACCGACCTGACGCGCGCCGAGGACGCCAATATCGTCGCACAGAAGCTGCTCGATGCGCTCACGCCGGCGATGACCCTGTGCGGACGCGAGATCGTTCCCGGGGCGAGCCTGGGATTCGCGGTCTATCCGAAAGACGGTCAGGATATGCAATCGCTCCTGATGGCGGCCGACAAGGCGATGTATGCCGCCAAACAGGCCGGGCGCGGGCAGTTCCGTTTCTACGACGAGCAAATGAACCGCGCCGCCGCCGACTGGCTGGAAGTCGGTGCGGAGCTGCACCACGCGCTCGAACGTGATCAGTATGAGCTGCACTACCAGCCCAAACTGGATCTGCGTGCAGGCACGATCACCGGGGTCGAAGCGCTGTTGCGCTGGCGCAGCCCGGAGCACGGCCTGGTGCCGCCCGGCAAGTTCATTCCGATCCTCGAGGAAACCGGCCTGATCCTCGAAGTGGGCGAATGGGTCATCGCGCGTGCCTGCCGGCAATGGCGGCTATGGCATGAGGAAGGCCTGCCCGCGCCACGCATCGCCGTGAATCTCTCGCCGCGCCAGTTTCAGCAGGCCGATCTGGTCGACCGGGTGCGCGCGCTGGTCGATCAGCCGGATTTCCTGCCCGAATATCTGGAGTTGGAGATTACCGAGAGCATGGTCATGCACAATGTCGAGCATGCCATTGCCACCCTCGACGCTTTGCGCCAGATTGGCGTGCGCCTCGCCATTGATGATTTTGGTACCGGTCATTCGTCACTGGCCGTGCTGAAGCGTTTTCCGGTCGATTGCCTGAAAGTGGATCGTTCCTTTGTGCGTGACATCCCCGCCGATACCGACGACATGATCATCACGCGCTCGGTGATCGCACTGGCGCACAGCATGGGGCTGTCGGTCGTCGCCGAAGGTGTCGAGACGGAAGAGCAGCGTTTGTTTCTGATTGAATCCAACTGCGACGAAATGCAGGGCTTTCTATTTTCCCGACCGCTGCCGGCGGATGAACTGGCGCGTCTGCTGAAAGAACACGCCTGCCTGATCACCTGCTGATCAGCCCTTGCCGATCAGCCCGACCGGGGGGGAACTGGGTGAAGCGCAATACAGCTTTCTTGGCATACGCCCGGCACGATACGCTTCACGCCCGGCCTCGACGGCCTTCTTCATGGCCGAGGCCATCAGCACCGGGTCCTGTGCGCTGGCAATGGCGGTGTTCATCAGCACGCCATCGCAACCGAGTTCCATGGCGATCGCCGCATCGGAGGCGGTGCCGACGCCGGCATCGACCAGCACCGGTACTTTCGCATTGTCGATGATCAGACGCAGGTTCCACGGATTGAGGATACCCATGCCCGAGCCGATGAGGGAGGCGAGCGGCATCACCGCGACGCAACCGAGCTCTTCCAGCCGCCTGGCCTGGATCGGATCGTCGGTGCAATACACCATCACCTTGAAGCCGTCCTTCACCAGTGTTTCGGCGGCCTTGAGTGTTTGCGGCATGTCGGGAAACAGGGTGTGCGCGTCACCGAGAACTTCGAGCTTGACCAGATCGTGGCCGTCGAGCAGTTCGCGCGCCAGGCGCAGCGTGCGCACGGCGTCTTCCGCCGTATAGCAACCGGCGGTATTGGGCAGCAGCGTGTAGTGCGCAGGCGGCAGATAGTCGAGCAGATTCGGCTGTCCGGGCTCCTGGCCGATGTTGGTGCGGCGGATCGCCACAGTGACGATTTGCGCGCCCGATGCTTCGATGGCCGCACGTGTCTGCTCGAAATCCTTGTATTTGCCGGTGCCGACGAGCAGGCGCGAAGCGTACGCCTTGCCGGCGATGAGAAGAGGATCGTTCATGACGGAGCCTGATTAGCCGCCACCCACGGCGACGACGATTTCGATGCGATCGCCTTCGGCGAGTCGCGCGGCAGCGTGGTGGCTTTTCGGCACGATCTCGCCGTTTCTCTCCACCGCGAGGCGTTTGCCCTCGAGGGCCAAGTCGCGCAGCAGTTCGGCCACGGTCAGAGGGTGTTCAAGACGGCGCGTCCGGCCATTCACGCTGATTTCCATGGCGCAATTCTAGCAGGTAGAATGGCGCCGTTCGCGGGTGTAGTTCAATGGTAGAACGGCAGCTTCCCAAGCTGCATACGAGGGTTCGATTCCCTTCACCCGCTCCACTGCACGTTCCGCCCGGTTCCCTGCCCGATTCGTGGCAGTACTGCAAATCGTCATTATCGGGTTTCCGCGCATCACCTCGCCCGGCGTGTTCCGTCGGGCGCCGCCCTGACCGGAATTGAATCAGCTCAGTTGCAGACGAGGGTGTTGCCGAACTGGTGACAGACCTGATGCCCCCGGTATTTTCCCGGATGGTCGCCATGGTAGCGGGTTTGCGGTACGACAAGAGCCGGGGACGCGGGAGCCGCCGGCAGGAGAGGCTGGAGAGTCGTTGCCGGAGGATGATCGATCAGCATCCCCTGGGTGCCTGCCGGACTGTAAGGGGCGGCCAGGGTGGGCAAGCCGCTTCCCGGGTTCAGCAAGGGGTTGGGCGGATTGTTATAGGGCTGAAAGTCTGTCTGCCCGCCGGAAATGATGGTTGTTCTCCCATGCTGCTGGATGATCGTTCCTCCGCTGCAATAGGTCTTGCCGTGACCGATGTCCTTGCAATAGCTCACCTGGCCGCTGGCGGGCGCAGCGAGCAGTGATGCAAACAGGGCGATGGGCAGAGGGCGCGGCATATCGGCATTATAGTCGCCAGAAAGGAAAGTCGATTGCGGGCGGTTTCCCGTCGATCAGGTCGGCGATGACCTGTGCGGAGCCGCAGGCCAGCGTCCAGCCGAGTGTGCCGTGTCCGGTATTGTAAAAAAGGTTGCCGAAGCGGCTGCGGCCGATGATGGGAACATTGCCCGGTGTTGCCGGTCGCAATCCGGCCCAGTATTCAGCCGCACCGGTCGTACCGAGTTGCGGGAACAATTCGCGGGCGCGCTTGAGGATGGCTTCACAGCGCGCAGGGTTGATTCGGGGCGCATAGCCGGTCAGCTCGGCGGTGCCGGCAATCCTCAGCCGATTGCCCAGCCGCGAATAGACGATGCGTCGCGATTCGTCGGTGATGCTGACGCAGGGCGCGCAGGTGCCGTCTTCCAGTGGCAGCGTGACCGAATAACCCTTGACTGGATAGACGGGGAGATTCTCGCCTGCGGTTCTGGCAAGCAGCGGACTGTAACTGCCGGCCGCGAGCAGATAGGCATCGCCTTGAAGAAGGCGCCGCCCGGCCTTCTCGTCCTGCACCCAGATTCCATCGATCCGGTCGCTGCGGCAGCGAAACGATTCGATGGTTTGCGCAAAGCTGAAATTCACGCCCCTCTCCTGACAGAAGCGGGCGAGATTCTGTGTGAACTTGAACGCGTCACCCGTCTCGTCCTCTGGTGCATGCAGGCCACCTTGAAAGGGTCGTTTCGAGTGGGTCAGGGCGGGCTCAAGATCGATGCATGCGGAGGCATCCAGAACGTTGGCACGTATGCCGAATTCCTGCAGCAATCGGGCGCGCAGGGCGGCCCGGGAGAACTCATGCGGCGTAAAGAAAAGATGCAGGATGCCTCTGCCCAGGCGGTCATAGTCGATGCCGGTTTCGGTGCGCAATGCAGCCAGGCAGCGGTGACTGTGCAGGGCGAGCCGGGCGATTCGGGCGGTATTGCGTGTTGCGCGCCGGGGCAGGCATTCGAAGAGGAAGCGCAGCCCCCAGGACCATTGCTGCCAGTCCAGTCGCGGGCGGAACAGAAGCGGGGCATCTTCCCGGCCGAGCCAGCGCACAATTTGTGCCGGTGCCCCCGGGTTTGCCCAGGGTTCCGGGTGACTCGTCGAGATTTGCCCGCCGTTGGCGAAGCTGGTTTCAAGGCCTGCGGCGGGCTGGCGGTCGATGAGCGTGACGGCATGGCCCGCCTGACGCAAATACCAGGCACTGGTCACTCCGATCAAGCCCGCGCCAAGAATGATGACATGCATAGAAAAATTCCGGATGGCGCATATTCTATCAGTCAGCCGGCCGTGCCTTGCGGTGCCAGTTGTTTACCCGGAATGGGCGGTCTTGCTGTGCGCGAATAATCGGAAACCGGGATAATTGCACTCCGAAACAGATCAGGAGACCAGGAGAGCATTCGATGCGTCGCGTCACACTCATGCAGTATCTCATCGAGCAGGAACGTCAGACAGGCTGGATCAATGCCGATCTGCGCCTGCTCATCGAAGTCGTCTCGCGCGCCTGCAAGGCGATCTCGATTGCCATCGGCAAGGGTGATCTGGCAGGCATGCTGGGGGGGGCCGGCAGCGAGAACATCCAGGGCGAGGCACAAAAAAAACTCGATGTGATCTCCAACGAAATCCTGCTCGAGGCCAACGAATGGGGCGGACATCTTGCCGCCATGGCCTCGGAGGAGATGGATCTTCCACACCAGATACCGCATCGCTTTCCGCGTGGCGAATATTTGCTGCTGTTCGATCCGCTCGATGGCTCCAGCAACATCGACGTGAATATTTCCGTCGGCACCATCTTTTCTGTTTTGCGCTGCCCGGAAGGGGCGGGCGACCCCGATGACCGGGCCTTCCTGCAGCCGGGGAATAAACAGGTCTGCGCTGGCTACGCGGTGTATGGCCCTTCGACCCTGCTGGTCCTGACCCTGGGGCAGGGCGTCGCCTGCTTCACGCTGGATCGCGAGAGTGGCAGTTTCATCCTGACGCAAACCGATCTGCGCATTCCCGAGGATACCGGGGAGTTCGCCATCAATGCCTCCAACATGCGTTTCTGGGAGCCGCCGGTGCGCCGCTATATCGACGAATTGCTGGCGGGCAAGACCGGCCCGCGCCAGCGCGATTTCAATATGCGCTGGGTGGCTTCCATGGTGGCCGATGTCCATCGCATCCTGACACGCGGCGGCATTTTCATGTATCCGAAGGATGCACGGGACCCGAAGAAAGCCGGCAAGTTGCGCCTGATGTATGAGGCAAACCCCATGTCCTTTATCGTCGAGCAGGCCGGAGGTGCTGCGACCAATGGACATGGCCGCATTCTTGATATCCAGCCAGGCGGGCTGCATGAGCGGGTCGCCGTCATCCTCGGTTCGAAAAACGAAGTGGAGCGCGTGACGGCCTATCATGGCGACTGACCGGTCTGCGGGCGAACTCGAACGGGCAACGCTGGCAGGCGGCTGCTTCTGGTGTCTGGAAGCAGTGTTTGAAGAGGTCGCCGGCGTGATCGAGGTGGTCCCCGGTTATGCCGGCGGGGAAACACCCCACCCCGATTATCAGAGTGTCTGCTCGGGCACGACCGGGCACGCCGAAGTGGTACAACTGACTTTTGCGCCGGCGCAGATTCGCTATCCAGAGATACTGGAAATATTTTTTGCCATTCATGATCCGACGACCCTGAATCGTCAGGGCAATGATGTCGGTACGCAATATCGTTCGGCGATCTATTTCCATTCGCCGCAGCAGCATGCCCAGGCGCAGGCACTCCTCGACCAGTTTGCCGCCACCGATGCTTTCGGGGCGCCGGTGGTCACCGAGCTGATGCCGGCCGCAGCATTCTTCCCGGCCGAGGCCGGTCATCATTCCTATTTTCGTCATCATCCCGAGCAACCCTATTGCCAATACGTCGTGGCGCCCAAGCTGGAGAAATTCCGCAAGCGGTTTGCCGCACGACGCAAGGCAGATTGATTTTCACTGAAAGGATCCAAGCATGAGCCAGACCACCACCACCCCGAGCGGGCTGATCTACGAAGAGCTGACTGTCGGTCACGGCAACGTGGCCGCCATCGGCCACACCGTTTCCGTGCATTACACCGGCTGGCTGACAGACGGTGTGAAATTCGATTCGAGCAAGGACCGCAACGAGCCTTTTGAATTCGCCCTTGGCGCCGGGTACGTCATTCGCGGCTGGGACGAGGGCGTTCAGGGCATGGGTGTCGGCGGGCGGCGCAAGCTGACGATACCGCCGGAACTGGGCTATGGCGCACGTGGTGCCGGAGGGGTCATTCCGCCCAATGCGACATTGATCTTCGAGGTCGAACTGCTCGATATTCTTTGATCGATCAAGGTATACCCGGGGCGCCCGCTCGCGTAGAATGCGCCACGTTCCGGGCGTGCCAAGGTCCGGATAGGGCAGGCGCGACCAACCCGGTGACGCCTGAACGATAAAACTCTCTACCAGGGTTCTTCATGTTTGGTCATTTCATGCCGAAGGAAGGCAAGTTCTTCGATTTTTTCGTCGAACTGGCAGAAGCCATCCTTCAGGCCAGCCGCGAGCTGGCCGAGCTCATGTCCAACTTCGACGATGTCGAGCGCCGCGCCTACAATATCGAGACCATCGAGAAAAACGGCGACAAAATCACCCAGGCGGCCATCGAGCTCCTGCACAAATCGTTCATCACCCCGCTTGACCGTGACGCCATTCACCAGCTGGTCACCAGCATGGATGACATTCTCGACCTGATCGAGGACTCCGCCCAGTCGACGTTTCTCTACGACATCCGCTCGGTGACACCGGAGGCAAAGAAGCTTGCCGACATCTGCGTGGGGTGTGCCCTGGAGGTAAAAGAAGCGGTGGCCCTGCTCTCCGACATGAAACATGCCCGCGCCATCATGGATATCACCCACGAAATCGACCGGCTGGAGTCCGAGGCGGATCATGTCATGCGCTCGGCGATGGCCAAGCTGTTCCGCGACGAGCCGGACGTGCGCCAGGTCATCAAGCTGCGCTCCGTTTATGAACTGCTCGAAGGCATCACCGATCGCTGCGAGGATGTGGCCAATCTGATCGAAGGCATCGTGCTGGAAAATTCCTGAGCGGCGACCCTGTCCGGCAAATCCCGAAAATGAGCCCAGAGGTCTTTGTTCTCCTGATTGCGCTGGCGCTGGCTTTCGACTTCATGAACGGGTTTCATGATGCGGCGAACTCGATTGCCACCGTCGTCTCGACCCGGGTGCTCAAGCCGCACCACGCCGTTGCTTTTGCCGCCTTCTTCAACTTCGTTGCCCTGTTCATCTTCCACCTCAAGGTGGCGGCCACCGTTGGCAAGGGCATTGTCGATCCGGCCATTGTCGATCACTATGTGATTTTCGGCGCCCTGGTCGGTGCCCTGGCCTGGAACATCATCACCTGGTATTACGGCATTCCGTCAAGTTCCTCACACGCCCTGATCGGCGGGCTGATGGGTGCCGTGGTGGCCAAGGTCGGCACCGCCGGGTTGATCGAGTCGGGCATCGAGAAAACCATCCTTTTCATCGTCGTTTCACCGGCGCTGGGTTTCATTCTTGGCGGCCTGCTGATGCTGGCCGTTTCGTGGATTCTCGCGCGCACGTCGCCTTCCCGGGTGGACCGCTGGTTCCGCCGCCTCCAGCTCGTTTCTGCCGGCTTCTACAGCCTTGGCCATGGTGCAAATGATGCCCAGAAGACCATCGGGATCATCTGGCTGCTGATGATTTCCAGCGACTATATTTCGGCCGATGCACAGCGTCCGCCCGACTGGGTGATCCTCTCCTGCTATGCCGCGATGGGGCTGGGTACGCTTTTCGGCGGCTGGCGAATCGTCAAGACGATGGGGCAGCGCCTGACCAAGCTCAAGCCGGTGGGTGGGTTCTGCGCGGAGATGGGCGGCTCCATCTCGCTCGCCATTGCCTCGATTTTCGGTATCCCCGTCTCTACCACCCATACCATCACCGGGGCGATCGTCGGCGTGGGTTCCTCGCGCAAGGCCTCCGCCGTGCGCTGGGGGTTGGCGGGCAACATTGTCTGGGCCTGGATTCTCACCATTCCCTGCTCGGCGTTCATGGCGGCGGTCGCCTGGTATTTCGGCGAGAGCTACCTTTAGTCTCTTGCCGGAACCGGCGTCGCTGAAACGGCCTGCCGCGTCCGCCATTTCCCTTGCCGAATCCATCATCGCCGTCGGGAGGCATTCTCCGGAAAAATTTTTTATTTCACTCTGGAAAAATGATTGACAAATCATTCCGGCATGATCATGCTTCGCTCCATTCTTGCTGGATACAGCAGGGAGATACGAAGGAAGTGTTTTCTGTGTTCTGTGTTCAGGTGACAACATAATTTTCAGGAGGTAGAGATGGCCACAGCCAAGAAGGCAAAGAAACCCGCAGCAAAGAAACCCGCAGCGAAAAAGCCGGCAGCGAAAAAACCGGTCGCCAAAAAAGCAGCTCCCAAAAAAGCCGCAGTGAAGAAGCCGGCCGCCAAAAAACCGGCCGCCAAGAAAGCCGCGCCAAAGAAAGCCGCCGCCAAGAAACCGGCCGCCAAAAAAGCAGCGCCGAAAAAGCCGGCGGTCAAACGCAAGCCGAATCCCGCATTCATGAAGCCGATGACCCCCAGCGCGATTCTGGGTGCCGTGGTGGGCGCAGCACCCCAGCCACGCACGGAAATCACCAAGCGCATCTGGGATTACATCAAGAAAAACAAGCTGCAGGATTCTGCCAATAAACGCATGATCAATGCCGACGACAAGCTCAAGGCCGTTTTTGGTGGCAAAGGCCAGGTGTCGATGTTCGAAATGACCAAGCTGGTCAGCAAGCACCTCAAGTAGTTCTGTCGGCACTTCCCGAAGCGCCCTCACCCAGTTCCGGGAGAGGGCGTTTTCTTTTATGTGCCCTCCGCTTTCATTGATTCCCGTCAGCATCGGGATACTATGGCTAATGCTATAATTTCTCTGGGAAAATTCCCTGGAAATCCGTTTCAATGCAGCTCTACGCACTTGGCCTGAACCACCATACCGCACCGCTCGCCGTGCGCGAGCAGGTGGCGTTCGATCCGGCGCGTTTGCCACAGGCGCTGATCGAACTGACACACGGCCATGAAGTCCGCGAAGCGGCGATCTTGTCGACCTGCAACCGCACCGAGCTCTACTGTACTGCCGATGCGCCGGATGGCGCCACTGCGTGGCTGGCACACTATCACCAGTTGCCGGCACAAAAAATCACCCCCTATCTTTATACGCTGCCGAGCCGGGATGCGGTACGCCACATGTTCCGCGTCGCCAGCGGGCTCGATTCGATGGTGCTGGGCGAGCCGCAAATCCTTGGCCAGATGAAGCAGGCCGCACGTGTCGCCGAGAATGCCGGCACTCTTGGCACCTATCTGAACAAGCTGTTCCAGAATACTTTCGCGGTCGCTAAGGAAGTGCGCTCGACAACGGCCATCGGCGCCAATATTGTTTCGATGGCGGCGGCGACGGTGAGCCTGGCCGAACGGATATTCGAGGATGTCGCCGGGCAGCATGTGCTGTTTATCGGCGCCGGCGAGATGGTGGAGTTGTGTGCGGCGCACTTCGCGGCACGACAGCCCAGGCGCATGACCATCGCCAATCGTACGGTGGAGCGCGGGGCTGCCCTGGCAGCACGCTTTTGCGCCGAGCCGATCCGGCTGGAAGGCATCGCCGACCGATTGGCCGAATTCGACGTCGTGGTGTCCTGTACGGCCAGCCCGTTGCCGATCATCGGCCTGGGCATGGCCGAGCGCGCGATCCGGGCGCGGCGTCACCGCCCGATGGTGATGGTTGACCTGGCAGTGCCGCGCGACATCGAGCCGGAAATCGCCCAGCTTGACGATGTCTTCCTGTATACCCTCGATGACCTGGGCGCCATCGTCGAGTCCGGGATCGAATCACGCGAGAAGGCAGTGATCGAGGCAGACGAGATCATCCGTTCCCGCGTGGATGGTTTTTTGCACTGGATGGAGTCCCGCGATGCCGTACCGACCATCCGGGCCTTGCGTGATACGGCCGAGCGCATGCGCCGCCATGAACTCGAGCATGCATTGAAGCGCCTCGCCCGCGGTGAAGATCCGCGTCTGGTGCTGGAAACGCTTTCCCATGGCCTCACCAACAAACTGCTCCACGGTCCGACCGCAGCGCTCAATCACGCCGATGGTCCGCGCCGCACCGACATCGCCGAGTTGATCGCGCGCATCTATCATCTGCACCCGGAGAAATAGTTTTACCAAAGACCTGCCGGCGCAGATGTGCCGGTGTCTTCACTGTTTCGTGCCATGAAAAAAAGTATTCTCGACAAGCTCGAACATCTCTCGGGGCGGCTGGCCGAGCTCGATCTGCTCCTTGCCAGCGAGAAGGCCATGCAGGACAGGGATGCCTGGCGCCGGCAGACGCGCGAACATGCCGAAATTGCGCCGGTGGTCGCCCTCTATGCGGATTGGCGCAAGGTGGAGAGCGATCTGCGCGATGCCCGCGTGATGCTCGCCGACCCGCAGATGCGCGAGCTGGCGGAGGAAGAAATCCTCTATGGCAATGAGGAAAAAGTTCGTCTTGAAGAGGCATTGCAATGTGCCCTGCTGCCGCGTGACCCGAATGATGAGCGCAATCTTTTTCTCGAGATCCGCGCCGGCACCGGCGGTGAAGAATCCGCGCTCTTCGCCGGTGATCTGTTGCGCATGTATGTGCGCTATGCCGAGCGCCAGCGCTGGCAGGTCGAAGTGATCTCGCAGAATGCTTCCGACCTGGGCGGCTATAAGGAGGTGATCCTGCGCGTGGTTGGTGCCGGCGCTTATTCCAGACTGAAATTCGAGTCCGGGACCCATCGCGTCCAGCGCGTGCCAGAAACCGAGGCGCAGGGCCGCATCCACACCTCCGCCTGCACCGTTGCGGTGCTGCCTGAAGCTGACGAACTGGCCGAGGTCGTCATCAATCCGGCAGAAATCCGCATCGACACCTACCGCGCCAGCGGCGCCGGCGGTCAGCACGTGAACAAGACCGATTCGGCGGTGCGCATCACTCACCTGCCCACCGGCATCGTCGTCGAATGCCAGGATGACCGCTCGCAGCATAAAAACAAAGCGCAGGCGCTCTCGGTGCTGGCCGCGCGCATCAAGGACCGGCAGACGCGCGAGCAGGAGGACAAGATCGCCTCGACACGCAAATCCCTGGTCGGCAGCGGCGATCGCTCCGAGCGCATCCGGACCTACAACTTTCCGCAGGGCCGCATCACCGATCATCGTATCAATCTGACGCTCTACAAGATCGATGCCATCATGGATGGCGATCTGGACGAATTACTGCGTGCGCTGATGGCCGAACATCAGGCCGGGCAACTGGCCCGGCTTGCCGGGGAAGCGTGAGCGAGATTGCCGGCCTGTTGCGGCAGGGACGCCAGCGCCTGCCGATGTCCGAAATGCGCTTGCTGCTGCGCCATGTGCTGGGGCTGAGCCCTGCGGCCCTTGCCGCACAGCCCGAGCGAAAAGTCAGTGCCGGTGATACGGCGGCCTACGAGGCACTGATGATGCGTCGTATCGCTGGTGAGCCGATCGCCTACCTCATCGGCCAGCGCGAGTTCTACGGCCTCGATTTTTTTGTCACGCCGGACGTGCTGATTCCCCGCGAGGAAACCGAGCTGCTCGTCGATCTGGCCATTGCCGGGAAGCCGCAGCGCGTGCTCGATCTGGGAACCGGCAGCGGTTGTGTTGCCATCGCCGTGGCCAGGCATCTGCCGCGAACGCAGGTGGTGGCGGTCGATATTTCGGCCGGTGCGCTCGAAGTGGCACGACGCAATGCCCGGCGCCATGGCGTGACGGTGCGGTTTTGCCAGGGTGACTGGTTCGCACCGCTGGCCGCAGAACGTTTCGAGCTGATTCTTGCCAATCCGCCCTACGTGGCGGCAGGCGATCCGCATCTGTTGCAGGGGGATTTGCGCTTCGAGCCGCGCAGCGCACTGGCGGCCGGTGACGATGGGCTGGAGGCCATCGGGCGCATCGTGGTCGCGGCGCGGGAGCATCTTGTGCCGGGCGGCGCACTGTGGATCGAGCACGGTCATGACCAGGCTTGCGCCGTCGCAAACCTGCTTGCCGATGCGGGGTTCCTCGAGATCGGGGTGCGCCAGGATCTGGCGGGTATTCCACGCCTGAGTGGTGCGCGGGCGCCTTGACGCCTTTCCTCGCGCAGGGCAAACTCGACGAAAACACTCAACTACCCAACTGAAAGGATTCTCCCCATGTCCGATGTCCAGGCTCTCCTCAAGGAACAAGTCAGCGTCAACCCCGTCGTTCTCTACATGAAAGGCACACCGAGCTTTCCGCAATGCGGGTTTTCCTCGCAGGCAGCGCAGATTCTCAAACTGTGTGGCGTGAAAGACTATTTCACCGTGAATGTCCTGGAAAATCCGGAGATCCGTGCCGGCATCAAGGATTTCTCCAACTGGCCGACCATTCCGCAGCTCTACGTGAAGGGTGAGTTCATCGGCGGCTCGGACATCATGAAAGAGATGTACGAATCCGGCGAGTTGCAGAAAAAGCTCGAAGGCCTCGCCGCTGCCTGAGGCGCCTGCCTGCCTTCTGGCGCCGTCCTGCCGGCGCTGACTTTTCGCGGATGTCTTCCGATGAGACCGGCCTGGTACCGGTTTAAGCCGACAGGCCGCTGATCAGCGGCATCAGACCGAGGCGAGGCGGGCGTTGGCAAGCGCCAGACGATTGGCGAGCACTTCGAGGAAGGCCGCGTAAAAGTGCATGCGGCATACCTCGGAGGCCTGGTGCAGGGCGTCGCCGCGGATGGTGATGATCTTTGACGACGTGCGGGCAATCACGTCCGCATTGCGGCTGCCGGCATTCTTGCTGATGATGGCCATCTCGCCAAAGCAGTCACCGGGCGTGAGAATGCCCAGAATGCGTCCGCGCTTGACGATTTGCACCTCGCCCTCGGCGAGGAAGCAGAAATGGTTGCCCGGTTCGCCATCTTTCATGATGACCGTGTCGGGCGCCACCTGTTCCCAGTCCGAAAAGCGCATGATCTCCCAGATCTCGACGTCGCTGAATTCGCCAAAGAAAGACAGGCTGCGCAGGATTTCATACTTTTCCGTATCGGCGAAATCACGCTCGCGTGCCTTGAGTTGCCTGTTGCGGAATGATTGCGCCAGATCATGGGAGAACTCCTCCCAGCTCGCGTAGCGCGCGGAGAGGTCTTTTTGCATGGCGCGTGCGACGACAGCATCGAGGTTGGCAGGAATGTCGCGCCGTAAATCCGAGGGTGGCAAGGGCGTTTCGTTGATGATCTGATAGATCATGCTGAAGTTGTTGCTTGCCTGAAATGGCAGGCGTCCGGTCAGCAACTGATACATGACGATGCCGAGCGAATAGATGTCGGTCTGGTGATTGAGCGGCATCTCGCGCACCTGCTGTGGCGACATGTAGGCGGGTGAGCCGATGCCGGATACCTGGGTGCGCGTCTGGTCGCCCGTGGTGAAGAGCGCCGCACCAAAGTCGGAAATCTTGATGTCACCACCGAGATTTTCGGCCGCAGCGAGAAGGATGTTGGCAGGCTTGATATCGCGGTGAGTGATGCCCAGATGATAGGCATAGTCGAGCGCGCGCGTGCACTTGAAAATAATCTCGACGAGACGATCGAGCGGCAGCAGATTGTCGGGCGAGCAGTACGGCTCCAGCGTGCCGCCGGCGACGTACTCCATGACGATATAGCTTTGCTCGCCGTCGATCACCGCGTCGAGGATCTGTACGATGTGCGGATGCACCAGCTTGCCGGCCAGGGAAGCTTCATTCACCAGCAGGTGGCGGTGCAGGCGGCCGCGGCCCTGATCGTTGAGCGCGGCAGGCGAGATCAGCTTGAGGGCGACCTCGCGCTGGGCGAAGGTATCCCAGGCGAGCCAGACCGTACTGGTGGCACCTTCTCCCAGCAGTTTGCGAATTTCGTATTTGCCGATCCGCTCGGGCGTTTCCATCCGGACGTTATACCGACGTCAGACGGGTATTGGCAAGCGAGAGACGCTCGACGAGGATGCGCAGGAAGGCACGATCAAAGCTGTGGCGGCAGGCATCGGAGGCCCGCCGGAGTGCTGCGGTGGGGATGGTGATTACCGTCGCCTCGCCCAGCGCGGCGACATCGGCGCCCCGCAGCGCCGCCTCTTCCGCAAGATAGGCCATTTCGCCGAAGCATTCGCCGGCCGAGAGAATGTTGAGCAGTTTCTGGTTTTTTGTCACCCTGACTTCTCCGCTGGCGAGGATGCAGAAAGTCTCGCCGGGCGTGCCCTCGCGCATCAAGACGTCGCCCTGCGAGACGCGTCGCCATTCGGAGAAGCGCAGCACTTCCCAGAGCTGGACATCACTGAAATCGCGAAAGAAGGACAGGCTGCGCAGTGTGTTGAATTTTTCCGTGTCGGCAATCTGCGCGCGTGTTTCCGCAAGGTGTTCGCTACGAAAAGCCTCGGCAAGATCAAAGGAGAACGCATCCCAGTCCGCATAGCGCTCCTCGCGTGATTTTTGCAGGGCCTTCATGACGACCCGATCGATGATCGGTGGAATGCCGCTACGCAAGGCGGAGGGCAGCGGCGGTTCGCCGGTGAGGATCTGGTGCGTGATGCTCACGTTATTGCTGCCCTGGAAGGGGAGCTGGCCGGTGAGGAGCTGGAACATCACCACGCCGAGGGAAAAAATGTCGGTGCGCTGGTCGAGCGGCCAGTCCTGGATCTGCTCGGGCGACATGTAGGCCGGCGAGCCAATGCCGGCGATCGCCGTCTGGTCGCTGGAGGTGGTGATGGCGGCGCCGAAATCCGAAATCTTGATGTTGGTGCCGGTATTTCCTTCGCGCAGGATGTTGGCCGGCTTCAGATCCCGGTGGATGACCCCGAGACGGTAGGCAAAATCGAGCGCGCGCGAGCACTTGAAGATGATCTCGACGATATCGGCAAGCGCCAGCAGGTTATCCGCTTTGCAGAAAGGCTCGAGCGTGCCGCCGGCCACATATTCCATGACAATGTAGCTCGGGTCGACATCGGCGACAGCATCGTGGATCTGCACGATGTGCGGATGGACCAGCTTGCCAGCGAGCGAGGCCTCGGTAACGAAGAGCTTCCTTGCAAGCTTGCCGTGATCGCCCTCGGAGAAGGCGTTGCTGTCGACGGCTTTGATGGCGACATCACGCCTGGCAAACGGATCGTGGGCGAGATAAACGGTCGCCGTCGCTCCTTCACCGAGTATGCGCAGCGTCTGGTATTTGCCGATTTTCTCCATCGGCTCAGGGGGCCCCGGAGAGGGATTGCCGTGCACGCTCGATCGCTGCACGCACCTGTGCGGGCGCCGTGCCGCCGAAATGGTCGCGCGCTGCCAGCGAACCCTCGACCGACAGCACGTCGAGGGCGTCGGCAGCGATCAACGGGGAGAAGCCCTGCAAGGTTTTCAGGTCCAGCTGGGCAAGCTCGCAGCCGCGCGCCTCGGCGCTGCGTACGGCAAGCGCGACGGCTTCGTGTGCGTCGCGAAACGGCAGGCCTTTTTTTACCAGGTAATCGGCAAGATCGGTGGCGGTGGCATGGCCCTGGCGCAAGGCGGCACGCAGGGCGTCGGGTTGCACGCGGATGCCGCTGACCAGGTCGGCGAAGATCGTCAGGGTGTCACGCAACGTGTCGACGCTGTCGAAGAGTGGCTCCTTGTCCTCCTGGTTGTCCTTGTTGTAGGCAAGCGGCTGGCCTTTCATGAGGACGAGCAAACCCATCAGGTGGCCGAAGATGCGGCCGCTCTTGCCGCGCGCCAGCTCCGGAACGTCAGGATTTTTTTTCTGAGGCATGATCGAGGAGCCGGTGCAGAAGCGGTCGGCCAGGTCGATGAAGCCCACGCGCGGACTCATCCAGAGGATCAGCTCTTCGGAAAAACGCGAGATGTGCGTCATGATCAGTGCGGCGGCAGCACAAAATTCGATGGCGAAATCGCGGTCGCTGACAGCGTCGAGCGAATTGGCGCAGACGGCTTCGAAACCAAGCTCCTGTGCGACGAAGGCGCGGTCGATGGCAAAGGAGGTACCGGCCAGCGCAGCGGCTCCGAGCGGCAGGCGGTTGGTACGTTTGCGGCAGTCGGCCAGGCGTTCGCGGTCACGTGCCGCCATCTCGAAATAAGCCAGCAGATGATGGCCGAAGGTGACTGGCTGGGCGACCTGCAGATGAGTGAAGCCGGGCATCGGCGTGTCGGCATGTGTTTGCGCCAGATCGAGCAGGGCCCGCTGGTAGGCCTTCAGGCGCGCATCGATGCCGTCGATTTCCTCGCGCAGCCAGAGACGGATGTCGGTGGCGACCTGATCGTTGCGCGAGCGGCCGGTATGCAGGCGCTTGCCGGCGTCGCCGACGAGTGCGGTCAGGCGCTTTTCGATATTCAGATGGACGTCCTCGTCATCGAGGGACCATGGGAACTCCCCGCGCTCGATTTCCTGCCCGATGGCGGCCATGCCGCGCTCGATGGCGGCCAGATCGTCCTTGCCCAGCAGCCCCTGTTTTGCCAGCATGCGCGCGTGGGCGAGTGAGCCGCGAATGTCGTGCAAGGCCAGGCGCCGGTCGAAACCGACCGAAGCGGTATAGCGCTTGACCAGTTCATCCACCGGTTCGCTAAAGCGCCCCGACCAGGCCTTGCCGCTGGATTCGTTTTTCCGTTCTGTCATAATCGCTGCGAAGAAAACCCTTGATAACGAATGAGTATACGGCAAAACCACCACAAGCCCCGCCTGCCGGACTTTGGCAATCTGGGTGTCATGCTGCGCAGCCTGCTCGCGGTGAATCTGCTGGCCTTGTTTGCCGTTCTGGCACGTAATGAGTCACTTGTGTTTTTGCCCCGGGAGCTTGCCGAGATGGCGGCCTGGGTTGAGCCCCCGCTGATCGCCTGTGTCGCGTTGCTGGCGGTGGCCGCCAAGTGGCTGGAACAATTCTCCTACGGTGTGGCGCTGGGCCTGATCGCCGTCTTCTGTGCCCCCGTTGCCGCCGTGTTCAGCGTCTTGCTCAGCCCCCCTGGTTTGCCCTGGCCGGAGATGGCGCGTGCGGTGCTGTGGGGGCTCGCGGCGTGTGCGGCGGTGCTTTTCTATTTTGACCTGCGCAGCCGTGCCTTCTCGCCAGCGCTGGCCGAGGCGCGTCTGCTGGCGCTGACCGCCCGCATCCGCCCGCATTTTTTGTTCAACAGCCTGAATGCCGTGCTTGGTGTGATGCGCAGTGATGCGCGCCGTGCCGAGCAGGCGCTCGAAGAGCTTGCCGACCTGTTCCGCGTGCTGATGGCGGAAAACAAGAAGCTGGTGACCCTTGGCGAGGAGCTGGCGTTGTGTCGCCAGTATCTGGATATTGAAACCTTGCGTCTGGGCGATCGTCTGCAAGTGCTCTGGGATATGGAGGGCTGCCCCATGGATGCACAGGTGCCGCCGCTGATGTTGCAGCCCTTGCTGGAAAACGCGGTTTATCACGGGGTCGAGCCTTCGGCGCAAGCGGCGCAGGTGAGGATTCGCGCCCGTCGCCGGGGAGAAGAAATCCGCATTCGTATCGACAACCCCTATCACGGAGAAAACGCCCGTGAAGGCGGCAATCGCATGGCGCTGGCAAATATCCGCGAGCGACTGATGCTTTTCTACGACCTTGAAGCCCGGCTCGACACCGAGGCGAAGGACGGGCGCTACCGGGTGGCGATCCGCCTGCCTTACCGAACGGACAGAACCAACGGGGTGATCGCGTGAGCCAGATACTGCGGGTATTCATTGTTGATGACGAAGCACCGGCGCGTGCCCGCTTGCGTGCGCTGCTCGAAGATATTGCGCCCGAGCTGCCCAATCGTGTCGTTGGCGAGGCGGCCAACGGCGTCGAGGCGATCGGGCGGCTGGGTGGCGAGCCGGCCGATGTGGTGCTGGTGGACATCCGCATGCCGCAGATGGACGGTATCGAGCTGGCGCGTCATCTGGCGGCTGCCGTGCCGGCCCCGGCCGTGGTATTTACGACCGCCTATGACCAATATGCCGTACAGGCATTCGAGTTGAATGCCATCGACTACCTGCTCAAACCGGTACGCAGTGCGCGCCTGGCTGCTGCCCTGGCCAAAGCCCGGCGCACGGCGCCTGCCGCCTCCGAAGTGCTGGCACGCCTTGCACCGCAAGCGCGTCGGCATCTGTCGGTGAGCGAGCGCGGGCGCATCCTGCTGGTGCCGGTGGAAGATGTCCTGTATCTCAAGGCGGAGCTGAAATACGTGACGGCGCGCAGCGTCGGGCGTGAATATCTGCTCGACGAATCCCTGACACGGCTGGAAGAGGAATTCGGGGCGCGTTTCGTACGCGTGCACCGCAACTGCCTGGTTGCGCGCGCGGCGATCACCGGTTTCGAGAAGGGTGCGAGCGAGGATGGCGAGACGCGCTGGCTGGTGCTGCTGTCCGGACTTGACGAAAAACTGCCGGTTTCCAGACGGCAATGGCCAGGCGTGAAAGCTGCTTTTGCAGGAGAGATGAAAGACTGATGGTACAAGCGGTCTTTTCGACCTGGGCGTATTTCTGGCGTGCCGAGACACCCTATCTGATCGCTCTCACGACGATCCTTGCCACGTTGCTCATGGTGCTGCGCCCGGTCGATCGGCGCTCGGTGGAGTACACCCTGATTGCCTTCGTGCTGTGCCTGGCCGGACAGTTTTTCAGTGGTGTGCTTGCCTTCAATGGGCTCAAGGCAGGCGCCGAGGTGACCTTCGAAATCTTTCAGATCGGTGCGGGCATGACGCTCATCCGCCTGGCCGGGCTCACCCTGTTTCGCGTCCTGCTGGAACGGCTAGGTCTGTCCACGCCGCGCATCGTCGAGGATATCGTCGTCATCCTTGCCTACATCGCCTTTGTCATGGTGCGCATGCGCCTGGCGGGCGTCGACCTGTCGGGCATTGTGGCCACCTCGGCGGTCATCACGGCGGTGGTGGCGTTCTCGATGCAGGACACGCTGGGAAATATCCTCGGCGGGCTCGCCCTGCAGCTGGACAGTTCGGTCAAACTGGGCAACTGGGTGAAGATCGGGGAGGATTCCGGGCGCATCGTGGACATTCGCTGGCGTCATACCGCCATCGAGACGCGCAATGGCGAGATCATCATCGTGCCGAACAGCCTGCTGATGAAGGGGACATTCACCGTCATCTGGAGCCCGGAACAGGCCGTGCAGCCGTGGCGGCGCTGGGTCTGGTTCAACGTCGATTACGACGCGCAGCCCGCCCGGGTGATCGGGGTGGTCGAGCAGGCAGTGCGCAGCATCGAGATCGAAAATGTCGCCCGGGAGCCGCAGCCCAATTGCGTGCTGATGGAGTTCGGCCCCGGCTATGCGCGCTATGCGTTGCGCTACTGGTTGATCGATCCGCGTGTCGATGATCCGACCGATTCGACCGTGCGCGCCCATGCGCTTGCCGCCTTGCAGCGTGCCGGTCTGCGCATCGCCGAGCCGGGCTATGCGCTGAACATGGTGCACGAGAACGAGGCACGACGTAACGAGTTGCGTGAGCGCGAACGCGTGCGGCGCCTCTCGGCCCTGCGCAGCGTTGGCCTCTTCGCGCCGTTCAGCGAAGAAGAATTGACCGCACTGGCGGATCGCCTCGTCTATGCGCCGTTTGCTCCGGGCGATGTCATTACCCGCCAGGGCATGGTTGCGCACTGGCTCTACATCCTCATCGTCGGTGAGGTGTCTGTCTGGCACGAGCGCGTCGGCGAGCGTCATTTGCTCGCCACGCTCGGAGCAGGTCACGTCTTCGGCGAAATGGGCATGCTCACCGGCGAGCCGCGACAGGCTACCGTCGTGGCGAAAACAGGGGTCGAGTGCTATCGCCTCGACAAGGAGGGCTTCGAGCAGATCCTGCGCTCGCGCCCGTCGATTGCCGGCGAGATGGCCGACATTCTGAGCGAGCGCAACAGCCAGCTCGCCAGCCTGGGTGATCTGCCCAATGCCGCGCCCGTGCCCGGCGAGCAGCAGCGCCTGAGTCTGCTCGACAAGATGGGCAGCTTCCTGCGCCTTGGCGAACCGCGTTAGGCGGAAAAGTCAGTGGTGGCAGAACGGCGCCCCGGAGCGTGGCGCAACGCGGCCGTCTCGCCGCAGCATCCGGCAGCCTGATAAAATCCGCCCCTGATATCGCGCCGCCCGGAAGCGCGTCTTGCCTCCGGGCGGCGTTTCCCCGATTGCCGCCCGATTGCCGATTTCAGAAAGAACGCCTTGAAGACTCCGCTGCCCGAGCGCATCGTCATTGCCACCCGCGAATCCCGCCTCGCCCTGTGGCAGGCCGGGCATGTCCGCGACCGGCTGCAGGCGCTCTATCCGCACTGCTCGGTCGAGTTGCTCGGCATGACCACGCGCGGCGATCAGATCCTCGACCGGCCTCTGGCCAAAGTCGGCGGCAAGGGACTGTTCATCAAGGAGCTGGAAACCGCACTGCTCGACGGCCGTGCCGATCTCGCCGTGCATTCGATGAAGGATGTGCCGATGCAGCTGGAGCCGGCGTTCGTTCTTGCGGCGATTCCGCTGCGCGAAAATCCGCTCGATGCCCTCGTCTCCCATCGTTATGCCGATCTTGCAGAAATTCCCGCCGGGGGTGTGGTCGGCACTTCCAGTCTGCGTCGCGAAGCCCAGTTGCGCGCACGTTTTCCCGGCCTGATCGTGAGCAGCCTGCGCGGCAACCTCGACACGCGGCTGAGAAAGCTTGATGAAGGGCAGTATGACGCCATTCTTCTCGCTGCAGCCGGTCTGATCCGCCTTGGGCTCTCGACACGCATCCGTGCCGTGCTGGCGCCCGAAGTTTCCCTGCCTGCCGCCGGACAGGGCGCACTCGGTATCGAGGTGCTGGCGGGGCGGTCGGAAGTCGCCGCCTGGGTCGCCCCCCTGGAAGACGCCACCACGAGTATCTGCGTGCGTGCCGAACGTGCCGTGGCGCGGGCGCTGGCGGGCAGCTGCGAGGTGCCGCTGGGTGTGTTTGCCGAAGTTGCGGATCGCGTGCTGCGCCTGCGCGGCCTGGTTGCCTCCCCTGATGGGGCACACGTTGTGCGCGCCGAGCTGTGCGGCGCGCTGACAGCCCCCGAAACTCTGGGCGACCGGCTGGCCGGGATGTTGTGCGCCGAGGGGGCAGACGCGATTCTTGCTGCGCTCGGGGAATGAACGCCCGGCCTTCCTGGCAAGGCCGCCATGTGCTGGTGACCCGTGCACAGTCCCAGGCGCAGCCGCTGGTTGAGCAGATCGAGGCGCGTGGCGGGGTGGCCGTGCGTTTCCCGGTGCTGGAGATCCATGCCATCGAGGCGCCTGCCGCGCTCTTGTCGGCGGCGACGGCAATCGGGCAGTATGATATGGCTGTTTTTGTCAGCCCGAATGCGGCGCGTCTGGCGCTCGAAGCGATTACCGCGCAACAGCCGTGGCCCGCGCATGTGCGGGCGGTGGCGGTCGGACAGGGCAGCGCACAGGTGATCGAGCGCTTCGGTATTGCACCCGTGGTGACGCCGCAGGGTCCGCGTTTCGATAGCGACGCACTGCTCGAACAACCGGAGTTGTCCGCTGCGGCGATTTGCGGCCGGCGCGTGGCAATTTTCCGTGGCGAACACGGGCGCGAACTGCTGGGGCGCACACTTGAGGCGCGTGGCGCGCAGGTCGAGCGCATTGCCTGCTACCAGCGCCGACGGCCGGACATCGACGCGGGCAGCCTGTGCGCCTTGTTGAAACAAGGCCGCATCGATGTGCTGACTGCGACGAGCAGCGAAGGGTTGCGCAATCTCGTCGAGATGGTTGGCCCGCAGACGCACAAGGCATTGATGCAGGTGCCGTTGCTGGCCACCCATCAGCGCATTGCCGAAACGGCCCGGCAGGCCGGTTTTGGGAAGGTCATCGTCACTGCCCCGGGCGATGGGGGTCTGCTGGCAGGGTTGGACGCGTATTTCAGGACACGTTGATGAGCGAACAAAGCAGCCCGTCTTCTTCGGCGCAGGTCGTACCGGCATCGCGGCCAGGATCGTTCCTGCGTCAACCGGCGCTCTGGGTGGCGCTGATCGCGCTCGGTCTTGTCCTCTGGCAGGCACTGGATGCGCGCAGCCGCCTGACCGCTCTGCATCTTGAAGTCTCGCGTCGGCTTGCCGCCGCCGATGCCAGCGCCAATGACGCCCGCCTTGCCGTGCGGCAAAACCTCGAAGCGCTGGCGGCATTGCAGGCGAAGACGGCTGACCTGGAGACCCGCCTCGCCGAGTCGCAAAGCCAGCAGGCGACGCTCGACGCCATGGTGCAGGAGCTGACCCGCAATCGCGAAGAGCGGCTGCTTGCTGAAGTCGAGCAGTCGCTCGACATTGCCGCCCAGCAGTTGCAGATTGCCGGCAATGTCGAGGCCGCTCTGGTTGCGCTGCAAGGAGCGGATGCCCGCCTGGCCGCTGCAGGACGTACCCATTTCCTGCCATTGCGAAAGGCGCTGGCACGTGACATCGAACGGCTCAAGGCACTGCCGCTCGCCGACGTCGCCGGCATCGCCCTGCGTCTGGAAAGTGTCATTGCTGGTATCGACAGCCTGCCACTGGCCTTCGAGGCGCGGCCGCGCGCCGAGGTGCCGAGTGCGGCCTTCGTGCCGACACCGCCGGCTGCTGGCTGGAGGGCAAATGCGGAAAAGCTGTGGAGTGAACTGTGGGGCGAATTGAAAAGCCTGATCCGTGTCGATCGTCTCGATCGGCCCGATCCCGCGCTGCTCTCGCCCACTCATGCGTTTTTCCTGCGCGAGAACCTCAAGCTGCGCCTCGTCAACGCCCGGCTCTCGCTGTTGCAACGTGACGGCCAGTCCTTCCGTCAGGATGTCACGCAGGCGCAAGACTGGTTGAAAAAATATTTTGATACACGATCCCGCGCCGTGCAGTCGGCACGGGCGACCTTGCGTCAGCTCGATGAGACCGATGTCAGCCTTGCCTTGCCCGGGCTGCAGGAGAGCCTGACCACCCTGCGCAACCTGAAGATCCAGCGCGATCGTGAAGCGTCACCCGCTCCGGTACGCACGCAGGACGGAGCGGGGCGCTGATGCGCATTCTGCTCTGGCTGCTGGCGCTGTTTGCGGCCGCTGTCGGCCTCTCGCTCGCTTTCGGTTTCAACGAAGGTTATGTCCTCATCACCCTGCCGCCCTGGCGCATCGAGCTGACCTTGAACCTCTTCATCGTCCTGATGCTGGGTGGCGCCCTGTTTTTCCATCTGTTGTTGCGCGCACTCGCGCAAGTTGTGCGCCTGCCCCGGTCGGTGCGCACCTATCGGCAGCGGCGCCGCCAGGAAAAAGCGGCCCGGGCCCTGCGCGAAGCCGTGCAGCAGTTGTTTGCCGGCCGCTACGGACATGCCCTGAAGAATGCCGCCTTGTCCTATGCAGGCGATGAGGCCCCGGCACTCTCGGCGCTGGTGGCGGCACGCGCAGCCCACTTTTTGCGCGACGAAAAGCGCGAGGCAGAATGGCTCGGGCGTGCCGGTGAGCGGGAGGAGGGTGCCCGCACGGCGCGCCTGATGACCGAGGCCGAGCTGCATGTCGATGCGCGGCGGTTTGATGCGGCACTGGATGCCTTGCAGGCACTGCAGGCGGACAGTGGCCGGCATATCGCCGCCCTGCGTCTGGGATTGCGCGTCTATCGGGGCCTGGGTCGCTGGGACGACGTGCTCAGGGTGGCACGACAGCTCGAAAAACATCGGGCACTGTCTGCCGAGGCCGCAGCGCCGCTCAAGCAGCGCGCGCACATGGAGAACTTGCGCCAACGTGAAAATGATGGCCAGGCCCTGGCCTTGTATTGGGAGGTGATTCCGGCTACGGAGCGGCGTGATGCGCGCCTGGTGGCGGCTGCAGCCAGGGCGCTGATCCATGCCGGGGACGGCGCGCTTGCCCAACGTCTAATCGAGCAGCAGATCGAGTTCGAATGGGATTCGGAGCTGGCCGGACTGTATGCTGAATGTCGCGGTGGCGATGTGCTCGGGCGTATCGGTTGCGCCGAGAAGTGGCTGGGAAAGCATCCCGAAGACGGGCGCCTGCTTCTGACGCTGGGAAAACTGTGTCGCGAAGAGCAGCTGTGGGGCAAGGCGCAGAGCTATTTCGAAGCCTCCCTGGCCGTTCAGGCCAGTCAAGAGGCCTATCTCGAACTCGCCACGCTGTTTGCCCAGTTTGGTCGCAGCGAGGAATCGAATCAGGCCTACCGCAGCGTTGCGGCACTGTGCCGTCAGGGTTGAATCAGGAAAACGTCATCCTCCGTGTTCTATACCCAGTCCCTGGGCTTGAGAAAATCCACGTAAAGCCTTTCTTCGACGCTATCGGGCGCCGGATGCCAGTCGTAGCGCCACTGCGCGCAGGGCGGCAGGGACATCAGGATAGATTCAGTGCGCCCGCCTGACTGCAGGCCGAACAGGGTACCGCGATCGCATACCAGGTTGAATTCGACATAGCGTGCGCGCCGCAAGGACTGGAATGTGCGTTGCTGCTCCGTGTAAGGCAGGGCGCGTCGCCGCCCGGCAATCGGCAGGTAGGCGTCGAGAAACCGGTTACCCACTGCCTGCGTGAGATCGAAGCAGCGTTCAAATCCGCCTTCGTTCAGATCATCGAAGAAGATGCCGCCGATGCCGCGCGGTTCGTTGCGGTGTTTGAGAAAGAAATAGTCGTCACACCACCGCTTGTAGCGCGCATAGAGATCGGTGCCGAAAGGTTCCAGCGCCTGCTTGCAGGTCGCGTGGAAATGTCGCGCATCTTCCTCGAAGCCATAGT
Source organism: uncultured Rhodocyclaceae bacterium (assembly GCA_964607005.1). Classification (GTDB taxonomy): domain Bacteria; phylum Pseudomonadota; class Gammaproteobacteria; order Burkholderiales; family Rhodocyclaceae; genus Desulfobacillus. The sequence goes on from CAZSHO010000008.1 coordinate 34,144, forward strand.
ACGGTGTGAGATCCATACCGCCGCCAAACCACCAGGTGCTTGCCCCGTCTTTTTTACCGGCCATGAAGCAACGCACGTTCATGTGCACGGTCGGGCAGTGGGGGTTGCGCGGATGCAGTACCAGCGAGACGCCGAGCGCCTCCCAGGCGCAGCCGGTGAGGGCGGGGCGTGAGGCGCTTGCCGCGGCGGGCAGCTGATGACCCGTGACGTGAGAGAAATTGACACCGCCGCGTTCGAAGAAATCGCCTTCCTCGATCAGCCGTGTGAGACCGCCACCGCCTTCCGGGCGTATCCATGCGTCGCTGCGGAAAGGCTGGCCGTCGAAGGCGGCGAGGGCGTCGACGATGCGCTGTTGCAGGCCGCTGAAATAGTCACGCAGAGGTGCGGTGTCCATCTTCAGCAGCCGGTTATCCGCCAATCGTTAGCGGCGCAGGGCGCGATGACCGATGTCGTGACGCATCTGCATGCCGGCAAATTCGATCTGTTCGGCGATCTCGTAGGCACGCATCTGTGCGGCACGCACGTTATCGCCCAGCGTGGTGACGCACAGCACGCGCCCACCCGCTGTAACGATGTTTTTTCCATCGAGGGCGGTGCCGGCATGAAAGACGTGGCAGTCGTCGGTGTCCTGCGGCAGGCCATGGATCGGATCGCCTTTGCGTGGCGACTCGGGATAGCCGGCTGCCGCGAGGACGACGCCAAGGGCAATGCGACGGTCCCACTGCGCTTCGGCATTTTTCAGCTTGCCGTGGATGGCCGCCTCGACGAGCTCAACCAGATCGCTTTTCAGGCGCAACAGGATCGGCTGGGTTTCCGGGTCTCCCATGCGGCAGTTGAATTCGAGTGTCCTGATGTCCCCGTCAGGTGTGATCATCAGGCCGGCATAGAGGAAGCCGGTATAAGGAACGCCGTCCTGCGCCATGCCGTGGACCGTTGGCAGGATGACTTCGCGCATGATCCGTGCGTGGAGGGCGGGGGTCACCAGTGGCGCGGGTGAATAGGCGCCCATCCCGCCGGTGTTCGGCCCCTGGTCGCCGTCCTTCAGGCGTTTGTGATCCTGGCTGGTGGCGAGTGGCAGGACATGGGTGCCGTCGCACATGACGATGAAGCTTGCCTCTTCACCCGTGAGGAATTCTTCGATGACCACACGCGCACCCGCTTCACCCATCTGGTTGTCGATGAGCATGTGATCGATGGCGGCATGCGCTTCGGCGAGGGTCATGGCGACGACCACCCCCTTGCCGGCAGCCAGTCCGTCGGCCTTGATGACGATTGGTGCGCCACAGGCATCGATGTGCGCATGCGCTGCAGCAGCCTGATTGAAGGTGGCGAAGCCTGCCGTCGGAATCTTGTGACGCTGCATGAAACGTTTGGCGAAGTCCTTCGAGGACTCGAGTTGCGCCGCTGCGCGCGTCGGCCCGAAAATTGGCAGGTTCCTGGCGCGAAACAGGTCGACCACTCCTGCGGCAAGCGGCGCTTCAGGGCCGACGACGGTCAGGTAGATTTGCTCGCGTTCGGCAAAGGCGGCGAGTGCATCGATGTCGGTGAGGGCAAGATTCTCCAGCCCGTTCTCCCGTGCCGTGCCGGCATTGCCGGGTGCGACATAGACTTTCTGGATGCGTGGCGATTGCGCCAGGCGCCAGGCCAGGGCATGTTCACGTCCGCCGGATCCGATGACGAGCAGCTTCATGGATCAGTGCCTGAAATGACGAAAGCCGGTAAACACCATGGCGACACCCTGCTCATCAGCCGCGCCGATCACTTCAGCGTCACGCAGTGAACCACCGGGCTGGATCACTGCCGTCGCGCCGGCCTGGGCAAGCACATCCAGACCATCGCGAAAGGGGAAGAAAGCGTCTGAGGCAACCACCGAGCCGGACACGGTGAGCCCGTTGTTCTGCGCCTTGATGGCGGCGATGCGTGCCGAATCGACACGGCTCATCTGGCCGGCCCCAACGCCAACGGTCATGCCGTCCTTGCAATAGACGATGGCATTCGACTTGACGTGCTTGGCCACGCGCCAGGCGAAGAGCAGATCGGTCATCTCCTGTGGTGTGGGTGTGCGTTTCGTCACCACCCTGAGGTCGGTTTCGCTGATGCGCGCGTTGTCATGGGTCTGCACCAACAGACCGCCGCCGACGCGCTTGTAGTCGAGCGCATTGCCATCGCCATCGTCCCGGGGCAAGGCCACGACCAGGACGCGCAGATTTTGCTTGGCAGCAAAAAGGGCGCGTGCACCGCTGGAGATTTCCGGGGCAATGATCACCTCGGCAAACTGTTCTGCAACGGCCTCGGCCGTTGTCTTGTCTATCGTGCAGTTGAAGGCGATGATGCCGCCGAAGGCCGAGGTTGGATCGGTTTTGAACGCTCTTCGGTAGGCCTCGTGCGCGCTCGGTGCAATGGCCACTCCGCACGGGTTGGCATGCTTGACGATAACGCAGGCGGGAACCTTGCCCGACGGGTCGAACGCCTTCACGCACTCCCAGGCAGCGTCGGCGTCGGCAATGTTGTTATAGGAGAGCTCCTTGCCCTGCAGTTGCTCGAAGCGGGCGATGCTGCCCGGTGCGGCGGTCGGCTCGCGGTAGAAGGCGGCCTGCTGATGAGGGTTTTCCCCGTAGCGCAGCGTGTCTGCCTTGTCGAAGGCGAGCTGCAGCCGATCAGGGAAAATGCCCGGGCGGTTGTCGTCATCGAGGCTGGTCAGCCAGTTGGCGATTGCCGCGTCATAACGGGCGGTGTGCGTGAAAGCTTTCTTTGCCAGTGCAAAGCGCGTCCGATAGCTCAGCACACCTGCGTTTGCCTGCATCTCTTCGATGACCTGCGCGTAGTCGGCAGGATCGGTGACGATGCCAACACCGCCTGCCTCGGAACCGTGATTCTTGGCTGCCGCACGCACCATGGTTGGCCCACCGATATCGATATTTTCGATGGCCTCTTCCAGGGAACAGTCCGTTTTCGCCACGGTCTGGGCGAAGGGATAGAGATTCACCACCACCAGATCGATCGGCGGAATGTCGTGTTCCAGCATGGTTTGTACATGCGCGGCATTGTCGCGCATGCCGAGGATGCCGCCATGCACCCTCGGGTGCAGGGTTTTGACGCGGCCGTCGAGCATTTCCGGAAAGCCGGTGTAGTCGGAGACCTCGGTGACGGGAACGCCTGCTTCACGCAGCAGCCGGGCACTGCCTCCGGTGGAAAGGATGCGGACGCCGAGCGTGCAGAGGCTGCGGGCGAAGTCGATGATGCCATGTTTGTCTGAGACGCTGATGAGAGCCTGGGTGATTTTCATTTCCGGGAGAGAAAAGGTTAAGAAGGAGGTATCGGTACGACGGGGAGGATGAGGGACGGCTCTTGTCAGAGCAGTTTATGCTCGACCAACTTGCGGCGCAGGGTATTGCGGTTGATGCCGAGCATGTCCGCGGCAACCGTCTGGTTGCCCTCGGCTTTGCGCATGACGAGTTCCAGCATCGGTCGTTCGACGTGACACAGGACCATGTCGTAGAGGCCGGTCGGCTTTTCGCCATCGAGGTCCTTGAAATAGCGCTCCAGGGAACGGTGCACGCATTCGGTGATTTCGCTGCGTTCGCCCGAATTGTTCCGGCTCATGCGGCAAGCTCCTCTTCGTAGAAGAGGCGGTCGTTCTGTGCGGCCAGACCGATGAAGAAGTCATCGACGGCGGCAAGCTGGTCTTCGATCGCCGGCAAACGGTTCATGGTGTGGCGGAACCGGGCCGAACCGGCCAGTCCGCGGGTGTACCAGGAGATGTGCTTGCGCGCCACGCCGACACCGGTTTGCGCACCATAGAATGCATGGAGATTGGCCAGATGGTGCCGCAGTACCTGATGGATTTCGGCAACGGCGGGTGGCGGCAGGTGTTCGCCGGTGGCAAGAAAATGCTCGATCTCGCGGAAGATCCATGGGCGACCCTGGGCTGCCCGGCCGATCATCAACGCGTCGGCACCGGTGGCGTCAAGCACTTGCCGGGCTTTTGCCGGCGAGGTGATGTCGCCATTGGCGATGACGGGAATGCGCGCTGCGGCCTTGACTGCAGCAATGGTGTCGTATTCGGCATCGCCAGTATAGCCACAGGCGCGTGTGCGGCCGTGGACGGCCAGCGCACGGATGCCAGCGTTTTCGGCAATCTTCAGAATGGCCAGTGCGTTCCTGTGCGCTTTGTCCCAGCCGGTCCGGATTTTCAGGGTGACGGGAACATCGACGGCAGCAACGACAGCCTCGAGGATACGCTTGACCAGAGGTTCGTTTTGCAGCAGGGCCGAGCCGGCCATGACGTTGCAGATTTTTTTCGCCGGACAGCCCATGTTGATGTCGATGATCTGCGCGCCGCGTTCGACATTGTGGCGGGCTGCTTCAGCCATCATCGCCGGATCGGCGCCGGCGATCTGCACGCACACCGGCTCGATTTCTCCGGCATGATGGGCGCGCCGCTGCGTCTTGGCGCTGCCGTAGAGAAGCGAATTGGAGGTGACCATTTCCGAGACAGCAAGTCCGGCGCCCATCTGTTTGCAGAGCTGGCGAAAGGGCAGGTCGGTGACTCCGGCCATGGGTGCGACAAACAGGTTGTTGCGTAGCGTGAAGCCGGCAAATTGCATCGGGCGCTCTGCTTTTTCGTGTATCCGGGGAAGACGGGCATTGTAGCGCAAACCGGTCAGGCGCGAATACCGTAGATCATGCGATGTGCAAGCCGGCGTCGGGCCGGTGTCACCATGTCGAGAGCCAGCAAGCCGGCGCCGCGCAGCTGTGCGCAGAGCGGATCGCGCAGGCCGAACAGGCGCACCAGCGCATCGCTGAAAGTTCGGGTGGCAAGGCGATCGTTGCGACGCATCCGGGCATGGCGTATCAGCAAGGAGTCCTGTCCGCAGTCATCGGCTTGCGAGGCGAGCAGGCGAGCCAGCTGTACGGCGTCGCGCAACGCCAGATTAAAACCCTGGCCGGCCACCGGGTGCAGGGTCTGTGCCGCATTGCCCAGCCAGATCGTGCGCGCGCCGATCGGAGAGGTGCGATAGCGCAGGCCAAGCGGGAAGCATTGGCGTGCACCTGCAGCGACGAACTCGATGCGTCCGCCAAAGGTTTGTGCAAGCCGGTCAAGGAATGAAGCCTCATCGAGTGCAGCGCGCGCAGGCGCTTCTTCGGCCGGCAGGGTCCAGATCAGGCCGTAATGGTCCGCGAGCGGCAGCAGGGCGGCAATTCCTTCGTGGGTGAAGCGTTCGTAGGCGAGAGCGGCTGCCGGTCTGCGGGCCTGTATGCGCGCAGTGATGGCCTGTTGACCGTAGTCGCGGGCGAGAACGTTGCGCGAGTCCTTGATGACTCCGTCGGTCCGGGCGACGAGTTGTGCTTCGAGGAGATATTCGTCCTGTGCAGTCCGGCAGGACAGACGAACGCAACGGTTCCCGGCTTGTGTGCAATGCACTTCAACCGCATGCCGCATCGGGATGCCGGCTGCGGTGCAGGTGTTCGCCAGTGCTGCGGCGAGCTCTCCGGCCGGGATCACATAGCCGAGTGCGGGAATATTGTTTTCGGCAGCGGTGATCAGCGTGCGGCCGAAGCGGCCCTGTTGTGAGGTGTGGATGGTGTGGATCGGTGTAGTGTCAAAAGCGTGCCAGACGCCGAGACGCTCAAGAATTTGCCGGGTACCGTGCGAGAGCGCAAGCACGCGCGCGTCGTCGTGGCTGGCCCCGGTGCTGCGTGCATCGAGGATCATGCTGGCGATGCCTGCTTGTCGCAGCATCAGTGCGAGACACAGCCCGAGCGGGCCGCCGCCGACGATCGCCACCTGAAGCATCAATGAGCGGCCATCAGCGCTTCGATCTCCCCGATCGATTTGGGGGCCGCCGCCGTGAGGATCTCGTGACCGTCGTGAGTGACAAGCGCATTGTCCTCGATGCGGATGCCGATGTCCCAGAAGGCCTCGGGGATGTCGTCGGCCGCGCGGATGTAGCAGCCCGGCTCGATGGTCAGTGTCATGCCGGGAACGAGCGGCCGCCAGGCGCCGTTGATCTTGTATTCGCCGGCGTCATGTACATCCAGACCGAGCCAGTGGCCGGTGCGATGCATGTAGAAGCGCTGGTAGGCGCCCGCTTCGAGGGCAGCGTCAAGACCGCCTTCGATCAACCGCAGATCGATCATGCCCTGTGTGAGGACGCGCAGCGCCGCGTCATGGAAGGCATTCCATGGTTTGCCCGGAGCCACCTCGGCCAGGGCGGCTTCCTGGGCGGCGAGCACAAGGGTGTAGAGATCGCGCTGGGCACCGCTGAATCTGCCATTTACCGGAAAAGTACGCGTGATGTCTGCCGCATAGGAATCAAGCTCACAAGCGGCGTCGATCAGCAGCAAGGCGCCGTCCTGCAACAACTGACTATTGTCGACGTAGTGGAGAGTGCAGGCACGAGCGCCGCCCGCCACAATCGAGGAGTAGGCAGGAGCCTGCGCGCCCTGGCGGCGGAATTCGTGCAGCAGTTCCGCCTCGATTTCATATTCGAAACGGCCCGGTGCACAAGCGCGCATGGCGCGTCTGTGCGCGCCAGCCGAGATATCAGCCGCACGGCGCATGATGGCCAGCTCCCGGCGATCCTTGATGAGGCGCATCTCGTCGAGGGCGCCGCGCACGTCGCGAATGTCGGTTGGCGCACGTTCGCCGTTGCGGGTCTTTGCACGGACACGGTTGAGTGCCGCCAGCACGCGCGTGTCCCAGGCTGTATCGTGGCCGAGCGCATAGTGCAGCACGGGTTGCCCGCCGAGCAGTTCGTCGAGTTTTTCGTTCAGCCGGTTGATCGGATAGGCTTCGTCGAAACGGAAACGTTCGCGTGCCGCCTGCGGACCGTGCCGAAAACCGTCCCAGACTTCCTTGTCGGCATCCTTTTCGCGGCAGAACAGCAACGACCTCGGCTTGTCGCCGGCGACCAGCAGCAGGCAGGCATCCGGTTCGTTAAACCCGCAGAGGTAGTAGAAATAACTGTCGTGGCGATAGGGATAGTGCGAGTCGCGATTGCGCACGCGTTCTGGTGCAGTCGGAATCAGCGCGATGCCCTGTCCCATGATTTGCATGAGACGTGTGCGGCGATCGGCAAAGACCTGAGTGTCCACGGATGGAGTGATGAGCGGTTGAGGTTGCAAGAATTATAGCGCCCGGAGGTGGCGATCCAGTTCGGCAAGTCGTTGCGGCGTGCCGACGTCGAGCCAGTATCCCTCGTGCAGTTCGCCACCGATGGCCTCTTGTGTCATGGCCGCGCGCAACAACGGGGCCAGTGCAGCTTTTTTGCCCGGGGGAATTCCGGCAAAAAGCAGCGGGTCGTAAATGCCGATGCCGGAGAAGGTGAGTCGGGGCTCGCCCACGGCCGACAGTCTGTTCCCCGCCAGGACAAAATCGCCTTGCGGATGGTGAGGCGGATTGGTGACCATCACCAGATGGGCGCGAAGGGATCGGTCTCTCAGGGTACGCGCGAGTGGCGGCAGGCGGGCGTAATCGAAATCACTGGCAATGTCGGCATTGATGACGGCGAAGGGCTCCTGACCCAGCAACGGCAGGGCGCGGACAATGCCGCCGGCGCTCTCGAGCGCTTCTTCTTCGGGTGACCAGACGATGCGTACGCCCAGGTGTTCTCCGTTGCCCAGTGTTTCTTCAAGCAAGTGGCCGAGGTGGGCGTGATTGATGACGAGATTGTGCAGACCGGCACGGGCGAGAGCCTCGATGTGCCAGACGATGAGCGGCTTGCCGCCGGCGCAGAGCAGCGGCTTGGGCGTCGTGTCGGTGAGAGGGCGCATGCGTTCGCCGCGCCCGGCGGCGAGAATCATGACTTTCATCAGAAGGTATAGCCGACTTCGGGAGGACGGTTTTCCAGTGTGTCGAGCAGATGGGCCAGTGGTTTGAGTTCGGCATAGCGTGTGACGACCGGACGGATATAGGCGAGGAAACGCGGCGCATCGGCGATGTATTTCGGCTTGCTGTCGCGCACATTCAGACGCGCGAAGATACCGAGCACCTTGAGGTGCCGCTGCAGGCCCATCCATTCAAGGTTGCGGTAGAAATCACCAAAGTCGCCATCGACCGGCAGGCCGGCGCGGCGCGCCTTTTCCCAATAGCGCACCGTCCAGTCGATGACGCGCTCTTCTTCCCAGCTGATGAAAGCATCGCGGAACAGGGAAATCACATCGTAGCTGATCGGGCCATATACGGCATCCTGGAAATCGAGGACGCCCGGGTTGTCCTCGCACACCATCAGATTGCGCGGCATGTAATCGCGATGCACAAATACGCGTGGCTGGGCGAGGAGGTTGCGCAGCAGCGTGTCCTGCACGTGATCGAGCGAGGACTGCTGTGCCTTGCTCAGCGGAGCACCAAGATGGCGTGCGACATACCACTGCGGGAACAGCGCCAGTTCGCGCCGCAAGAGCGCCTCGTCATAGAGGGGAAGCGTGTCAGGTCTGCTTGCCAGCTGCCATTTGATGAGCGCATCGAGCGCGTCGTTGAACAGCGCATCGGGGTCACCGCTTGTCAATGCGTCGATATATGGCGTGCTGCCCAGGTCGCCGAGCAGCAGCAGTCCTCGCGCAATATCTTCGGCATGGATGACCGGTACATTCACGCCGGCTTGCCGCATCAGGCCGGCCACTTTGACAAAGGGCCGGCAATCCTCCAGCTCGGGAGGGGCATCCATGATGATGCGTGTCGAGCCGTCCTCGAAGGTGACGCGGAAATAACGACGGAAGCTGGCATCGGCCGAAGCGGTCGCCATCGAGCTGGAGCGTCCGGGAAACAGTCCGACCAGCCACTCCCGGATCAATTCGAAGCGAGGCTGGGCAGACGGATCATGGGGGGGAGATACGGGCATCGGGTTCATGGAGGCGTTATAAGGACAATGGGAGCTATCGGAACAAGCGCTTGATGATAAACTATGCAGTTCTATCAACGCGTGCTGCAGAACGCTTTAAATATAAAGAAACTGGCGTCTTTCCTGCAAACACCAAACAAGAACTTCAATCATGCGCGCTCTGGTGCGGCTGACACTCATTTTGACTCTCGGTTTGCCCGGTGTGCTGCGGGCTGCCGAGAATCTGCCCCTGCTGCGTGTCGATCCGGCCCTGCTCGGCGGCGCGTCTGTAGTGCCGGCAACACCTTCTGCACCGCAGGCCCGGTCTCCCGCTTCCGGCGAAACGGCACCTGCTGCACAGGCCCAGCCGTCCAGGCAAGGGGAACCGGAACCTGCCCGGGCGGCGCAGCAGGAAGAGCCTGTCACGAAGCCGCCTGCCAAAGCACAGACCGGCAAAGAAAAAAATGCTCCTGCAGCCACGGCCAGGAAAGGCAAGCCGACTGTGGCAGCAGATACTCTGCCCCGTGCGGCCTCTTCAGCGCTTGTCGAGAAGGTCGAGCGGCCGGAGCCGGCTCTGCTCGTCGCGCCGGAACGCAAGAAAGAGGAGCCGGTTGCAGTGTCCCCGTCGGTGCCCGTTGCTGCCGAGTCCGCCAAGCCGATGACCCGGCCAGCCGTGCAGGCGGTTGCGTCACCGCCTGTTCAGCCAGCGGCGCAATCGACTATTCTGCCGGCCACCTCCCATGAGCCGCCGGTCGTCGAAGAACGCCCGACGCTGCCTCCCTTGTATTCCTCGCATGCCGAGGCCGGACGGATATCACCGCCGCTCCAGTCTTCCGACCGGCTGCACCCCTTGCCCGAAGGCAAGGGCATCGCCTATCCGGCGTTCATCACGGCCGACCGGATTGACGGCAGCAATGACAATGAAGTCGTGGCGAAAGGCGATGCAGAATTGCGCCAGGCGAATACCTCGCTCAGCGCGGATCGGCTGACCTACTGGAAAGTGGAAGACGAACTCGAGGCCGAGGGCAACGTTCGCTATGCCAAAAATGCGGACAGGATCTCCGGTCCGAAGATGCACCTGAACATGACCGACAATACCGGCTATTTCGATCAGCCGGTCTATTCAATGACACGCGTGGCCCGCCTGCCAAAGCAGGAATATTCTCCTGTCCTGGGCTCTAGCGCACAATCCGTGAAGAAGTTTCCTTCGTTCATTGCGCAGGAGAAAAAGGACAAGGATGCTGTTGTCACCATCGCCGGCGAGGTGGTGGACAAAGGTCAGGCGCTGACGACCGCATCCGGCAAGGCAGACCGTCTCGACTTTCTCGGCGAGAACCGCAGGCAATTGACGAATGCGACCTACAGCACTTGCGCGGCAGAAGATCCGGACTGGTATGCGAAGGCCGCACAACTCGATCTCGACTTCGACAACGAGACCGGCGAGGCGCGTGATGCGACCGTGATTTTCAAGGGTGTGCCCCTGTTCTATTCTCCCTGGCTCGGCTTCTCGCTCAACAATAAACGCAAATCGGGCCTTTTGGCGCCTACTTTTGGCACCAGCTCCAAGTCTGGTATCGAGTTCACCCTGCCTTATTACTGGGACATCGCACCGAACATGGATATGACGATTGCACCGCGTCTGATGAGCAAACGCGGCCTGCAGATCAACAGTGAATTCCGTTACCTCAATTACAACTACAACGGCCTGGCGCGCCTGGAGTGGCTGCCCGATGACCGGCTTGCCAACCGGAATCGCTACGCCTTTTCGATTCTCCACAACCAGACCTATCTGGCCAACGGATTCACCGGCTACCTGAATGTCAATGGTGTTTCGGACGGTGCCTATCTACGCGACCTGAGCTCGCGCATCAATGAGGCGTCGCAAGGCAATCTGTTGCGCCAGGGAATGCTCACCTACGGGGGGGGCTGGTGGTCGGCGACGGCAAATGTTCAGACTTATCAGACATTGCAGGACCCGGCGCTGCTCTACAAGGTGACGAAGCCCTATGAGCGCCTGCCGCAGATCCTGCTCACCGCCAGCCGGCCCGAATTCATTGGCGGAACAGCCTTCGCCTTCAATGGCGAGTATGTCAACTTTGATCACCCCTCGCTGGTGACGGCCCGCCGCCTGACCCTGTATCCGCAGCTCTCGCTGCCGCTCCAGTCGGCGGCCTGGTATGTCACGCCGAAGATCGGCATGCACTCGACACGTTACGACATCGACCGCAAGGGTACGCCCGGTCCGGATAACGTTGTGCGCAATCTTCCGGTCTTCAGTGTGGATGCCGGCGTTGCCTTCGAGCGCGAGATGGACTGGTTCGGCAAAGGTCTGACACAGACGCTGGAGCCGCGCCTGTTCTATCTGGCGATACCGCAGCGCACGCAAGACGAGATTCCCGTGTTTGATTCGGGCCTGGCCGATTTCAACTTTGCCACGATCTTTTCCGACAACATCTATTCCGGAGTCGATCGCATTGCCGACGCCAATCAGCTGACCGCTGCGCTGACCTCGCGCCTGATCGACCCGCAGACCGGCGAGGAATATGTTCGCGGCATGGTCGGGCAGCGCTACTACTTCGCCAAACAGCATGTGACGCTGCCGGGTGAATCGGCGCGCCCTGGCGGCACTTCGGATTTCCTCGCGGCTCTATCGGGCAGGCTCCTGCCGAAAACCTATGTCGACACTGCCTGGCAATATGATCCGCGCGACGGCCAGACCGAGCGCTTTTCCCTGGGGGGGCGCTGGCAGCCGGATTTTGCCAAGGTTTTCAATGCGAGCTATCGCTACACGCGCGACCACACCCTGACCGGCGGCACACCGGGCATCCGTCAGGTCGATTTTTCGGCCCAGTGGCCGCTCACCCGTGGCTGGTACGGCATCGGCCGCTTCAACTACTCGTTGAAGGAAAGGAAGATCATCGAGACCATCGCCGGCCTGGAGTACAACGGCGGCTGCTGGGTCGGCCGTGTTGTCGTGCAGCGTTATGCCACGGCGACGAGCGACACCAATACGGCCCTGTTCTTCCAGCTCGAATTGAACGATTTTTCCAAGATCGGTTCCAATCCGCTTGAATTGCTCTCGAGGAGAATCCCCGGATATGGACGCATCAACCAGCCAGCCGCCAGCCCTGTCTTCGGCTACGACTGAATCGCGCCGTGACGCATACATGACGCGTTACCCATCGTTTCATAGAGTCTTTCTTCTTCTTGCCATCGTCGTGCTCGGCTGGCCGGGCAGCGAGGCGATGGCCCAGTCGCGCGGGCGCAAGGTGATCGAGGCCGACCGCATCATCGCCATCGTCAATAACGACGTCATCACCCAGAACGAGCTGGAGGCGCGCACCGCATTCGTGGCACGCCAGCTCCAGCAGCAGGGAGGCGGACAACTGCCGCCGCGCGATGTGCTGCAGCATCATGTGCTCGAGCGGATCATTGTTGATCATGTGCAGTTGCAACTGGCCAAGGAAACCGGCTTGCGCATCGATGATGCGCAACTTGACCAGACGCTTGTGCGCATCGCGGAAAGCAACAAGATGGATCTTGGCCAGTTTCGCGCTTCACTTGAGCGCGACGGCATCCCCTGGAGAAAATTCCGCGAAGACATCCGCAACGAAATCATCATCGGCCGACTGCGCGAACGCGAGGTGGATAGCAAGATCACCGTCTCCGATGGAGAGATCGACAATTTTCTCGCTACGGCCGGGGCGATGGGCAGCGAGGAATACAATCTTGCGCATATCCTGATACGTACTCCGGAACAGGCCAGCCCCGAGCAATTGCTCAAGTTGCAGACACGTGCCGAGGATCTGGTTGCACAGTTGCGTCGTGGTGCGGACTTCGCCCAGCTTGCCGCGAGCAATTCGGATGCGCCGGATGCGCTCTCCGGTGGCGTGCTGGGCTGGCGTAGCCTCGATCGCCTGCCGACCCTGTTCGCCGATGCCGCGCCGAAGCTGAAACCTGGCGAGATTGCCGGGGTGATGAGGAGTTCGGCCGGTTTTCATATTCTCAAACTGATCGACAAGCGGGGGGGGGCAATCCAGGCGCAACCAGTCGAGCAGACTCATGCCCGTCATATTCTTATCAAGACCAGTGAGCTGGTCTCGGAGACCGAGGCCAGGCGTCGTCTGGCGGACCTCAAGGAGCGTATCGATCACGGCGCAGATTTTGCCGAACTGGCACGCCTGCATTCCAATGATCTTTCTGCCTCAAAAGGGGGCGATCTGGGCTGGCTCAATCCCGGGGATACCGTGCCAGAATTCGAGCAGGCAATGAATCGCCTCAAGCCCGGGGAAGTGAGTGTTCCCGTGCAGTCGCCGTTTGGCTGGCATCTGATTCAGGTACTGGAACGACGCACGGACGTCTCGAAAGAACATGTTCGCCAGACGGCGCGCATGGCGATCCGTGAGCGCAAGGCTGATGAAGCCTATCAGGATTGGTTACGCCAGATTCGCGACCAGGCGTATGTCGAATACCGTCTGGAAGACAACCGCTAGGCGTTCCGGCTGGTCGGTCAGCAGGCCATGAAGCCCCTGCCTGTTCTTGCTGTCACGAGTGGCGAGCCGTCAGGCATTGGTCCGGAGTTGTGCGCCCTGCTGACGCGGCACCGGCGGGCTGCGCGTTGTGTCGTGCTGGGAGATCGGCAACTGATCGCCGCACGTGCGCGGCAAATCCGGCTTGAACTCGACGTTGCTGATTACCATCCCTCCCGTCCGCCTGCGCCAGGCATCCTCGAAGTGCTGCATCTGCCCCTGCGCGCGCCCGTGCAAGCCGGACGACTGGAGGCGGCGAATGCGCCCTATGTGCTCGATCTGCTCGACCGGGCGTTGCTTGGCTGCCAGCGTGCGGAGTTTGCCGGCATGGTGACCGCACCGGTGCATAAGGGCGTCATCAACGAGGCCGGCATCCGTTTCAGCGGACATACCGAATATCTTGCCGAGAGAACCGGCACCGCGCGCGTCGTCATGATGCTTGCCGGCGGAGGTCTGCGTGTGGCGCTGGCGACGACGCATCTTCCTCTGAAAGAAGTACCTGCGGCGATCACGCGCAGCGAACTGGAAACCACCTTGCGCATCCTGCACACCGATCTGGCGGGCAAGTTCGGCATTGCCCGACCGCGCATCCTTGTTGCCGGGCTCAACCCGCACGCCGGTGAGGGCGGTTACCTGGGCCGCGAGGAAATCGAGGTAATCACACCCGTGCTCGATGCACTGCGTGACGAGGGCATGAACCTCATCGGTCCGCTGCCGGCCGACACGCTGTTTACGCGCGGCGTGCTGGCCGGGTCCGACGCACAACTGGCGATGTATCACGATCAGGGACTGGCGGTACTGAAATATGCCGCCTTCGAGGAAGGCATCAACATCACGCTCGGCCTGCCGATCCTGCGCACGTCCGTCGATCATGGCACCGCACTCGATCTGGCCGGCAGCGGACGTGCCGATCCGCGCAGCCTGTATGCGGCGGTCGATCTGGCGACAGAACTGGCCGTCCGGCAGGTCCGCTCCCGGTGAAGCCGCATGTCGCACGCAAGCGCTTCGGCCAGAACTTTCTCGTCTCGCCGGGCATCGTCGCCAGGATCATCGAGGCGATCCGCCCGCAAGCGGGCGATTCGATCGTCGAGATCGGCCCCGGTCTGGCCGCTCTCACCGAACCGCTGCTGGCGTGCCTCGACCGGTTGCATGTTGTCGAGATCGATCGCGACCTGATCGTACGCCTGCAGGCACGGTTTTCACCCGAACGGCTCATCATTCATGAAGGCGATGCCCTGCAGTTCGATTTTGCCGCGCTGGGCGGCGATCTGCGTGTGGTCGGCAATCTGCCCTACAACATTTCGACGCCGCTGCTGTTCCATCTGGCGGATTGCGCCGATGGTGTGCGCGACATGCATTTCATGCTGCAGCGGGAAGTGGTCGAGCGCATGGTCGCCGTGCCTGGTGGCAGCGAATACGGCCGTCTGTCGGTGATGCTGCAATACCGTTTCGAGATGGAGCGCCTGTTTCTCGTACCGCCGGGAGCCTTCCATCCGGCGCCGAAGGTCGACTCCGCCGTGGTGCGCCTGCTGCCGCGTCCGCGCGCCACACTCGGGGTCGTTGACGAAGCGGTGTTGGCCAGGGTGGTAAAGTCAGCGTTCGCGCAACGGCGCAAGATGCTGCGCAATACCTTGCGCGAGCATTTGAGCGAGGCAGATTTCGCCGCCCTCGGCATTGATCCGACGTGGCGTGCCGAGACCTTGCCGGTGAACGA
Source organism: uncultured Rhodocyclaceae bacterium (assembly GCA_964607005.1). Taxonomy (GTDB): domain Bacteria; phylum Pseudomonadota; class Gammaproteobacteria; order Burkholderiales; family Rhodocyclaceae; genus Desulfobacillus. Next base: position 49,209 of record CAZSHO010000008.1, read on the forward strand.
TTACGTGCGCATCGCCAACCGGCTGGCTGCAGCTATTTCTTCGGTGAACAGACCTTCGCCGGACAGGCCTTGATGCCGAAGAGTCGATAGGCCGGGCACCAGCCGACTGCACCGGTGAGCAGCGGCACCACACCGATCCATGCCCAGAGCGGGCCGCCCAGGATGGCCCAGACGACGAGTGCCAGTCCGGCCACAACGCGAATCACTCGATGGGTTGCGCCAAGATTGCATTGCATGATTGCCTCCGCGTACTGTTGAAAGAGAGTGAGGCGATTAGACAGCGGGAGCCTGCCCGGTGTCTGTGACCGAGGTTACACAGTTTCGGCGAGGTGGCGCAGCCGGGCGGCATCGAGGATCTCGATCTGCTCGCGGCCGAGGGTGACCAGCCCCTGTTCGGCGAAACCCTTGAGCAGCCGGCTGACCATCTCGCGCACACTGCCCAGCTCATCGGCGAGCTGCTGGTGTGTTGCGCGCACCAGACGCCCTTTGCCCAGCAGCCGCGCGGCCAGGCGTTGGTCGAGCTTGCGAAAGGCCACTTCCTCGACGAGCTGCATCAGATCAGCCATGCGTTCGGCGAAGAGCTGGAAGATGAAATTGCGAAAGGCCGGCTGTGCCAGCAATTCGGTGAAGAGAGCATGGGGCAACAGCACCAGGACCGTCTCGCTTTGCGTCGTGCCGCGCGCACTGTAGGGCACGTTGCCGAGCAGGCAGCTCGAGGTGATGATGCAGGTCTCTCCCGGAGTGACGTCATAGAGAGGCAGTTCGCGGCCATTGGCGGCCACCTTGGTGACACGGATGGCGCCCGAGAGGATGAAGGGGAATCCACGGCAGGGCTGTGTGTCATCGAAAAGCGTGGTGCCGGCGGGGATCGTCAGCATCCCAGCCTGGAGGTCGATTGCCTCGCGCAATGAAGCGGGCAGATCGGCGAGGACCGGATAGAGCGCATCGAGCTGCGACAGCACCAGGCTCATGCGAGACGGGCAATGACGGGGGCGTGGTCGGAGGGCCGCTCGGCCGCGCGCGGCGCCTTGTCCACGATGCAGGCGCTGCAGCGTGCAGCAAGTGCCTGCGTGAGCAGGATGTGGTCGATGCGCAGTCCGCGGTTGCGGCGGAACGCCATCTGACGGTAGTCCCACCAGCTATATGTTTTTTCGGGCTGGTCAAAAAGACGGAAGGCATCCTTGAGCCCGAGGGCAACAAGGGCACGAAAGGCCGCCCGCTCTTCTTCAGAGCAGAGGATTTGCCCGGCCCAGGCTTGTGGATCATGCACATCGCGGTCTTCCGGCGCGATGTTGTAGTCGCCCAGCAGCATGAGGGCAGGATGACGCATGAGCTCTCCACGCAGCCAGGTGGTGAGCGCGGCCAGCCAGCCGAGCTTGTAGGCGAATTTGTCGGAACCAACGCTCTGGCCGTTCGGAAAATAGCCGCAAACGATGCGCAGGCCCTCGATGGTGGCCGTGATGAGGCGTTGCTGCGGGTCGGTATAGCCGGGAATGCCGGCTTGTACGTTGGTGAGTGGCTGGCGCGAGAGGATGGCCACGCCGTTGTAGGTTTTCTGACCGGCGAAGGCGGTGTGATAGCCCGCTGCCTCAAGTTCGGCACACGGGAAAGCGTGATCTTCGAGCTTGGTCTCCTGCAGGCACAGCACATCCGTCCGTGTGGTGGCGAGCCAGTCGAGCACCTGCGGCAGACGCACCTTGAGTGAATTGACATTCCAGGTGGCGATCTGCATCGCGGCCAGGCGGGAAGGAAAACCTAGCTGCGCATCGCCTGCAGCGCGACGGTCCAGCGCTGCAGCTCGTCGAGCATGGTTTTCGCCGAGGCGTCGATCAGTTCGTTCGAGGCGAACGCGCCCGATTCGGTGAGCAGCTTGGCGACCATCGGTACGGCCACACCCTCGACCATCGGCATCATCTTGAGAGTTGTCACCTGCAGCTTGACCGACTGTACGGCGCGCAGGCCGCCGGAGACCCCGCCATAACTGACGAAGCCGCAGGGTTTGTAATTCCATTCCTTGTAGACGTAATCGAGCGCATTGACGAGAGAGGGAGGTGCGCTGTAGTTGTACTCGGGCATGACAAAAACGTAGGCATCGGCAGCGGCGACGCTCACACTCCAGCGCTTGGTGTGCTCGTGGGCGTATTGCTGTCTGACCGGATGCACCGGCTCGTCGTAGATCGGCAGTTTGAACTCGGCCAGGTCGACGAGCTGCGCATCAAAGGCGGCGTGGCGGGTGGCAAAATCGTTGAACCAGGCGGCGACGGCCGGGCCGACGCGTCCGGGCCGGGTGCTGCAGATGATGGTCTGGAGTCTGGGTTTCATTCGGGTGCTCCTGTTCTCCGGTCGGGAAGATACCGTTATTTTGTCGCTGCGGGAGAGACGCCGGGGATTGCCGTGCGGCCATAGCCGGCAGCATCGAGCAGGCCGTTCCATGATGATTCGCTGAAGCCTTGCTGCTTTTCACTGCCGACGATGATCGCCGGGACGGAGATGCTGTCGCTGCCGAAGCGTTGTTTGATGGCGCTCAACTGCTCGGGGGAGTCCAGTTTGTTTTCCGCAAAAGGAACGCCGCGTTTTTGCAGCAGTGCGCGGGCATTGTCGCAGGTATTCTTGCAATCGGCCGAGGTGATCAGGGTGACCGGGAAATTCCTGGCGGCCTGTTGTGTTTCATAGGGCAGGTTGCGCGTGTCGATGCTGGCCGCTTGCAGGCGCGGCTGTTCGACCTTCTTGATGCTCTGCGGTGGAGGCTGGTCCGAGTAATGCACCTTGCCGTTTTTGTCTGTCCATTTGTAGAGGGACTGAGCCCCGGCCGCAAGGGGCAGGGCGAGCGCACAAAGAAGAATGATCCGGGTTGGCGTCATGTTCCATCTCCTTGGAAAATTACGCTGGAATCATACCACTGTGCCGCAACAGGGCATCGACACTGGGGGCGCGTCCGCGAAAGGCCTTGAAGGACTCGAGTGCCGGGCGGCTGCCGCCGACGGCGAGGATTTCCTCGCGAAAGCGTGCGCCGGTGGCCGGATTGAGCACGCTGCCGTGGGCGCGCTCTTCCTCGAAGGCGGCGAAGGCGTCGGCGGAGAGCACCTCGGCCCACTTGTAGCTGTAGTAGCCCGCAGCATAGCCGCCGGCGAAGATGTGAGAGAAACTGTTCGGGAAGCGATGCCAGGGTGGCGGGAAGATGACGGCGACTTCGTGCCGTACCTCCTCGATCAGGTCGAGGACGCTCTTCTGCCCGGCCGGATCGAAGTCGCTGTGCAGCAGCAGGTCGAACAGGCTGAATTCGAGCTGGCGCACGGTCTGCATGCCACCCTGGAAATTTTTTGCGGCAATCATCTTGTCGAAGAGCTCATGCGGCAGCGGTGCCCCCGTGTCAACGTGTGCCGTCATGGCGGCGAGTACCTCCCGCTCCCAGCAGAAGTTTTCCATGAACTGGCTGGGTAGTTCGACCGCGTCCCACTCGACACCGTTGATGCCGGAGACGGCCAGCTCCTCGACACGCGTGAGCAGGTGATGCAGGCCGTGGCCGGTTTCGTGAAAGAGGGTGATCACCTCGTCGTGGGTGAACAGGGCCGGTCGTCTCTCTCCGCCCTTTTCTCCCATCGGGCGCGAGAAATTGCAGTTGAGGTAGGCCACCGGCGTCTGGATGCCATGTGCCGTACGCCGCCGCGTGACGGCCTCATCCATCCAGGCGCCGCCGCGCTTGGTCTGGCGCGCGTAGAGGTCGAGGTAGAACTGGCCGACGAGTGCTCCCTGCCCGTCCTCGATACGGAAGAAGCGCACGTCTTCATGCCACACCGGTGCCAGGTCGGGGCGAATGTGCACGCCGTACAGGGTTTCGATGACGTGGAACAGTCCGGCCAGCACTTTGTGCTCGGGGAAGTACTGACGCACTTCTTCATCGGAGAAACTGTAGCGTGCCTGCTTGAGTTTTTCCGCAATCCAGCCGATGTCCCAGGGCTCGAGCGCAAAAGTCAGTCCTTGCGAGACGGCGTATTCACGCAGCTCGGCGATGTCGCGCAGCGCTGCCGGCTTCGATTTGGCTGCCAGTTCGCGCAGGAAGGCGAGGACTTCTGCGGGTGATTCGGCCATCTTCGATACCAGCGAAACTTCGGCGAAGTTGCGGTAGCCGAGCAAGGAGGCCTCTTCGGCGCGCAGCTCGAGCAGGCGGCGAATGAGCGGCATGTTGTCCCAGTCGGGGTTGCTGCCCAGGTCACGGAACTCGGCGGCGCGCGTGGCGTAGGCGCGGTAGAGTGTCTCGCGCAGCCGCCGGCTTTCGGCGTACTGCATCACCGGCAGATAGGAGGGCATGTGCAGGGTGAACTTCCAGCCCTGTTTGCCGTCGTCCGCGGCGGCCGCATGCGCCGCGGCGATCACATCGTCCGGTATACCGGCAAGCTCGGCCTCATCGGTGACGAACTCGGCGAAGGCGTTGGTGGCATCGAGCAGGTTTTCGGAGAATTTCGCCTGCAGTGAGGCGAGTTCTTCCTGGATGGCCTGGAAGCGCGGCTTGTCGGCTTCGGGCAGTTCGGCGCCTGAGAGGCGAAAGTCGCGGATCTTGTGCTCGATGATGCGCTGCCGCGCCGGTGTCAGTCCGGCGAAATCCGCGCTGCTCCTGAGCGCCTTGAACTGTGCGTAGAGATGCGGGTTTTGTCCCAGTTCGGCGAAATAGCGCGTCACCTCCGGCAGGCTGGCGTTGTAGGCCTCGCGCCAGGCGGGCACATCCATCACCGCGTGCAGGTGGCCGACGATACCCCAGGCGCGTGCGAGGCGCTCGCCGGCATCGAAAAACGGCGCGGCAAAATCCGTCCAGGTGGCTGGTGCGGTTTCAAGGTGTCCGAGCAGGATGCGGTTCTCGTCGAGCAGCTGCATGATGGCCGGGGCGACGTGTTCGGGGCGCACTGTATCGAAGCGCGGCAGGCCGGAGAAATCGAGCAAAGGGTTCATGGTCGGTAGGGTTATCCAGAAAAGCGAAGGGCGCGCGAGGCGCCCTTCGTAGATGGGGTCGAAAGCGTTTCAATCAAGCGTCTTGCCGCTCAGGCGCTCATACGCCTCGCGATAGCGGGCCGTCGTCCGGGCGATGATCCCGGGTGGCAGTGCCGGCCCCGGCGCCTGCTTGTTCCAGTCGAGCGTCTCGAGATAGTCACGCACGATCTGCTTGTCGAAGCTGGGCGGGCTGATGCCTTCGCGATATTCGCTGGCCGGCCAGAAACGTGAGGAATCCGGCGTGAGCGCCTCGTCGATCAGATGCAGGCGCCCCTTGTCATCGAGGCCAAATTCGAATTTGGTGTCGGCGATGAGAATGCCGCGTGTGGCCGCATAGTCGGAGGCTTCGCCGTAGAGGCGCAGGGTAACGTCACGCACCTGCTCGGCGAGCGCACGTCCGAGCAGTTTCTCGCAGGTGGCAAAATCGATGTTCTCATCGTGCGCCCCCTGCTCGGCTTTGGTCGAAGGCGTAAAGAGCGGCTGCGGCAGCTTTTGCGCCATCTTCAGGCCGGGTGGCAGTGCGATGCCGCAGACGGCACCGCTTTTCTGATAATCCTTCCAGCCGCTGCCGATGATGTAGCCACGCACCACCGCCTCGACCGGTAGCGGTTTCAGGCGCTTGACCACCATCGAGCGGCCGCGCACCTGGGCGCGTTCTGCCTCGCCTTGCACCACTGATTCCGGATCGATGCCGGTGAGATGATTGGGGATGATGTGGGCGAGGCGTTCGAACCAGAAGCCCGATACCGCCGTCAGCACGCGGCCCTTGTCCGGAATCGGGTCGGGCAGGATGACATCGAAGGCGGACAGGCGGTCGCTGGTGACGATCAGCATCTGTTGCGCGTTCACGGCATAGATGTCGCGCACTTTGCCGCGGGCGATCAGCGGCAGGCTGGCGATGCGGGATTCGTAGACGGTCGGATTCATGGAAGTCGGCAGGAGAAAGTGGAATGAAAAGTCAGTCGTCGCAATACGGCGGCAAGGCCGGCCGCTGCCTATCGATACGGTTTATTTGACGATCTGGTTGAGCTCGCCCTTCTGATAACGCTCGGCCATCTTCTCCAGCGGTATCGGCTTGATTTGCGAAGCCCGCCCGGTGCAGCCGAAGGCCTCATAGCGCGCCAGACAGATTTTTCTGGCGGCTTCACGCGCGGGCTTGAGATAGTCGCGCGGATCGAATTTTGACGGATTCTCGACCAGGTAGCGGCGGATGGCGCCGGTCATGGCCAGGCGGATATCGGTGTCGATATTCACTTTTCGTACGCCGTGGCGGATGCCCTTGACGATTTCCTCGACCGGCACGCCGTAGGTTTCCTTCATGTCACCGCCGAACTGGCGGATCTCGGCGAGCAACTCCTGCGGCACCGAGGAGGAACCATGCATCACCAGATGGGTGTTCGGAATGCGCGCGTGAATTTCGGCAATGCGGTCGATGGCAAGGATATCGCCGGTCGGCTTCTTGGTGAATTTATAGGCGCCGTGCGAGGTGCCGATGGCGATGGCCAGCGCGTCGCAGTTGGTCTGCTTGACGAAATCGGCGGCCTGATCGACGTCGGTGAGCAGTTGCTCGCGCGTCATGGTGCCCTCGGCACCGTGGCCGTCTTCCTTGTCCCCCTTCATGGTCTCGAGCGAGCCGAGCACGCCCAGTTCGGCTTCGACGGAAACGCCGATGGCGTGCGAGAACTCGACCACCTTCTTCGAAACCTCGATGTTGTATTCATAGGACGCGACCGTCTTGCCGTCTGCCTGCAGCGAGCCGTCCATCATGACCGAACTGAAGCCGGAACGGATCGCCGCCATGCACACTGCCGGGCTCTGGCCATGGTCCTGGTGCATGACGATGGGGATGTGCGGATAGGCTTCGAGGGCGGCGAGAATCTGGTGACGCAGGAAGGGTTCCCCGGCATATTTGCGCGCGCCGGCCGAGGCCTGCATGATGACCGGCGCATCGAGCTGATGCGCCGCTTCCATGATCGCCCAGACCTGCTCCATGTTGTTGACATTGAAGGCGGGCAGGCCGTAGCTGTTTTCGGCGGCATGGTCGAGCAGCTGGCGCATCGAGACGAGAGGCATGGCGGTCTCCTTATCGGGTGGGTTGACGGGTCATGGATGACAGTGTCACAGGCTGTTGCGCCCGCTGGTGTAGTTGTGATCGCCGACACGCACGATTTTCAGGGTGTTGGTGCCCCCGGGCGTGCCGATCGGCTCACCGATGGTGATGACGATGGTGTCGCCCGGCACGACGGCACCGGCGCGGATCAGCTCTTCCTCGGCTTCACGCAGGGCTTCCTCGCGGTCGTGGCCGATGTAGCGCATCAGCAGCGGCGAGACGCCACGGTACAGGCTCATGCGGTAGCGGCTGCGAATCTCCGGAGTGAGGGCGTAGATCGGTACGCCGCTGTTGATGCGCGAGATCCACAGTGCCGTCGAGCCGGACTGGGTGAGGGCGGCAATCGCCTTGACATTGAGATGGTAGGCGGCGAAGAGCGCGGCCATGGCGATCGACTGATCGATGCGCGTGAACACGCGGTCGAGAAAATGACGGTCGAGGGTGATGCCGGCCGATTTTTCCGCCTCGATGCAGACACGTGCCATCGCCTCGATGGTCTCCACCGGATAGTGGCCGGCGGCGGTCTCCGCCGAGAGCATGACGGCATCGGTGCCGTCAAGAACGGCATTGGCGACGTCGGAGACCTCGGCACGTGTGGGGACCGGGCTGCTGATCATCGACTCCATCATCTGGGTTGCCGTGATGGCGAGCCGGTTGTGTTCGCGCGCTGCACGGATCATGCGCTTTTGCAAGGCCGGCACGGCGGCATCTCCAACCTCGACGGCCAGATCGCCGCGCGCCACCATGATGCCGTCACACGCCTGCAGGATGTCTTCGAGTGCGTCGATTGCTTCGCTGCGCTCGATCTTGGCGATGATCAGCGCGTCCGAGCCGGCCGCGCGCATGAGTTCGCGCGCCTGGCGGATGTCGGCGCCGGATTTCGGGAAGGAGACGGCCACGTAGTCGACATTGAAGGCCGCCGCCAGCTTGATGTCTTCCTTGTCCTTGTCGGTGAGCGCCGGCGCCGAGAGGCCGCCGCCCTGACGGTTGATGCCCTTGTTGTTGGAGAGCGTGCCGCCGATACGCACACGGCAGTGGATCTGGCTGCCGGCGATGGTCTCGACATCGAGGACGATGCGCCCGTCGTCGAGCAACAGCACCGCACCCGGTTCGACGTCATCGACAAGTTCCGGGTAATCAAGTCCGACACGATGAATATCACCGAGCGGACAGGCTGCGTCGAGGATGAAGGATGCTCCCTTGACCAATTCGATGCGCCCGCCGGCAAACTTGCCGATGCGGATCTTCGGCCCCTGCAAGTCGGCCATGATGCCTACGGTACGCCCGGCCTGGCGCACGCAGGCGCGCACCCGCCCGACGTTATCCTGATGGTCTGCGGCTGTGCCGTGGGAAAAATTCAGCCGCACGACATCGAGGCCGGCTTCGATCATGCGCGTGAGCACGTCGGCAGTGGAGGAAGCCGGGCCGAGGGTGGCGACGATTTTCGTCGAGCGCCGCATCAGGAATCTTTCGCCCGCCGTTCCAGAATATCCACGGCGGGCAGCGTCTTGCCTTCGAGGAATTCGAGGAAGGCGCCGCCGGCGGTGGAAATGTAGGACACCTTGTCGGCGATGCCGTACTTCTGGATGGCGGCGATGGTGTCGCCGCCACCGGCAAGTGTGAAGGCCTTGGTTGCGGCAATCGCCTCGGCAACGATCTTCGTGCCGGCGCCGAACTGATCGAACTCGAAGACACCGACTGGCCCGTTCCACACTACGGTACCCGCTTTCAGAATGATGTCGGCGAGGGCCTGAGCGCTCTTCGGACCGATGTCGAGAATCATGTCGTCATCGGCCACCGCGTCTGCCGCCTTCAGTACGGCTGGTTCGGCAGCGTCGAATTTTTTGCCGACGACAACGTCGACGGCGATCGGGATATCGGCGCCGCGTGCCTGCATCGTCTGCATGAGTGAGCGGGCGACCTCAACCAGATCATCCTCGCACAGGGATTTGCCGATGTTTTTTCCCGCCGCCTTGAGAAAGGTGTTGGCGATGCCGCCTCCGACGACGAGCTGATCGACTTTTTCCGACAAGGACTCGAGGACCGTGAGTTTGGTCGATACCTTGGAGCCGGCGACGATGGCAACCATCGGCCGGGCCGGGGCGAGCAGGGCTTTTGCCAGCGCCTCGAGTTCTGCGGCGACCAGCAGACCCGCGCAGGCGGCCGGGGCGAACTGGGCGATGCCATAGGTGCTGGCCTCTGCGCGGTGGGCGGTGCCAAAGGCATCCATGACGAAAAGATCGCACAGCGCGGCGTATTTTCTGGCGGTTTCCTCGAGGTTCTTCTTCTCGCCCTTGTTGAAGCGGCAGTTCTCCAGCAGCACCACTTCGCCGGCCTGGACTTGAAAACCGCCGTCGACCCAGTCGCTCACCAGGCGTACCGGCCGGGCAAGTTTTGCCGCCATCACCTCGGCGACCGGCTTGAGGGAATTCTCCCCGGTAAAGATGCCTTCCTGCGGACGGCCCAGGTGGGAGGTGACCATGACTCGTGCGCCTGCCATGAGGCAGCGCACGATGGTCGGCAGGGAGGCGACGATGCGCGCATCGGAGGTGACCTTGCCATCCTTGACCGGTACGTTGAGATCCGAGCGGATGAAGATGCGCTTGCCCTGGAGATCGAAATCGTCGAGTGTCTTGAACTTCATGAAGGCTCTTTCACTGCACAGGCACAGGGAAAACCGGTAAATGGATTCCGGGCCGACCGGATTTCCTGCGCCTGCGTGGCTGCGGGTTAAGGGTTAGCGGGCAATGACACGTACCATCTCCAGCACCTTGTTGGAGTAGCCCCACTCGTTGTCGTACCAGGCGACAACCTTGATGAAGGTCTTGTCCAGCGCGATGCCGGCTTCGGCATCGAACACCGAGGTGCACGATTCGCCGCGAAAATCGGTGGCCACCACCTTGTCCTCGGTATAGCCGAGGATGCCCTTCAGGGCACCCTGCGAGGCGGCCTTCATGGTCTTGCAGATGTCCTCGTAGGCCGCTTCCTTGTTCAGTTCGACGGTGAGATCGACGACTGAAACGTTGGAGGTCGGTACGCGAAAGGACATGCCGGTGAGTTTCTTGTTCAGCTCGGGGATGACGACGCCGACCGCCTTGGCCGCCCCGGTCGAGGAGGGAATGATGTTCTCGAGGATGCCGCGTCCGCCGCGCCAGTCCTTGTTGGACGGGCCGTCGACGGTCTTTTGCGTGGCGGTGGCGGCATGCACGGTGGTCATCAGACCACGCTTGATGCCCCAGTTGTCATTGAGCACCTTGGCGACAGGAGCAAGGCAGTTGGTCGTGCAGGAGGCGTTTGAGAGGATGGCCTGGCCGGCATAGGTCTTGTCATTGACGCCGAAGACGAACATCGGTGTGTCGTCTTTCGAGGGTGCGGACATAATGACTTTCTTTGCACCGGCGGCGAGGTGCTTCTGTGCGGTCTCCTTGGTGAGAAACAGTCCGGTCGATTCGATGACGATGTCGGCACCGACTTCGTTCCACTTCAGTTCGGCGGGATCCTTCAGTGCGGTCAGGCGCGTCTTGCGGCCGTTGACGATGAGGGTGTTGCCCTCGACGGTGATGTCACCCTTGAAACGGCCGTGCACCGAGTCATAGCGCAGCATGTAGGCCAGATAGTCGGGCTCGAGCAGGTCGTTGATGCCAACGACCTCGATGTCAGGAAAGTTTTGTGCCGCGGCGCGAAATACCATGCGTCCGATGCGCCCGAATCCGTTGATGCCGACCTTGATAGCCATGAGCAGATCTCCAGTTGAAGTTACAGAAGCGATTTGACGGCTTTCACGACATGCTCAACCGTGAAGCCGAATTCCTTGAACAGGGTGCCAGCCGGTGCCGATTCGCCAAAACGATCGAGTCCGATGACCTTGCCCTCAAGGCCGACGTACTTGTACCAGCCGTCACTGACCCCGGCCTCGATGGCCACCCGTGGCAGGGCGGGCGGCAGCACGCCGATGCGATAGGCGATGGGCTGGCGATCGAAAGCGTTGGTGTTCGGCATCGAGACCACGCGCACGGCGACGCCTTCCTGTGCCAGTTCGGTCTGTGCCTTGAGCGCGAGCTCGACTTCCGAGCCGGTGGCGATCAACACCGCCCTGATGTCGCCTTCGGCTTCGGCCAGTACGTAGCCGCCGCGCTGGATAGCGGCGATGCGTGCGGCGTTGCGCGCAACGAAAGGCAGGTTTTGCCGTGTCAGGCATAGCGCCGTCGGACCATCGCGCTTCTCCACGGCCTGTACCCACGCCACCATTGTCTCGACGGTGTCGCAGGGGCGCCAGACGTCGAGGTTCGGCATCAGCCGCAGGGTGGCGGTCTGTTCGACCGGCTGGTGTGTCGGACCGTCCTCGCCGACGCCGATCGAGTCGTGCGTGAAGACGTAGATGACGCGCTGTTTCATCAGTGCTGACATGCGCACGGCGTTGCGTGCATATTCCGAGAACATCAGGAAGGTGCCACCAAAGGGGAGCAGGCCGCCGTGCAGGGCAAGGCCGTTCATGATGGCGGCCATGCCGAATTCGCGTACGCCGTAGGAGATGTAGTTGCCCGGCGTGCGCCCGGCGACATGGCGACAGCCTTTCCAGTCGGTGAGATTGGAGCCAGTCAGGTCGGCCGAGCCACCGAGGAATTCCGGCAGGTGCGGGGCCAGCGCGTTGATGGCATTTTGCGAGGCCTTGCGTGTGGCCACGCTCTCGGCCTTGGCATTGGCTTCGGCAACGACCCGGATTGCCAGCTCTGCCCAGCCGGGCGGCAGCTCGCCCACCATGCGCCGATGGAACTCATCGGCCAGCTCCGGATGCGCCGCAGCGTAGCGGTCGAATGCCTCATCCCAGGCCGCTTCGGCCGCAGCACCGCGTGCGCGTGCATCCCAGGCCGCATAGATTTCTGCGGGAATTTCGAAAGGCGGGTGGGGCCAGTCGATGCGTGTGCGCGTGCCGGCAATTTCGTCGGCGCCCAGCGGCGAGCCGTGGGCGTCGTGGCGGCCAGCCTTGTTGGGTGCGCCCATGCCGATGCGCGTCTTGCAGCAGATCAGGGTGGGACGCGCGGTTTCAGTCAGCGCCTGATCGATGGCGGCGAGGATCGCCCGACTGTCATGGCCATCGACGTTGGCGATGACGTTCCAGCCGTAGGCGGCGAAGCGCTTTGGCGTATCGTCGGTAAACCAGCCACCGACCTCGCCATCGATGGAAATATTGTTGTCGTCATAGAACGCGACGAGCTTGGCAAGGCCCCAGGTGCCGGCGAGCGAGCAGGCTTCGTGCGAGATGCCCTCCATCAGACAGCCATCGCCGAGGAAAACCCAGGTGCGGTGATCGACGATGGTGTGGCCGGGCTGGTTGAATTCGGCCGCCAGCAGCTTCTCCGCCATGGCCATGCCGACCGCGTTGGCGAGACCCTGGCCGAGCGGGCCGGTGGTGGTTTCCACGCCCGGCGCGTAACCGTATTCCGGATGCCCCGGCGTCTTTGAATGCAACTGGCGGAAGGCCTTGATGTCTTCGATGCTCAGAGCGTAGCCAGTCAGATGCAGCAAGGCGTAGAGCAGCATCGAGCCATGACCGTTGGAGAGGACGAAACGGTCGCGATTGGCCCAGTGCGGATTGGCTGGATTGTGCTTGAGATGATGATTCCACAAGGCTTCGGCGATTTCGGCCATACCCATTGGTGCGCCGGGATGGCCGGATTTGGCCTTTTCGACAGCATCCATGGTAAGGGCGCGGATGGCGCCGGTGAGTTTGTCGAAATGCGGAGTGCTGGACGTGCGTTCGGCCTGGCTGGACATGATGGGGTTTCCTTGACTCCGGCGCCTAATCAAGAGCCGGGAAACCCTGAATTATCTTACAAAACAGCTTCTTTTGGTAGCGAACAGGGTTGCGGCAAAAGGGGCGGGATGGGGTGGATCGGGGAACGGTTCAGGCTTGCTTGCGACGCTCCATGAGCCGCAGAATCTGCGGCGTGAGCACCAGCTGCATCGCCAGTTCCATCTTGCCACCCGGGACGACGATGCAGTTGGGCCGTGACATGAACGAGTCGCGGATCATCGTCAGCAGGTAGGGAAAATCGACGCCGTGCAGATCGCGGTAGCGGATGACGACAAAGGATTCGTCGAGCGTTGGTACGTCGCGGGCGACAAACGGATTCGAGGTATCGACGACGGGCACGCGCTGAAAATTGATATGGGTGCGCGAGAATTGCGGCGTAATGTAATGCACGTAATCGTGCATGCGTCGCAAGATTGTCTGCGTGACGGCCTCCACCGAGTAGCCGCGTGTACTGGTGTCGCGGTGGATTTTCTGGATCCATTCGAGATTGACCGTCGGCACGACGCCGACGAGCAGGTCTGCGTGCTGGGCGACATCGACGCGATCGGTCTTGACGCCGCCGTGCAGCCCTTCGTAGAACAGGCAGTCGGTATCGGGTGGCAGATCTTCCCAGGGTGTGAAGGTGCCCGGTGCCTGTCGCCAGGCGGCGGCTTCCTGCTCGTTGTGCAGGTAATAGCGGCGCTGGCCGCATCCGCTCTCGCCATAGCTGCGGAACAGGGCTTCGAGTTCCTCGAAGAGGTTTGCCTCCGGACCGAAATGGCTGAAGGGATGCGCGGTCGGCTCCTGTTCGGCGGTGCGAATGGCCTTCTTCATTTCTTCGCGGTCAAAGCGGTGAAAGCTGTCACCCTCGACGACAGTGGCCGTGATGTTCTCACGGCGGAAGATGTGCTCGAAGGATTTCTTGACCGTGCTGGTGCCGGCACCGGATGAGCCGGTGATGGCGATGACGGGATGCTTGGCGGACATGGGGATCCTTTACGGACGGATCGACTGCCCGGGTGTCCACGTGCGGCGGGGTGCGCAAGGGGTGGGCAGGGCTGTGACGGGGCGGGGGACGAGCTTCATCGGGAAATCATTATGGGGCAAACGAGGTGGTTTTGTGGCATCCCGCAGCGACGGAAAAATGCATGGAGTCTTCCGGAGGCACGACATCACAGGCAGTCACAGATGATTGTGCAGTTTTTCGCGCCAGCCGGGATAGAGCGTGTCGGCGTCGGCAGGGAAGGAGGTGAAGGCGCGGGCGAACTCCTTGTGTTCCTTCGCCCACTCGATGGGGTCTGCCGTGGCCTGCCAGCACTCGAAGGCCTGACGCAGCGAGAGGGCGCCGGCCGCCGGTGAATCGATGTGGCCGTAGCAGCCGCCGCCGGCGGTGCCGATGATGTTACCGTGGCCGAGATTGTCGAAGAAACCGGGCAGGCGCAGCGCGTTCATGCCGCCGGAGACGATGGGTGTGGTCGGTTTCATGCCGTGCCAGTGCTGGAAGTACACCGGACCCTGGTATTCGTCACGTTCGATGACGTGGGCGACAGCACGGTCGTCCTTGCCGCCTTCCATCTTGCCGTAGCCCATGGTGCCGACGTGGATGCCCGAGGCGCCCTGCAGGCGGCTCATCTTGGCCAGCACGTAGGTCGTGTAGCCACGCTTCGAGCGGGGGCTGGTGATGGCACCGTGGCCGGCGCGGTGGTAGTGCAGGTACTGATCGGGGAAGCGACGCCGTGCGGTGGTGACCATGCCCGGGCCGCCGACGTAGCCGTCGACCAGGAAAGCGATCTTGTCGGCGTCGGGGCCGAAGGTTTCGAGGATGTACTCGCCGCGGGCGAGCATCTCGTCGTGATCATCGGCACTGATGTTGGCCGAAAAAATTTTCGCCTGGCCGGTCTCGTCCATGGCGCGCTTCATCGCATCGCGCAGCAACGGCATCACCTGTTTCATGGGTGCGAAGACCTGGTTGCCCTGCGGCTCGTCGTTCTTGATGAAGTCGCCGCCGAGCCAGAATTCGTAGGCGGCACGGGCGAAGGGTTCGGGACGCAGGCCCAGCTTGGGCTTGATGATGGTGCCGGCGATGTAGCCGCCATCTTTCACCGGACGGCCGAGGATGCGCCACAGGTCGGTGATGCCCTTGATCGGGCCGTCGAAGAGTCCGATGGCCTGTGCAGGCATATGGAAATCGATCATTTTGGCGTACTCGATGTCGCCCATGCCCTGGTTGTTGCCGATGGTGAGCGTGAGAAACGAGACGATCATCATGCGCCCGTCGAGGATGTTGCGATCGAAAAGATCGA
Organism: uncultured Rhodocyclaceae bacterium; assembly: GCA_964607005.1. GTDB lineage: Bacteria > Pseudomonadota > Gammaproteobacteria > Burkholderiales > Rhodocyclaceae > Desulfobacillus. The sequence continues at coordinate 64,399 of CAZSHO010000008.1, forward strand.
GCGGATAGGCGATGCGCATGTCTTCGGCGGCCTCGTCGATGTGATAAACCAGCGCATCGACGCTGCGGGTGAAATCATCGGTGGTGCTCACCTCGACGTTGGTGCCGGTCGACGACTCGGCAGCAAAATGGGCGGCGGCGGCAAGGTAGCCGGTGCCGGCCTTCGGTTTCATCCGATAGGCGCACAGGACGTGTCTGCCTGCACTGATGAGATCTTCCTCCCTGAGCGAGAGATCGGCGTAGCGGTTTGACTGGTCCATGAGATTCCTTGTGGCGCGGCAGTGCGGCAGATGGGGCACACTGTATTCCCGCCGCATCATAAGGTGAACTAAATGTTTGTTATGGTATTCTTGTTGAAACCCTTATACAACGTTTCCTCATGCATTTCACCTTGCGTCAGTTGAGCATCTTCGAGACGGTGGCGCGTCACCTCTCTTTCTCGCGTGCGGCCGAGGAGCTGCACCTGACCCAGCCTGCCGTCTCGATGCAGGTGAGAAGCCTCGAGGAGGCGGCCGGGCTGCCACTTACCGAGCAGGCCGGCAAGCGTGTCTTCCTCACCGAGGCCGGTGTGGAGCTGGCACGCCATGCGCGCATCATTGCCCGCCAGCTGCGTGAAGCCGAGGAAGCGCTCATGGCGTTGAAGGGGCTGCGCGGCGGATGCCTGAACATTGGCGTGGTGTCCACCGCCAAGTATTTCGCCCCGCGTTTGCTGACGGCTTTCCGCCAGCGGCATCCTGATGTCGAACTGCGTCTGGGCGTACACAACCGCGGCGAGATCGTCCGGCAATTGGCCGACAACGATATCGATCTGGCGATCATGGGGCGTCCGCCGCAGGAGCTCGAGACAGTGTCCGAGCCCTTCGCCGAGAATCCGCTGGTCTTTGTTGCCGCGCCAGGCCATCCGCTTGCCTCGATGAAGCGCATCGCGCCGAAGCAGCTGGCCGGGGAGAGTTTTCTGCTGCGCGAGCCGGGCTCGGGCACGCGTGCGGCGATGGAACGTTTTCTTGAGGAAAATGACCTGGTGCCGCAGCGCACCGTCGAGATGACCAGCAATGAGACCATCAAGCAGTCGGTGATGGCCGGCATGGGCATTTCCTTCATTTCCGAACGCACCATCGTCCTCGAGCTGGCGACCGGTCACATCGCCCGGCTCAACGTGGCCGGTACGCCCCTCAAGCGCCACTGGTTCGTGGTGCACCGCTCCGACAAGCGCCTGCTGCCGGCGACGCAGGCCTTCCGTCAGTTCTTGTTGCAGGAGAGCGGCAGCCCGGGCGGGCCGCTGCAAGGGGAAATCAGATCTTCGAGCGGATCCAGTCGCGCCAGGCGACAAACAGTTGCGGATCGGCGGCGGCAATGACGGAGCGTTTCCATCGGTCATCGTCGGCAAAGTTGTCTTTTTTCAGCGTGCACATGCGCCCACCCGCCTCTTCGAGAATCAGCTGGCCGGCGGCGTAATCCCACAGCTTTTGCCCGCCGTGCAGCAGCAGGTCGAGACGACCGGCGGCAGCGTAGGCCCACTCGAGCGTGCTGCAGCCAAAGTTGCGCTGCGAGTAGTAGGGCGGCCGCGTGGCGAGATCGTCACCAAGCTTTTTCGGAATGCGCTTGAAGTCGACGCCGGCCACGCATTCCTTCAGGCTGGCGGCCGGCGGGCGCAGCGGCAGCTTGTGGCCGTTCATGGTGACGCCATTGCCGCGTGAGGCAGCGAACATCTCGCGCGTCGCCGGGTCATAGACCACGCCCAGCACGGCCTGTCCTTCGATGAAATAGGCCACCGAGATGGCGAAAAAGGGCAGGCCGGCGACAAAATTGGTGGTGCCGTCAATCGGGTCGACGATCCACAGACCGTCGCCGCCGGTGTCCCAGAGGTGATGCTGTTCGGCCTCGCTCATCTCCTCCTCGCCGATCACCGGTTGTGCGCGCAGCCGGCCCAACCGTTCGACCAGCGCCTTTTGTGCGGCGATGTCGACTTCGGTGAAAATGGTGCCATCGGCCTTGTGATCGCGCACCACGCTCAGGTAACGCGGCATCACTACCTGGGCGGCGACTTCACGCACGACCTGGGTGACGGCAGCGCACAGTTCGTAGTAACCGGAGTTCACTTCGTTTCCTTCCACTTGATCGAACAGCCGATGCCCGGAATCTGCTCGCGTGGTCCCTGGCCGGTTCGGGCGATGCCGAGCATTGCCTCGAACAGCTCGCGCCGTGCTGCCGGCGCTGACTTTTTGTTCGAGGCATCGAGGCGGCCGCGATACTGCAATTCCAGCGCAGCATTGAAGCCGAAAAAATCCGGCGTGCAGACGGCGCCATAGGCGTGTGCCACTTCCTGGCTTGCGTCCAGCACGTACGGAAAGGGGAGCTCGAGTGTGCGTGTCAGTGTGACCATGTTGTCCCAGGAATCCTCCGGATACTCGGCGGGGTCGTTCGACATGATGGCGATGGCGCCGATACCGTGGGTTTTCAGCTCGCGGCAATCGCGCACGATGCGATCGATGATCGCCTGCACGTAGGGGCAATGATTGCAGAGGAACATCACCAGCAGGCCGTTGGGCCCGCGGCTGCTGGCCAGATCGTGATGCATGCCGTCGGTGCCGGGCAGGCTGAAATCAGCAGCTTTCCAGCCGAAGTTGCAGACGGGCGTGCTGAGGCTGACCATGGCAAGAAGCGTTGAAGTCTTGGTGAAAGAGGCAGAAGGCGGGAAAATGATAGCACGATGACTCCACGCTTCTTCTGTCCCCTGCCGCTGGCTGCCGGCGGCAGGGTCGAATTGCCGGCTGCGGTGGCGCATCACGCCGTGCGCGTGCTGCGCCTTGCACGTGGCGATGCCCTTGTGCTTTTCAATGGCGAGGGTGGCGAATATCCTGGCACGATCGTCGAGGTGGCGCGCACGCTGCGTGTGCAACTGGGCCACTATGAGGAGATCGAGTGCGAGTCACCGCTCGATCTCACGCTGGCACAGGCCCTGCCGGCGGGCGACAAGATGGATTTCATCGTGCAAAAAGCTGTGGAACTCGGGGTTGCGCGCATCCAGCCACTGGCCGCGGCGCGCAGCGTGCTGCGCCTGACCGGCGAGCGCGCCGCACGCCGGGTGGCGCACTGGCAACAGGTGGCGATCGCCGCTTGCGAGCAGTGCGGGCGCAACCGGGTGCCGGACATTGCACCGGTGGCGAGCCTGTCTTCCTGGCTGGCGACACTCCCGGCGGACGACGGCAGCGGCCGTATTCTGCTGTTGCCCGGGGCACGGCGACGCGTGCGGGATTTGTCCGATGCACAACGTTTTCTCGCGCTGATCGGACCGGAAGGCGGATTCGAGGCCGACGAGCGCGCTGCCGCCCGGCAGGCCGGCTTCACGGCTTGTGCTCTGGGTCCGCGTGTTCTGCGCAGCGAGACCGCGGGGTTGGTGCTGCTGTCCGTGCTGGGCGCCACGCACGGCGATCTGTGATCTGCTGCACCTGACAGGCCTGGTGTCCGATGAGCGGCGAATTCGCCCGGCGGCAAGGGCGGCCGTTGTGACATATTTCCCACTGGATGCCCGGAGCGTAGGCTAGAATCCGTGCAAAACATTGACCCGAAAAAGTTTTTCATAACGGGTTCCCGGAACGGCAACAAGACACTGTGATGCAGACATGACAGTTGAGCCTACGCATACGCACGCTTACGTTTCCTGGTTTCGCCAGGCAGCGCCCTATATTCACGCCTTTCGCGGGCGGACTTTCGTGATCGGTTTTGGTGGCGAGATCGCGCAGGGTTCGCGTGCGCAAGCGTTGGCGCAGGACTGCAACCTGCTGGCCGCCCTGGGCATCCGTCTCGTGCTGGTGCATGGTGCGCGTCCGCAGATCGAGGCCGAACTGGTCCGCCGCACGCTCAAGGCGCGCTATCACAAGGGTTTACGCATCACCGATGCAGCCGCTCTCGAATGCGTCAAGGCGGCGATGGGTGTGACGCGCCTGGAGATCGAGGCGCTGCTCTCGCAAGGGCTGCCCAATACGCCGATGGCCGGTGCCTACATGCGGGTGACGGGCGGCAACTTCATTACGGCCAAGCCGGTGGGGGTGGTCGATGGTGTCGATTATCAGTTCACCGGAGCGGTGCGCAAGATCGTCGCCGACGAGATCAGCGCCGACCTGGATCAGCAGAATGTCGTGCTGATCAGCCCGATCGGCGTCTCGCCGGCGGGCGAGATCTTCAATCTGAGCATGGAAGAAGTGGCCGAATCGGTGGCGACCGCGTTGCAGGCGGAAAAGCTGATCTTCCTGTGCGATGCACCCGGTGTCACCGACAAGCAGGGCAAGCTGATCGAAGCGATCACGGCCGACGAGGCGGAACTCCTGCTGCGCCGGCCCAAGCGGCTGACCGAGGATCTCGGGCTGTATCTACCCTGCTGCATCCGCGCCACGCGCGCCGGCGTCAAGCGTGCCCACCTGATCGATCGTGATGGCGATGGCGGTTTGCTGCTCGAACTCTTCACCCACGAAGGCTTTGGCACCATGGTGACGCGCAATCCGCTGGCGCGCCTGCGCGAGGCGACCATCGATGATGTTGCCGCCATCGTCGGCCTGATTGCGCCGCTCGAAGCCGATGGCACCCTGGTGCGGCGTGGCCGTGAGCGGCTGGAGATGGAGATCGGCCGCTTTTCGGTGCTCGATCACGATGGTGTCGTGCTCGGCTGCGCGGCGCTTTATCCTTTCAGCAAGGAGCGCTCTGCCGAGCTGGCCTGCCTGGCGGTCAATCCGGAGTTCCGCCGTGCCGGCCTGGGCGAGCAACTGCTGCACTACATGGAGGCGCGTGCACGCAAGATCGGTTTCAAGCGCCTGTTCGTCCTGACCACACGCACCGCACACTGGTTCATCGAGCGCGGCTTTGCCGAATCGGGTATCGATTCCCTGCCTGGCGAAAAACGCGAACTCTACAACTGGCAACGCCGATCCAAGGTGCTGGGCAAGACCTTGTAGCGATCCCGGAAGGGGGCCGTCCTGATGCTGGAAGCGATCCGAAGCCTGACTGCGTCGATGCGATTTCGCCTGGTCGCGGCGGCGTGTCTCGTCTTGCTGCCGGTACTGATCGTCCTGATCGCCAACAGCGTACGCATTCTCGACGACGCCTTGCTGGCACGCGAGGACCATCACCTGTCCGAACTGAAGGTGATGTTCGATACCGTGCTGTCCCCTGCGCTCTCCGAGGGCGATCTGCCCCGCGTGCAGCGCGAACTGCAGGGTGTCGTCGCGCACGAACGGCTGCGTTACGCCGTGCTGCGCGATGGTCAGGGACGTATCGTCGCGAGCGGGGGGGCGGATGCGATACAGTCCCTGCCCGCCCCGCTTGCCGGCTTTGCCGGCCTCGAGAAAGAGACCCAGGTTTTCGACGGCATGGTTGTGCTGCGGCACGCTGGAAGCGAGATCGGCACGGTGCACTTCGGCCTTGATGTCCGTGCCCTGCATCAGACGCGCAGCCAGATGCTTTGGCAAAGCACGGTCATCGGCATCCTGGCTTTTGTGCTGATTGTCGCCTTGCTGTCGCTGATTGCCTATCGGCTGACGCGCAATCTTTCTGCTCTGCAACGCGCGGTGGCGGCCCTCGAGGCAGGACAGACTGCGGTACGGCTGCCGGAAGGAGGGCGTTGTGAAGTCGGCCGGCTTGCCCAGGCCTTCAACCGCATGTCGCAAGGCATCGACGAGCGTGTCGAGGCGCTGAAAAAAAGCGAGTCGCGCTTTCATGCCATTGCCGATTACACCTATGGTGTCGAGGCCTGGTTCAATCCGCAAGGCCGGTTGATCTGGGTGAATCGCTCTGTCGAGCGCGTGACAGGCTATACGGCGCTCGAATGCCTGGTGTCGACTAACCTGATCGACATGCTGGTGTTTGAAAAGGACGCCAAGCGCGCGCGCGAGGTTGCCCTCAAGGCACTCGAAGGCGGCACCGGCGAGAATTTCGAGCTGCGCTTTCGGCGCAAGGATGGCGGCATTGTCTGGGCGGTGCTCAACTGGCAGTCCATCAACGATCCGGAAGGTGCGTTTCTTGGTCTGCGCGTCTCGGTCGATGACATCCAGAACCGCAAGGAAGCCGAGTTCAAGCTGCTCGACACCGTGGTCGAGCTGCGCCGCGCGCAGGCACTCAAGGAATATTACCTCTCGCACAGCAACGAGGAACGCCTGCGCCTGGAGGCGCTGCTCAATGTCATGAAGATCGGCGTGCTGTTTATCGACGGCAGTCACCGCCTGGTATATATCAACAATGCCTGCCGCGACATCTGGCTGTTCTCATACGATGAAAACGTGAGCGGCATGCGCGACACCAGCTTGATCGACAGGACGGCGCATTTGCGCATCGATGATGCTGCCTATCGACGTCATGTGCAGGGGGTGCTGGCGGGTACGTCAACAGACGATGTTTTTGAAATCCCATTGAACGACGGGCGCATCGTCATCGAGCGCACGGCGCTCGTGCCGGGCGAGAAACCCGGCCAGCATATCGGCCGCGTGTGGACCTACGAGGATGTAACCCGTGGAAAACGGCTCGAAGCGCAGCTCATCCAGATTGCCGAGCGCGACCCGCTCACCAATCTCTACAACCGGCGCCGCTTCCACGAGGAGATCGAACGCATCATCGCCGATGCCTCGCGGCGCGCGAGCCACGCCGGCCTGCTGGCCATCGATCTGGACGGCTTCAAGCCGATCAATGATGAATTCGGCCATCAGGCGGGCGATGTAGTTCTGGTGCGTCTGGCCGAGGAGGTGGGCGCGACGGTGCGGCGCAACGAGATATTCTTCCGCATCGGCGGAGACGAATTCGCCATTCTCGCGCCGGATGCCGACGAGGAAGAAATGGTCGGTCTGGCGCGTCGCGTCAGTGCCAAGATCGCCGGTTTGCGTTTCGAGTTCGAGGGCCGCGAGGCACGTATCACTGCCAGCCTGGGCATCGCGCTGTATCCGAAGCACGCCGAAAACAGCGGGGACATCATTGCCCGTGCCGATTCGGCAATGTATCAGGCAAAGACGAACGGCAAGAACCGCTGGAACGTCTATGACGGCACGAAGCGGCAGTGATCGGGGTAGAATGCCGCGATGGCAGCCTGCAATCAGGGGCGCAACCGATCAGGAAAGGAGTGGCGATGGGCCGCATGGTGAAATGCATCAAGCTGGGCCGCGAGGCCGAGGGCATGGATTTTCCGCCGGTTCCGGGCGAACTGGGCAAGCGTATTTTTGAAAACGTTTCGAAAGAGGCCTGGCAGCAGTGGATCAGGTTTCAGACGATGCTGATCAACGAAAACCGCCTCAGTCTGGCCGATGCCAATGCGCGCCGCTATCTCACCGATCAGCTCGAGAAGCATTTCTTCGGCTCGGGCGCCGATCAGGTGCAAGGGTACGTGCCACCGAAGAGCTGACCGGGCAGGCGTTCCCGACAAAAAACCGCGCTTCGGCGCGGTTTTTTGTCGGCCCGATCACGGAGGGTGCCCGCCGCAGCAAAAGTCAGTGCTGGCAGGACGGCGCCGATCTTTCGCGCTCAGGCGCGTTCCAGGGTCTGGATGCCGTCTGCGCCTGAAAGCAGGGCGACATCGGCGCCGCGCAGGGCGAAGAGGCCATTGGTGACGATGCCAACGATGGCGTTCAGGTGTGCTTCGAAAACTTGCGGCTCGCGGATCGTCAGCCCGTTGACGTCAAGGATGAGGTTGCCGTTGTCGGTGACGAAGCCTTCGCGCAGCAGCGCCTTGCCGCCGAGCTTTGCCAGCGCGCGGGTGACCTGGGCACGCGCCATCGGGATGACCTCGACAGGCAGGGGAAATCTGCCGAGCACCGGAACCTGTTTTGAGCGGTCGGCGATACAGACGAATTTTTTTGCGACGGCGGCGACGATCTTCTCGCGTGTGAGTGCGCCGCCACCGCCCTTGATCATTGCCAGGCCCGGGTCGATCTCGTCGGCGCCGTCGACATAGACCGGGATGTCCAGAACGTCATTGAGATCGAGCACCTTGATGCCGTGGCGGGCGAGGCGTTGCGCTGTCGCTTCCGAACTGGCCACGGCGCCGGGGATGTGCTCCTTGATGCGGGCCAGCTCGTCGATGAAGTAGTTTGCCGTCGAGCCGGTGCCGACGCCGATGATGGTGCCGGGCACGACGTAGTCGAGTGCGGCGCGTGCCACGGCTTGCTTGAGTTCGTCCTGGGTCATGGTCGATGCGTCCGGATTGAATCCGGACGCATCATAGCCGTAATCGGACCTTTCCGGACAGCGTATGGCGTGAAGCGGGAGAGCCCGCGAACCGCTGCCATCCCGGGCGACGGGCGGGGATGGGAGCGTTACTTCTTCCGCGCCGGGGGAAGGTCGGTACAGGTGCCTTCGAACATTTCGGCAGCCATGCCGATGGTCTCGCCCAGTGTCGGGTGCGGATGGATGGTCCGGCCGATGTCAATGGCATCGGCCCCCATCTCGATGGCCAGCGCGATCTCGCCGATCATGTCACCGGCGTTGGGACCGACAATGCCGCCGCCGACGATGCGCCCGCTCTGCTCGTCGAAGACCAGCTTGGTCAGGCCGTATTCCGCCCCATTGGCGATGGCGCGGCCTGACGCTGCCCAGGGAAAGCGGCCGATGCCCACCTCGATGCCCTGGCGCTTTGCCTCGTCTTCGCCCAGGCCGACCCAGGCGACTTGCGGGTCGGTGAAGGCGACACCGGGGATCACGCGTGCGTCGAAATGGCTCTTCTGTCCGGCAGCGGTCTGGGCAGCGACATGACCTTCATGCACGGCCTTGTGCGCGAGCATCGGTTGGCCGACGATGTCGCCGATGGCGAAGATATGCGGTACGGCGGTACGCATCTGGCTGTCGACGCGGATGAAACCGTGTGCGTCGGGCGTAATGCCGGCGGCCGCCGCGTTGATGGCCTGGCCGTTGGGGCGGCGCCCGGCCGATTGCAGGATCATGTCGTAGTGTTGTGGCTGGGCAGGAGCATTGTCCCCCTCGAAGTGTGCTTCGAGGCCATCGTCATGTGCGCTGACGCGGGTCGTGCGTGTCTTGAGCATGATCGTGCCCAGGTGCGGGACATTCTGCTTGAGCCAGATCTTCACCAGCTCGCGGTCCGGCCCCTGCATCAGGCCATCGAGCATCTCGACGATATCGACGCGCGCACCGAGCGCGGCATAGACCGTGGCCATTTCCAGGCCGATGATGCCACCGCCGATCACCAGCAGGCGCTTGGGCACGAAAGGCAGCGCCAGTGCGCCGGTGGAATCGACGATGCGCGCATCCGCGGGCAGGAAAGGCAGATGCACCGCACTGGAACCAGCGGCGATGATGCACTGCTCGAAGCGGATCACCTGTTTCGTACCGCTTCTTTCCCGTCCTTCGCCTTGCGTGAGGTCGACTTCGAGATGATGGGCGTCGAGAAAGCGGCCTTCGCCGCGCAGCACGGTGACCTTGCGTGCCCGGGCCATGGCCGCCAGGCCGGCAGTGAGCTTGCCGACGGTACGGTTCTTGTGCTCGCGCAAGGTGTCCAGATCGATGCGCGGTGTATCGAAATGGGCGCCGCATGTGCCGAGCCCGGCTGCCTCACGCAGCACGGCGGCGACGTGCAACAGTGCCTTCGAGGGGATGCAGCCGACGTTCAGGCAGACACCACCCAGAGTGGCATGGCGCTCGACCAGAAGTACTTCGAGTCCCAGATCGGCCGCGCGGAAAGCGGCCGAATAGCCTCCCGGGCCGGCACCCAGGACAAGCAGTTGCGTTTGAACATCCGCGCCGGGCGGCGGCGACCCTGTCTCTACCGCTGTGCTTGCGTTAGCGGCGTGGCTGTCTTGCGGAGCAGGTCCGCGCCTGGTGTTCTTTTCGTCTCCGGCCGCTGGCGCCGGCGTGCTGTCCTGCGCTGTTTCCAGCAGCAGCACCAGTGCGCCTTCGCTCACCTTGTCGCCGACCTTGAGGCGGATCTCCTTGACGGTGCCGGCGAGCGGGGCAGGCACTTCGAGAGTGGCCTTCTCCGATTCGAGCGTGACGAGGGCGTCTTCGGCGCGCACCGTGTCACCCGCGCTGACATTCACCTCGATCACCGGCACGTCCTTGAAATCGCCGATGTCGGGTACTTTCACTTCGAACACACTCATCTGGATTTCCTTGCCAGTTTGATGTCATGCAGCACGATCGGCCCCTGGGTCGCCGTATCGAATTCCGCACCGGCCTCGACGCCGATGCGTGCGATGTCGGCGGCGCTGCGGCAGCGCTCGTAGGCGGCGAACATCGCGCCCAGGGCAAAGCTGCGCCCCGAGCCGATCGCCCAGAAACGCTCGTAGTCGAACACCTCGCGATAGGAATACACGCCGTAGATGCCTGAAGCATTGGCGATCAGTGCGGTGATCTGCGAGGACTCGTAGGGGTCGTCCTCCTCCTCCTTCGGGTTGAGATAGCCTTGTTCCTTGAGCAGCGGGTGCAGGCGGCGAAAGGTGTCATAGACCTCCATGCGGCTGCCCAGGCGGATGTCCTCCAGTCTGGGCAGCAGGGCCGAGAGCACCAGATGGTGCGCGCTGCTGCCGCACAGGCCGATCCACGACCCGTTGATGGCGATGATCTTGTCGTGTTCGCCCTTGTACTGACGTCCGAGGCGCATGTCGCCGAAGGTGGTGAGCGAATCGGCGGCGATCGCCACCACGCCGTTCTTCTTCACCGCGACGATGGTTGTCACAACAACACCCTTCTCAGGTCGGCGAGCACCTGAACGAGATAGGCGGTGAAGCGTGCCGCCTGGGCGCCATCGATGACACGGTGATCATAGGAGAGCGAGAGCGGCAGTACCAGACGCGGAGTGAACTGCTTGCCGTCCCAGAGTGGCTGCATGCGGGATTTCGATACGCCGAGGATGGCGACTTCCGGTGCGTTGATGATCGGCGTGAAGGCCGTGCCGCCGATGCCGCCGAGGCTGGAAACCGAAAAACAGCCACCCTGCATTTCGGCCGGACCGAGCTTGCCTTCGCGTGCCCTGGCCGAGAGCGCCCCCATTTCCTGAGCGATCTCCAGCACGCCTTTCTTGTCGGCGTCGCGAATCACCGGCACCACCAGACCGTTCGGCGTATCCGCAGCGAAGCCGATATGAAAATATTGCTTGAAGACGAGATTCTCGCCGTCGAGCGAGGCGTTGAAATCCGGGAATTGCCGGAGCGCGGCGACACACGCCTTGATGAGGAAGGCGAGCAGGGTTAGCTTGATGCCGGCCTTGCGGTTTTCCTCGTTGAGTTCGATACGCAACGCTTCCAGTTCGGTGATGTCGGCTTCGTCGAACTGTGTCACGTGCGGAATCATCACCCAGTTGCGGGCCAGGTGGGCGCCAGAGATTTTCTTGATGCGCGACAGCGGCTTGATGTCGACCGGGCCGAATTTTGCAAAGTTGACTTGCGGCCAGGGCAGAAGGGCCAGCCCCGTGTGGCCGGTGCCGGCGGCTGCCGGTTGGGTGAGTGCCTGTTTGACGAAGCGCTGTACGTCTTCGCGCAGGATGCGGCCTTTCGGCCCGCTGCCGCTCACCTGCCCGATCTCGACGCCGAGTTCGCGCGCGAAGAGCCGTACCGAGGGGCTGGCGTGCGCCTTGCGGCCGGGCACACCGTCGGCATTCACCTGTGCCGGTTCCGTGGGGGGCGGGGGGGGCGCGTAGCTGCTGGGTTTGGCCGGTGCCGGTGCAGAGGGCGTCTGTGCCGGGGGGGGCGTGATGGCTGGAGACGGTGTGGAGGATGCCGTTGCCGCCGTTGCGGGGGCGCTGTCCTGCGCTGTTTCCAGCAGCAGCACCAGTGCGCCTTCGCTCACCTTGTCGCCGACCTTGAGGCGGATCTCCTTGACGGTGCCGGCGAGCGGGGCAGGCACTTCGAGAGTGGCCTTCTCCGATTCGAGCGTGACGAGGGCGTCTTCGGCGCGCACCGTGTCGCCCGCGCTGACATTGACCTCGATCACCGGCACATCCTTGAAATCGCCGATGTCGGGTACTTTTACTTCGATGATTGGCATGCTGCCTCCACTTCACGGACCGCAAGCCGCGCTGTGCGCGGCGGAACGAGCGCCACCCCTTCCCCGGGGAAAGGGTGCGGAAAGAGGGGATCGTTTCCTTTTGGAAACTGCGCCGTGCGCGGCGGAACGGGCATCACCCCCTTCCTCGGGAAAGGGGCAGGGGCAGGGGGTCTTTTCATACGGTGACCGGATTGGGCCTGTCTGCATCGAGCCCGTAGCGGACGATCGCCTCCTGTACCCGGGCCTTGTCGATTTGTCCCTCGTCGGCCAGCGCCTTGAGTGCGGTGACGCAGACATGGAAGCGATCGACCTCGAAGAAGCCGCGCAGCTTCTCGCGTGTGTCGGAGCGGCCGAAGCCGTCGGTGCCGAGCACGGCGTAGCGGCGCGGCACGTATGGCCGGATCTGTTCGGCGAATGCACGCACATAGTCGGTCGAGGCGATGACCGGGCCGCGCGTGTCCTTCAGGCATTGCTCGACATGGGACAAGCGTGGCTTTGCCGCCGGATGCAGACGGTTCCAGCGCACCGTGTCGTGGCCGTCGCGCGCCAGCAGGGTGAAACTGGGGCAACTCCACAGATCGGATTCGACGCCCCAGTCCTTCTGCAGCAGGTCGGCGGCGGCAATCACCTCGCGCAGGATGGCACCCGAACCACACAACTGCACGCGCGGGCCGTTGCCGGCCGGGCCTTTGCGCAAGCGGTACATGCCCTTGAGGATGTCGGCTTCGGCCCCTTCGGGCAAGGCCGGATGAGTGTAGTTTTCATTGAGCAGGGTGACATAGTAGAAGACGTCTTCCTGCTCCTGCACCATGCGGCGCAGGCCTTCCTGGATGATGACGGCGACCTCGTAGGAAAAGGTCGGGTCGTAGGCAATGCAGTTGGGGATGAGTGCCGCCTGCACATGCGAGTGTCCGTCCTGGTGCTGCAGGCCTTCACCATTCAACGTGGTGCGACCCGATGTGGCGCCGAGCAGGAAGCCGCGTGCGCGCTGATCGCCCGCCGCCCAGGCCAGATCGCCAAAGCGCTGGAAGCCGAACATCGAGTAATAGATGAAAAAGGGGATCATCTGCACGCCGTGTGTGCTGTACGACGTTGCGGCGGCGATCCATGAGGCCATGGCACCCGCTTCGGTGATGCCCTCCTGCAGAATCTGGCCGCTCTTCGACTCCTTGTAGAACATCAGCTCGCCGGCATCCTGCGGGGTGTAGTTCTGTCCGACCGAAGACCAGATGCCGAGGCTGCGGAACATGCCCTCCATGCCGAAGGTGCGCGATTCGTCGGCGACGATCGGCACGACATGTTTGCCCAGATGCTTGTCCTTGACCAGCGTGGTGAGAATGCGCACGAAGGCCATGGTGTTGGAAAATTCGCGGTCCTCGCCGGAGGCCTTGAGCTGGGCGTCGAAAGCGGCGAGCGGCGGTACTTCCAGTGACGGATCCACCTTCTGCCGGCGTTGCGGCAGAAAGCCGCCCAGAGCCTGGCGCCGTTCGACCATGTATTGGTATTCGGGTGTATCGGGTGCCGGGCGGATGTAGTCGAGGTTTTCGACCTGTGCATCGGTGAGCGGCAGGCCGAAACGGTTGCGAAAGGCGATCAGCGAAGTGGTGCCCATCTTCTTCTGCTGGTGGGTGATGTTCTGGGCTTCGCCTGCCTCGCCCATGCCGTAGCCCTTGATGGTTTTGGCCAGGATCACCGTCGGCTGGCCTTTGTGGCGCACCGCCTCGTGATAGGCGGCATAAACCTTATGGGGATCATGTCCGCCACGGTTCAGGCGCCAGATCTCGTCGTCCGACCAGGTGGCGACCATCGCCTTGAGTTCGGGCGTGTTGAAGAAGTGCTCGCGCACGTAGGCACCGTCTTTTGACTTGAACGTCTGGTAATCGCCATCGACGCATTCTTCCATGCGCTTGCGCAGGAGGCCCTTGCGATCCTGCGCAAGCAGGGCATCCCAGTAGCCGCCCCAGATGACCTTGAGGACGTTCCAGCCCGAGCCGCGAAAATCACCTTCGAGTTCCTGGATGATCTTGCCGTTGCCGCGCACCGGTCCGTCGAGACGCTGCAGATTGCAGTTGATGACGAAGATCAGGTTGTCGAGCCGCTCGCGTCCGGCCATGCTGATGGCGCCCATCGACTCGGGTTGATCCATTTCGCCGTCGCCCATGAAGGCCCAGACCTTGCGGCCCTCGGTCTCGACGATGCCGCGGTCGTGCAGGTATTTCATGAAGCGCGCGTGATAGATCGCCTGCAACGGGCCCAGTCCCATCGATACGGTCGGGAACTGCCAGAAGTCGGGCATCAGCCAGGGATGCGGATAGGAGGGAATACCCTTGCCATCCACTTCGCGGCGGAAGTTGTTGAGCTGGTCTTCGGTGAGGCGGCCATGCATGTAGGCGCGTGCATAGACGCCGGGATTGGAGTGACCCTGCAGGAGCAGCAGGTCACCGCCATGGGATGCCGAGGGAGCATGCCAGAAATGGTTGTAGCCGACATCGTAGAGTGTCGCGGCGGAGGCGAAGCTGGCGATATGTCCGCCCAGATGGGCCGCGCTGTCGCGGTTGGCACGCACCACCATGGCGAGCGCATTCCAGCGGACATAGGAACGAATACGGTGTTCGAGTTCGTGGTTGCCCGGCGAAGGCGTCTCCTTGCCCGGCGGGATGGTATTCACATAGGCCGTGGTGGCGCGATAGGGCAGGTTGATGCCGGAGCGGCGCGCCTGGTCGACCAGACGCGCGATCAGATAGTGGGCGCGTTCCGGCCCCTCCTGCTCGATGACGGCATCGAGCGCGTCGAGCCATTCGCGGGTTTCCTGCTCGTCCGTGTCGGAGGGCAGAAGGTTGTCGGGCAGTGCTGACATGAATCTCTCCTCGCCAGATCGTTCTGGAGCCGGCCGTTCAGGAGCCGGTTGTTCTGGAGCCTCGTGTGCTCCGGGTGTCATGCCCGCATGCGAATGCTCGATAAGCAAAATGATGAAGGCTGAAAGACGTCCCCATTCTATACCGGATCACTGCCGTCAGAAATCTCTTGCCGACGCACCGGCCGCTGCGCAGAATAGAGACCGTGACCGATTACGGAGTGAGTACGTGCGTGTTGCCCTGCTCGTCACCTGCCTCGCTGACCTGCTGCGTCCGGGTGTTGCCTTCGCGGCATTACGTTTGCTCGAATACGGAGGGTGCGAGGTCGTCGTGCCGCCGACGCAGACCTGCTGCGGGCAGCCGGCCTTCAATTCCGGCGACCGTCCGGCCACCCTTGCCCTGGCGCGCAAGACGCTGGAGGAGTTCGAGTCGTTTACCTATGTCGTCGTGCCCTCCGGTTCCTGCGCCGGCATGCTGCGCGTGCATTACCCGGAGCTGTTCCAGGATGATGCACCGCTGCTCCGGCGCATCGAGGCGCTCGCC
Organism: uncultured Rhodocyclaceae bacterium; assembly: GCA_964607005.1. GTDB lineage: Bacteria > Pseudomonadota > Gammaproteobacteria > Burkholderiales > Rhodocyclaceae > Desulfobacillus. The sequence continues at coordinate 79,763 of CAZSHO010000008.1, forward strand.
TCGCGTACCTACGAGCTGACCGATTTTCTGGTGACTGTGCTCAAGCTCGACAGCGTGCCCGGGCGGTTTGAAGGCAGCCTCACCTATCACGATTCCTGCTCGGGGTTGCGCGAGCTGAATATCAAGGCGCAGCCGCGTGCGTTGCTGGAGAAGCTGCCCGGCGCGCAGCTCCGCGAGATGAAGGAGGCCGAAGCCTGCTGCGGTTTTGGCGGCACATTTTCCCTCAAGTTCGGCGCGGTTGCCTCGGAGCTGGCCGGCAACAAGTGCGACAACGCCTGCGCCACCGGTGCATCGACCCTTGTGGGTGGCGACCTGGGCTGCCTGCTGCACATCGAAGGGCGGCTGCGCCGGCGCGGAGACGAGACGACACGGGTGATGCACATTGCCGAGGTGCTGGCCGGCAGGATGGATGAAAGTGCGCGCCGATGAATTCAGTTTCACTGATTCATGCGCCGTGTTGCAAGGACTGACTTTTCCGGCGGGGAGGGAAGCTGTTCCGCCTTAACCGTCATTCCCGCAAAACGCCGTTTCAGCGAAGGCCGCCCTTCAGGCCATGTCGTAATAAAAGCGCGGATCCAGAAGCTGCGCACGCCTATGCTCTCATGCGCGGCACGTCGTTGGCGTCGAGACGCAGTTCGATCAGCAGGGGACGGTCGCGGCTGTCGATGGCATCGATGGCCGCCTGAAGCTCGGTGTCCGAGCGGACCAGGATGCCCCTGCCGCCCAGGGAGGTCGCGACCTCGGCAAAACACGGCCAGTCGAATTGCGTCAGACCCGGATCCATGTTGCGGTCGATGAACTGGATATGCTCGGCGCCGTAAGCGCCATCGTTGCACAGGATCACCACCAGATCCTGTTTGAGGCGCACAGCGGTGTTGAATTCACCCAGGCCGCCCATCATGAAGCCGCCGTCACCGGAGAATAGAACCACCAGGCGGTCCGGCGCAGCGATCGAGGCGCCGATGGCCTCTTGCAGGCCAAGACCGATCGAGCCGAAATTCGCGGTCATGACGAAACTGCGCGGGTCGGGGGCCGAAATCCGGCACCACACCTCGGTCATGAACCGCCCGCCGTCGGTCACGAGAATGCGATCGTCCGGCAGGGCCTGCTCCAGGCGTTCGAGCGCCGCCACGAAATTGACGCAGCCTTCGCGCTCGTTGCCGGTGCGCGGGGGCGGGTGACGACGCAACGCCTGGCTGTCAAGCTCGGCGGTGAAACCGCTCGCGGGAATTTCGGCCTCGTCGAGCCAGTGCATGAAGTTCTCGGCGGTCAGGCCCGCGTCGGCGACCAGGGCCGCATCGGGATGCACGCTGCGCCCGATGGCGCGCGAATCCGTATCGATCTGCACCAGTCGTTTGCCCTTCATCAGCGCACCCTTGTCGGTCGTGAAGTCGTGCAGGCCGGCGCCAAAGCAGATCACGCAATCGGCAGCGGCGATGGCTTCGTAGGCCGCCGGCGTGCTCAGCGTGCCGAAGATGTCCATGTCGTAGGGGTGGCCGCGGAACAGTCCCTTGGCCTTGAGCGTCGTGGCCAGCGGCGCCTCCAGTCGATCGGCAAGGCGGATGATCTGCTCGCGCGCGTCGCAGGCGCCTGCTCCGGCAAGGATCATCGGCCGCCGCGCGCTGGCGATCATTCCGATGGCCTCGTCCAGCGCATCGCCTGCGGGCACGACGCTGCGGGTCTCGAAGACGCTCAACACGCAGGGTGCATAGGACGTTTTCTGCCACATGAATTCGGTGGGCATGTTAAGCACGATGGGGCGCCGCTCGACCCGCGCCCGGTAAAAGGCGCGGGCGACGTCGCGCACGGCCAGATCGGGTGATCGCAACTGCTCGAAACCGGCGCCCGTTGCATTGACCACCGCGCGCTGATCGATGCATTGCAGGTGATGCGGATTGGCGACCGGCGTGTCGCCGGCGAGGAGCACCATCGGGATTTGCCCGCGCACGCCCTCGGTCAGCGCAGTGACGCAGTTGGTCAGTGCCGGGCCATGCGTGACGGTGGCAACGCCGATTCCGCCCAGCACATGTGCATGGGCCAGCGCCATCAGCACCGCACTGCCTTCGTGCACCGCAGGAACGAAGCGCCCAGCGCAACCGCGCACGAAATGGTCGGCGATGAACAGGTTGGCGTCGCCCATCAGGCCGAACATCGTGCTGATGCCGTTGTCGCGAACGGCTCTGGCGATCGCCTGATGGACATGAACGAGGGTTTCGTCGGACATTGTGATGACACTCCGGTGTGGTTTTTCCCAGAATAGCGCGGGTGGCGCGCATGAGGTGTGCAAATGCGTTCGTGAAATCGGTGTAAAGTCGTAGAAATTTGCGCATTATTCAATAGTGATGCATGATCCAAGCGTTTTGCTTTGGTACACCGCACAATATGAGCTCAATAAGCCTCGACCGCTACGACCGCCTGATCCTCGAAGCGCTGCAAAAAGACGGGGCACTCACCAATGCGCAATTATCCGAACGGGTGAACCTGTCGGCTTCGCAATGCTCGCGCCGCCGCCTGGCGCTGGAGGGCGCAGGGGTCATCGAGGGATACCGCGCGCGGCTCAACGCCACCCGGCTGGGACTGGGAATCCGTGCGGTGATCCGGGTGAACTTGAGAACCCACGCCAAGACGACGGACATGGATTTTTCCAGCTGGATCAGCCAGCAGCCGGAGATCCAGACGGCGTTTTCGACTTCGGGTGATGCGGACTATGTGCTGCATGTGCGGGCGCGCGATCTCGACGGCTTTTCCAGTTTTCTGCACGAGCGCCTGTTGCTGCGTTCCGATATTGCGCAGGTGCGCTCGGATTTTGTCCTTAAAACCCTCAAGGACAGCGATGCACTCGACTTGTCGGGGATCGTAGATTGAGGAGGGTGCGCGTGCGCTGCCGCGGCGACCACACCGCCCCCGAATCCACGCCGTCCCGCAGAGACTGACTTTTCACAAAGCACAACGGCGCCTTATCGGGCTGGCGATCAGGTCTCCCGCTCCACCAAGCTCAGGGCGCGTGGCCGGCGCGCTCGCGCGCCGCCATGATGAGTGGCTTGAGCTCGCGCCAGGGATAGCGTCGCGCCTCCGGCCAGGGCAGGCGGAACAGCGGCCGGCGCTTGCGGGCAAGTATCGAGGCCACGAGCCATTCTTCGTCAAAACCATCCCAGACACCGGCTGTCGCCCACAGGTTCAGATGGACGACCGGATGAACCTCATCAAAAAGGATGCGCTGCAGCTCGGGGAGCGTGTAGGGCGAGCTCGCGCAAAGCGCGACGATGCCGTCCCAGCTCTCCTCGTTATCGAGGTAGAGCTCGCTCAACGCGATCCAGAGGGGGCGGCGAATGGTCAGCTCTTCAGGGGTGAACTTCATGTATGGAGCCAGCGTATCAGGCGAGGGCGCCGTTGCATAATCCGGGTGGCAGCGTCGGCGTTTGAGGGTCAGGAATTCGCATGCGGATGCAGTATGCCGCCGATCCCGAGTGTCGACAATCGCCATTCCGGGCTGAAGCCGGGCGGTGGCCGACGCCCTGTGCCCGATCCTGAAGCAGGAGAGGGAAGCTTGCGGGAAGCCTGCACCGCCGCGCAGGCCACCGCCCCGGGCTGAACGTCGGGTAAAATAGCTTCCCTCCGCGGAGCCTCCGGGCTCCGCAGTCATTTTCAGCGACCATGACCGCCAAAATCCTCGACGGCAACGCCCTTTCCGCGAAACTGCGCGAGGCCCTGCGCCAGCGCGCCACCGAGCTCACCGCCCAGGGCTGCCAGCCCGGCCTCGCCGTTATTCTGGTCGGTGAGAATCCGGCCTCGCAGGTGTACGTGCGCAACAAGATCAAGGCCTGCGAGGCGGTCGGCGTCCATTCCGAGAAATACGCGTTCCCCGCCGACACGTCGCCGCAGACGGTGCTCGACAAGATCGCCGCGCTCAATGCCGATCCGAAGATCCACGGCATCCTGGTGCAGCTGCCCCTGCCGCCGCAGTTCGACGAGGACGAAGTGCTCGAGGCCGTCTGCGCCGAAAAGGACGTCGATGGCTTCCATGCCGAGAACGTCGGCCTGCTGGCGCAGGGCAACCCGCGCTTCATCTCCTGCACGCCCTATGGCGTCATGGAAATGCTGAGCGCCGAGGGCATCTCGCTGCGCGGACAGGAAGCTGTAGTGGTTGGTCGCAGCAACATCGTCGGCAAGCCGATGACCCTGCTCTTGATCGGCGCCAGCGCTACCGTCACGGTGTGCCATTCGCAGACGAAAGACCTCGCCTTTCATACGCGCCGCGCCGACGTGCTGATCGCCGCGGTGGGCAAGCCGAAGATGATCACCGGCGACATGATCAAGCCGGGTGCCGTGGTCATCGATGTCGGCATCAACCGTTTGTCGGACGGAAAGCTCTGCGGCGACGTGGATTTCGAATCGGCGAAGGAAGTCGCCTCGCTCATCACGCCGGTGCCAGGCGGCGTCGGCCCGATGACCATCACCATGCTGCTTGCCAACACCATCGAGAGCGCCGACCGCGCTGCCGGGAAATAAAGGAACCCACCATGCCAGCATCGCCACATTCTCCCCTCGTCGGCATCGTCATGGGCTCGGATTCCGACTGGCCCGTCATGAAGGCCTGCGCGGAAACCCTCAAGCGCTTCGGTGTGCCTTATGAGGCAAAAGTCCTCTCGGCGCATCGCACGCCGGACGCGGCACTCGACTATGCCAGCCAGGCCGCCGGGCGCGGCCTCAAGCTGCTCATCGGTGCGGCCGGCGGCGCGGCCCACCTTGCCGGTGTGCTGGCTGCGAAGACCGAGCTGCCGGTGCTCGCCGTGCCGATGCCCTCGAAGCACCTGCAAGGACTCGACTCACTGCTCGCCATGGTGCAGATGCCCGGCGGCATTCCCGTCGCCACCTTCGCCATCGGCGAGGCCGGCGCCACCAACGCCGCGCTCTTTGCTGTTTCGGTGCTGGCGCTCTCCGACAAGGAACAGGCGAAAAAGCTGCACGATTTCCGCATCGCCCAGGCCGAGAAAGTGCTCGCCAAGACCTTGCCCGAGCTCTGAATATTCCGGGGCGCCGTCCTGCCGGCACTGACTTTTCCGGATTTCCCATGAGTACAGCCATCACGCCGGTCGAGCTCGCGCACGCGGTCGACCTCTTGCGCGCCGGCGAACTCGTCGCCTTTCCGACCGAAACCGTCTACGGCCTCGGCGCCGATGCCGCCGATCCCGCCGCCGTGGCGAAGATTTTCGCCGCCAAGGGCCGCCCGGCCGACCATCCGCTCATCGTGCACCTGCCTTCAGTCGCGCACCTCCCGCGCTGGGCGCGCGAAGTGCCGGCCGAGGCGGAACAACTCGCTGCCGCCTTCTGGCCCGGCCCGCTCACCCTGATCCTCAAGCGCCAGCCGCATGTGCCGGACGCCGTCACCGGCGGCCAGGACACCGTCGGCCTGCGCGTGCCGGATCACCCGCTGGCGCTCGATCTCCTCAAGGCGTTCGGCAGCGGCATTGCCGCTCCCTCTGCCAACCGCTTCGGCCGCATCAGCCCGACCAGCGCCGCTCATGTGCGCGAGGAGCTGGGTGACCGTGTGCCGCTGGTGCTCGACGGCGGCCCCTGCCCGGTCGGTATCGAATCGACCATCCTCGATTTCTCGCGTGGCGTGCCGGTGCTGCTGCGTCCGGGCGCGATCGGTGCCGCCGACCTCGCCCGCGTGCTCGGCCGCGCGCCCGGGATCGCCGCGCCGCAGGCCGAAGCGCCGCGCGTGTCGGGCTCGCTCGCCGCGCACTACGCGCCGCGTACGCCGCTGCAACTGGTCTCCTCCGACGGTCTGCCCTTGGCATTGAGAAACGCATTGGCGGTCGGTGAGAAGGTGGCGGTGCTGGCGCCGACGGCGCAGGCCATCAGCCACGACCTCGTCACCTGGAAACGGTCATCCGCCGAGCCGGCCGGCTTTGCCCATGACCTCTACGCCAGCCTGCGCGAGCTCGATGCTCTGGGCTGCGCACGCATCCTCGTCCAGCAGCCGCCGGCCGGTGCAGCCTGGCTCGCGGTGAACGACCGCCTGCACCGCGCCGTCGCCGGCTCGGGCGAGGATGACGAGACCTGAGATTTTCTGTTTCAGAGCACCTGCAGGATGTCATTCGCCGTTGATCTGATGGCGAGCAGAACGACGCCGAGCGGGCCCGGAGAGGCAACGAAGAGAATCAGACCGGTCTTGCCGCGGCGGGCGAGGACGGCGCAGGTCAGGTGCAGCCCGTTCGCCTCCATCGTCATGATTTCCATTTCGCGGACCGCTTCGTCGGCTGCGGCGAGGGTGGTGAGGGCGGCATTGCCCATCGAGAACAGCGAACTCGCCAGCGCGGCCATCTTGCCCACCTGGTCTTCCTGCAGTCCGAGCGAACAGATGTTGAAGCCATCCGGCGTGCACAAGGAGGCGCATCTCAATTGCGGGAGTCTCTTGACGATCTTCTCCAGCGCGGGTTGAACCAGGCGGCCGATGGCGGCGGACTCCACCTGCCAGTTCACGCAGGAGGCGGCATTGTTCGGATCCAAATCGTTCATGTGGTCTCCCGTATATCCGCAAAGGGGGACAGCAGCGCCATGGTGATCGATTGCATGACGTCGGCCGGCCGGCGCGGATCGGCACTCATCACGGGTGCCAGCCGATGATAGCGACACACCAGGTCACGATAGGGGCCGAGCCTTTCCTCGGCGGCTTCATCCGGAATGCGGGTGATCGCCACGGCAAGACGCGAAATCGCTTTGCGTTGCTTGAGCGCGTCGAGCCATTTTGCGCCTTCGCGCATTTGCGGATCCCGGTCTCCGTACAGCCAGAGGACGATGGCCGTGCTGCGCGGGAGCAGGGTGTCCCACATTGCGTCGAAGCGCTCCTGCCCCGGCACGCCGATCAATGCAACGCGCGCGCCGTCGGCAAAGCGCCATTCACCGTAATCGAGTGCGGTCGTCGTTGTCGTCTTGCCTTGTTCGATTTCCTGCCGTCCGACTTCTGCGCTGGCGACATCGGTATCGAGCACCGGGATGTCCGAGACCGTGCGCAAGGCCGTAGTCTTGCCCACGCCGAACGGGCCGACAAACACCACCTGATGTGCGGTCGTGTGGCCGAGAACGATTTTGTGCGGGTTCATGCGAATTTCTTGATCAGGCGTTTGACGAGTCCCCAGGCACCCTTGCGGGGCGCATCCGCCTCCGGCCCGGCCTCGGGGGAGGCGGGGGCGGCACCCGGCACAGCGAGTCGGGCGACTTCAAGAATGCCCTCGCGCCGCGCGTCGGCAAGCAGATCGGCGAGCTGACCGGTGTCGGGGGCCATTGCCGCGATCTCGGCGTAGTCCGCCCAGTCGCGCAACAGGCGTGCGCATGCGACGGTGAGCGCCATGGCGGAAGCGGTCGTGCCACCCGTTGCGTAACGCGACATGTTCGGCCAGCGCAACAGCTTGAGGCGCTGCCCCTGAAAAGGCTGGCCAGCCGAATGTTTTTTCAGGCAGGCATCGATCCAGCCGAACACCATGCTGACTTGCAAGGGCGTCTTGATGAAGGTCCATACCGGATCACGCACGGCCGACCAATTGGGCGCGAGCAGCGCACAATGGATCTCCCGGCCATCCTCGATCAGGGCATGGACCCGGCGGGAGAGTTCCGGAATATCGTCATGAGCCGCATCGACGATCCACCAGCGGGCCTCGTCCGCGCTTTCATGCCAGTTCCATGCCTCGGGCCGCAGGCCGAGAACCGACTTGAAGGCCTTGACCGAATGCGATTCGCGCGTCGGTGACCAGACGTCCAGTCGTACCATATCTACAAGACAGATCAGCCGCGCGAATTCACGACATTGGCAAGCATCTTGGGCAAGGCGACCGAGAGCAGCAGGCCGAGGTTTGTCTTTTGCGAGTTGAGCAGCATCCCCTGCAGCATGTCCTCGCCATGGCGCACGATCACCACCATGTTGCCTCCCTCGAGGTCCAGGAAGTAATAGCGGTTCAACCCGGGGAACCCCGCGCCGGCCAATGTCTCCGTCAACATGTTGGTCATTTCCGAAAACAGGGCGACTGCAGCCGGCTGCGAATTGAGGCCGGCCAGCGAAAGTCCGGTTGCGCGATCCCAGATGTCCGTCGCCAGCAATCCCTCCTTCAGCGTGTTTTTCAGTTCCTGAATGGCACCTTCGAGTTTATCGACGTTGATATCCATGACGAGCCCCTCCACAGAGTTTGACCATGACCGCGTGTCTTGATATACACTACGATGTACACTGGATACAGTATCCATCGCCGCCATAATCTATTCCCCTGCCATGATGTTGTCAACGGGGTCCCTGGGCCTCCTGTGCCGATCCCGGAAGCGGGGAAGGCACGCTCACGCACCGTGGAGCGGTAAGTCGGGACTTCCGGCAGGCCGGAAACGGCACGCCTGAAACAGCCGTTTCCTGCCCCGGGTAGCGGGTGCCCGACTGTTCAGGAGGGGCCCCTTTGGTTATAATCGCGCGCTCTGTGGGGGCGTAGCTCAGCTGGGAGAGCGTCTGGTTCGCAATCAGAAGGTCGGGGGTTCGATCCCCCCCGTCTCCACCACCATTCCAAAGCCCGGACTTGCTCCGGGCTTTTTTCTGCCCGCGAAGGGCCAGTACAGGCGGGGTTTCGCAGGCGGTGCGAATTTCGTTGATCGCCGGATGGCGTCATTTTCGCCCCACCGGCCACCTGAACTCCTCTCTTTTCTCTGTTTTTGTCTTGCCCGGTCCAGGCTCGACACCCTGTAACCATGCGGGTTTTCGGACGGTGGTTTGCACCCTACAACGCATAGCGGTGGGGTTTCGAACGCACTTCCACGCCAGCACAGTTGTTTGCTCTTTTTCGTAGCAATAATTGCGACAAATCATGCCACCCATGCGACAATGCTCCTATCTGCTCGCTCCGCTCCGGGAGGTTCCCATGTCCGAACGCATTAACGCCCGCCTGTCGCAACCCTTGGCTGAGTTCGTGGATCGAATGGTCGGCGAGGCAGGTCTATACGAAACACCCAGCGAGTACGTGCGCGACCTGATCCGCCGCGACATGGAACGGCGCGACGGCCAGTTCGTGCAAGACGCCGTCCTTGCCGGTTACCGAGACTTATCGGCGGGCCGCGTCTTTGCGTCCAGCGGCGACTTCAAGGCCGACATGGCGGTGCTCGACCGCAAGGAAGCCGATGGCTGGCAATGACGCGCCATCACCCGCCACGTTCCTGCTGACCCGAAATGCGGCGCTGGATTTGCGCCGCATCCACACGCGGTCGCGCCGTGAATGGGGGAATGACGTTGCCGATCAGTACCTCGCCGAATTGTACGCAGCGATGGATGTCGCCGCTACCAACCCGGAGAAGGGCCACTTACGCCAGTACCGTTCGGCTCCGTTTCTGATGGTTTCGGTGCGGCAGCACTTCGTGATCTACGACCTCGTTCCGCAAGGCATTGCGGTGCTGACGGTTCAACATCAGGTGCGCGACATCGAAACCCTGATCGCAGACCTGACCCCGGCCTTCCACGCCGAAGTCGAGCGGCTGAAGCGCAAAGCCTGATCGCACCCGCTCACGCCTGCTGCATTGCTATTCAAGTGACAGAGACGGAATTGAACCCGTCAACCATCCGCCACCACATACAAGGACTCGGATAGTCTCCGGGTTTTTCCTGCCCGCGAAAGGCCAGTAGTAGCGGGGTTCGCGGGCGGTGCGAATTTCGTTGATCGCCGGATGGCGTCATTTTCGCCCCACCGGCCACCTGAACTCCTCTCTTTTCTCTGTTTTGTCTTGCCCGGTCGAGGCACGACACCCTGTAACGATGCGGGTTTCCGGGCGGTGGTTTGCACCCCGGCATCGCGGGTATCGTTCTTGTTGGTTTTCACATACGGTTTGACGTATTGTGGTGGCATGAGTTTGACGGTGTGGCCCATCTCGCTCAGGCGGTGCTCCCAGTAGTGCGCCGAAGAGCAAGCCTCCATGCTGATCAGACAAGGTGTGAGCTTGGCGAAGAATTCGATCACCTGGCTTCGTGACAACTTCTTGGTCAGCAAGGGGTGTCCAGCAGCGCCGGTGCCGTGCACTTGGAACATGTTCTTGGCGAGGTCAATGCCGATCACAGCGATTTGTTTCATCTTGATCTCTTGGTTGAAAGCACTACCGTACCCCGGGCGGGGGCGGAGGAGTCCATTCCATTGCGCTGTTCTACAGGGAAGCCAAGCTATTTTTGATTGCCATGACATAGTGGCGTCAAAATGGCGACAGTGCTACACTGGCCAATCAGATCAACGTAGGAGGTGATGATGGGAACCGCCATTGCCAAGCAGGATCGTATCGGCGCTCGAGTGCCTCACGAAGTCTATGAAACCCTGTGCCGTGCCGCCGAACTGACGGGGGCCACGGTCAATCAGTTTCTGGTGCAGGCCGCGCTGAAAGAGGCCCAGGAAGTGATCGAGCGCGAGGAGGTCATTCGCCTCAGCCCGCGCGACTGGAATTGGCTGCTCGACTTGATGGAAAACCCGTCCAAGCCGAATGCCAAGCTGAAGGCTGCCATGAAGCGTTATCAGAAAGCCAAGCGAGACGATGCAGGTACTACCTTTAGCTGGGAGCCATGACCGGCAGGGGTTCGACTGCGGTCGTCAGGAACTGAATGATTGGCTGCAGCAGGTCGCACGTCAGCATCAGGACAAGGGGCTGTCGAAAACCTTTGTTGCCATCCGTGAGATTGAGCCGGCCCGTATTTGCGCCTACTACGCGCTGACCTTGGCCGAACTCGAAAATCGTCATCTGCCGGATGCCTGGCGCAAGAAACTGCCGCGCCGCATTCCCGGCGTGCGACTGGGCCGGCTGGCAGTCGACCGCCAATATCAGGGCAAGAGGCTGGGCGAACTGCTTCTGGTCGACACCCTGACCCGGGCGCGGCGCATTTATGTTGAGGCGGGCGGGATTGGCCTGTTCGTCGATGCGCTCGATGAGCAGGCAGCCGGATACTATCGCCGTTTTGGTTTCGAGGCCGCGCCGGATAATCGGCTTTTGCTATTTTTGCCAGCAATGGGAGATGCACAGTGAATCGCATCGAGAACACTGCTGCAGTGATGTTTGCTGACATATGCGGCAGCACCACTTTATATGAACGCCTTGGCGATGGGCCGGTCCATCATCTCGTTTCCGATTTCATGAAATCGGTCGACTCACTGATAGAGCAGCATAACGTACGGGTTGTGAAACACTCTGGTGCACCTTGCCCCCGCTCGATCGGGCTTTGTCGGCCTGTTAAAATCCTGATGTGAAATCAGATTTGAATTTGTGTCTGGTGGGCATGATGGGGGCGGGCAAGACGACGGTCGGCCGCCACCTGGCCAAACGTCTGGGCAAGACGTTTGTGGACTGTGACCACGAAATCGAGGCTCGGTCCGGAGTCAATATCCCGCTGATTTTCGAAATCGAGGGTGAAGCGGGTTTTCGCCGCCGTGAATCCCAGGTGATCAAGGAGTTGCTTGAGCGCAGCAATCTCGTCCTGGCGACAGGCGGGGGAGCCGTTATCGACCCGGAAAACCGGAAAATGCTGAGTGCCCGCGGCCTGGTCATCTATTTGTACGCCAAAGCGGACGAGCTGTTTCACCGGATACGACACGACCGGAATCGTCCTCTGCTGCAAGTGGAGGATCCCGGAAAGAAGCTCGAGGAACTACTGGCGGTACGCGACCCGCTCTATCGGGAAATTGCCGACATCGTCTTCGAGGGAGGCCGGCAAACCCCGCTGTCGGTTGCCAATCAGCTGGAAAAAGAAATCAATCAGAAATGCGAACTCTGAACGTTTCCCTGGCGGAAAGAAGTTACCCGATACACATCGGGCCGCGCTTGCTCGATGCGATCGAGCTGCTGCTGCCCGCGCTGAAAACACCTCGCGTGGCGATTGTCAGCAATGTCACGGTTGCACCGCTTTACCTGGAGAGGTTTTCAGCCGCCCTCGTCAAGCAGGGAGTCAGGGTCGCTGAAATCGTTTTGCCGGATGGTGAGGCGTATAAAAACTGGCAAACCCTCAATCAGATATTCGACCGGTTGATCGAGCACCACTGCGAGCGGTCGACGACGATCATCGCCCTTGGCGGAGGCGTCATCGGCGACCTGGCAGGTTTTGCCGCGGCCACTTACCAAAGAGGGGCCCCCTTCATCCAGATACCGACAACGCTGCTCGCACAGGTCGATTCATCGGTAGGTGGCAAAACCGGAATCAATCATCCACTGGGCAAAAACATGATCGGGGCTTTTTATCAGCCCCGTCTCGTGATGGCGGACATCGATACCCTGGCGACACTTGCGGACCGGGAGTTTGCCGCCGGACTCGCCGAGGTCATCAAGTACGGGCTGATCGCCGATCTGCCTTTTTTGGAATGGATGGAAATCCATCTGGATGAACTCTTGTCCCGTGATCCCGGGGCATTGATCCATGCCATCGAGCGATCCTGCCAGAACAAGGCTGCCATCGTGGCTGCGGATGAAAGGGAAGCCAATGTCCGGGCTCTGCTCAATTTTGGCCATACCTTCGGACACGCCATTGAGGCGGGGCTGGGTTATGGCCGCTGGTTGCACGGTGAGGCGGTTGCTGCCGGCATGGTGATGGCCTGCGATCTGTCCCGCCGCCTGGGATTCATTCAGGCAGAGGACGTGAAGCGGGTGATGGAACTGCTGGCGCGCGCGCGCCTGCCTGTCCGTGGCCCGACCCTTGGCGCTGACCGTTATCTGGAATTGATGGCGCTGGACAAGAAAACTTCCGGAGGAAAACTCAACCTGGTATTGCTGGAGGCGCCAGGCAAGGCGGGGGTCCACTGCGAAGTTGCGGCGGGCGAGATCCGGGCCGCTATCGAGGCGTGCGTCCGTGACTGAGCTTGCATCCTTTGCGGTCACCGAGACGAATTCGAAAGGGCGCCGTCATCAGGAGCCGAAACCGGCCGGGCGCAGTGAATTCCAGCGCGACCGTGATCGCGTGGTTCATTCAACGGCGTTCCGTCGGCTCGAATACAAAACCCAGGTGTTCGTCAACCATGAAGGAGACCTTTTCCGCACGCGGCTGACGCACAGCATCGAAGTCGCCCAGATCGTGCGCACCCTGGCGCGGGCCCTGAGACTCAATGAGGATCTCGCCGAAGCGATTGCCCTGGCCCACGATCTTGGGCACACGCCTTTTGGTCATGCCGGTCAGGATGCCCTGAACGCCTGCATGAGCGGGCACGGGGGATTCGAGCACAATCTGCAAAGCCTGCGTACGGTGGATCTTCTCGAAGAGCGCTATGGCGCCTTTGATGGGCTGAATCTGACCTATGAGACGCGTGAGGGCATTCTCAAGCACTGCGCACCCGGAAAGGCGCGAGAGCTGGAAGAACTCGGCCGCCGCTTCATCGAGGGCACGCAGCCCTCGCTCGAAGCGCAGCTGTGCAATCTGGCCGACGAGATTGGCTACAACAACCACGATGTCGATGATGGCCTGCGCGCGGGTCTCATTTCCATCGGACAGCTCGATGACGTGACGATCTGGGCGCGTCACGCATCTGCCGTGCGCAATACATTCACTGCCATTGGCGAGCGTCGTCTGATCCACGAGACGGTGCGTCGCATGATCAATGCCCTGGTTCTCGATCTGATCGGGGAGACCCGCCGGAACATCGAGAAGGCCGATGTCCATTCACTCGATGCCGTGCGCCTGGCTCCTCCGCTGGCCGCCTTCAGCCGGGAGATGCAGGCGGAACATCTCGAACTCAAGCAGTTTTTGCGCCTCAATCTCTACCAGCATTACCTTGTGCAACGCATGACCAGCAAGGCGCGGCGCATCATCACCGATCTGTTCGCCGCATTCATTGAGGATCCGGGACTGCTGCCGCCGCAGTATCAGCAAAAAGCCAGGCTGGGCGCCGCGCATGCGATCGCCGACTACATTGCCGGCATGACCGACCGCTATGCCATTCGCGAGCATCGGCGTTTGTTCGCTGCGGGGGAAATCTAGCCGGGCCCGCATGAACCGGACCTTCACCCCGACGACCGGCCTGCCCGAGCTCGATGCCGTTCTGTGCGGCATCCAGAGCGGTGACAACATCGTCTGGCAGATTGAATCACTCGAGGATTACCTGGCCCTGGTCCGGCCGTATGCCGAAGCGGCGCGCTCGAGCGGCAGACGCCTGATCTATTTCCGCTTTGCCGATCACCCCCTGTTGCTCGACAACGTCGAGACGCATCGTCTCGACGCGGAAGTCGGCTTCGATGTCTTTGTCGACAAGGTTCATTCGGTGATTGAGGCGGCGGGCCGCGAGACCTTCTATGTTTTCGACTGCCTGACGCATCTGGCCGATGTCTGGCAGTCCGATCGCAAGATGGGAAATTTCTTCCGTCTCACCTGTCCGCGGCTGTTCGATCTGGATACGGTGACGTATTTCGGTGTTTATCGCAATCTCCACGCCAAACCGGCGATGGGAGTGATTGCCAACACCACGCAGTTCATGATCGACGTCTTTCGCTGCCGTGACCGGCTTTATCTGCGCCCGGTGAAGGTGCAGCATCGCTCCGCCGCCGCGATGAACCTCATCCATGCCTGGGAGGCGGCCGGCAGTTTCCGCCCCGTGCGTGACAGCGGAACGGTTGCCGAGATTCTGGCCAATTCGCAGTGGCCCGGTCTGGAAGACAATCTGGTGCCTTCGCATTGGCAGAAGCTCTTTTCTGCGGCCCGCCCGGTAGCGGCTGCGCGCCGTGTCGGTTTTCCGGATCCGGCCGAGTGGGAGTGGTTCGCGCGGCTAAGCCGCATGCTGTTCAGCGATGATCCGGCGATGACCCGGCTCATCGACGAGTATTTGATGCTCGAGGATCTGCTCATGGTCCGCAGCCGCATGATCGGCACCGGCACGGTTGGCGGCAAGGCGTTGGGGATGCTGTTGTCCCGGGCCGTCCTGCGCCGGGATGCGCCGCAACTGGATGCACGCCTTGAAGCGCACGATTCCTTCTACATCGGGACCGACGTTTTCGACACCTATCTGATCCATAACGACCTGTGGTGGATTCGTCGTCGTCAGCGTGATCCGCTGACCTATCTCGATGACATCGATGAGGCGCGCCGGCGGATGCTCAACGGAGCCTTCTCGCCGTCAACGCATCGCCAGTTCGAAGGCATGCTCGAATACTTTGGCGAATGGCCTTTCATCGTTCGCTCCAGTTCCCGGCTGGAAGACCGCTACGGCAATGCCTTTGCCGGCCAATACGACAGCGTGTTCTGCCCGAACCGTGGCCCATGGGAGCAACGGCTGGCCGATCTCATGGATGCCGTGCGTCAGGTGTATGCCAGCACGATGAGCGAGCAGGCCCTGCGCTATCGCGAGCGCCGTGGTCTGCTGGGCGAGAACGAACAGATGGCGGTGCTCATCATGCGGGTTTCCGGCACGGCCGGCGGCCGCTACTTCCATCCGCACGCCGCAGGTGTCGGCCTGTCGGCCAATCCCTACCGCTGGAATCCGCGCATCGACATGAAGGCCGGCGTGATCCGCCTCGTGGCCGGGCTCGGTACGCGCGCCGTCGACCGCAGTGATGACGACTACACGCGGCTGGTTGCCCTGAATGCACCGGAGCTGCGTCCTGAAACCAGTTTCGGTGACATTGCCCGTCACGCCCAGCGGCGCATGGACGCCATCGACCTGCAGGAGAGAAAGTTCGTCAGCGGCCCGTTTGCGGACATGGTGCGTGATCACCCGGATTTTCCGCTCGATTTGTTCACCACCCGGGAAGACACCGGCAAGCCGGCCTTTCTCACCTTCGATTGCCTGCTACGGGAGACTTCATTGGTGGCCGACCTGCGCGACATCCTGGCGCAGCTGCAATCGGCCTATCGCTATCCCGTCGAGATTGAATTCGCACTCAACCTGTCCGATGACACCAATTACCGCATCAACCTCCTGCAGTGCCGGCCGCTGCAGATGCGCAGTCTCGAAGGCGCCACGGCGGTCGAGCCGCCGCTCGGGGAGGGTTTCCTGTTCGAAGCCCAGGGTGCCGTGATCGGCCCCGGACGGATGATCTTGCCCGACCGGCTGATCTATGTCGTTCCTTCACGCTATGGCCGCCTGCAGCAGGATGGTCGCCTGGACGTCGCCCGCCTGATCGGTGCCATCAACCGGCTCAGCGAGGATCGCCAGTTGGTTCTGCTCGGGCCGGGTCGCTGGGGGACCCGCGATCCGTGGCTGGGGCTGCCCGTCAGCTTCAATGAAATCAACAACGTCACGGCACTGGGCGAGATTGCTCTGATGCATGAAAATCTGGTCCCCGACGTCTCCCTGGGCACGCATTTTCTCAATGAACTGATCGAGGCGGACATGCTGTATTTCGCGCTCTATCCGGGACGGCCAGGCAACCGGGTCAACGAAACTTTCATACTGGCTCAAAAGAATTGCCTGACCGCGTTGCTCCCGAAGAGCGGCGCGTTCGAAGATGTCGTGCATGTGGTGGATTTTCAGCCCGGCATGGAGACGCTGTATGCCAATGCCGAAACCCAGCGGGTGGTCATGACGACTTCCTGAAAGGGAGGGAGCAGCTTCCCCGCATCGGGGACGGCGGGCAGGGGACGACGGTGAGCCGGCACTCGGGATCCGCAGGTGCGCTGCCCAAAAATGCATTGCACGGGTTTTTCGACGGGGTTATAGTTTCCGGCCCCAAAATTCGGGTGCGTCGCAACGACGCCATCTGAATGGCATGCCTGCGCCGAGGCTTTTGGCGCGACGATGGATGATGGAGAAGGAATTTCAGCATGAAGTACAAGAATCTGGCCGATTTCATGAGTTATGTTCAAGCAAGGGATCCCAATCAGCCCGAGTTTCTCCAGGCGGTGCAGGAGGTCATGGGCAGCTTGTGGGATTTCATCAGCGCCAATCCGAAATACGCCGATTCCGGTCTGCTCGAGCGTCTGGTCGAACCGGAACGCGCCCTCCAGTTTCGTGTCGCCTGGACGGACGACCAGGGCAACACCCAGGTCAATCGCGCCTTCAGGATCCAGCACAGTTCGGCGATCGGCCCGTTCAAAGGGGGCATGCGCTTTCATCCTTCCGTCAACCTCTCGATCCTGAAATTTCTCGCCTTCGAGCAGACCTTCAAGAACGCGCTGACCACTCTGCCGATGGGTGGAGGCAAGGGCGGTTCCGACTTCGATCCGAAGGGCAAGAGCCGCAACGAGGTGATGCGCTTCTGTCAGGCGTTGATGGTCGAATTGTTCCGTCACCTCGGACCGGATACCGACGTGCCGGCGGGCGATATCGGCGTCGGTGGGCGCGAGGTCGGCTTCATGGCCGGCATGATGAAAAAGCTTTCCAACAATGCCGCCTGCGTGTTTACCGGCAAGGGCCTCTCGTTTGGCGGCAGCCTGATCCGCCCCGAGGCAACGGGCTATGGCCTGGTGTATTTTGTCCAGGACATGCTGGCACGCAACAAGCTCTCCATGGACGGCATGAAAGTCTCCGTCTCCGGTTCCGGCAACGTGTCCCAATACGCCATTGAAAAAGTGCTTGAGCTTGGCGGCAAGGTGATCACCTGCTCGGATTCACAAGGCACCGTGGTGGACGAAGCCGGCTTCACCCGCGAGAAGCTCGAGGCGCTGATGGACATCAAGAACAATCACTACGGGCGTGTTGCGGAATATGCCGAGCGCTTCAAACTGAAATTCATCCCGGGTCAGACTCCGTGGACCATCCCGGTGGATATCGCGCTGCCCTGCGCCACCCAGAACGAAATCAACGGTGAGGATGCCAGGGTGCTGGTCAGGAATGGTGTGAAGTGTGTGGCCGAAGGTGCCAACATGCCTTCCAACCTCGATGCCGTGCATGTCTTTCTCGATGCGAAAATTCTCTATGGCCCGGGCAAGGCCGCCAATGCCGGCGGTGTGGCCACTTCCGGTCTGGAGATGACCCAGAACGCCGAACGACTGCCCTGGGAGCGCAACGAAGTCGATGCCCGCCTGCGCATGATCATGACGGATATCCACAACAACTGCGTGCGCTACGGCGAGAAAAAGGGATTCGTCAATTATGTCGATGGCGCCAACATCGCCGGCTTCGTCAAGGTGGCCGATGCCATGACGGCGCAGGGCACCTACTGATATCGCCATGTGTGCATTCTTCACGGCAGGGCGATGATCCCCGTGGTTTAATCCGTGTATGGTGAATGTCGTCATTCTTGCAGCCGGGCAGGGCAAGCGCATGCGCTCGGATTTGCCCAAGGTGCTGCACCGCCTCGGTGGCCGGGCCTTGCTGGCGCATGTGCTGGAGGCGGCACGCGAGCTGTCTGCACGCCGGGTCTGCGTCGTCTACGGTCACGGTGGCGAGGTGGTGCGTAAGGCGCTCGATGCGCCCGGCCTCACCTGGGTCCGGCAGGACGCCCAGCTGGGCACCGGACACGCCGTCCTGCAAGCACTGACTTTTCTCGACGACAGTGTGCCGACCCTGGTGCTGTACGGTGACGTCCCCCTGATCCGCAGCGCCACCCTCGCGCGCCTGCTGGAGGTCGCCGCGGGCGGGCTGGGCGTGCTGACGGCACAGTTCGACGACCCGAGCGGGTATGGGCGCATCCTGCGCGACGGGAACGGCCAGGTACGGCGTATTGTCGAGCAGCGTGACGCCAGCGAGGACGAGCTTGCCCTGTGCGAGATCAACACCGGGTTCATGGCCGCACCGACCCGGGCACTCAAACGCTGGCTGCCGGCGCTGGGCAACGACAATGCGCAGGGTGAGTACTACCTCACCGACATCGTCCAGGCCGCACTTGCGGAAGGCATGGCGTTGTCGACGACGCAGCCGGACGACCCATGGGAGGTTCTCGGCGTCAACAGCAAGGTGCAGCTCGCCGAGCTGGAGCGCATCCACCAGCACAACAACGCCAGGCGCCTCATGGAAGGCGGCGTCACCCTGGCCGACCCGGCGCGCATCGACGTGCGCGGCGAGCTCGATTGCGGGCGGGACGTGACGATCGATGTCGGCTGCGTCTTCGAAGGCCGTGTCGTCCTCGGCGACGGTGTCGAGATCGGCGCCCACTGCGTGCTGAAGGAGGCCGTCATCGGCGCCGGCACGCGCATTGCACCTTTCAGCCACATCGAGCAGACAGAAGCCGGGCCGGGCTGCGTCATTGGTCCCTATGCACGTCTGCGTCCCGGCACGACGCTTGGCGCGCAGGTGCATATCGGCAATTTCGTCGAGGTGAAGAACAGCACGGTCGCCGATCTCTCGAAGGCCAATCATCTCGCCTATGTCGGCGATGCCACGGTCGGCAGGAACGTGAATGTCGGTGCCGGCACCATCACCTGCAATTACGACGGGGCCCACAAGCATCGCACGGTGATCGAAGACGATGTTTTTATCGGCTCCGACAGCCAGCTGGTGGCCCCGGTCACGGTCGGCCGCGGCGCCACGCTGGGTGCCGGCACGACGCTGACCCGGGACGCGCCGGCCGACAAGCTGACAATCTCGCGCACGCGCCAGGTGACGGTGCCGGGCTGGAAGCGCCCGGTGAAGAAGAAAAGCTGACCGCATTCAACGCAGGGAATGCAGAGCTTGCTTGTGAAAATGCCTTTCCTTGCGCCCCCTGTCTCTCTGCGGTCCCTGCGTTAAAAGAGGTTTCCCATGTGTGGCATCGTTGCCGCGGTCGCCGACCGCAATATCGTTCCGGTTCTTGTCGAGGGTCTGCGCAAGCTCGAATACCGTGGCTATGATTCGGCCGGGCTCGCCATCCTCAATGGCGGCCTGCAGCGGGTGCGCGCCGTCGGCCGCGTGGCCGAGCTGGCAACGCGTGCCGCAGAGCTTACTGCCGGCACCGGCATCGCCCACACGCGCTGGGCCACGCACGGCGTGCCCTCCGAGCGCAATGCCCATCCGCACGTCTCTGGCGGCCTCGCGGTCGTGCATAACGGCATCATCGAGAATTACGCCCAGATCAAGGCCCGCCTTGCCGGCCAGGGTTATGTTTTCACCTCGGAGACCGATACCGAAGTCATCGCCCACCTCATCGAGCACAAACTCAAATCGCAGGCCGATCTTTTCGCCGCGGTGCGCGCCGCCTGTGCCGAGCTGATCGGCGCCTACGCCATCGCCGTTCTCGGCGAGAAAGAACCGCAGCGCATCGTCGCCGCCCGCCACGGCGCGCCGCTGCTGCTCGGGATCGGCCAGGATGGCCGCTATGCTGCCTCGGACACCGCCGCACTGTTGCAGGTGACGCGCACCCTGATCTATCTCGAGGACGGCGACATCGCCGACATCACCCGCGACGCCGTACGCATCGTGCGCGCTGACGGCACGCCGGTCGAGCGGCCAAGTCACGAGAGCACGCTCGACGCCGACGCCGTCGAGCTCGGGCAATACCGCCACTACATGCAGAAGGAAATTTTCGAGCAGCCGCAGGCGCTCGCCAACACGCTCGAGATGATCAGCGCCGCGCAATCGGTCGCGCCACAACTTCTCGGCGCCGGCGCCGAGGACATCCTGCGCGACATCAGCAGCGTGCTGATCCTCGCCTGCGGCACCAGCTACCACGCCGGCCTGACGGCACGCTACTGGATCGAGCAACTCGCCGGCCTGCCCTGCAGCGTCGAGATTGCCAGCGAATACCGCTATCGCCATTCGGTGCCGGATGCGCAAGCCCTGGTGGTGGCCATCTCCCAGTCGGGCGAGACGGCAGACACGCTCGCCGCGCTCAAGCATGCGCGCGCGCTCGGCCAGACGCGCACGCTGGCGTTGTGCAACGTGCCCGAATCGGCCATCGTGCGCGAGGCGTCGCTCAGATTCCTCACCCGCGCCGGTCCCGAGATTGGCGTCGCTTCCACCAAGGCCTTCACCACGCAACTGGCCGCCTTGTTTCTGCTGGCGGTGACCCTGGCGAAGACAAAGGGGCGCATCGACGTGCACGAAGAAACGGCGCACCTTGGCGCCCTGCGCCACCTGCCGCTGGCCGTTGGCCGCGTGCTCGAGCTGGAGCCACATATCGCCGCCTGGGCGCGGCAGTTCGCCGGCAAGCAGCATGCCCTTTTCCTTGGCCGCGGCCTGCACTACCCGATCGCGCTGGAAGGCGCGCTCAAGCTCAAGGAAATCTCCTACATTCATGCCGAGGCCTACCCGGCCGGCGAGCTCAAGCACGGCCCGCTCGCGCTCGTCGACAAGGACATGCCGGTGATCGCTGTCGCGCCCAACGACACCCTGCTGGAAAAGCTCAAATCCAACCTGCAGGAAGTGCGCGCGCGCGGCGGCGAGCTGTTCGTCCTTGCCGATGCCGGCAGCGAAATCGCTGAAAGCGAAGGCGTGCACATCCTGCGCATGCCCGAGCACTACGGCCTGCTCTCGCCCGTCCTGCACGTCGTGCCGCTGCAGTTGCTCGCCTATCATGCCGCGCTGGTGAAAGGCACCGACGTCGACAAACCGCGCAACCTGGCCAAATCGGTGACGGTTGAATGACGGGCGCCGGTGGCAGTCCCTTTCACAGCCGCCATCCGCCAGATCACAATCTCGCCAGGTGTCCCGGGCTGACGGTCTCCCGGTCGGGAAATATCCGGTGCTGCTTATCCCGATGCGCAGAGGCGCCGCATTGGTCTCTTAGCGCAGAGGGGGCAGCCCGGTCAGCGTCCGCACATCACGCGTGCCCTGCCCCAGCCCGATCTGCCCGGAGCCGTTGCTGCCCGCCACCCATACGCTGCCGTCCTGCTTGAGCAGCAAGGTGTGGGCGCCCCCCGCGGCGATCTGCGTGACGGCGCCGGCGATCTGGCGGGGCGAGCGCTGGTCTGTCTCATCCCCCGTGCCCAGGCGCCCGCTGTCGTTGTAGCCGAAGGCCCAGGCGGTACCGTCCTTCTGCAGGAACAGGCTGTGCAATTCACCGGCACTGATCGCGGTGACGCCGCCCGTGCGCAGCTGAAAAGGGGTGTTGCGATTGGTGTTGCCGCCGTCGCCCAGCTGGCCACCGCCATCGAAGCCGAAGGTCCACAGGCTGCCGTCCTGCTTGAGGACGAGGCTGTGCGCCGCGCCGGTGCTCATGCGGGCGACGCCGTCCATGATCCGGACGGGCTGGCTGTGATCGGTGCGCGCGCCGCTGCCCAGTTGCCCGTTGCGGTTCTGCCCCACACTCCACAGGCTGCCGTCCTCCTTGAGGATCAGGCTGTAGGCCTCGCCACCGCTGGCTGCGCGCACGCCGTCCATGACCTTGAGCGGGCTCTTGTGGTTGTCGGTGTCACCGCTGGCCAATTGTCCGAAAGTGTTGCGACCGAAGGCCCACAGACTGCCATCCTTGCGGATGGCGAGACTGTGCGCACTGCCGGCTGCCAGGGAGACGACACCGTCCATGATGCGGACGGGCTGTCGGGCCGTGTTCGTGCTGCCATCACCGATCTGGCCGGAATCGTTCTTGCCGCAGGCCCACAGGCTGCCGTCGTGCTTGAGCACCAGGGTGTGCTCGGCGCCCAGCGCCACGGCGCGCACGCCGGTGAGCACCTTGAGCGGTGTGCGCTTGGCGACCGTATCGCCGTCGCAAAGCTGGCCATGGGAATCGTTGCCCATGGCCCAGAGTCCGCCCTCTTCGGTGAGCAGCATGCTGTGCATGCCGCCGGCGGCAATCATCGTGATCTTCATGGCGGGGTCCTTTCGGGAAGGCGCTGCAACAGCGCAGAGGGAAGATGACAGGGCGAGCGCGAGCAGAAGGGTGCGGCAGAAGAGGATCAGGCAGCAGGGATTCATGGAGACTTCCTCATCGTGTGTTTTCGAACGCCGGCCCGCGCTCAGTCGGAGAACCAGACGTGTTTCCAGGCACCCCGGTTGTAGCAGTAGGCCACGCTGGAGGATTCCATCGCGCCGTAGACCGCCACCTCATGCGGGCACACGAGTTGCCGGACCTGGCCTTCTTCGGCGATCTCCTCTCCCGCGCTGTTCCAGGTGCCCGGCTTGTCGGCCGCGACATACAGGCTGGTGCGTCCGCCCGGCAAGGTGGCCAGCGCATGGAGCTGCCACTTGCCCCACAAGGAGGGCAGCGCCACGACGACGAGCGCGCCCTTGCCGCCCTTTTGCGTGAGACCGATGATCCAGCTCTTCCTGCCGTTGCCGGTGAAGTCGCCCCGGGCGACGCCGAGGCAGGCCGTTCCCTTGTGTTCCAGGCTCCAGGCGACATCTTCGGCCACGTTGTCGCCGACCAGCGGCAGGCGATAGGCAGGGTAGGCCGCCTCCAGAACCGGTTTGAGCGTGGCGGGGATCTGTGCGAGACAGGCGTCGCCGGCGGCCACCGGGGCGGCACCGATCACGGACAGGACGCAGAGGAGGCGTTTCATCATGGTGTGTTCCGGGCCGGTGCTGCGCCGGCATCGCCCCGGTGCAGCACCGGCAGGAACACGGTGAGCAGGCCGATCAGCGGCAGGAAGGCGCAGACCTGATACACCGTTGCAATGCTGGTGGCATCGGCGAGGCGGCCGAGAAGTGCCGCACCGATGCCGCCCAGACCGAAGGCGAGGCCGAAAAAGAGCCCGGAGACGGCACCCACCTTGCCGGGCAGCAGCTCCTGGGCATAGACGAGAATGGCCGGAAAGGCCGAGGCGAGAATGGCGCCGATCACCACCGAGAGCACGCCCGTCCAGTAGAGGTCGACGTGGGGCAGGAGGAGGGTGAAGGGTGCCACGCCGAGAATGGACGCCCAGATCACCCGCTTGCGGCCGATGCGGTCGCCGATCGGCCCGCCCGCCAGGGTGCCGGCAGCCACGGCGAAGAGGAAGACGAAGAGATAGATCTGTGCATGTGTCAGGGAGAGGCCGAATTTGTCCATCAGGTAAAAGGTGTAGTAGCTGGTCAGGCTGGCCATGTAGAAGAATTTGGAAAACATCAGCAGCCCCAGGATGGCGAGCGTCCAGCCGATCTGGCGCCGGCTCAGGCCATTGCCCGCCTGTGCCTTCATGCGCTTGCGGAAATTTGCCGCGTGGTGGCTCGACCAGCGGCCGACGAAGCTCAGCACGAACACGCCGGCGAGTGCGAACAAGGCGAACCAGGCGGCGCCGGCCTGCCCGATCGGCACGACGATGATCGCCGCGAGCAGCGGACCGAGCGCGGAGCCGAGATTGCCGCCGATCTGGAACACGGATTGTGACAGGCCGGGCTGGCGGCCCGCCGCCATGCGCGCGACGCGCGAGGATTCCGGATGGAACACCGACGAGCCCATGCCGATCAGCATCGCCGAGACCAGCACGGCGGCGAAGCTGCCCGCCTGCGACAGCGACAGCAGGCCGACGAGGGTGAAGCCCATGCCGACCGGCAGTGAATAGGGTTTGGGACGGTGGTCGGTGTACAGGCCGATCAGCGGCTGCAGCAGCGAGGCCGTCACCTGATAGGTGAGCGTGATCAGGCCGACCTGGGCGAAGGAGAGCGCGAGGCCGTGCTTGAGGATCGGGTAGATGGACAGCAGCACCGACTGCATCATGTCGTTGAGCAGGTGCGAGAAGCTGATGGCAGCGATGACCGGGTAGGTGGTGTCGTTCAGCGCATCGGGTGCAGGTGGTGCGCAGGGGCTGGCGTCGAGGCCGGCTTCGGGATCGAGCGATTTTTCCATGAAGATGCGAAAGGGAGAAGAAGGAAAGAACGTGGCGGCTAGGAGACGGTGTCGAGTGTGTCGAAATCCGGAAACGTCGACAGTGGCCGGTCCGACAGGAACAGGATGTGCCAGAAATCGGCCTGGCTGCGCTCGCCCAGCGGCGCCCAGGCGGGCGCGGTGTATTCCCCTTCAGCGGCGGTGAGCGTCACCAGATCGAAAGTTTCTGCGTGCGCCGGGGTGTTCTCATGCGTGCGGTGTGCCGCTGCAGCCGTATGCCGCTCGACCCAGAGGATCTGCGCAGCGGGCACGTCCGCCAGAAAACGGTCCTTCACGGAGGTGGCGATGTGCTCGAAGCCGCTGGAGACCGACATGCCCGTATTGCTGCGCATCCCGGAGACGACGACGACGGCCAGATCATTCCCGCTGCGGAAGATCGAAATACCGCAGACGCCGTGACACGGGCTGTGCCGGCTCTTGAATCGATGAACGATGTGCAGGGCAGGAAGAATGGTTTTCACCGTGCAAGTATAGGGGAAGTCGCGGCAATTTCATTGCCGTCATACCCCTGCAGGCGGCGTCGGTATGTCCGGGCGCAGGCCGTTCTTTTTCCCTCACGCGCGCCCGGCGGGGAGCGCGCGAAGATCGTGCCGGTCAAAGACGAAATGTCTGCACAGGAGACGGACTGGTTCTCCGGCGCTCACAAAAACTTTTCTCGTACATGGGTGAGGTCAGTCTTTCTTCGGCAGCAGGGTGGCAGTGTATATGTCGAAGGGCTGGTCATCCTTTGTGGCCGGCGTGCGCGAGCCGGCGGTCTTCGGCTCCAGCCAGGTGAGGCTGATCTTGCCGGCGGCGCTCACCATGGCGAGCGGGCGCGATTCGGCCGTGGTGCCGAGGATATCGCGCACCTGATGTGTGGCCAGATCCATCAGCTTGAGGCCGGTCTCGTCGGGATAGAGCAGGAGGCTGGCCTGTGGGTCGAAAACGGCCCCCATCAGCCGTCCGTCGCCCCAGCTGACGAGGAAGCGCCGGGCATCCGGTGTGCGCGCCTGTGTCATCAGTTCGACCGTGCCATGTCCACGATCGGCCACCCAGACCAGATGTTCGCGGTTCAGCCAGCTCGATGTCGGCATGATGGCGTCCTGCTCGTCGTCAGGGAAGATGGCTAGGTTCGTGTCTCCCGAAACATTCGCCGCGGCGTCGAGCAGAGCCTGAACCGCCGGCGCCAGGTTCGTCACGCGCCGCACGGTGGTGGCCGAGGCCGCATAGGTGGCCCGGGTGTGGTTGTTGTCCTTCGCGCCCTCCCACAGCCAGACTTGCGCGTAGAGCGTGCCCTCGTGCCAGGCGAGTGCGCGCAGGTTGAGCATCTCGTCGTCCGCGCCGGGAACGCGGCCCGACGGTTTCGAGGTGACTGCCAGCCCTTTCGCGGCGCCAACGCGATACAGCCAGATCTGGCCGGCGCGCAGCACGTCGGAATCGTCTTCGGCCGGCAGCACCAGCGCCAGTTGTCGGGCGTCGGGAGAGAGACTGGCGCCCAGCACGGTGCGATCGGCCTGGCCCTGCCAGTCGGGGCGTGCGCGCGCGATGTCCTGCAGCGGTGTGGCCAGTCGATTCGCCGCCACCCAGGCCGGTGCCGTGCCCAGCAGCGCCTGACGCCGTTTCAGATAGCTGTCGAGCAGGCATTGGTAGGCCTCGTTGGCCAGCTTGCCCTGACTCTTGAGTTCCTTGAGCGTGTGCGTGCCGATGCAGCGCTCGTCGCGTTCCTTCAGCCAGCGACGCTGGCTGTCGAGCAGCGCCTCGCGCTGCGCCGTATTGCCGGTGTTGCGGGCTGCCGCGTAGCTGCGCGAGAGCGCCAGATCCTGCCAGCGCAGCACGGCATGGCCACACAGAAAGCGATCGATGGTGCGCTCGGCACGCTTGCAGTCGAAGCTGGCCGGTACCGGGGTGGCTGCCGTTGCGGTGTGTGCCGCAATCAGACCGGTGAGGAAGAAGAAGGCACAGGCGGTACGGACAATACGGTGTGACGAGCCGTGGCTGGAGCGGGCCGGCATGAAAAATCCTCTCTGTGAATCGGTGATGATCAGGATGATACTCAATCGATTCGTCATTTTGTTCGCAGGGTCCTCCGGTCGCTTTCTTGCGCCGTGTCACCACAACTGACTTTTGCGCAAGGGAGCCCAGTGCGGGCGGGTGCCGCCGCGTGGCACCGCCCTGCCTTCATTCCCTTCGTACCGGTTTTGCGTTAGAGTGGCGACGTTTCATTGCAAGCCACCCGTTTTTTACGCGTTCGATCCGATGTCACTGCGCAGGTTGTTCATCCTCTTCATGATGTTCTGGCTGCCGCTGCAGACTGCTGCGGCGCTGGCCGTGCCGATGAGTCTGCCCGCTGTGCCGCAAGGTGGCGCACACGCTGGCCTGCAGGACGAGCACGCATTGATGCATGGTCATCATGCCGGCATGAATCACGTCGGACAGAATGATGCGGCCAACCAGGCCGGTGATGAGCATGGCGGGTCCGGCGGCTGCGAGCGCTGTGGCCTGTGCCAGTTCGTGCATGGTGGCGTGCCGCTCGACGCCGGTGCCGGGGTGCCGGTTGTCGCCGTGTCCTCCGATTTCCTGAAGCTTGGCAAGGAGCGCTTCCGCGCCCATATCCCCGAGCCGTTGCAACGACCTCCCTTGCTGTCCGCCTGATCCGGCGGACGCGAACCCTCCTTTGATTCAGTCAATGCGCCGCTTGCGTGGCGGGCATTGCGCGTCTGCCGTTCCGCCCTGGTTTTTCCTCATTGTCTGGAAGGAACGGTGTCATGCACTTTGTGTTTCGATGTCTGGTGGTGTGCGTTGCCCTGGCGGGCCGGGTGCAGGCGCAGCCGCCCGCGGCAGCACCGCCGCTGCAGCCGGCCAGTCTGGCCCAGGCGTTCGATCTGGCCTGGATGCGCCACCCGCAGGCTGCGGCGGCTACCGCGCGTGAGGAAGAAGCGCAGGCGCGCATCGAACTCGCCAATGGCCTCACACCGGGGCCGGCGGCGCTCTCCCTCTCCAACCTGAACGATCGCGCCAACCGGGATCGTGGCCGCCAGGAGTGGGAAGCTGAAATGGCGGTACCGCTCTGGCTGCCCGGCCAGCAGGATGCACGTGTTGCCGAAGCCGACAGTCTGCGTGCGCAAGTGGCCGCGAACGCACGCGCCCTGCGTCTGCAGCTGGCCGGTGAAGTGCGCGAGGCCTGGTGGGCGCTTGCCGCTGCGCGCAACTCACACGAACTGGCGTTGCGCCGCGCCGACACTGCGCGTGCACTTGAATCCGGTGTCCGGCGCCGCTACCGGGCGGGTGATCTGTCGCGTATCGATGCCAATCTTGCGCAGGGCGAGCGGCTCACCGCCGAAGCCGATGCGCTCGAAGCCGAAGCCGCGCTGCGTACGGCCGAACAGGCCTGGCAAAAACTCACCGGCGTATCAGCCCCCGCGCAACTTGTCGAGGAGGCACCGCTGCCAACAGCGCCACCGGATGCCGCGCTAACCGATGATCATCCGTTGCTGGCCCTGGCGGCTGCCAGCGCGCGTGCGGCACACAGCACGCTGCGTGTGGCCGAACAGACGCAGCGCGACGCGCCCGAACTGGCTGTGCGCCTGGTGCGTGAGCGTTCCGACTCCGCCACGTCCTACGCCAACGGCATCGGCGTCAAGCTGACCATCCCGTTTTCCTCCGGGGCGCGTGTGCGCCAGGAAAATGCCGTTGCACGTGCCGAGGCATTGCAGGCGCAAGCGGATCTGGCACAGATTCGCCACCGGATCGAGCTCGATCTGGCGCGCGCCCGACGCGAGGTCGACATGGCCGGGCAGCAGCTTGCCATGGCGCGTGAGCGCCGCGCCCTGGCAGCCGACAGCCTGCAATTGGCGGAAAAATCCTTCGCGCTCGGAGAGTCCGATCTGGCCTCGCTGCTGCGCCTGCGCGGCAGCGCTTACGAAGCAGAAACTTTTTTCAACCGCCAGCGCGTGGCGCTGGCCGCTGCGCACTCGCGCCTCAAACAAGCCCTGGGAGTCCTGCCGTGAAACCGCTTTCCTGCCGTATCCGGATTTTTCTGTTTTTCCTGATCGGTCTCGCACCGACCGTGCATGCGCACGAAGGCCATGACGAGGATGCCGGCGCAGCCCCCCCCCATGTCGAGGCGGCACCGCGCGCAACGGCGCACAGCGAGGATTTCGAGCTGGTGGCGGTGCTCGAACCGGCACAGCTCACGCTCTATCTCGACCGTTATGCCGATAACGCACCGGTGGCAGATGCCCGCATCGAGGTGGACAGCGGCACGTTGAAGACCCTGGCGCAACAAACCGCACCGGGCGTATACGCTGTTGCGCGCGAACCTTTCGCCACAGCCGGCCAATACCCGATCACCTTTGTCGTGGAAGCAGGCGAGGACACTGATCTGCTCAGTGCGACGCTGGAGGTCGGCGGCGAAGCGGCAGCCGCTTCGTCCGGATGGCGTCCATCGACCTGGCCGGCATGGCTGCAGGGCAGCGTACTTGTGCTGCTGTCGGGTGCCGGTGTGTTCTTGCTCGTGCGCCAGCGGTACAGGAACCGCAGGAGGCGCGCATGAGGACGCCAATCGTGTGGATCGTCGCCCTGTCGTGGGCGATGGCCGTGACTGTGAGTCCCGTCCAGGCGCATGGCGATGAAGCGCATGGCGAACAGGATGCGGCGCCGGCCGTGACACATGCTGCGGCACACCGCCTGCCCGATGGCAGCCTCTTCGTGCCCAAGCCGATGCAGCGCGAGCTGGGCCTGCGCCATCTGATTGCGCACGAAGAAGAACTGGCGCGGGCCTTCGAGTTCAACGGCAAGGTGATCGCCGATCCGAATGCGGGCGGGCGCGTCCAGGCCACGCAGGCGGGTCGCGTCGAGGCCGGCGCCAAGGGCCTGCCCACTCTCGGGCAGCAGGTCAGCAAGGGGCAGGTGCTCGCCTATCTGCGTCCGGTGGCGAGCAGCATCGAGCGCGGCAACCAGCAGGCACAGCTGGCCGAACTCGACGCCCAGCTTGTCATTGCCGAGCGAAAGCGTGCCCGTTATGACGAACTGGAGGGGGCCGTGGCCCGGTCTGCGATCGAGGCGGCGCGCCTCGAAGCACAGGCATTGAAGAAGCGCCGTGCCGCGGTGGCGGCGAGTATCGGCGCGGCCGAGCCGCTCATCGCGCCCGTGAGCGGCGTGGTCGGTGCGACCAGCGTGGTGGCCGGGCAGGTGGTGGAGGCGAAGGAGATCCTCTTCGAGGTCATCGATCCGGCGCGCCTGGCTGTTGAAGCGCTCGCCTATGACGCCGCGCAGGCAAACGACATTGCGCGTGCCTACGCCTTGTCTGCGGGCAGTGCGCAGGCGATCGAGCTGAGCTTTGTCGGGGGTGCGCGCCAGTTGCGCGAGCAGGCGCTGCCGCTGCTCTTTCGCGTGACGGGTACGGATGCGCCGCTGGCAGTGGGTCAGCCGCTCAAGGTGGTGGCACAAAGCCGGCGCACCGTGAAGGGTGTGGCGGTGCCGCGGGCGGCGCTGGCAAAAGTCAGTTCTGGCGAGACGGCGCTCTGGGTGCGCGAAGGGGCGGAGCGTTTCGCTTTGCGCCGCGTCGAGGTGGCTCCGCTCGATGCGCTGCGTGTTGCCGTGGTCAAGGGGCTGGAGGGCGGCGAGCGCGTCGTCACCGAGGGGGCGGGCATGCTCGCGCAAGTGCGATGAGGCACGGGCATCATGTTTGAACGGATCATCGAGGCCAGTCTCAGACAGCGGCTGATCGTCCTTGGCGTCTCGCTCCTGCTCGTCCTCTTCGGTGCCTACACCGCACGCGAGATGCCGGTCGATGTCTTTCCCGATCTGAACAAGCCCACCGTGACACTGCTCGTCGAAGCGGGCGGCATGGCCCCCGAGGAAGTCGAGCAGCTCGTCACCTTTCCGCTCGAGTCGGGCATGAATGGTATGCCCGGCGTCACCCGCGTGCGTTCGGTCACCGGTGTCGGCCTCGCGGTGATCTATGTCGAGTTTGCCTGGGGCACCGACATTTACCGCAACCGCCAGCAGGTGAGCGAGCGCCTCAATCTTGTGCGCGAGCAGTTGCCCGATGGCGTGGTGCCGCAGATCGGGCCGATCTCCTCCCTCATGGGCGAGATCCTGCAGATCGCGCTGCCGGCCGATCCGGCAAAAGTCAGTCCGATGGCCGTGCGCGAATACGCCGAGTGGGTGATGCGTCCGCGCCTGCTGTCCATTCCCGGCATCGCGCAGGTGACACCGATCGGCGGTGAAGTGCGCCAGTATCGTGTCGAATTGAACCCTGCGCAGCTCGCCGCACTGGGTGTCACGCGTGAAGAACTCGATGTGGCATTGAGGAATTTCGGCAACAACGCAAGCGGCGGGTTCCTTGCCGCGCAGGGGCGCGAATACCTGATTCGCGGCATCGGACGCAGCAGCCGCATCGAGGACCTGCAGAATCTGGTGGTCGCCGTCAGGAGCGGCCAGCCGATCCTGCTGCGCCAGCTCGCCCAGGTGAGGATCGCGCCCGCCATCAAGCGTGGCGATGCCGGTTTCAATGCGCATCCCGCGGTGGTGCTCTCGGTGCAGAAACAGCCCGCAGCCGACAGCGTCAGGCTCACGCGTGAGGTCGAGCGTGTCGTCGCCGATCTGTCGACGTCGCTGCCCGCCGGGGTCGCCGCGCCGCAGTTCCTGTTCAAGCAGGCGAACTTCATCGAGCACTCGATCGACAATGTCGGCGAGGCGCTGCGTGACGGCGCCCTTCTGGTGGCGGTGGTGCTCTTCCTGTTCCTGCTCAATGTGCGCACCACGGTGATTTCGCTGGCGGCGATTCCGCTCTCGCTCCTGATGACCGCGCTGGTGTTCCACGGCTTCGGCCTGTCGATCAACACCATGACCCTGGGCGGGCTCGC
Organism: uncultured Rhodocyclaceae bacterium; assembly: GCA_964607005.1. GTDB lineage: Bacteria > Pseudomonadota > Gammaproteobacteria > Burkholderiales > Rhodocyclaceae > Desulfobacillus. The sequence continues at coordinate 111,181 of CAZSHO010000008.1, forward strand.
CATTGCCATCGGCGAGCTGGTCGATGATGCCGTGGTCGGTGTCGAGAATGTGCTGCGCCGCCTCAAGATGAACCGCACGCTCGCCACGCCGCGGCCAGTGATCGAGGTGATTGCCGCGGCGACACTGGAAGTGCGCTCGGCCATCGTCTACGCCACCTTCATCATCGTGCTGGTGTTCGTGCCGCTCTTTGTCCTGCCCGGCATCGAGGGGCGGCTCTTCACCCCGCTGGGCATGGCCTATATCGTCTCCATCCTCGCCAGCATGGTGGTCTCGGTCACCGTGACGCCGGTGCTCGCCTACTATCTTCTGCCGCACATGAAAAAACTGCACGAGGGTGACAGCCCGCTCGTCGTCTGGCTCAAGCGCCAGGACGAGAAGCTGTTGCGCTGGTCCTTCGCGTGCGACCGGCGTCTGCTGGCCCTGGCGCTGGTGGCGGTGGCAGCTGCGGCAGCAAGCATTCCGTTCTTTCCGCGCGCCTTCCTGCCTTCCTTCAACGAAGGCACGCTGACGGTGTCGGTGCTGCTCAATCCGGGCACTTCGCTCGCCGAGTCCAACCGCATCGGCACGCTTGCCGAACGGCTGGTCGGACAAGTGCCCGAGGTGGCGCAGGTCGGGCGTCGCACCGGCCGTGCCGAATCGGACGAGCATGCCGAAGGCGTTCATTCGAGCGAGCTGGAGGTCGATCTGAAGCCCTCTGCGCGCAGCCGCGAGGAGATCATCAGCGACATCCGCGCGCATCTGGCCGTGCTGCCCGTGACGGTGAATGTCGGCCAGCCCATCGCGCACCGGCTCGATCACCTGCTCTCCGGGGTGAGCGCGCAGATCGCGCTCAAGGTCTATGGTGATGATCTGGACACGCTGCGCGGCATTGCCGAGGGTCTGCGCATGCGTCTGGCAAAAGTGCGCGGCATCGCCGACCTCTCCGTTGAGAAGCAGGTGCCGATCCCGCAGATCAAGATCCGCATCGACTACGAACAGGCAGCGCGTTACGGGGTTGCTCCCGGTGCGCTGTTGCGTGCGATCGGGCAGATGGTCGAAGGCGAGCGCATCACGCAGATCGTCGAGGATGCCAAGCGCTTCGATCTCGTCGTGCGCCTGCCCGACGAGGCGCGTGGCCTGCAGGCGCTGCCCGCGCTGCTCATCGAGACTCCGCTCGGCCACGTGCCGCTCGCGCGCCTTGCGCAGATCGAGGATGGCGAGGGCCCCAACCAGATCGGGCGCGAGAACGGCCGGCGCCGCATCATCCTGTCCGCCAACAGTGACGGGCGCGACATGTCGCAGGTGATTGCCGACATTCGTGGCGTCCTCGCGCAAACGCCGCTGCCGGAGGGATATTTCACTTCGCTCGAAGGACAGTTCCAGGCACAGGAAGATGCCGCGCGGCTGATCTCGGTCCTGGCGCTGGTGTCGCTCACGCTGATCTATCTCGTGCTCTACAGCCGTTACCGCTCGGCAGCGCTCGCCGCCATCATCATGGGCAACATCCCGCTGGCGCTGGTCGGCAGCGTCCTCGCACTGTGGCTCTCGGGCCAGCCGCTCTCGGTGGCGGCACTGGTGGGCTTCATCACGCTCACCGGCATCGCCACGAGGAACGGCATTCTCAAGATCAGCCATTACATCAACCTGTGCGCGTTCGAGGGCGAAGTCTTCGGCGATGCGCTCATCGTGCGCGGTTCGCTCGAGCGCCTCACACCGGTGCTGATGACCGCCCTCGTCGCCGCCTTTGCCCTGGTGCCGCTGCTCGTCAGCGCCAACACTCCCGGCAAGGAAGTGCTGCATCCGGTAGCGGTGGTGATCTTCGGCGGCCTGGTGAGCTCGACGCTGCTCGACACGCTGCTCACGCCAGTGATGTTCCGCCTCTGGGGGAGAAAGCCCCTCGAGCGGTTGCTTGCCCTGAAGGAAACCGGCAGTTTTTAACGTGAAAGGAGAAACAGAATGAAACGCTCACTCTCCATTGCGGCGCTTGTCGCCGTCCTGGCAGGACTGACTTTTGGCGCAGGAGTCGTGCACGCTCACGACGATGCCTATCTTGATACGCAAAAGGCGCCGCACGGCGGGCAGATGCGCATGGCGGGCGCCTATCACTTCGAGCTGGTGGTCACCAGGGACAGCGCGCAGGTGAAGGAGAATCCGGTCCTCGTCTATGTCACCGACCACGCCGGCAAGGAGGTACCCACGGCGGGTGCCCGCGGCAAGGTGATGCTGCTGGCGGGCAAGCTCCGGGCCGAGGTGACGTTGCAGCCCGATGGCGAGAACCGTCTCAAGGGTTTTGCCAAATATGCCTCCGTGCCGGACATGAAGGCGGTGGTGTCGGTGACGCTCGCCGGCCAGGCGGCCGGCCAGGCACGCTTCACGCCGCTGGCTGGCGCGCAGGCAGCACACGCCGCACATTCGCACTGAGGCGCACGTCATGAAAGCGGAATCCGCAGCAGGCTTTTTTGCAACACGGCTGGCCGCCACGCTGTCGCTGGTCGTCCTGACGGCGTGCGCGCAGCAGTCTCCCGAAGTGGTGATGCACAAGGACCCGAACTGCGGCTGCTGCACGGCCTGGGCCGCGCATCTGGAAGCCGAAGGTTTTCGCGTGCGCACGGTGGTCGAGAAGGACATGGACGCGATCAAGCGCCAATACGCCGTACCACCAGGACTGACTTCCTGCCACACGGCGACGGTGGACGGCTATGTCATCGAAGGGCATGTGCCGGCCGCGGCGATCCGCCGCTTGCTCAAGGAGCGTCCGCAGGCGGGCGGACTGGCGGTGCCGGGCATGCCGGCCGGTTCGCCCGGCATGGAAGTGCCCGGACAGAAAGAGTCTTACGATGTCGTGGTGTTCGGGCCGTCCGGGCAGACACAGGTCTTCGAGCGGCATTGATGCGGTGAGCCGGAGGACACCGCGGGCCGGATCGTCATTTTCGTGTCCGGATGTCACAATGCCTGTGTTTTGAATCGGGGAGGGAGCGCATGACAAGAATCCGGCTGATTGCCTGTGTGTGTGTTCTTCTGGCCGGCTGCGCCAGCGTCACCAATCCCGTCACCGGCCAGCGCGAATTCTCCGCCATGGACGAGAAGGGCGAGATCGCCGCCGGCAGGAAAGGCAACGCGCAGGTACTGGAGGAATACAGCGTCTATGCCGATACGCGTGTGCAAGCGTATGTGAATGAACTGGGCCAGCGCCTGGCGCGGCAATCCCATCGCAGCGATCTGGAATGGCATTTCACCGTACTCGACACGACCGAGGTGAATGCCTTCGCGCTGCCCGGCGGCTATGTCTATGTCACGCGCGGACTGATGGCCTACATGGAGAGCGAGGCCGACCTGGCCGGCGTCATCGGCCACGAGATCGGCCATGTCACCGCCCGCCACGGCGCCCAGCGTGCCACGCGCCAGCAGACGGCGGGCCTCGGTGTGCTGGCCGCCACCCTGCTCGGTGCCGTGCTCGAAGCCCGGGGCGTGAGCGGTGCCACCGATATGGCCAGCAATCTTTCGCAGGGTGTGGCCGCCGGCATCATCGCCTCCTACAGCCGCGAGCAGGAAACGCAGGCCGATCAGCTGGGTGCCGAGTATCTTGCGCGCAACCATTACGACCCGAAGCGCATGATCGACGTCATCCGCATGCTGAAAAGCCAGGAGCAGTATGCCCTCGACACGGCACGCGCCGAAGGGCGGTCGGCGCCCTCCGGCGGCGGCTGGCTCGCCTCGCATCCGAGCAACGACAAGCGCCTGTCCGACATCGTCAAGTTTGCCGCGCACTACAAGGGAAATTACGGTGATGACGGCCGCCCGCGCTATCTGCGGGCCATCGAGGGACTGGCCTTTGGCGAGAGTCGCGAGCAGGGTGTCACGCGCGGGCGCAATTTCTATCACGAGCCGCTCGGCATTGCGCTGACCGCCCCTGCGGGCTGGCGTGTGATCAACTCCAGCGAGGCCTTGCTGCTTGGCAATGCGGCGGGAGATGCCGGCCTCATCGTGCAGACGGTGGCGAGCGACAAGCCTCTCTCACAGGAGGCGGTGCTGCGCGATGTGCTCAAGATCCAGCAGGCGCGCACGCAGCGCCTGAGCCTGGGTGGCTTCCCGGCCATTCATTTCACCGGTGTCGTGCGTAACGCGAACAATCAGCCGCAGGCCGTCGAGGCGACGCTGGTGACCGGGCCGGGCGGACGCCACCTGCTGATGCTCTATGGTGCGAAGGACGCAAGAGCGCTCGAGCGCGCGCGCGGACAGATGCGTGAGGCGGAAGCTTCCTTCCGCGCATTGAGCGTGGCGGAGCGGGAGGCTGCACGTCCCTGGAAGGTGAAGGTCGAGGCGTTCCCGCGTGGCGGTTTTGCCGAGCTTGCGCGCTCGGCACCCCTCTTGGGCAATGTTCAGGCGCAGCTGCGGCTGTTGAATGGCGTCTATCCGGACGGTAATCCGCCGCCCGGACAGAGCGTGAAGAGCGTCAGGTGATCAGCGTTTGAGGAGGAAGCGCATCGCTTCCTCCTGGTTCGGATTGAGCTTGAGCACTTCCTTGAAGGCATCAAAGGCCTTGCCCTTGTCGCCGGCTTCCCAGTACGCCTTGGCCAGATTCAGGTAGGCCTGCAGTTCCTTTCTGTCGTACTTGAGATACTCCTTGAGCAGGCCGATCGAGTCACGGTACTGGCCGCTGGCGAAGGCCTGCTTGCCGCCTTCGAGCAGTTGCCGGATGAATTCCTGGCGTTGTGAAGCATCCGCGCTCGCCAGCCCCTGCACCAGCGCGCCGAGCGCCCGGCTGAAATCCTTCTGGCCAAGATAGGCCTTGGCCACGTTTAGCCAGGCCTGCGCGTTGCCCGGTTCGAGCTTCAGATATTCGACAAAGAGATTCACCGAATCGGCAAAGTGACCGTTTTGCAGGGCGTCGGCACCGCCACCGAACAGCGCCTGGGCAAAGGCGGCGAGACTCTCCTGATCCTTGGGTGCCAGATCGAAGGCCTTGCGCGCATTGGCGATGGCCTCCTTCCAGCTCCCCTGGGCGATGAAGCTGCGGGCCGCCCACAAGTAGGCCTGCCAGTACGTCGGAGACTTGCTGATCACGGTGAGGAATTTGTCGGCAGCCTGGCCGTATTGCTTCTCGGCGTAGAGTTGCTGACCCTGTTGCATGAGGGCGTCGATCTGGTTTTGCAGGGTGAGGCCGGCGCAACCGGCGAGCAGGGCCGAGATCAGCAGAAAAAACGACAAACGCGTACGCAGGACAGACCATTGCCGAAACATGGAATTTCTCCTCGGGGCGGAATTGAGAGAAAGACTATAGAACATCTTCTCTGCCGCAATCACCGGAAATTTCTTGCCTGGACGCCCGCTGGATTGTCGCCTGCAAGACAAATCCCTTACGCAACAGCAACTTGGGTGACGCAAGTAGTTGACGTTAACGTCAACGCCCGCTAGATTGACCGCTTACGTACGGAGTCGCCGCCATGACTGATTTGAGCGTGAGCCACAAGATCGCCGCCTACAAGCCGAGGCACAAGGTGCGCTTCGTCACGGCCGCCTCGCTCTTCGACGGTCATGACGCGGCGATCAACATCATGCGGCGCATCCTGCAATCGACCGGTGCCGAGGTCATCCACCTCGGCCACAACCGCTCGGTCGAGGAGATCGTCACGGCGGCGCTGCAGGAAGACGCCCAGGGCATCGCCATCTCCTCCTACCAGGGCGGCCACGTCGAGTACTTCAAGTACATGGTGGACCTGCTGAAGCAGCGCGGCGGCGAGAACATCAAGGTCTTCGGCGGCGGCGGCGGCGTGATCGTGCCCGAGGAGATCCGCGAACTGCACGACTACGGCGTGGCGCACATCTACTCCGTCGAGGACGGTCGCAGCATGGGCCTGCAGGGCATGATCAACGACATGGTGGCGCAGTGCGATGTCGACCTGTCTAAATCCGTGCCCGACTTGAAGGCCGTCGCCGCCGGCGAGCGCCGCGCTCAGTTACGTAACCTCGCCCGCCTCATCACCGCGCTGGAAAACGGCGCGGTGGCCGACAAGCTGAAAAGTCAGTTGCTGCAGGACGGCGCCAAGGCCGCTGTACCGACGCTGGGCATCACCGGCACCGGCGGCTCGGGCAAGTCCAGCCTCACCGACGAGCTGATCCGCCGCCTGCGCCTCGACCAGGAAGACAAGTTAAGGATTGCCGTGGTGGCGGTCGATCCCTCGCGCAAACGCACCGGTGGCGCGCTGCTCGGCGACCGCATCCGCATGAACGCCATCGAGCATCCCAATATTTTCATGCGCTCGCTGGCCACCCGTGACACGGGCTCCGAGATCTCCGCCGCGCTGCCGGAAGTGGTTGCCGCCTGCAAGCTGGCCGGCTTCGACCTCGTCATCGTCGAGACCTCGGGCATCGGCCAGGGCGATGCCGCCATCGTGCCGCACGTCGATTGCTCGCTCTACGTCATGACCCCCGAGTTCGGCGCCGCCAGCCAGCTCGAGAAGATCGACATGCTCGACTTCGCCGACTTCGTCGCCATCAACAAGTTCGACCGCAAGGGCGCCGAGGATGCCTTGCGCGACGTGAGGAAGCAGGTGCAGAGGAACCGCGAGCTGTTCACGACGCCGGTCGAAGAGATGCCGGTGTTCGGCACCATGGCGGCGCGCTTCAACGACGACGGCGTCACCGCGCTGTATCAGGCGCTGCTGGCGAAGCTCAATACGCTCGGTCTCAAGACTGCCGCCGGCAAGCTGCCCAGGGTGACGGTGAGGCAGTCCTCGCGCGGACGCGCCATCGTGCCGGCCGAGCGCGCGCGCTACCTCGCCGACATCGCCGATGCGGTGCGCGACTACCACCGGCACACCGCCGGGCAGGCCACCGTCGCGCGCGAGCGGCAGAGCCTGCGCACGGCGAAGGCGCTGTTCGAGAGCTGCGGCAAGGGCGCGAAGGACTTCGATGAACTGATCGCCTGGAAGGACGGCCAGCTCGACCCGCGCGCGAAGAAGCTGCTCGAGATGTGGCCCGCCATGCAGCGCGCCTATGCCGGCGACGAATATGTCGTCAAGATCCGCGACAAGGAAGTGCGCACCGGCCTCGTCTATGAGAGTCTCTCCGGCACGAAGATCCGCAAGGTGGTGCTGCCGAAGTTCGAGGATGAGGGCGAGACGCTGCGCTTTCTCATGAAGGAGAACGTGCCCGGCTCCTTCCCCTACACCGCCGGCGTGTTCGCCTTCAAGCGCGAAAATGAAGACCCGACGCGCATGTTCGCCGGCGAGGGCGACGCCTTCCGCACCAACCGCCGCTTCAAGAAGGTCTCCGAAGGCATGCCGGCGCATCGCCTGTCGACGGCTTTCGACTCGGTGACGCTCTATGGCTGCGACCCCGACCTGCGGCCCGACATCTACGGCAAGGTCGGCAACTCCGGCGTGTCGATCGCCACACTGGACGACATGAAGGTGCTGTACTCGGGCTTCGATCTCGTCTGCCCGACCACCTCGGTGTCGATGACCATCAACGGCCCGGCGCCGATGATCCTCGCCATGTTCTTCAACACCGCGTGCGAGCAGCAGCTCGACAAGTTTCGCGCCGACAACAAACGCGAGCCGACCGAGGACGAGGACGACAAGATCCGCGAGTGGACGCTGGCGAATGTGCGCGGCACGGTGCAGGCCGACATCCTCAAGGAAGACCAGGGCCAGAACACCTGCATCTTCTCCACCGAGTTCGCCCTCAAGATGATGGGCGACATCCAGGAGTACTTTGTCCACCACGACGTGAAGAACTTCTACTCGGTGTCGATCTCCGGCTACCACATCGCCGAGGCCGGCGCGAATCCGATCTCGCAGCTGGCCTTCACGCTGGCCAACGGCTTCACCTACGTGGAAACGTATCTGGCACGCGGCATGCACATCGACGACTTCGCGCCGAATCTCAGCTTCTTCTTTTCCAACGGCATGGACCCCGAGTACACGGTGATCGGCCGCGTGGCGCGGCGCATCTGGGCGGTGGCGATGAAGAACCGCTACGGCGCCAACGAGCGCTCGCAAAAGCTCAAGTACCACGTGCAGACCTCCGGGCGATCTCTCCACGCGCAGGAGATGGCCTTCAACGACATCCGCACGACGCTGCAGGCGTTGATCGCCATCTACGACAACTGCAACAGCCTGCACACCAACGCCTACGACGAGGCGATCACCACGCCGACCGAGGAGTCGGTGCGCCGCGCCATGGCCATCCAGCTCGTCATCAACCGCGAGTGGGGCCTGGCGAAGAACGAGAACCCCAACCAGGGCGCCTTCGTCATCGACGAGCTGACCGACCTCGTCGAAGAGGCGGTGCTGCAGGAATTCGAAGCGATCAGCTCGCGCGGCGGTGTCCTCGGCGCCATGGAGACCGGCTACCAGCGCGGCAAGATCCAGGAGGAGTCGCTCTACTACGAGCAGAAGAAGCACGACGGTTCCTACCCCATCATCGGCGTGAACACCTTCCGCAACCCGCACGGCGACGGCGTGCCGGACAAGATCGAGCTGGCGCGCTCGACCGAAGCGGAAAAACAGTCGCAGCTGAAGCGACTGGCCGACTTTCAGCAGCGCCATGCCGCCGAATCCGGCCCGATGCTGGCGCGCCTCAAACAGACCGTGATCGAGAACGGCAACGTCTTCGCAGTCCTCGTCGACGCCGTGCGCTGCTGCTCGCTCGGCCAGATCTCCCAGGCCCTGTTCGAAGTGGGCGGGCAGTACCGGCGCAGCATGTAATTTTCCCCACCTTCATCCTTCCTGCCGCCGCTCAGTGTCGTTGCGAATGATGCTGATGCACGCGCTGCCGGACGTTCACGATCGCTTCCGCTTGTAAGAATGCTGTAAGGCGTCGCTGTCTAGAATGCAATCGACCCTGATCCAGAAGTAAAAGATTGGCTCCGGTGGTCTGCGTGCAGGCCGCTTCAAATCATGAGGAGATGACGGGGTTCGTCGAGATCCCCGCAGGATCATCGAAATGATGGAAGCCGATCCGGATAAGAGTTGAAAACATCTTCAACCATCAGAAGCGAGGAGAATGAAATGTCGGAATCCAGCAAGAAATCTGAAGTGGCCGTCTCGCGCCGCGACGCCCTGAAAATGGGCGCGGGCCTGGCCGGCGTATCGGCAGTCTCCAGCCTGTTCCCGAGCTGGTCTTTTGCGGCGGACAAGCCGGCCATGGGGACCTGGCCCGCCGGTTCGCAAGGTGACACGGTGTATCTGAGCGCCGCAGTGCCGCTGACGGGGACTTATGCCGTGCAGGGCGAAGACGAGCTCAAGGGCTGGCAGCTGGCGGTCGAGCACATGAACACCAATCATCCCCTGATGCTGAAGATTGCTCCGAAGGTGAAGAACGGCGTGCTTGGCAAGAAGGTTGCACTGGTTTATGCCGATTCGGCCGCCAAACCGAACCAGGCATTACAGGCACAGCAAACCTTCATCAACCAGAACAAGACGATCCTCATGACAGGCTCGACTTCTTCGGCCGTGGCGGTGGCGACCAACAAGTTTGCCCAGCGCGAGAAGATTCTCTACATGCCGGGTATCTCCGGCTCGAACGACACGACCGGCAAGGATTGCGTGCGCTACAGCTTCCGTCAGGGCTACTACGGCGAGATGGCCGCCAATGCCATCGGCCCGGTGCTGGTCAAGCAGTTCGGCAAGAACCGCAAGGCGGCCTTCATGACGCCGGATTACACCTACGGGCACACCACCACCGAGTCGACACGCAAGTTCCTCGTCGAGCATGCCGGCTGGACCATGGTCACCAACCAGGTCTCGCCTCTGGGCACGCAGGACTTCAGCCAGTACCTGACCAACATTGCCAACTCGGGTGCGGATTTTCTCATCAACGTCAACTGGGGACGCGACGCCGTGCTGTCGAGCCAGCAGGCCAAGCAGTTCGGCCTGCTGCCGAAGATGACGCTGGTGCTGCCCTATCAGATCCCGTTCTTCGCGCGTGAAGCCGGCGTGGACATCAGCGCCGGAGTTTTTGCCGCCACCGATTTCTGGTGGACGCTGGAAGACAAGTATCCGCTGGCAAAAATGTTCGTCGAAGCCTTCCAGAAGAAATTCGGCTATCGCCCGGAGTGGGGTGCCGAGAACGCCTACGTCAGCTTTGCACATTGGGCGCGCATGGTTACCGAGGCGGGCAGCTTCTATCCGCCCGATGTCATCAAGCAGTGGGAGAAGGGCGAGAAAGTCCCCGGATTGCTGGGTGATTTCCCCTACCGTCCGCAGGATCACCAGTATGTCCGTCCTGTCGTCATCGTTCGGGGCAAGGCCAAGAAGGATATGAAGAATCCCGAGGACTTCTGGGAAGTTGTCGAGATTGTTCCGGGCGACAAGGTGATTCAGGCGCCGGATGCCTTTGGCTGCAATCTGGGTGATTACACCTGATGTTCGTGGCGGGCCGGCTGTTTCCGATGGCTGGCCCGCACACCTTATCGGCTCATGACGGATTCCCTGCGGAATCCGGGCGGGATGACCCCCCATGACAACCCATTGGCGACGAGGATGAATCGGCGTGATTAACTGGGCAAATTTCATATCGCAGTGTTTCAACGGACTGGTGCTGGGCGCGCTGCTGGCGCTGATTTCTTCCGGTCTGACGATCATCTACGGCACCCTGGGCGTTCTCAATCTCGCCCATGGCGCCATGTTCATGCTGGGCGGCTATGCCGGCTGGGTTGCCTTCGAACATACCGACTCCTTCATTGTGGCTGTTGTCGCCGGTGCCCTGTTTGTCATGGTGGTCGGTGTCGTGATGGAGCGGGTGATCATCCGCTACTTCTATGCCCGTCCTCCGGAAGACCAGTTGCTGGTGACCTTCGGTCTGGGCATCGTCATGGTCGAGCTGGTACGTTTCATTTTCGGCAGCTTGTCGAAAACCGTGCCGCCTCCGGCGCCTCTGGTGGGCATCACCAACATGGGCTTCATGATCTATCCGACCTACCGCCTGGCGCTGCTGGGCATCATCACGGTTGCCCTGATCGTTCTCTACTTCATCCTGTACCGCACGCGTATCGGCATGATCGTGCGCGCCGGCATCGAGGATGCAGTGATGGTCGGCTCTCTCGGCATCAATGTGCACAAGGTTTTCATGCTGGTGTTCGGCATTGGTGCGATGGCAGCGGGATTCGCCGGCATCGTCAATGCGCCCGTGGTCTCCATTGCTCCTGATGTCGGAGAGGCCATCCTCGTTCAGACCTTCGTGGTGGTGGTGATTGGTGGTGTGGGTTCGTTCCCGGGTGCCGTCCTGGGCGGACTGATTGCCGGCGAGATCATCAGTCTGACCTCAATGGTCGACCCCGCCTACTCCTACGTCATGCTGTTTGTCGCAATGACGCTCGTGCTGGCCTTGCGTCCTCATGGACTGCTTGGCACCGCCGGTCGTGAATAATCAAGAGCCTGAAAATGCCCAATCGTCGCCCATACCTTGTCGAGATTCTCACGCTCATCGCCCTGATTGCCGCACCTTTCGTGCTGCCGCATCTTGGCTTTACTCCGACCACCATCAACCGCATCCTGATCTGGGGTCTGGTGGGCATCGGTTTTGACCTGCTCTTCGGCTACACCGGATTACTCTCGTTCGGGCAGTCCGCCTTCTTCGGCAGTGGCGGCATGTTCGCTGCCTATCTGCTGACGCAGACTTCATTCTCCAATACGGTTGCCGCCCTGTTTCTGGGCACTCTGTTCGCGGGCGTGATCGGCTACTTCGTTGGCCTGGTCGCCTTGCGCCGTACCGGCATTTATTTCGCCATGATCACGGTGGCCATCGCCGAGGTGTTTTTCTTCGTCGAATTCAATCCACTGTCGCAATTCACCGGCGGCGAGAACGGCCTGCCCGGCGTACCGACACCGAACCTGAATCTGGGTTTCACGACGATTGAGTTCGAAAGCAATCTGATGATGTATGCGTTCTTTGCTTTCTGGTATTTCATCGGACTGGTGATTGCGCTGCGTATCGTGCGCTCTCCCTTCGGGCTGGTGATGCGCGGCATCCGGGACAACCCCCTGCGCACGGAGGCACTCGGGCACAACATTCATCACTACAAGCTCGCCGTTTTTGTGATCGCGGCGATGTATTCCGGCTTTGCCGGTGGCCTGCTTGGCATGATGCAGGGCTTCATGCCGCCGGATGCCTTCATGTTCGCCACCTCGGGTGAAATCGTCATGCAGACGGCCATCGGCGGTGCGGGAACGCTCATCGGTCCGTTGCTGGGTGCCGGTGTGTGGCTTTATCTGAGCGATTTTTTCCAGACGACGCTCAGTCTTGGCGCGACCTGGAAGCTTGTCCTGGGCATCGTCTTCGTGCTGCTGGTCTGCTTCCTGCGTCACGGCCTGGTCGGGGCTGTGGTGGACATCTACCGGCTGGTGATTCCCCGCAAGCCCCAGGGCGGGCCGGCGGCACAGGTGGCCCCGGCCGCTGCGGCCCCGGCCGCACCGGTGCCCGCCCTGGCCAAGCGCCGTCAGGCAGCAGGGGATCCAAACGGGCCTATCCTCAAGGCCACCGGCCTGACCAAGCGTTACGGAGGTCTGGTGGCCAACAGCAATATCGACTTCACGCTGCAGCATGGTGAAATCCGCGGCGTCATCGGACCGAATGGTGCGGGCAAGAGCACCTTTTTCAAAATGCTGACGTGCGAGGTCATCCCGTCTTCCGGACGGATTGTCTTCGAGGGACGCGACATCACCCACCTGAAGGTGACCGATGCCTGCCAGCTCGGACTGACCAAAAGCTATCAAATCAACCAGCTTTTCGATCGCCTGAGCGTCCGGCAGAACCTGATGATCGCTGCCTTGAGCGTGGCGCGGGGCAAGTTCCGGCTCGATTTTTTCAGACGCCTGCACAAGGTGCCCGGACTGCTCGATCAGGTGAATGCGACGGCGGCGATGGTGCACCTGACCGAACGGCTCGGCACCCCCGTGTCCGATCTTGCATACGGAGAGAAGCGCCGCCTCGAGATTGGTATGGCGCTGGCGACTTCGCCAAGCTTGTTGTTGCTCGACGAGCCGCTCGCCGGCATGAGCCAGGCCGAGCGCGTGGAAACGGTCGCCCTGCTCAAATCGATTGCGGTCGGGCGCACGCTGGTTGTCATCGATCACGATATGGACTCGCTCTTTGAGCTGGTCGAGAAGGTCACGGTATTGCAGGAAGGCAGCGTCCTTGTCGAAGGCACGCCTGACGAGATCAAGAACAACGCCATGGTTCAGGAAGCCTATCTGGGCGGTGTGAATGGAGAAGCGCTATGAGCCTGCTCGAGGTCAACGGGCTGAACAGCTATTACGGTGACAGCCACATCCTGTTCGATGTCTCGATGCGTGTCGAAAAAAACGAGGTGGTTACCTTGCTCGGGCGCAACGGTGCCGGCAAGTCGACGACTTTCAAGAGCCTGATGGGGGTGGTCAGGCCGAAGTCGGGCAGCGTCAAGCTCGAAGGTGTCGAGCTGGCCGGCAAGAAATCCCATGAGATTGCCCGCATCGGTGTGCAGCTGGTGCACGAGGAGCGGCGCATTTTCGGCAGTCTGAATGTCGAGGAAAACATCATTCTGGCCGGGTTGACGGCTGACAATAAATGGTCGCTGGACAGGATTTATTCGACATTCCCGCGATTGAAGGAGCGGCGCACCAGCCGCGGGACCGACCTGTCGGGGGGCGAGCAGCAGATGCTGGCCATTGCGCGCGCACTGGTGCGCAACCCGAAAATCATTCTGCTCGATGAACCTTTCGAGGGCTTGGCCCCGGTCATCGTCCAGGATCTGATCCATGTCTGCCACGATCTGGCGCAGGCGGGTCAGACCATCCTGCTGATCGAGCAGAACATCGCGGCGGCCATGAAGCTGGCCACGCGCGTGTATATCCTCAACAACGGCCAGGTCGTTCACGAAGGAACGACAGCCGATCTGAAAAAGCAACCGGAATTGCTGCAGCGTTATCTTGGTGTCTGAGGGCGGGATTTGAGGGCTTGCTTCATGTCCCGAAGCCACGCAGGCCGGTCAGGTCGAGAATGGTGATGCCGCCATATTCGATGTGCAGCAGACCGATTCTCTCCAGGGTTTTCAACGCCTGATTGGCCCGCTGGCGTGACAGGCCGGCCAGGTAGCCGATTTCTTCCTGGGAAATCTGCAGCTGTGCCCCGATACCGGGATACAAGTGGGGATTGAACATGGCGGCCAGGCTACGGGCGACACGCGCATCCGGCTCGAGAAGCCGGTCATGCTCGACCATGCCGATGAACTGACCGAGTCGTTCATTGAGCTGAACCAGCAGGAAACGGTTGAATTCGATGCTGGTGTCGAGGAGCCTCATGAAGGTGGCCTTGGGCATCAGGGCGGCCAGGCTGTCGCGCAGGGCTACCACATCGTAGCGGCGTGGCTCGTCCTTGAAGAGCGATCCCTCGCCGAACCAGGCTCCTGTGGGCAGGCCCGTGAACGTCGTCGGCTTGCCATCGGCGGAAAGGTTGGTCATCTTGAACAGGCCGTCAATGACACCGAACCAATGCTCGACGACATCCCCCTTGCGACAGACGAATCCACCGGCTGGAATCGGACGCGTGATGATCTCGTTTTCGATCTGCTGCAATTGCCCGGGCCCGAGCGCGCGCGCCCAGAGGCTGGCCTTCATCATGTCGGTAAGGGAACTCATCGGAACCAGTGTAGCGGATTGTCTGCCGGATGACAGCCTGCCCGGTCATGCCCCGGTAAGCTTGTCTCCATGAAGCGGGTAGAGGATAGTGCAGAGCAGGACGCGATGATGTCCGGCGATGCCATTTGACTCGACCGGGCGACCGAAGGAGAATCGGCGGGCGCCATCAAATAAATAAGCCAAGTCTGTTCGGGCCGGACGGGAATCGGTCACGGAGATGACGAGGCAGGAGGAGTGGCAGCATGTCGGACGGCATGGATTCAGCATTGCCCAGCACGTTTCCGCAGCTACTGATGTGGCATGCCCGGACACGTCCGGACCATCCGGCCACGCGCGAAAAAGATCTGGGTATCTGGCAGAGCTGGACCTGGTCGCAAGTCGCTGCCGAAGTGCGTGCCATGGCTCTGGGACTGGCCCAGATGGGTTTCAAGCGGGGCGATAACCTGGCCATCATCGGCGACAACCGTCCACGCCTGTACTGGGCGATGTACGCCGCCCAGGTGCTCGGAGGCGTGCCGGTGCCGCTCTATCAGGATGCCATCGCGACCGAGATGGTGTTCGTTCTGCAGGATGCGGGGATCAGGTTTGCCATCGTCGAGGACCAGGAGCAGGTCGACAAGCTGCTGGAGAACATGGCGCAGTGTCCGGCGCTTGCCCATATCTTCTATGACGATCCGCGCGGTCTGCGCCATTACAACCAGCCCTTCCTCCACAGCCTCGACGAGATGCAGGAGATGGGGCGCATTCACGATCGTAACCATCCGGATTTCTTCGACCTGCAGCTTGGCCTGAGTCAGGCCGATGAGGTTGCCGTCATGCTCTACACCTCGGGGACCACCGGCAGGCCGAAGGGGGTCTGCATCACTCATGACGCGTTCATTGCTGCGGCAAAGAGTGGTTGCGAGTTCGACCGCCTGGGTCCGGATGACAGCATCCTCTCATATCTGCCGATGGCCTGGGTGGGGGATCACCTGTTTTCTTTCGCCCAGGCAACCTATGCCGGGTTCACCATCAACTGTCCGGAGTCCGGTGACACGGTGATGACCGATATGCGCGAAATCGGCCCCACCTATTATTTCGCTCCACCGCGTGTTTTCGAGAATCTGCTCACCCAGGTGATGATCCGTATGGAGGATGCGGGGCGGCTCAAGCGCGGGATGTTCCATTACTTCATGGAAGTGGCTCGCCGGTGCGGTGCCGAGATTCTGGATGGCAAGGCGGTCCGCGGTCGCGACCGTTTGCTTTATCTGCTCGGGGACCTGCTTGTTTATGGTCCCTTGCGCAACGTGCTCGGTTTGAGCCGTATCCGTGTGGCCTATACAGCCGGTGCGGCGATCGGCCCCGATCTGTTTCGCTTCTATCGCTCGATCGGCGTCAATCTCAAGCAACTGTATGGTTCGACCGAAACCTGCGCGATGGTCTGTTTGCAGCCGGATGGACAGATCAAGCTCGATACCGTCGGCCTGCCGGTGCCGGGCGTCGAGGTCCGGATCGATGAGCACGGCGAGGTTCTGGTACGTGGCAAGGTGCTGCTGAAGGAGTATTACAGGCGGCCGGATGCCACCGCCGAGGTCATCGATGCCGAGGGGTATTTTCATACCGGAGATGCCGGCTTTTTCGATGAGGACGGCCACCTGAAGATCATCGATCGCGCCAAGGATGTCGGCAAGCTGGCCAACGGCGCCATGTTTGCGCCCAACTATATCGAGAACAAGCTGAAGTTCTTTCCGCACATCAAGGAGGCGGTCTGTTTCGGCCATGGCCGCAACGAGGTCTGTGCCTTCATCAATATCGACATGGGTGCCGTTGGCAACTGGGCCGAGCGGCGCAACATTGCCTACTCGGGCTATACCGATCTTGCACAAAAGCCGCAGGTCTGCGAGCTGATCCGCGAATGCATCGAGCAATCGAATGCCGAACTGGCACAGGATGCCATGATTGCCGACTCGCAAGTGCACCGTTTCCTGATCCTGCACAAAGAGCTCGATCCGGATGATGACGAACTGACCCGCACACGGAAAGTGCGCCGTGGCTTCATTGCCGAGAAATATGCCGTATTGATCGACGCCCTGTATTCGGGCAAGACCTCGCAGTTCATCGAGACCGAGGTGAAGTTCGAGGACGGGCGCAGGGGGCGTGTCAGTGCCGATCTGCGCATCATGGAAGCCGAAACCTTCCCCTCCCTTGCCGCGAAGAAAGCCGCCTGAACAGACCATGGTGACCTTGAGCGAAGGCAGGCGAGTCGGTGAGGTAATTCTTCACCTCAGGAATATTTCGCTGCGTTTTGGCGGTGTCAAGGCATTGACGGATATTTCCTTCGATGTACGCGAGCACGAAATACGCGCCATCATCGGTCCCAATGGCGCCGGCAAGAGCTCGATGCTGAATGTCATCAATGGTGTGTATCGGCCGCAGGAAGGAAATATCGTGTTCCGCGGTCGCCAGCGACGCAATATGCATACGTATGAAGCCGCCAAGGCGGGGATCGCCCGTACTTTTCAGAATATCGCCTTGTTTCGCGGCATGACCGTGCTCGACAACATCATGACCGGGCGCAATCTGATGATGAAGTCGAATTTTCTCCTCGATGCTTTTTACTGGGGGCCGGCGCAGCGCGAGGAGCTGGCGCACCGGAAGAAGGTGGAGGAAATCATCGATTTTCTCGAGATCCAGCACATTCGCAAGACTCTGGTGGGCCGCCTTCCTTACGGACTGCAGAAGCGCGTCGAACTGGGCCGGGCGCTGGCCGCCGAGCCGTCGATCCTGTTACTCGACGAGCCGATGGCCGGCATGAATGTCGAAGAGAAGCAGGACATGTGCCGTTTTATCCTCGATGTGAACGACCAGCTTGGCACCACCATCGTCCTCATCGAGCACGACATGGGCGTGGTGATGGATGTGTCCGACCGCGTTGTCGTCCTCGATTACGGCAGGAAGATCGCCGATGGCACGCCGGACGAAGTGCGTGCCAATCAGGATGTAATCGACGCCTATCTGGGTGTGGCGCACTAGGGGGCAGACGATGGAATTTTTCTTCGAAGTGCTCATTGGCGGTCTGCTCTCGGGTGTCATGTACGCACTGGTCGCACTTGGCTTCGTCCTCATCTACAAGGCTTCTGCCGTATTCAATTTTGCCCAGGGCGCCATGGTGTTTTTTGCTGCCCTCACCACGGCAGGCCTGGCCGAAGCCGGTCTGCCGCTCTGGCTGGCGATTCTCCTGTCGCTGGTGGTGATGGTGATCCTTGGCCTGCTGACCGAGAAAATCGTCTTGCGGCCTCTTGTCGCCCAGCACGAGATCACGCTCTTCATGGCAACCATCGGGCTGACGTTCTTCATCGAAGGGCTGGCGCAGGCGATCTGGGGCCCGAGAGTGCGCAGCATCGACCTTGGCATCGAGGACGTACCGATCGAGTGGCTGCTCGACCGCACCAATATCGTCGTTTCGCAGTTCGACCTGATTGCCTCGGGCATTGCCGCCGGGCTGGTTGCCCTGCTGGCCGTCTTTTTTTCCAGAACCAAGATCGGCCGGGCGTTACGGGCGGTGGCCGATGACCATCAGGCGGCGTTGTCGATCGGCATTCCGCTGCAGCATATCTGGGGTGTCGTCTGGGGGGTTGCCGGTTTTGTGGCGCTGGTGGCGGGCTTGCTCTGGGGCGCGCGCAATGGCGTGCAGTTTGCCCTGACCTTCGTCGTGCTCAAGGCTCTGCCGGTGCTGATTCTGGGGGGCTTCACCAGCGTGCCGGGCGCCATCGTCGGTGGCCTGATCATTGGAGCTTCGGAGAAACTGGCCGAGGTGTATTTCGGACCTTACGTCGGGGGCGGCATCGAGGGGTGGTTTCCTTACGTGCTTGCCTTGCTGTTCCTGATCGTGCGGCCAGAAGGACTGTTTGGCGAAAAGATCATCCGCCGCATCTGAACGGAAAACATCATGCTCTACAGGGAAGCCGGCCAGTTCAAGACCTCTTATGTTGCCGACAGCGCAATCTTTCCGATTCGTCAGGACAAGATTGCTGTCGCCCTGATCGTGCTGATGGCTTTCGTCGGCATCCCGCTTCTTTCCAGGATCGGCGTGCTCGCCGACTACAGTTTCACGGCGATCCTCACGCCCTTCCTGATCTTTGCGCTGGCCACCATCGGCCTTAACATCCTCACCGGTTATGCCGGTCAGCTCTCGCTTGGTACGGCGGCGTTCATGGCTGTTGGCGCTTTTGCGTCCTACAACTTCATGCTGCGCATCGAAGGCATGCCGATCCTGGTGGCTTTTGTTCTGGGGGGCTTGTGCGCGGCTGCTGTCGGTGTCGTCTTCGGACTGCCGAGTGTGCGCATCCGCGGCTTTTATCTGGCGGCGGCCACATTGGCCACACAGTTTTTCGTGGTCTGGTGCCTGACCAAGATCGGCTGGTTCTCCAATTACAACGCCTCGGGTGTCATCACCGCACAAAAAATCCAGATGTTCGGCTACACCTTTGATAGCGCCTTCAGCAAATACCTGTTCGTACTGACTGTGGTGAGTGTTCTGGCGCTACTGGCGAAGAATATGGTTCGTACCAATATCGGGCGTTCCTGGATGGCGATTCGCGATATGGACATGGCGGCGGAAGTCATCGGTTTTCGCCCGATGCGCACCAAGCTGATGGCCTTCGCCATCAGCTCCTTCTACTGCGGCGTGGCTGGCGCCTTGTTTGCTTACGCCTACTTGGGCACGGTGGAGCCGGAAGGCTTCAACCTCGATTTGTCCTTCCGTATCCTGTTCATGGTCATCGTCGGCGGGGTGGGCAGCATTCTGGGTTCTTTTTTTGGTGCTGCCTTCATCGTCCTGATCCCGATTCTGCTCAACAACTTCACGTCGTACCTTGAAAATTCGCTGGGTATCGGCCTGCCTTCGGGCATTTCCTCGAGCATCGAGCTGATGGTATTCGGTGCCCTGATCATTTTCTTCCTGATTGTCGAACCACATGGCCTGGCCCGTTTGTGGCAGATCGGCAAGGAAAAGCTCCGGCTCTGGCCATTTCCGCATTGACATAAGGCAGAAGGGATTCGAGTTCCGTGTTGCAGAAGTGCGTTACTTACATACCCACAAAGGAGGATAGATGATGAAACTGATGAAAACGGCTCTGGTTGCTGCCGCTTTTGCAACCGCAACCCTGTCTGCTTCGGCTCAGGAGCAGTTCGTTCCCTTGCTCTCCTATCGTGTCGGGCCTTATGCGGCGGGTGGCTCGGGTTTCTTCGGCGGCGTCATCGACTACTTCAATCTGGTCAATGCCAATGGCGGTATCAATGGCGTCAAGCTGTCCTGGGAGGAGTGCGAAACGGAGTACAACGCCACGCGCGGCGTCGAGTGCTATGAGCGGTTGAAAAAAACGCACGGGGGCGCATCGCTGGTCGAGCCGTTGTCCACCGGCATCGCCTATGGCCTGATCGACCGCGTCGCGCAGGACAAGATTCCGATGGAAACCCTCGGCTATGGCCGTTCCGACGCCGCGGACGGGCGTGTCTTCCCTTATGTGTTTCCGCTCGTCACCAGCTACTGGAATCAGGCAGCCGGCATGATCCAGTATCTGGGTGACAAGGCTGGCGGTCTGGACAAGCTGAAAGGCAAGAAGATCGTGCATCTTTATCACGATTCCGCCTTCGGCAAGGAGCCTTTCGCGGTACTGGAAGCCTATGCGCAGAAATACGGTTTCGAACTGATCAAGATTGCTGTCGCGCATCCGGGCAATGAACAGCAGTCCCAGTGGCTGCAGATCCGCCAGGCCAAGCCGGACTACGTCATTCTCTGGGGCTGGGGCGTGATGAATCCGACCGCACTGAAAACCGCGCAGCGCAACGGTTATCCGCGTGAGAAGATCATCGGCGTCTGGTGGGCGGGCTCCGAGGAGGAAGTGGTGCCTGCCGGTGATGCAGCCAAGGGCTACAGCGCGATGACCTTCAATGTGCCGGGCAGTTATCCGGTTATCAATGACATCAAGACCAAGGTGTACAACGCCGGCAAGGGCAACCTCGATGACAAGTCGCGCATCGGTTCGGTCATCCATATGCGGGGGGTCACAGCCGGCATCCTGATGGTCGAGGCGATCCGCAAGGCTCAGGAGAAATATGGCAAGGGCAAGCCGGTGACCTCCGAGCAGGTGCGCTGGGGCTTCGAGAACCTGAACATGGACGATGCGCGGCTCAAGGCGCTCGGCGCTGCCGGCATGATGCCGACGCTGAAGACGTCCTGCCTGGATCACGAGGGGTCTGGAGCGGTCAAGGTGCAGCGTTGGGACGGCAAGTCCTGGAAGGCGGTGACACCGAACTGGATCGTCGGTGACAAGGCCATGGTGCGCAAGATGGTGGAGGAGTCTGCCGCCAAGTATGCGGCGGAGAAAAAAGTCACCCCGCGCGATTGCTCGAAGGAAAGCTGAGCGTTTCAGGTCAGCCCTCTCCTCACGGAGGGGGTTGGCGTGAGGAGGCCGCGGTTTCCTCACGCCAACCCGTACCTGGATGAAGACATGACAGCCGAAGTCACTCCCATCGCCAGCAAGATGAAAGCGCCGGCCTATCTTTCGGTCAATAACGTCGAGGTCATCTACGATCACGTCATTCTTGTGCTGAAGGGGGTTTCGCTCGAGGTACCCGAAGGGCGGATTGTCGCCCTGCTCGGTGCCAATGGCGCCGGCAAGAGCACCACGCTGAAGGCGATCTCCACCCTGCTCAAGGGCGAGCGCGGCGAGGTGACGAAGGGCTCGATCACCTTTCGCGGTGAGCGCGTCGATCAGCTCACGCCGAACGAGCTGGTGAAAAAAGGCATGGTGCAGGTGATGGAAGGGCGCCACTGCTTCGGCCACCTGACCATCGAAGAAAATCTGCTCACCGGCGCCTACACACGGCGCATTTCGCGTGCCGAGCTGAAGGAGAGCCTGGAGCGTGTCTATCATTATTTTCCGCGCCTGAAGACGCGACGCACCAGCCAGGCGGGCTACACATCCGGGGGCGAACAACAGATGACGGCCATCGGCCGCGCCCTGATGGCCAAACCCAGCATGATCCTGCTCGATGAACCTTCGATGGGTCTGGCACCACAGATTGTGGAGGAGATTTTCGAGATCGTGCGTGATCTCAATCAGCGCGAAAAGGTGAGCTTCCTGCTGGCCGAGCAGAACACCATGGTGGCGCTGCGCTATGCCGACTTCGGCTACATCCTAGAAAACGGCCGCGTCGTCATGGAAGGCGATGCCGCAGAGCTTTCCGCCAATGAAGACGTCAAGGAATTCTATCTTGGACTGTCTTCCGGCGAACGCAAGAGTTTTCGCGATATCAAGCACTACCGTCGCCGCAAGAGGTGGCTGGCGTGAAATACAGGAACCACACGCAACGCACAGGGCGCAAGGATGCAAATCGAAAGGCAAAACAGGTTGCGGTTTGCGTCCTCGTGTTGAAAGAAGTTTTATCTCGATGAAATACTATGACGACCTCGAGACCCGCGATCCCGGGCAGCGCGAACGGGATCTGTTTGCCGCCTTGCCGCGTCAGGTGGCGCATGCCAAAGAGCATGCACCCGGTTTCGCCGAGCTTTATCGGAAGATCGAACCGCAGCAAATCAGCAGCCGCGCAGCATTGGCGCAGCTGCCGGTGATACGCAAGAACGAATTGTCCGGGCGGCAGGAGGTGTTGCCACCGTTTGGCGGGCTGACAGCGATCCCTCTGGGGCAGCTGGGCCGCGTCTTCAGCTCGCCGGGGCCGATCAGCGATCCGGAGGGGCGCGGCGAGGATTGGTGGCGCTTCGCCCGCTCGCTCCATGCAGCCGGCTTTCGCGCCGGGGAGCTGGTCTACAACACCTTTTCCTATCATTTCACACCGGCCGGTTTCATGACCGACGGGGGGGCGCGCAAGCTCGGTTGCGCAGTGTTTCCCGCAGGGGTCGGCCAGACCGAGATGCAGGTGCAGGCGATTTCCCGGTTCAGGCCGGCCGCCTATACCGGCACACCTTCATTCCTGAAGATACTCATCGAAAAGGCTGACGAGCTGAAACTGGATATCTCCTGCATGAAAAAGGCGGTTGTCTCCGGCGAAGCTTTTTTCCCCAACCAGAAGGCGCTGTGCACCGAGCGCGGCATCGAGGCGCTGCAGGCCTACGGCACGGCGGATCTCGGCCTCATCGCCTACGAAACCGAGGCGCGTGAGGGTCTGGTGCTGGAAGAGTCGCTGATCCTCGAGATCGTCCGTCCCGGCACCGGTGACCCGGTGGCGCCAGGCGAAGTCGGCGAGGTGGTCGTCACCAGCTTCAATCCGGACTATCCGCTGATCCGTTTCGGTACGGGCGACCTCTCCGCCGTGCTGCCCGGCGTGAGCCCCTGCGGGCGCACCAACGTGCGCATCAAGGGCTGGCTGGGCCGCGCCGACCAGACCGCCAAGGTGAAGGGCATGTTCGTGCATCCGGGTCAGGTGGCGGCCGTCATCAAGCGCCATGCCGAAATCGGCAGGGCGCGCCTGGTGGTCGACAACGAGACCGGCCAGGACCGCATGACCCTGCGCTGCGAAGTGGCCGGTGCGGCGGACGGTCTCGCCGAGTCCGTTGCCGCCAGCATCCGCGACATCACCAAGCTGCGCGGCGAAGTCGCGCTGTGCCCGCCCGCCACATTGCCAAATGATGGCCGGGTGATCGACGATATCCGCAAATATGAGTGAGGCCGGTCCGACCGGCGACGAACCTTCACTGCTGCCGCCCAGGGATGCGGGGCAGGAGGTGTCAAGGCCACCGCCGCTCGCCGGCCTGCGCGTGCTCGACCTCACCCGGCTCTTGCCCGGCCCCGTTGCCACCCAGCATCTCGCCGACCTCGGCGCCGACGTCGTCAAGATCGAGGACACCGGTGAGGGTGACTACGCCCGCACCATGGCCGCCAAGCCTGGCGAAACCAGCGCCTTCTTCAAGCTCGTCAACCGCAACAAGCGCGCGCTGCGCCTCGACCTGAAGAATCCCGAGGGCGTCGCCGTCTTCCAGCGACTGACTTTGTCCGCCGACGTTGTCATCGAGGGCTTTCGCCCCGGCGTCATGGAGAAGCTCGGCATCGGCTACGAGGCCTTGTCGGCGCTCAATCCGCGCCTCGTCTTCTGCTCCATCAGCGGCTACGGCCAGGACGGCCCCTACGCCCAGCGCGCCGGCCACGACATCAACTACCTCGGCTACGCTGGCGTGCTCGACCAGATCGGCGCGGTGGGCGGTTCGCCCGTGGTGCCCAACTTCCAGATCGGCGATCTGCTCGGCGGTGCGCTGGTGCCGCTGGTGGGACTTCTCGCCGCCGTGATCGATGCGCGCGCCACGGGCCGCGGCCGCCAGGTCGATGTCGCCATGACCGACGCGGTGTTCGCCCATACCGTGTTCCCGCTTGCCGCTTACCTGACGCAGGGTGCGCCGCCGCCGCGCGGTGCCGATCTGCTCTCTGGCGGCGTGCCCTGCTACGGCGTGTATGCCACATCAGATGGTCGCCACATGGCGGTCGGTGCGCTGGAGAAGAAGTTCTGGGAACTGCTCTGCGACACGCTCGGCTGCGCCGAGCTCAAGCCGTTCCATCTCGCCTTCGGCAAGAAGGGCGAGCAGGCGAAGCAGGCGCTTGCCGCCGTCTTCGCCGGCCGGACGCAGGCCGAGTGGATCGCGCGCTTCGAGGCGGTCGACTGCTGCGTGACGCCGGTGCTCCACATCGGCGAGGCGCTCGACAACGCGCAGCTGCGTGCGCGCGCCATGGTGGTCGAGGCCGACGGCCTGACCCAGTCCGCGCCGCCCTACAAGCTCAGCGGGTTTGAATTCGCCATCGCGCGCAGTGCGCCCGCGCCGGGCGAGCACAGCGAGGAGGTCCTGCGCGAGGCCGGCTACAGCGCCGCCGACATCGCCCGCCTGCGCGCGCAGGGCGTCCTCTAGCGCTTGCTGGCGCCGTCTTGCGCAGACTGACTTTTGCGCCGACGTGTCAGGCGGCCTGCCAGGGTGCGCCGCGCCAGCGTTCCAGCAGGAAATCGCTGAATACGGCCAGGCGGCGCGGCACCGGTTCCCGCCGCGCCCGCACGATGCTGATCTTCGAGGGCGCGCCTTCCCAGTCCGGCAACACGCGCAACAGCCGCCTGTCGCGCAGTTCTTCATGAACATCCCAGCGTTCGCGCAGCGAGATGCCCCGCCCGGCCAGGCACCACGCATGCAGCACATCGCCGCTGTCGCTGCGCAGCGTGCCGCTGACCCGCACGGATTTCTCGCGGCGACCCTTGCGCAGCGGCCAGGTGTTTTGCAGCAGCCCCGGATAGGCGAACATCAGGCAATTGTGATGCGCCAGATCCTCCGGCCGCTCGGGCAGGCCGTGTGCCTTCGCATACCCGGGAGAGGCGACGAGGATGCGCTGGTTGTCGACGATGCGCAGCGCCACCAGGCGCGAGTCGGCGAGCTCGCCGATGCGGATGGCCAGATCGAGGTTGCCGCCATACAGATCCTGCACCTGATCGGACAGGCGCAGGTCGAAGCCCACCTGCGGATGCAGGCGGCAAAAATCAGCGATGGCCGCTGCCACGAACTTGCGCCCAAACGGCGCGGGCGCCGTGAGGCGGATGATGCCGCTCAGGCCCTGACGGGCGCCGGCCGCCAGTTCCTGCACTTCCTCCAGCGCCGCCAGCGCAATCCGCGCATGCTCGGCTATGGCGCGTCCTTCGCTGGTGATGCGCAGGCTGCGCGTATTGCGCTCGAAGAGTGCCGCACCCAGTGCCTTTTCCAGCCGGGCAATCTGCTTGCTGACCGTCTTGGGCGAGCGGTGCAGGTCGCGTGCCACGGCCGAAAAGCTCAGACATTGCGTGGCGTGCACGAATACGGCCAGGTCGTCGGGGCTGGGCGAGGGCATTTTCGCTGATCTGGAGAAAGTGTTTGTCTATTCGGGTCGTTTTCAGGATACCGCAAAACCGTCAGGATGGTGCCTGGCATCGCCTGCGTCGACGCGCTCGCAGCGCTGCCGCAAGCCATGACAACAACCCAGGAGGCCAACGCCATGTCACGCATTCTTTTCGTTCTGACCAGCCACGACCGCAAGGGGCCGCCCGGTGCCGCCAACGCGGCGCCGAGCGGCTTTTACCTGCCGGAAGTCACGCATCCGCACAAGGTGTTGCGCGAGGCGGGCTGCCGCATCGACTTTGTCAGCCCGAAAGGTGGCCGCACGCATGTCGATGGCTTCGACCTGTCCGATCCGGTCAGTGCTGCGTTCTGGAACGATACGGCATTGCGTGGCGCAACCGAGAACACCTTGCCTGCGGCAAAGATCGATCCGGACGACTATGCCGCGATCTTCTATGCGGGCGGCCACGCGACGATGTGGGATTTTCCCGACAACAGCGAACTGGCAGCGATAGCCGCACGCATCTACGAACGGGGCGGCGTGGTGGCCGCCGTGTGCCACGGCCCGGCCGGGCTGGTAAACGTCAGGTTGTCCGATGGCGACTACCTGGTCGCGGGCAAGGACGTGGCAGCCTTCACCAACGACGAGGAGCGTGCGGTCGGCCTCTACGACACCGTGCCTTTCCTTCTGGCCGATGCGCTGACGGCACGCGGCGCCCGGCATGTCAGTGCGCCGAACTTCCAGGCCAGGGTGGTCGTGAGCGAGCGGCTGGTGACAGGCCAGAATCCGGCCTCGGCCAGGGGCGTGGCCGAGGCGATGTGCCCGCTGCTCAAGGGGGTTGCGGGGCCGGGCTGAGGGCGGGCGCCGTTTCCGGGCCATTCTTGGGCTCTGGGCTAGAATCATGCACCCCCCATTTCCTCGCGATCTGCATGAAGCCTGCCTTCACACGCCGCCCAAGCCTCATCGGCTGGCTGCGCCTTGCCCTGAGCGGCGCACTGCTCCTGGCGATCGGCCTGGCCGGCTATTACGCCAATGAAGTCAGGGTTGCCCGCAACGACACGCCGGCGCTCGTGCAGGCGGCCTGGGCACAATTCGGCAGGCAGCTGCACTACGCGGACCTCTCGCCCCGCCAACAGGCGATCCTGCTCTCGATAGAGGATCCGGCCTTTTTCCGCCATCGTGGTGTCGATCTCGCCACACCCGGCGCCGGCATGACCACCATCACGCAAGGCCTCGTCAAGCTGCTCTACTTCCCCGACGGATTCAGGCCGGGCATCCGCAAGATCCGCCAGACCCTGATCGCGCAATACGCACTCGATGCGCAGGTGGCGAAGGAGGAACAGCTCGACCTCATGCTCAACATGACGTACTTCGGCGAGCAGGCGGGCCGGCCCGTGCATGGCTTTGCCAACGCGGCACAGGCCTACTACGGCAAGGCTTTCGGCACACTCTCGGAGCGCGAATTCCAGTCGCTGGTCGCCATGCTCATCGCGCCGAACCGGCTCGTGCCCGGCACTTTCGCCAACGCCGAACGCATGCGGCGCATCGACGCCTATCTGTCCGGCACGTATCGCCCGGCGGGGGTGCTCGATGTCGAGTACAACGGCATGACCCGCGGCACGACGGCGGAAGAAATGCTCATGGCACTGCTGCGGCTCGTCACGGACGCCAGGCCCGCGCCCGATGCACGGTGAGGCCGAAAGTCATGCGGCGCCGTATCATGGCGACTGACTTTTGCGAAGGCCTGTCATGAGCCATCCGGGAGACTGACCTGGGTTCTTCTGCCCTCCTGCTGCTGCCCGATTTTGCCCTGATCCTGCTCGGCTACGCCTTGCGCCGCCTGATGCATCTGGGCGAACCGTTCTGGGCCGGTCTGGAGAAACTCGTCTATTTCGTCCTGTTTCCGGCGTTGCTGTTCCACGCCATCGCACGCACACATATCGATTTTGCTGCGACTGCCCCGTTTGTGGTGAGCGGGCTTTCAGCTCTGTGCGGCGGCATGTTGCTCGGTTTTCTGGCGCGCCCCCTGTTTGGTGCGCAGATGATGTTGTTTGCCTCGCGCTATCAGTGTGCGTACCGTTTCAATTCCTATATCGGTCTGGCGGTGGCCGCCAGTCTGCATGGCGAGGCCGGCATTGCCGCCATGGGTATCCTGCTCGGAGCGGCGGTGCCGCTGGCCAATCTTGCCTCGGTGTGGATGCTGGCGCGCCACGGTAACACCGGTGTGCTGCGCGAGATTGTGCGCAATCCGCTGATCCTTGCTACCGTGGCAGGCCTGCTGTTCAATCTGGCAGAGGGTGTGTTGCCCGCCTTTGCTGCGCAATTTTTCGGTAGGCTCTCGGAGGCCTCCATTGCGCTGGGCTTGCTGGCGGTGGGCGCTGCGCTACGCCTGCGTGGTGGGACGGGCCAGCGTTTTTCATCCGTATATCTGCTGGGAGTGAAGCTCTTTGCGCTGCCGGCAATCGCCTGGGCCGCAGCACATCTGTTCGGCCTGAACGAGGTCTATTTCGATGTGGTGGTGATGTTTGCCGCGTTGCCGGTGGCCAGCTCCGCCTATATTCTTGCCGTGCGCATGGGCGGCGATGGTGCCGGAGTCGCCTGGATGATTTCCGTCTCGACACTGCTGGCCATGCTGACGATGCCGCTGTGGCTCGTTGCGCTGGGCGCCGTCTGATTCATTTTTTTTCTGTGCCGTCCTTCGCGGCATCGCCGGGCTGCATCATGTTCCACGGCCACTGCGCCGGATTGGCAAAGGGGTTGGCTGCAGGCTCGGCGCCGCTGGCGGCCGGATTCATCGTCTGCATCGCCGTCAGGGTGGCGCGCTGCATCTCCAGCCCCTGGATGCTCGCCTGCAGCATCCCCAGATTCATGCGCATCCAGTTCTCGACGGCTTTCAAGTCGGCGATGCGCTTGTCGATCTCGCCGGTATCGAGAGTTGGTGTCACCATGCCGGGCACGGCAAAGCCCATGCTGCCCCAGAGGTTCTTCATGAATTCGAGCGGGTCTGGACTGGATGGATCGGCGGACATGGGAGACGCTCCGTTCTCGGCGATAGCGGCATCTTACCCGCTCTGCGAAGATCGCATGCGCCGTATCACCAGGACTGACTTTTCCCGGATCAAGGATCTGTCAATGCCGCAGAACCGGTCCGCCGGCCTGCGTCGCATCGTCACTGACGCAGGCTTGTGCAGCCTGCTCCTCGTTTGAATACCCGGGTTCATCAGCCTCTTCTTCCACAGGATCGCAGGGCAGCTCCAGCAGATCGCCGACCTGATGGGCCAGGGCACGGCAGGCGTTGGCCAGCGGGGTGGGCAGTTTTTCCGGAATGTTTTTTTGCAGCAGCAGCTTGCTTGCCGAAAGGGCGTACACCGGCGGAAGGATGCGTTCGGCGAAGCGCTGCGTCAGTTCGTCCAGGGATTTTTGTGCCGCTTCCTGCTGCCAGGGGTTGGTCGGCCATTGTGAAGGAATTGCCCAGGCACGCGGGAAGGCTTCAAGATCACGGATCACCGTGCGGATGTCTTCATGCGAATCGCGAAAGGGCAGCAGCACCAGGTTGGCGAGGCTGTAGAGTTTGCGGTCCATCTCGGTCCGGTTGCCGCCGCCGTCGATGACACCGAGCCAGCCCGGCAGCGCGCGGATCTTGTCCACCACCTTGCCCAGTGCTTCGCGCGTGCGTGCATCGGCGATGAGATAGCGTCGCCCTTCCGGATCGAGCGGCTCGCGCTGGGTGTCGGTCAGCACGCACACCGAGCGCTGGCCGAGCAGGCCGAGCCCCTGACAGAGCATGTGCGAGAGTGTGGTCTTGCCGGTGCCGCCCTTGTTGCCGATGATGCAGACGATTTCAGCCATAGTGCCTCCTGTAGAGCCGCCTCAAAGGAGGCCAGTGCCCCCTCGGGGGGCAGCGAACGAAGTGAGCGTGGGGGCAGTCATCTTCATCCTTGCCGCGAATTATTGCTGCGAGGATGAAACTTCAATATGGCGAATTGCACGGGAAATTGCCAGCTTTTCTCCGCAAGGAGTGCGCTACATCCGGTAGCAGTACAGCCGCGCGCCGCGCCGGTCGGCGACCTCGATCACCCGTTCCGGGTCGATGTCCGGCACGGCAAAGCTGCTGCTCACCAGCAGGCTGCCGGGGCGCATTTCGGCGCGGGCCTTCTCCCACAGGCGCGGCATGACGCGCGGTGACAGAAAGACATAGACCACATCCGCCTCGCGCAGCGGCGCGCGCCACAGGTCGCCGCGCCGGATGGCCAGATTGTCCAGTCCGCGCGCGGCAAGGCGTGCGACGCGCCAGGGCAGCGGCGCATGCTCGATGCCGGTGAAGCGGGCGTCGGCGCGCGCCCGCGCCAGGCGGCGCAGCAGGCCGCCGGTGCCGGCACCCAGATCGAGCACGTGCAGGCCGGCGCGCGGCGGCAGCAGGCCGAGCAGTGCGGCGGCGGCGGCGCGGCTGGAGAGAAAGAGCGGCACCTCGCCGCGAAACGTGGTCCAGAAGACAAAAGTCAGTCCCGCCAACACGGCGAGCGGCACGGCGGGCGGCAGGTCGAGGCGCAGGGCGAGGACGAGCGCCGGCGAGAAGGCGAGGTGGATGAGAAGCCACCAGCGTTCGGACTTCAGCAGGTGGCCCAGCGCCGCCGCGAGCACGCCTTGGAGGGCGGCCAGCGGCAGCGATGCCGCGAACGGCCGGCCGAGTGCGGCGCAGCCGGCCACCACCAGCGCCCAGCCCAGCAGTTGCGCGGCAAGCGCCTTGAGGGCCGCCAAGTCTCAGACCCCGGCCGCGCCGTGCGGCCCGGCGCGCAGGGCGTCATGCTGCACGCGCGCCGCCGCGATCGCGCGCAGCTTGATGTGGCCGAAGCCGCGGATCTGTTCGGGCAGGCTGGCCAGCGTCACCGCCGCGTCCAGATTCGCGCCATCGAGCGCGACCAGCGTGGCGGCGATGTCCCGCTCGTATTCGGCGACCAGCTCCCGCTCCAGGCGGCGCTCCGCCGTCCGGCCGAAGAGATCGAGCGGGCCGCCGCGCAGGCCTTTCAGCTTCGCCAGCCAGCCGAACGCGGTCAGCATCCACGGCCCGTAGGCGCGCTTGATCGGCTGGCCGCTGACCGGGTCGGTCTTCGCCAGCAGCGGCGGTGCGAGATGGAAGTTGAGCGTGTAGTCGCCCTCGAACATGGCGGCGATCTCGGCGCGAAAGGCCGGGTCGGCGTGCAGGCGCGCCACCTCGTATTCGTCCTTTACCGCCAGCAGCTTGAAGTAGTTTTTCGCCACCGCCTCGGTGAGCCGCGTCGAGCCGAGCGGTGTTTCCGCTGCGCGCACCTTGTTGACGAGTTCGCGATAGCGGTCGGCGTAGGCGGCATCCTGGTAGTCGGTGAGATAAGCGGTGCGGCGCGCGACGAGTGCGTCCAGCGTCTGCGCGCCGGGCCGAGCAACGGCACCCTCCGGCCGGGCGAAGCGTTCCACCGCGGCGCGCTCGTGGGCGGCACGCCGACCCCAGAGAAAGGCCTTGAGGTTGGCTTCCACCGCCACGCCGTTCAGTTCGATGGCGCGCTGCATTGCGGCCAGGGATACCGGCACCAAGCCCCGCTGCCAGGCCATGCCGAGCAGGAACAGGTTGCCGTAGAGGGCATCGCCCATCAGCGCCGTGGCCAGCGCGTTGGCGTCGACAAACTCGGCGCGGCCCTCGCCGGCGGCTTCCCGAATGGTCTGCTGCATCTTCTCCAGCGGGAACTGCCAGTCCGGATTGTGGATGAATTCGGCAGTCGGCGTTGCCGTGCAATTCACCACGGCACGGGTGAGGCCGGCCTTCATCTTCGCCAGCGCTTCGGAGTTGACGGAGACCACGATGTCGCCGCCGATGAGCGCGTTTGCTTCGCCGGCGGCCACACGCACGGCATGGATGTCCTCGGGCCGCTCGGCGATGCGCACGTGCGAGAAGACGGCGCCGAATTTCTGCGCCAGCCCCGTCATGTCGAGTGCGGTGACGCCCTTGCCGTCGAGGTGCGCCGCCATGCCGATGAGCGCACCGAGCGTGATGACGCCGGTGCCGCCGACGCCGGTGATGAGGATGCCCCATGGCGCCTGTGTCCCGGCGATGTGTGGCTCGGGCAGGGCGGCGAAGCCGCTCTCGTCGGCGGCGATGGCCTTGCCTTTCCTCAGGCGGCCACCCTCGACGGTGACGAAGCTCGGACAGAAGCCCTTGAGGCAGGTGTAGTCCTTGTTGCAGGCCGACTGATCGATGGCGCGCTTCCTGCCGAACTCGGTTTCCACGGGGATCACCGACAGGCAGTTCGATTGCTCGGAGCAGTCGCCGCAGCCCTCGCACACCAGCTTGTTGATGAAGACGCGCCGTGCTGGGTCGGGGAATGTGCCGCGCTTCCTGCGCCGGCGCTTCTCCGCCGCGCAGGTCTGGTCGTAGATCAGCGCCGAGACGCCGGAGAACTCGCGCAGTTCGCGCTGGATGAGGTCCAGTTCGTCACGGTGGCGCAGCGGCACGCCCTGCGGCAGGTCGGCCACGGTGTAGGCACGCTCGGTGCCGTCGGTGACGACAACGATGCGCTCGACGCCTTCGGCGGCGAGCTGGTGCGCCATCTGCGGCACGCTGAGGCTGCCGTCCACCGGCTGACCACCGGTCATGGCGACGGCGTCGTTGTAGAGGATCTTGTAGGTAATCGGATGTCCCGCGGCGACGGCTTGTCTGATTGCCAGCAGACCCGAATGAAAGTAGGTGCCGTCGCCGAGGTTGGCGAAGACATGGCGCGTCTCGGTGAACGGCGCCTGGCCGACCCACGCCACACCTTCGCCGCCCATGTGCGAGAAGGTGGCGGTGCTGCGATTCATCCAGGTCGCCATGAAATGGCAGCCGATGCCGGCCAGCGCCCGGCTGCCCTCCGGCACGCGCGTCGAGGTGTTGTGCGGGCAGCCCGAGCAGAAGTGCGGAACGCGCTGGACCGGGATGACGGATTTTTCCAGTGCGCGCTTCTTCGCCTCGAGGAAGGCGAGGCGCGCCTGGATGCGGTCGGACGTGACATAGCGGCCGATGCGGGCGGCGATGACGCGGGCGATCATCGCCGGCGTGAGCTCGCCGCAGGCCGGCAGCAGCCATTCGCCATGCGGTTGCGCCCACTCGCCCTTTTCGTCGAACTTGCCGATGACGCGCGGGCGCACGTCCTCGCGCCAGTTGTAGAGTTCCTCCTTCAGCTGGTATTCGAGCAGCTGACGTTTTTCCTCGACGACGAGGATTTCCTCCAGTCCCTCGGCGAAGTGGCGCACGCCCGCGGATTCGAGCGGCCACACCATGCCGACCTTGTAGAGGCGGATGCCGATCTCGGCGGCGAGCCGCTCGTCGATGCCCAGGTCGTCGAAGGCCTGGCGCACGTCGAGGTAGGACTTGCCGCAGGTGATGATGCCGAGGCGCGGAGCCGGGCTGTCGATGACGATCTGGTTGAGCCGGTTCGTGCGGGCGTAGGCCAGCGCGGCGTAGAGCTTGTGGTGCAGCAGGCGTTCCTCCTGCACCAGGCGGTCGTCGGGCCAACGGATATTGAGACCGCCCGGTGGCAGCGGATGGTCGGGCAGCACGATGTCGACGCGCTGCGGATCGACATACACCGAGGCAGAGGATTCGATGGTGTCGGCCACCGCCTTGAAGGCCACCCAGCAGCCGGAGTAGCGCGACATGGCCCAGCCGTGCAGGCCGAGGTCGAGGTAGTCCTGCACACCCGAGGGTGCCAGCACCGGCATCATGACGCCCTTGAAGACATGCTCGGTCTGGTGCGCCACGGTGGAAGAGCGCGCGGCGTGGTCGTCGCCGGCCACCGCCAGCACGCCGCCGAACTGCGACGTGCCGGCGGCGTTGGCGTGGCGGAAGACGTCGCCGCAGCGGTCGACGCCCGGCCCCTTGCCATACCACATCGCGAATACGCCGTCGTACTTCGCACCGGGAAAGAGGTTGACCTGCTGCGTGCCCCAGATGGCGGTGGCGGCGAGGTCTTCATTGACACCCGGCTGGAAGCGGATGTGGTGGGCGTCGAGGTGCCGCTTCGCCCGCCACAGCGTCTGGTCGAGCCCGCCCAGCGGCGAGCCGCGGTAGCCGGAGATGAAGCCGGCGGTATTGCGCCCGGCGGCGAGGTCGCGTTCGCGCTGCATCATCGGCAGGCGGGCGAGTGCCTGCG
>CAZSHO010000009.1:0-109533 GCA_964607005.1 uncultured Rhodocyclaceae bacterium
CTGCCGTTCATGGTGCACGACATCTTCGATACGAATCTGTATGCACGTGATACCGGCCCTGATAACTCAGACCAGCGCGACCTCCTCACCCACCTCCTCCGCCGCGAATTCGGTGTGCCCGGGGTGTCCGGCTCGGACGTCGATCTGCTCACCAAGTTTGCCGCTGACATGAGCAAGATCGGCGTCTTCGGCGCCACCGACGACGCTCTGCGCCGCCCGCTGGAGCAGATGGCCCTCACGCACTACTACAACACCGTCACCGGAACAGGCCGCGAATTCTTCCGGGAGGTCGCCGGCGGCCTGCAGTTCGACCTCACCCAGCCCATCGGGGACAGCCCGATGGCCGGGACGGATCTGGCTGCCCGACTCAAGGGCTACAGCGCGCTGCTCACCTGGCTCCAGAGCGTCGTGCCGGAACAAGCCCGCAGTGCGGTGAGCGCCTATCTCGCCGACAAGCACCGCATCACTCTGGCGTTGGACAGAATGACCACCGCCGATACGCCCGCCGACACAGTCGCCGACTTCATGCTCTCGGGCGCCTCCGGCGGACACCTTGACGGCGGCGCCGGCAACGATCTTCTTGTCGGCCGCGCCGGCTTCGACACCCTCATCGGCGGCGAGGGCGACGACACCCTGATCGGTGGCGCCGGCTCAGACTATCTCGAAGGCGGGCAGGGCGACGACACCTATCTTGTTTCAGCAGGCGGCATGGATACC
This sequence comes from uncultured Rhodocyclaceae bacterium, assembly GCA_964607005.1. Taxonomy (GTDB): domain Bacteria; phylum Pseudomonadota; class Gammaproteobacteria; order Burkholderiales; family Rhodocyclaceae; genus Desulfobacillus. The sequence continues at coordinate 718 of CAZSHO010000009.1, forward strand.
ATACTCGATGCCGATGGCCAGGGGCACATCGAGTTGAACGGCACCACCCTGGACGGCGGCGATGCCCTCTCCCCCGGTCTGTGGCGCAAAGGCAGCGTCACCTACCGTTTTGCCCCCGGGGCCGATGGCCGGGGCGACCTCGTCATCGAGACCGGCACGGGGACGAACGCCATTACCACGCTCGTCAGGAATTTCTCCAACGGCCATCTGGGCATCACGCTCAGCGACGCCAGCCCGGTGACGCCGCCCTCCCCGACCAGCGTCATCCTGGGCGATCTGGCGCCCATCGATGCCGCTCCCGATACGCCGGGGGTGCAGTTGAGCTACGACGCGCTGGGCAATGTCGTGGTCGGCGCCGAGTCCGAGCCCGATCGCGCCGACGTCCTCTTCGACAGCGCCGCAGACGATCGCATCGAGGGGCGCGGCGGCAATGACTCCCTCATCAGCCGGCTCGGCGGCAACGATCATCTCGATGGCGGCGCGGGCGACGATTACGTCGAGGGCGATACGGGCGAGGACCGGCTCATCGGCGGCGAGGGCTGCGACCGGCTTTTCGGTGAGAGCGGCAACGATCGCCTCTATGGCGAGGCGGAAGGTGAAACCGATGCCCTCATCGCGGCCGGGCGCACCCAGACCGGCAGTGGCGATCGCGGCGACTGGGCCGACGGCCAGGACGGGGACGATGTCGTGAGCGGGAGCGCGGGCAACGATGCGCTGCTCGGCGGCGACGGGGCCGATCTCATCGCGGGCGGTGGCGGCAATGACGATATCTACGGAGACTTCACCACCGGGCATGCGCTGCTGAGCTGGTCGATCGAGCGCAGCATCGAAGTGGACGACGAGATTACGTGGTATCTCTCCACCTGGCACGATGCCGTCGGCCACGGCACCGAGGGCGGAGCGGATCTCATCTACGGCGGAGCGGGAGATGACTGGATCCATGCAGAAGCCGGCGATGACGTGGTCTTCGGCGAGGCGGACGACGATGTGGTCTTCGGCGGCGCCGGCAGCGATCTTCTCGACGGCGGCGAGGGTGACGATGTCGTCTCCGGAGACAATCTTGACGACGGCACGGCACGAGGCCTGGCAGGCAGCCTGCACGGCGACGACATCCTGTACGGTGGAGACGGCGATGACACGCTGAGCGGCAACGGCGGCAATGACACGTTGTACGGCGAGGCCGGCGACGACGACCTGCAGGGCGACGACGGCATCACGCCAGGGAACTGGCATGGCAAGGACGTTCTCGACGGGGGCGGGGGCAACGACCGTCTGTGGGGCCAGGGCGGGGACGACTGGCTCAAGGGTGGCGAGGGTGACGATCATCTGGAAGGCGACTACGCCGGCGACAGGCTCGCCGGCGAATTCCATGGCCGGGATGTTCTCGAAGGCGGCGAGGGCAACGACGTGCTTTTCGGCCAGGGCGACAACGACGAGTTGTACGGCGGTGACGGCGACGATTTCCTGTATGGCGATGACGAGGCATTGGCCGGGGAATTCCATGGCGACGATCTTCTCGACGGAGGCGATGGCGACGACGCGCTGCGCGGTAACGGCGGCAACGATCTGCTCATCGGCGGCCGGGGCGTGGATTATCTGAACGGCGGGGCCGGCGACGACATCTATCTCATCGGCGCGGGCGATGCGCTGCGCGGCGCGAGCTGGGAGACGATCGAAGACGATCTCGGCAACAACACCGTCGTTCTGAACGGGGTTGACCCCGACACTCTCCAGATAACAATGGCAGGCGGTGGTTGGGGAATCACCTGGGGGGCTGACGCAGAAAACGGAATTGCCGTGGTGAATGGCCAGGGCGGCGCCATCCAGAACTACATCATCGACGGCAGGGCATACACCTACCAGATGCTGGCCAGCGCCTGCCTCCAGGATAGCGTCATCCAGACGACCAGCGGCGCTGGAGGCACTCTGGTCGGCGGCGCTCGCGCTGACGAGCTGACGTCCACCGGCGGGGACGCCCATTTCTACGGTGGCCGTGACAATGACCGCCTGGTCGGCAGCGGGGGCAACAACGTCTATCACTACGAAGCGGGGGACGGCAACGACCGCATCCTCGACACCAGCGCCAAGACGGATGCGCTGGGCAACCCGCAACCCAACGTGCTCGAGTTCGGCGAGAAGATCCGCCCGGAGGACGTCACCCTGTCGCTGCGCGGCGCCGCACTGGTGCTGTCGATCGGCGGGCTGGTGCCCGGAGAAGTGGTGATCGAATCATTCAATCCATCGAACCCGATGGCAAGTCCGTCCATCGACCGGTTCGAGTTTGCGGACGGGACGAGCCTCTCGTTCGCCCAGTTGCTGGAACGCGGCATCCGGATCTCCGGCGGCCCCTCGGGCGACACGCTCTACGGCACGCCGGTCAATGACATTCTCGATGGAGGCGCCGGCGACGATTACCTGTGGGGTGATCGGGGTGACGACACTTTCATTTTCGGCAGGGGCAGCGGGCACGACGGAATCAACGCCTACGTCCCCGGTACGGACGGCGGGTTCGACACGATCCAGCTCGGCGCCGACATCGGCGCCGAGGACATCATTCTGTGGCACGTCAACAACGACCTGGTTCTGCGCCTGAAGGACAGCGACGATTCGATCACCGTGCAAAGCCATTTCAATGGCGGCGCCATCGACGGCCTGCGTTTCGCCGACGGCACCTTCTGGGATCGAACGATGCTCGAAGCAAACGTCACGCCCGTGACGGCGACTCCTTACAACGACCATCTGACGCTCTCGGAGGGTGACGATATTGTCGATGCCCTGGGGGGAGATGACGTCGTCTTTGGGGGAGGCGGAAACGACTGGATCAAGGGCGGTGACGGGAACGATTATCTCTCTGGAGAAAACGGCAGCGATATTCTCGAGGGCGGCGCGGGCAGCGATACGCTGAACGGCGGCGCAGGCAATGACCTCCTCATGGGAGGACCAGGCAACGACAGCATTACGCCCGGATTGGGCGACGACATCATCGTCTACGGCCGTGGCGACGGCTACGATCAGGTGTCGAACTACGATACGACGCCGGGGCGCCGCGACATCATCCGCTTCGGGGAGGGCATATCGAGAAGCGATCTGAAGCTGAGCCGTCTGGCAGGCATCAACGTGGATTATCTGCGCATCGACATCGGCCCGGGTTCGGGCGACCGGATCGACGTGTTCGGTCCGTTCATGGATGCCGCCGGCAGCTACCGCATCGATGCCTTGCGTTTTGCCGACGGCAGCGAGATAAGCTTCGATGAGATCAAGCAGTTGCTGATCACGGGCAGCTCCAGAAATGATTTTTTGATCGGTTACCACGGCAACGATGTGATCGCTGGCGACAGCGGTGACGACACGATCGACGGTTATCTGGGTGACGACGATTTGTCCGGCGGCGACGGCGCGGACAAATTGTATGGGAACAGCGGGGCCGATATCCTGCGCGGAGGAGCGGGTGACGACGAGCTTTATGGGGACGGCCTCGCCTTCATGCCGACCTCGTCCTACAAGGTCACGCCCGGCAACGATCTCCTGATTGGCGGCGCGGGGAACGACCGGCTGACAGGGGGCGGCGGCGACGACACTTACCTTTTCGGTCGTGGCCAGGGTGCGGACACGCTGCTCGAAGGCAATGGCACGCTGGCAGGCGGTACGGACGAAATCCGCCTCGATGCCGGCATAGATCCTGCTGCGGTTTCGCTCATCCGCACATCGGACGGCAGTGGTGCCGACGATCTGGTGCTGGTGCTCGACGGCGGCAACGAACAAGTGCGCATCGTGGATTATTTCGATACTACCCAGGACCGGCGCGTGGAGAAGATTTCTTTCTCGAATGCCGTGACATGGACGACGGCGGATATCGATGCCCATATCCTCGACCAGGCAGGTACGCCCAACGCCATGACGGGCACGGCGGGTAACGATGTGTTTTCAGTCGATCATCCGCAGGACAGCGTGGCGGAGCAGGCCGGTCAGGGGACGGATCTGATCATCAGCAACATCAGTTATGCGTTGCCCGGCAACGTGGAGAATCTCACCCTGACGGGGTCGCTGAACATCGATGCCACCGGCAACGATGTGGACAACGTCATCCGCGGCAACAGCGGCAACAACCGGCTGGACGCCGGCAGCAAAGGCAACGACCAGTTGATCGGTGGGCGCGGCGACGATACCTACGTCATCAATGCTTCATCGAGCACCAACTGGGCCGAAATCACCGAACTGGCAGACGAAGGCCGTGACACGGTGCTGGCGACCGCTTACTTCAACAACCCCGCCTATACGCTGCCTGACAACGTGGAAAACCTGGTCTATGACAACAGAAGCTACAACGCGGGGGTGCCGGCGGTCACGGGGAACGCGCTCGACAATGTCATCACGGTGACCAACGGGTTGAGTGATAGAGGAGAATTCATCATCGACGGCGGCCTCGGCGCAGACACCTTGATCGGCGGAGGGACTTCGGACACTTACATTCTGGACAATCCCGGCGACCGGATCATCGAGACGGGAGATTCGAATTCGATCGATACGGTGAAAGCGAACTTCGATTACGTGCTTGGTGAAAATCTCGAAAATCTGGTCCTGACCGGCACGGCTGCCATCCAGGGAACCGGCAATGCCCTCGACAACCTGCTCGACGGTTCGAAGAATGCTGCGGCCAACGTGCTGTCCGGCGGGCAAGGAAACGACATTTATATCGTCGACGCCAACGACACGGTCGTGGAACTGGCCGGAGAAGGCTCCGATACCGTCGTGATCGCTTCCGGTGCGGCCGGGGCGACCTACTCCCTCGCGGGGTACGCGAACGTCGAAAATCTGTCCCTGGACGATCTTCTCGGCGCAAGCAACCTGCTGGGCGGCGAGGCGGGCGAAATCCTCACAGGCAACCGGTCCGCGAACCTCATCCAGGGCGGTGGCGGTGATGACACCCTCTACGACGAAGCGCCGGCGTCCTACCATTACTCCTCCGGCGTAACCGATGTTCTCGAAGGCGGCGCCGGAAACGACAGATTGATCTCGTTCGAAGGCAGGGACGTGCTCGATGGGGGCGCCGGAAACGACTACCTGCAATCCGATCAGGGGACATACCGGTTTTCCGGGGCCTTCGACGACGATACCGTCGTCTGCAACAGCGGCTATTCCCAGGCGGTATTTACCGACCTGACCTTTCAGGACGTGCAATTGGAACGCATCGGCAACGACCTGCTGATACGCGGACCGGCCGGCAGCGGTACGGTCACCGTGCAAAATCACTTTCTCACCGGCCTGCAGGGTATTTCCTTTGCGGACGACGTCTATCTGAGCAACGCCCAGATCGCCATTCGCGCGGCACAGGGCAATGCCATCACGGAAGGCGACGACGTCGTGCTGGGCACTTCGGCAGCGGACAGTTTCTCGCTGCTCGGCGGGGATGATGTTGCCTGGGGCGGCGCAGGCAACGATACGATCATTGCAGGCGACGGCATGGACTCGATTCATGGCGGGGACGGAGACGACCGGCTCACAGGCGGCAGCGGCACGTCCTGGCTTGAGGGCGATGCCGGCGACGATGTATTGCAGGCTGGTATCGGCGATACGACCATGGCAGGCGGCGAAGGCGCGGACACCTTTCTGTGGGGGCTGGGGGATGGGGCCGACTTCATTTCAGCAGCCGAGAATCCGTCTGGCGCGCAATGGACGGACGTACTGCAACTCGGCGCGGGGATCACGCCGGAGATGCTCGAGGTGGTGCGCCCGTACGACGGTGCAGACGATATCGAGTTGCGCGTTCGCGGCACTTCCGACGTTCTGACACTCCAGGGATTCTTCTTCGAATACCAGGACCGTTGCGAAATCGATCAGGTGCGCTTCGAGAACGGCACGGTGTGGACACGTGACGACCTGATCTCGTTCTCGGCGAGCAAATACGGTACGAACGCGGCAGACACCCTGACCGGCGACGAGGGTGCCAATCGCCTGTACGGCCTCGGCGGCAACGATACGCTGCGCGGCCTGGGCGGCAACGATCTGCTCGACGGCGGCAGCGGAGCGGACACCATGCGCGGCGGTACGGGCGACGACCTCTACGTGGTGGACAACACGGGCGACAGCGTCACCGAAAACGCCAGCGAAGGCGTCGACACCGTCCAGTCGTCGATCACCTGGACACTGGGTGCGAACATCGAGAATCTCATCCTTACGGGTACGGACGCCATCAATGGCACGGGCAACAACCTTGCCAACACCCTCGTCGGCAACAGCGCCGCCAACATCCTCTCCGGCGGCAGTGGCGCGGACACCATGCGCGGCGGCGCGGGCGATGATACCTACGTCGTCGATAACGCAGGCGATACGGTGACGGAGCTCTCCGGTGAGGGCGTCGATCTGGTGCGGGCTTCGATCACTTACACCCTTCCCGGCGAAGTGGAAAACCTGATCCTGACCGGCAGCAGCGCCCTCGACGGTACCGGCAACGATCTCGCCAACGTGCTCACCGGCAACAGTGCCGTCAATACGCTCACGGGCGGTGACGGCGACGACCGGCTCGACGGCCAGAGCGGAGCGGACAAGCTCGTCGGCGGCCTCGGCAACGATACCTACGTCGTGGACAACACCGGCGACACCATCACCGAAAATGCTGCGCAGGGCGTCGACACGGTGGAATCATCGGTGAGCCACACCCTGACGAGCAACGTCGAGAATCTTCTCTTGACGGGTACGAAGGCCATCAACGCAACAGGGAACGCGCTCTCGAACCTGTTGCGCGGCAATACGGCCGTCAACACGCTGACGGGAGGAGGAGGCATCGACCTTCTCGAAGGCGGCGACGGCAACGACACGCTCTCGGATTCGACCGCCTCGGACCACGGCTACTTCAACGGCGGGGCCGGCAAGGACACCCTGACCGGCGGGGCGGGAGCCGAGATATTCATCGGCGGGACAGGCAACGATACGCTGAACACGGGGGCAGGAGCGGATGTGATCGCCTTCAATCTCGGCGACGGACAGGATACGCTCACTGCCGCCGCCGGCCAGGACAACACGCTCTCTCTGGGGGGAGGCATCCGTTACTCGGACGTGTCACTGTCCAAATCCGGCAGCAATCTGGTCGTCAATATCGGCACCGCTGACAGCATCACGCTCAAGAACTGGTACGCCGCGACACCGGTCAAGTCAGTGCTGAAGCTCCAGATGATCGCAGAAGCCATGGCCGACTTTGCCGCTGGCGGCGCCGATCCCCTGCGCGACGACAAGATCGAGACCTTCGACTTCGCCGGTCTGGTGAACGAATTCGACAATGCACGCGCTGCCCATCCGGGACTTTCCAGCTGGGCCATCAGCAGCGCACTGACGAGTTTCCACCTCTCCGGCAGCGACACGGCGGCATTGGGAGGGGATCTGGCCTATCAGTACGGCCGCTACGGCAATCTGTCGAATGTCGGGCTGGCTGCCGGTCAGAACGTTCTCTCCAATGCCAATTTTGGTGGCGCGGCTCAAACCTTCCTGCCCGCCGCCGGCTTGCAGGAAGGCGTGGTCAGACTGTCATGAGCCGGTTCACTCTTGCGGCAACACGCCTTGCTCCCGAGGCCACGGCGGCGGACTTCTCCCCGGCACTGCTGCGCCTGCACGGCTCCCCGCCGTCCCCTCTCGGACGGCAGGTGCTTTACGTTCTGCTCGGCCTTCTTGCGGCGCTGCTGCTTTGGGCGCTCATCGGCAAGCTCGACATCGTCGCCGTGGCCGAGGGGAAGCTCGTTCCGCAGAGCTTTCTCAAGATCGTACAGCCCGCCGAGGCCGGCATCGTCCGCGAAATACTGGTGAAGGAAGGCGAGGTGGTGCGCAAAGGGCAGGTGCTGATGCGCATGGACACGCTCCTCTCCGAGGCGGATGCCAAAACCCTCGAGGCCGACTACCGGCGCAAGTCCATGACCTTGCGCCGCATCGATGCCGAGCTGTCGCAACATCCGTTCAGTGCCGAGCCGGACGATTCACCAGACCTCTACCGGGAGATCGAGGCGCAGTATCGCGCCAATCGGGCCTCGCTGGAAGCGGCGTTGGCCGAGGAACGCGCCAGGCTGGAGAAGGCCAGGCAGGAATTGTCCGTCGCCCGGCAGGTCAGGACCAGGCTTGCCGAGACGCTGCCGCACTACCGCGCCCAGGAAGCCGCCTTCGACAAGCTCGTCAAGGATGGATTCGCCGGCACGCTCATGGCCTCGGACAAAAAACGCGAACGCACCGAGAAAGAGCAGGAACTCAAGACCCAGGAGCACGTCATCGATTCCGCCCGCGCATCCATCGCCCAGTCGGAGAAGCATCTCCTGCAAATCCGCTCGGACAACCAGCGGCAGCTCTACGCCGAGCGCAACGATATTCAAGGACAGCTGGAGAAACTCGCCCAGGAGCGCGCCAAGCAGGCACACCGACAGGAATTGCTCGAACTCAAGGCCTCCCAGTCCGGCGTGGTCAAGGATATCGCTACCCATACTGCCGGCACGGTGGTTCAGCCCGGCACCGTATTGCTTACGGTCGTTCCCAAGGATGATGTGCTGAGGGCGGAGGTGTGGGTGTCGAACCAGGATATCGGATTCGTACGCCAGGGTCAGCCGGTGAAAATCAAACTAGCCGCCTTTCCATTTCAGCAGTACGGCATGGTCGATGGCAAGGTGGAGCATGTCAGCGCAGACGCGACCGACGGCAGCGCGTCTGGTCAACAGAACGTCGGTGCCGACACCGGCAGGGGCGGCAAATCCGCCCCGCTCGTCTACCGGGCGCTGGTGACGCTCGGATCGATGCATGTCGAGCTGGACGGGGAACGTTTTCCACTCACGGCCGGGATGCAGGCCAACGTGGAAATCCTGCTCGGACGACGCACGGTGATGGAATACCTGCTCTCGCCGGTGCGAAAAGTCTGGCATGAGGCGGGGCGGGAACGATGAAAGGGATGCCGCCGAAGCGGCAAACACCGCTCCCAGGCGTGTCGCTCTCGATCAAGCTCCTTCGTCGGCCGCCCCCCCTCAGCCCGTCCCCCCGACCGTGAGCCTTTCGATGCGCAGCGTCGGCTGGCCGACGCCGACCGGCACGCTCTGCCCTTCCTTGCCGCAGGTGCCGACCCCGGGGTCGAGGGACAGGTCGTTGCCGATCATCGAGACGCGGGTGAGCACGTCCGGCCCGTTGCCGATGAGGGTGGCGCCCTTCACCGGCCGGGTCACCCTGCCGTTTTCGATGAGGTAGGCCTCGGCGGCGGAGAAGACGAACTTGCCGCTGGTGATGTCGACCTGGCCGCCGCCGAAATTGGCGGCATACAAGCCCTTCTTCACCGAGGCGATGATCTCCTGCGGATCGCGGCTGCCGTTGAGCATGCAGGTGTTGGTCATGCGCGGCAGCGGCAGGTGGGCAAAGGATTCGCGCCGGCCGTTGCCGGTCACCGGCACGCCCATCAGGCGCGCATTGAGCGTGTCCTGCATGTAGCCGACGAGGATGCCGTCCTCGATCAGCACGGTGCGCCGGGTCGGATTGCCTTCGTCGTCGACGTTGAGCGAACCGCGCCGGCCGGGAATCGTGCCGTCGTCGACCACCGTCACGCCGGGTGCGGCGACGCGCTCGCCGATGCGCCCGGCAAAGGCCGAGCTGCCCTTGCGGTTGAAATCGCCTTCGAGACCGTGGCCGATCGCCTCGTGCAGCAGGATGCCGGGCCAGCCATTGCCGAGCACGACGGTCATCTCGCCGGCGGGCGCCGGCCGGGCGGCGAGATTGACGCGCGCCTGATGCACGGCCTTGTGCGCGTAGTCGCGCAGCACCGCGTCGCTGAAATAACCATAATCGAAACGCCCGCCGCCGCCGGAGGAGCCTTGCTCGCGCCGGCCCTGCTCTTCGAGGATGACCGTGACGGAGACGCGCACCAGCGGGCGCACGTCGGCGGCAAGGCGTCCATCGGCGCGGGCGACGAGGATCACTTCGTACACGCCGGCGATGTGCGCCATCACCTCGACGACGCGGGGTTCTTCGGCACGGGCGAAGCCTTCGAGCCGTTCGAGCAGGCGGACTTTCTCGGTATCGTGCAGCGAGGCGAGCGGATCATCCGCGCGATACAGCGCCGGCAGCGGCCGGGCGGCAAGCAGCGGCTGGCGCGACCGGGCGCCCTGCGCGGCGATTGCCCGCGTCGCCTGTGCGGCGGCGCTGAGTGCCGGCAGGGAAATCTCGTCGGAGTAGGCGAAGGCGGTTTTTTCACCCGAGAGGGCGCGCACGCCGACGCCGTTCTCGATGTTGAAACTGCCCGACTTGACGATGCCCTCCTCCAGGCTCCAGGCCTCGGAGCGGCTGTACTGGAAATACAGGTCGGCGTCATCGAGCCGATGGCGGTAGAGCTCGCCGAACACCGAGGCGAGCCGGTGCGTCGTCAGGTCGTAAGGCGCCAGCAGGCAGGCTTCAGCGGTATCGAGGGCGGTTGCGGACATGGTCATCTTCGGCAAGGACAACGGCTTCCGGCACGATGCGGGAAGCGGTTTCGGTTCATCGGATTTTACGGTGTTCGAGTGCCGGCAGGGCGGCGCGCCGCTCGGCCAGGCGCGCCGGATCGAATTCGGCGAGGACGACGCCCGGCCCCTTCGCCAGACGGTCGAGGATGGCGCCCCAGGGGTCGATCACCATGCTCTCGCCCCAGGTCATGCGCCCGCTCGGATGCGTGCCGCCCTGGGCGGGCGCCAGCACGTAGCAGAGGTTCTCGACGGCGCGCGCGCGCAGCAGGAGCTCCCAATGCGCCTGTCCGGTGGTGTGCGTGAAGGCGGCCGGCACGACGATCAAGTCGAGCGGTTTTTCCGCACCCAGCGCACGGTAGAGTTCGGGGAAGCGCAGGTCATAGCAGATCGACAGGCCGATGCGTCCGAACGGCGCGTCGAAGGCCACCACCCTGTCGCCTGGCTCGATGGTCAGGCTCTCGTTGTAGCGCTCGGCATCCTGCTGAAAGCCGAACAGATGCATCTTGTCGTAGCGCGCCACCCGGACACCGTGCTCGTCATAGACGAGACAACTGTTGCGCACTTTGTCGGGCACCGAGGCCTCGAGGGGAATCGAGCCGCCCACGAGCCAGATTTTGTGCCGCACGGCGGCTTCACGCAGAAAATCCTGCAGCGGACCGCTGCCTTCGCGCTCGCGTGCGCGTACCTTGTCGGTCTCGTTGCCACTGATGAGCGGGAAGTACTCGGGCAAGGCCACCAGACGCGCGCCGGCGGCAGCCGCCTCGGCGATACGTCGGCCGGCCTCACGCAGGTTGTCTTCGATGTCCGGGCCGCAGACCATCTGCACGGCTGCAATGCGCATCGTCGTCATGGCTGGCTGTCCTCCTTGCGTGCGGCGGTTTGCGGGTTCAGCTTCTCGACCTTCGGATCGCTCCAGCTGCCGGTGATGGTGTACTCGAAGGCAAAAATCTTCCCGAACGGATCCATGAGTATTTTCTGTGCCACCCAGGCGGCCGCGCCGATCGCCGGGTTGGCGATCATGGCGCCGATGGCGACCGATTCACCCAGCGCCGGCTCGATGCGCACGGTGAGATTCTGCGTCTCGTCGGGCACGCTGACCTCGCCCGCCATGAAAATCTTTGCCGCCGGGCCGCTGATCTGCAGGTTTTTCGTGCGCAGGACGCCGTTGGTCACGCGCGCACTGCCGATGATGCTGTCGAAGGCGAATCCTTCGCTGAAAATATCGCGGAAATCCAGAGTGATGCGCCGCGGCAGCGACTGCAGGCTGAGGATGCCGAGCAGACGCCCGACGCCGGGATCGAGCTTGTTGAACTGGCCATTGGCCGCTTCGGCCTTCAGCTCGCCTTTCAGGGTGGCGTAATCGATCTGTACCGGGGTGCCGGCCCAGGAGAGCCTGCCTTCGAGTTTCGCCGTGCCGCGCCGCACGGCATCGGCATAGCCCAGGCGCTCGAGCATCTTGTCGATGTTGCGCACATCGAGCTTGAAATTGAGCGCGGTGTCCTGGCCGCGCCACAGACCGTCGGAGGTCAGCGAGCCGTCATCATTGACGATCGCCAGCCTGTCCAGCTTCCAGGCATCGGCCGTGTTGGTGGCCGCCAGGTCGAGGCGGCCCAGCTTGTGTCCGCGCAGGATGAACTCATCGGCAACGATGTCCAGCCCGGGCAGTTCGCGCAAGGGTTCGGCGGCCACCGCCGGTTTGTCCTGATGTGTCTCGTCGAGCACAAACGACTTCAGGCGCGCCTGCAGGCGGCCGCGCTCGGCGCCTTTCCAGGTGAGTTCGCCCTTGACCTCGCGGCTCGTCACCTGCGCCTGCCAGGCATCACCGATCAGGGCACCGCGCAGGCTGACCTCATGCAGCGGGCGATCGAACACCGTCATCTCGGGCGTCTTCAGGTTGATCTGCGTCACTGGATTGGCGAGTCTGCCTTCCTTGCCGGCCACGGCGGGAAACTGCGCACGCCAGAAATCGACATTGAACGCGGGCACGCTGGCCGCCAGCACCACGCCCTTCTCGGGCAGTAACGGTGTCTCGTTGATGCCGATCAGGCCGCGCTCGATGACCGGTTTGTGCTCTTCGCGGCGACGCTGCAGCTGGACGAGCACCTGCTTGCCCAGGGTGATGCGCACCTGGTCGCGCCCGGCCGCTGCCTCCAGCGTGCTGCGCTCGAAACGCACGGGCAGCACGCTGCCCGTGCTTTTGTTGAACGGCTCGGGCAGGCTCGATGCAATGCCTTCGAGCCCGCTCTCCAGCACGACATCCGCATTGCGGTGATTGACCACCACCGTGGCGCGCCAGGGTGCACTGCCCGAGAGATGGTCGAACAACGGGACATCGTAGACCTTGCGCAGCTCGGCGATGTTCAGGCTGCCGCGGGCGGCGATCGTCACGGCGCCATCCTTGCGCGTGCCGGCATTGATGACGAGCGGCGCACCGAGCAACTGGGCACGCGCATCTTTCATGCTGATGCTGTTGCCGGTGAAGTGCAGCCGGCCATTCACGCCGGCGAGCGGTGGCAGATCGCTGTCGACGGTGAGCTCGTTGCCCGCGAACTGATACTGTCCGTCGATCACCGTGTCTGCGAGCCTGCGCAGGGGGATCGTCAGCTTGAGGCCGAGCGTGCCGTTGCCAGCAGCGCGCATGCCTTCGGTAAAACGATCGATCTTCTCGGTTACCGGACTGGTATCGATGAAGCGCAGGAAGTCGGCGGTCGGCCCCGCCGCCTGGCCGCTGATGTGGATGATTTCGTCGTAAGTCTCCAGATCGTCGATGCGCGCTTCGACGCCGGAAATCGCCACGCCATAGATACTGCCCTTGTCGGCACGGATGCGCATGCCCTTGCCTTCGAAACGCAGGTCGCCGTGGATGTCGTCGATATTCGGCCAGCCCTCGGCATAGCGCAATCGGGCGCCGGCAATTTTCGCCGTCACCTGAAAGAGCCCCTGGCCGGGCTGGGTGAACGGGAAGTTTTTCAGATCGCCCTTCAGGATCAGGCGTGTGTCATCCGCCCGCCCGCCGCTGATCGCCCCGCGCAGCCAGTCGCTGACCTCATGGCTGACCGCCAGCGGCATGTAGCGCCAGACCGCCGCCCCGTCGGCACGCGACAGGCGTGCTGAGAGGTCGATCTCGCCCGGTCCTGTGGTGCTGCTCAGATAGCGGCCGCTGGCGTTGCCCGCGGCATCCTTGTTTTCAAAGGCGGCTTCCTGCAATTGCACTTCGACACGGCCATTTTTCACCGTCCAGCTCGTCCTCGCCTTCAGTTGGTCAAACTCCAGGCGCGAATCGGCGAATACCGCGGGCAACTCGATTGCCGCCTGGCGACTGTCCAGGTTGGCCACTCCACTCTTTTCATTGGCTTCGACCGTGCCGGTCAGACCGGCAAAACCGGGAAAATATCCTTGTGCGTGCAGGCCGAGCTTCTCGAAGCGCCCGCGCAGGGCATAAGACACCAGTGCGCCCGCATCCCCTTTCCAGCCCAGCTTGAGGTCATCGACACGCCCTTGCGGTGTGTAACGATCGAGTGTCTGGCGCGTTGCCTCGTCGAGTGGCAGGAAGCTGGCCAGGCGTGTGAGCACGTCCATGTCGAGATGGTTGGCTGAAAATTCGCCCTCGGCGGCCTTCCCGCCGGCGCCCGGCTGCCAGCGCACGCTGAAATCCGTCGGTACCAGCTCGATGCCCTCGCGCGTGGCCAGGGTGAGCTTGCGCGAGGAGGCTTCGAAACCCTGGCCGTCCTCACCGAGCTGGCGCCCCGAGAGCCGGCCGTACAGGCTGAGCAGATCGAGCATCGGCAGGTCTTTGGCCAGGCGCAGGCGGACGTCGCGCAGGGCGATATCCGCGGTGAGGCCTTCGAGATGCTTGTGGGCAAAGCCCAGCCACAGGCGGACGCCGCCGGAGCCGCGCGGCAGCTGGATCGGATAATCCACCCAGGTGCGCCAGCCGGCCAGATCGGCATAGTCGAGCTCGGCGTAGGCCTGCCCCTTCCAGGTTTCCAGCCGGTCAAGGTCGGAACCGCGGAAATCACCTCGCACATCGAGGCGTGCCGCCAACCCGGCCGGCGGTACGGCAGTCAGGCCGAAGCGATGGCGCGCGCCATCGTTGTGCAGGGAAAAATTGAGCCGGTCGAGTGTCAGCGTCGGCGCGGCACGCAACTCGTCGTCCCAGCGGATGGTGGCATTGCGGATGACGATCTGCTCCTGCGACAGGAGCCAGTCGGAAAAATCATTGCCGCTCGCCTGTGTATTGAGCTCGATGCCGGCAATGAAAATGCGTCCGTCCTTCTCGCGCCGGATATTGAGTGCCGGCGAATCGACCTCGAGCCGGTGCAGGCGCAACTGCCAGCGCCACAGCGAAGCCCAGGACAGTTCGGTCTCGACCGTGTCGAAAGTCAGTCCTGGCCGACCGGCGCCATCGTGAATGCTGAAGCCGCGCAGGGTCAGATGCGGGCGCAAACCCTGCCAGTGCGTGTCGATCTGGCGGATACTTACCGGCAGACCGGCCGCACGCGAGATGCCGCCCTGGATGTCCTCGCGATAGTGCTCGATATTGGGCAGCACCCAGTAGCGCAGGGACAAGAGGGTCAGGGCAAAGCTGAAATAGCCGATCCAGAACAGCCAGACCAGCAGGCGGCTGAGCCAGACGGGAATCCATCCGAGAAGGCGCGCAAGCGGAATTTTGCGCGGCAGCGGGGCGATGATCGCAGTCCTTTCCTGCAACAGTGGACAGTGGCACGAGGTGATCGGGCTTGCGGATCAGCCCAGCGCAGCGAACCCGGGGACAAGTACAATGCGCTGCAATGCGGCCGATCGTGTTATCACAACCTCCGCCTCCGGCAAGCCTTCACGACACTCGTTGATTGAGTCGGATTTTACCCTTAAACGTTCCCGCCACCGTTGCGCTGACATGATGCCCCCTTCCCTGCCGGCAGATCTTCTCGACCTGAGCCGTTTCCTTGCCCGTCTGCTGGAGAGCCGGCCGGCCATCGACGAGGAGCTGCGTCGCGGCGCCCTGCATCACCCTTTTGCCATAGAGGATATGCGTGCCTCGCTCGCCGCCGGGGCGATCGACGAGGCAACCCTGCGTCCGGCCCTGCGTCAGTTGCGCGCGCGCGTGCTCGCCCGCCTGGCCGCGCGCGATCTGGCCGGTCTGGCGGATCTGGCCGAAGTCATGCAGACCATGACGGCGCTGGCCGACATCACGGTGGCCCATGCCGCCCGCGTGCTGGGTCAGGCGCTCGCCACACGCTTTGGCACACCGCGCTCGGCCAGTGGCGAAGCACAGGAGCTCATCGTCATCGGCATGGGCAAGCTCGGCGGCGGCGAGCTGAATGTCTCGTCCGACATCGATCTCATCTTCCTCTACGCCGAAGACGGCGAAACCGACGGTCCGGGCACGCGGCTGTCGAACTTCGAATTCTTCACACGCCTGGGCCGCCAGCTGATCGGCGCGCTCGCCGAACTCACCGGCGACGGCCAGGTGTTCCGCGTCGACATGCGCCTGCGCCCCGATGGCGATGCCGGCCCGCTCGCCATCAGCTTCGACATGCTGGAGAACTACTTCATCACGCAGGGACGCGAATGGGAGCGCTATGCCTGGATCAAGGCGCGCGCGCTCACCGGCTCGCGCGGCGAGGAGGCCATCGATCTGGCCCGCCCCTTCGTTTATCGCAAATACCTCGATTACGGCGCCATCAATGCCATGCGTGCCCTGCATGCGCAGATCCGCCACGAGGTGGCGCGACGCGAACGCGCCGAGGACATCAAGCTCGGCCCGGGCGGCATCCGCGAGATCGAATTCATCGCCCAGGTTTTTCAGCTGATCCGCGGCGGGCGCGAGAAGACCCTGCGCATCCGCCCGACCCTGCAGGTGCTCGAACAGCTCGGCGCACACGGCCTGCTGGAAAAATCGAGCGTCGATGAACTGGCCGCGGCCTATGACTTTCTGCGCCGCATCGAACATCGCCTGCAATATCTCGACGATGCGCAGACGCATCAACTGCCGGACGGCAGCGAGGACCAGGCGCGCATCGCGCGTGCCATGGGCTGTTCCGGCTATGCCGCACTGCTCGCGCAACTGGGCGCGCACCGCGCCAGTGTCAGCCGTCACTTCGAGGCCGTGTTCGCCGATCCGGATCGCGACGGCCACGAGCTGACACCCGTCTGGCAGAAAGAAGATCCGGATGCCGCCGCCCACGCACTCGCCTGCCGGGGCTATGCCGATGCACCCGCCAGCGCACAGCGCCTGGCCGCCCTGCGTGCGGGCAATCGCTATCAGCAACTGCCACCGGCCATTCGCGAGCGCTTCGACGCCGTGGTGCCACGACTGATCGAGGCAGCCGCACAGATGGCCAATCCCGACGCCACGCTCGCACGCGGCCTCGATCTGCTCGAATCGATCAGCCGGCGTGGCGCCTATCTGTCCCTTCTGCAGCAATACCCACAGGCCTTGCACTCGGTGGCGCGGCTGGCCAGCGCCTCGAGCTGGGCGGCCGGCTACCTGACGCGCCATCCGGTGCTGCTCGACGAGCTGCTCGATGTCAGGCAGATCGAGGATGCGCCCGACTGGCCGGCGTTTCGCCGCGAACTGGCCATCACGCTCGACGAGCACGAAGCGGACACCGAATGGCAGATGGACCAGATGCGCGAAGCGCACCATGCCCAGGTGTTCCGCCTGCTGTTGCAGGACCTGGCCGGCCTGCTGAGCGTGGAAAAGCTCGCCGACCATCTGTCGGAACTGGCCGACATCCTGCTCGACGAATCCCTGCGCGTGGTCTGGCGCAAGATGAAGAAGCGCCACCGCGAAACGCCCAGATTCGCCGTCATCGCCTACGGCAAGCTGGGCGGCAAGGAGCTGGGCTATGCCTCCGACCTGGACATCATCTTCCTGCACGAGGACGAGCACCCGGATGCACCCGAGCTCTATGCGCGCCTGGCCACGCGGCTGAACACCTGGATCTCCAGCGCAACCCCGGCAGGCATTCTTTTCCAGACCGACCTGCGCCTGCGCCCCAACGGCGAGGCCGGCCTGCTGGTGAGCTCGCTTGCGGCATTTCGCCAGTATCAGACCGAAGCGGCCTGGGTGTGGGAGCATCAGGCGCTCACGCGCGCACGCTTTTGCGCAGGGGATGCCGACATCGGCCACGCCTTCGAGGCGATTCGTATCGAGGTGCTGCGCCAGGCGCGTGATCCGTTCGCCTTGCGCCGGGAAGTCATCGCCATGCGCGAGAAGATGGCCGCCGCCCACGCCAACAAGAGTGCGCTGTTCGATCTCAAACATGATCGCGGCGGCCTCATCGATGTCGAGTTCGTCGTCCAGTATCTGGTGCTCGGCCACGCGCACGCACATGCCGGACTGACCGGGAATCTGGGTAATCTGGCGCTGCTGAAGATCGCCGCCGATCTGGGTCTCATCTCCGGGGAACTCGCCGAGGGGGCCCGCACCGCCTACCGGAACTACCGCCGCCTGCAACACGGCCTGCGCCTGAACGGCGCACAATTTGCCCGCATCGACGTGCGGGAAGTCCAGACCGACGTCGACAGCGTGTGTGCGCTCTGGAAGGCCGTCTTCGGGGCGGACTGAAGCGCTCAGACGGCGCGCAGCTTTTTGCCGGCACGCAAGAGCGTCTCCTCGCTCTTGGCAAAACAGAAGCGGATCACCTTGTCGTCATGCCCGTCGCCGTAGAACGCCGAGAAGGGAATCGCGGCCACACCGTGCTCCCGGGTCAATCTCTCGACAAAAGCGCGATCCGGCTCATCGGAAATCGCCTCATAGCACACCGACTGGAAATACGTGCCCGCACAGGGCAGCAGGGTGAAACGCGAGTCTTGCAGCTGCGCACGCAGGAGATCGCGCTTTTCCTGATAGAAATCGGCAAGACCGAGATAGTGGCGCGGCTCGGCCAGGTGCTCGGCGAGCGCAAGTTGCAACGGATGGTTCACGCAGAAGACGTTGAACTGATGCACCTTGCGGAACTCGGCCATCAGCGCGCGCGGCGCCAGGCAGTAGCCGATCTTCCAGCCGGTGACGTGGCAGGTCTTGCCAAACGAGGAGACGACGAGGCTGCGCTCGGCGAGCGCCGGATGGCGCGCCACACTCTCGTGACGGCGCCCCTGCCCGGCCTGATCGAAGACGATGTGTTCATACACTTCGTCGCTGACAAGGATGATGCCGGTCGTGCGCACCAGTGCTTCGAGCGCCTGCAGGTCGGCCGCACTCCAGACGGCACCGCTCGGATTGTGCGGCGTGTTGAGAATGATCATGCGCGTCTTCGGCGTGATGCGCGCACGCACCGCGTCCCAGTCGGGCAGGAAATCCGGAAAAGTCAGTCGACACGGCACGGCGCATCCCCCCGCCAGCTCGATCGACGGCACATAGGAGTCATACACCGGCTCGAAGACGATCACTTCGTCGCCCGGATGCACCAGCGCCATCACCGCCGTGAAGATCGCCTGCGTCGCCCCGGCGGTGATGGTGATTTCCTCCTCGATGTCGTACTGCGCACCATAGAGGGCGGCCACCATCTGCGCCACCGTCTGGCGCAACGGCAGGGCGCCGGCCATCGGCGCATACTGGTTGGCACCGGCGTGCATGTGACGCGCCACCCGCTCAAAGAGCAGCGGCGGCGCCGAGAAATCCGGAAAGCCCTGCGACAGATTGAGAGCACCGTGCTGCGCGGCCAGGCGCGACATGACGGTGAAGATCGTCGTGCCCACCCCGGGCAGGCGCGACTCGATGCGAAGGGGGGTCTCGTGCATGCGCGCATTGTGCCACGGCGACTGCGCTAAAATCGGTACATGCCCTCCGACTCATTGTTCACGCTGCGCGAGGAACAGGACACCATCGTCATTCTCGACCAGAGCCTGCTGCCGCATCAGGTCGTCCATCGCACCCTGCGTACCCTGGACGAAGCCGCTCACGCCATTCGTGCCATGCAGGTGCGTGGCGCCCCGCTGATCGGCATCACCGCGGCCTACGGTGTCGCCCTGGCGATGCGCGAGGGCGCCGACAACTGGGCGCTCTCGCGTGCGCTCTATGCGCTGACCGCCACGCGCCCGACCGCCGTCAACCTGCACTGGGCACTCGCCCGCCTGCAAGGCACCCTGACGCCGCTGCCCGCCGAAAAGCGCGCCGCCGCCGCCTGGCGCGAGGCGCGCGCCATCGCCGCCGAGGATGCGGCCGCCAACCGGCGCATCGGCGAACACGGTCTGACCCTGATGGAAAACCTCGACCACCAGCCGCCGCTGCGCATCCTCACCCACTGCAATGCCGGCTGGCTCGCCACCTCCGCCTGGGGCACGGCGCTGGCACCCGTCTATGCCGCGCAGCAGGCCGATCTCCCCGTCCATGTCTATGTCTCCGAGACGCGCCCGCGCAACCAGGGCCTGCTCACCGCCTGGGAGCTGCGCGAAGCGGGCATTGCACACACCTTGATCGCCGACAACGCCGCCGGCCAGCTGATGCAGGACGGCAAGATCGATCTGGTCATCGTCGGTGCCGACCGCATCGCCGCCAACGGCGACACCGCCAACAAGGTGGGCACCTATCTCAAGGCGCTGGCCGCCGTGGATTGCGGCATCCCCTTCTATGTCGCCGCGCCGCGCTCGAGCATCGACTTCACCTGCGCCGATGGTCATGCCATCCCCATCGAGGCGCGCGATGCCGAGGAAGTGCGTCGCGTCAGCGGCCTGCTCGACACGGGGCAGACGGCCACCGTCGAGATCGCACCGCAGGAGAGCCCGGTCGCCAACCCGGCCTTCGATGTCACACCGGCGCGACTGATCACCGGCATCCTCACCGAACGGGGTCTGTGCGCGCCGGGCGAACTGCTGCGTTTTTTCTGACATGACGCACAGGACCGACATGGCACGATTGCGCGAAGACCTCCTCGCCACGGCCTGCGCCCTCGTCGCGCACGGCCTCAACCAGGGCACGGCCGGCAATGTCAGCGCACGCTGCGCGCAAGGCTTCCTCATCACCCCGACCGGACTGGCCACCGCGGCGATGCGCCCGACCGACATGGTGCCGATGACACCCGACGGCCACTGGCAGGGGGCGCGCAAGCCCTCCTCTGAATGGCACCTGCATCGCGATCTCTATGCCGCGCGCCCCGAGGCCGGTGCCATCGTGCACGCTCATGCCCCCTTCGCCACGGCGCTTGCCTGTCTGCGCCGCGACATTCCGCCCTTTCACTACATGATCGCCCGCTTCGGCGGCTCCACGGTGCACTGTGCCGCGTACGCCACTTTCGGCACGCAGGCGCTGAGCGATGCGGCACTCGCTGCCCTCGCCGGGCGCAACGCCTGCCTGCTCGCCAACCACGGCCTGCTCGTCTTCGGCCGCGATCCGGCCCAGGCACTCGACCTGGCCGTCGAACTCGAATCGCTTTGCGAACAATACTGGCGCGCACTGCAGATCGGCACACCGGTGCTGCTCGACACGGCACAAATGGATGAAGTGCTGGAAAAATTCAGGACATACGGGCAGCAGGCGTGAGTTTTCCCTTCCGGCATACGCCGTCAGCATGAACACCGCAAAGCAAGTCAGTCCCTGATTTTTCTGGCAAGCTAGCCTTGTTTATAAGGGAGCAAGAAGGAAAAAGGCGTGCCCCCCGAGGTAACCTCCCCCGACATCGAGCGGCGCATTTTTGCCGAGCAGATCGCCATCGTCCACGGATTGACGCCGTTCAACCTGTTGATGTCGGTGCTCGGCTCGACCCTGGTGCTGATCGTTCTCTGGCAGGGCGCACCGCGTCCCCTGCTCGTCGGCTGGTATCTGGCGCATCACCTGGTCACCCTGCTGCGCTATCTGGAAATCCGCAGATGGCGCCGCTGCACGCCCTCTGCGGATGAAGCCCCTGCCTGGGGACGTCATTTCATCTATGGCAGTTTCGCTGCCGGCATGGTGTGGGGCTTCGCCGGGTCCGTGCTGTTTCCGCCACCCGACGATCCGACACAGTTTTTCGTTGGCATCTTCCAGGTCGGCGTCAGCGCGGCCGGCATGTTCACCATGGCGCAGATTTTTCGCGCCTACCTGCCGTTTGCCACACTCACCCTGGCGCCGATGGGCATCACCCTGCTGCTGAGCGGCGTGCGCACTTCGGAGCTGATTGGCGCCGGCATCTTCCTGTTCCTCTACCTCGCCGTATCGAATGCGCGCCGTTTCGAGCGCATCACGCGCGAAGCGATCCGCCTGCGCCTGGAAATCGAGCAGGCACGCGACACGGTACAGGCAGCGAGCCATGCCAAGAGCCAGTTCCTCGCCAACATGAGCCATGAGATCCGCACACCGATGAACGGCATCCTCGGCATGGCCGAGCTGTTGCTCGATACGCCGCTCTCGCCGCGTCAGCGCCGCCAGCTCGAAATCCTGCACCGCTCAGGCGAAAACCTGCTCGATGTCATCAACGATATCCTCGATTTCTCGAAGATCGAGGCGGGCAAGCTGACGTTCTCCCCGCACGATTTTTCCCTGCGCCAGCTTGTCGACGAAGTCATCGAAACCTTCGCCGAGCGCGCCAGCCGCAAGGGTTTGCGTCTCTCCCGCCGCATTGCCGAAAGCGTGCCGGATGCCGTGCATGGCGACTCGGCACGGCTGCGCCAGGTGCTCAACAACCTGGTCGGCAACGCCATCAAATTTACGGAAACAGGCAGCATCATCCTGAATGTCGAAAAACGGGAAGCCGGACATCTGCGCTTTCGCGTCATCGACACCGGCATCGGCATCCCGACCGGGAGCCAGGCAGCGATCTTCGATTCCTTCACCCAGGTGGACACCTCACACAGCCGCCGCTTTGGCGGCACGGGCCTGGGGCTGACGATCTCCAGCCAGCTCGTCACCTTGATGGGCGGGCAGATCGGCGTGCAAAGCGCGCCGGGCCAGGGCTCGATCTTCTGGTTCGAGCTTCCCTTGCCTGGCGCACTGGCCGAATTGCCGCACGCGGCGGCAAAAGGCCGGACCACCGATTCGCTGGCGGCCCTGCGCGGTCATGTGCTGCTCGTCGAAGACCAGGCCGTCAATGAAATCGTCGCCACGGCCATGCTCGAGTCCTTCGGCCTGCGTGTGAGCGTCGTCGGTAACGGCCTGCAGGCGCTCGACCGGCTGGCCAGCCAGTCTTTCGATCTGGTGCTGATGGACTGCCAGATGCCGGAACTCGATGGCTTCGAGGCCACCCGCCGGCTGCGCCAACGCGAAGGCACGGCCACCCCCGCACAGCACCAGACTGTTATCGCCATCACGGCCAACGCCATCGAGGGCGATCGCCAGCGCTGCCTGGCCGCCGGCATGGACGACTATCTGTCGAAGCCCTTCACCAAGGCACGCCTGCACAGACTGCTGGTGCGCTGGCTGCCGGCCACAACCGGGGCCGGGACCGCAGTGGCCGCTGCAGAAGCGCCCGCACCGGGCGGCACACACATCGACATCGACGCTCTCGACGAAACCGTGCTCGATCGTCTTGCCGCCTTGCAGCAGCCGGACAAGCCGGATATCGTCGGACAGGTGATCCGCCTCTATGAGGCGAATTCAGCCAAGGCCATCGTCGAGTTGCGGCAGGCGCTGGAGAATGACGACCCCGATGCGGCACGCCAGCGCGCGCACAATCTCAAATCAAGCAGTGCCCACGTCGGCGCCACGACACTGGCAGACATGTTCTCCTCCATTGAACGCACCACACGTGAAGGCGACACGGCGCGCGCCAGAGCGCTCATCGACGAGGCAACCGACGCACACGCCAGGGTTCTTGTCCAGCTGCGACAACGACTCAAACCCGTTAGCCCTGTCACCGTCTGAAGGACCGGATGCCATGAGCGGAGCGAAAACCATCCACATCATCGAAGACGACGAGACCGACCGTCTCATCGTGCGCCTGTTTCTCGAACAGGCCGGTTTTCAGGTACTCGAATCCTCCAGCGCAGAGGAAGGGCTCGAAGCCTGCGCACGCACGCGCCCTGACCTGATGCTGATCGACGGCCTGCTGCCCGGAATGGACGGCATCCAGATGGTGCAGGCGCTGCGCGCCATTCCTGAATACCGCGACACGCCGATCCTCGTTCTCTCCGGACTGGAAGAACCGCAATGGCCGGCGCGCGCCCTCGCGGCGGGCGCAACTGGCTTCATCCTCAAGTCGAACAACTGGGACACGCTGGTCGGCGATATCCGCAAATACCTGGCCGACACGGATTGATGCAGCACCCGCCTATTGCATGAACCAGCCGTGGCTCACCACGAGCGACTGGCCGGTGAGCGCGTTGCTCGGCCAGCAGGCAAAGGTGAGCGCCGCCTGGGCGACATCATCGACGGTCGTGAATTGCGCATCCACCGTGTCCTTGAGCATCACATCGCGCACCACCGCCTCTTCGCTGATGCCCAGCTCCTGCGCCTGCTCGGGAATCTGCTTTTCCACGAGCGGCGTGCGCACGAAACCCGGGCAGATGACGTTGCTGCGGATGTTGTGCGCCGCCCCTTCCTTGGCGATCACCTTGGCCAGCCCCTCGAGGCCGTGCTTGGCGGCGACATAGGGGCTTTTCAGACGCGAGGCCTCCTTCGAATGCACCGAGCCCATGAAAATGATGCTGCCCCCGCGCCCGGAGGCGATCATCTGGCGCACGGCGGCACGCGAGGTGAGAAAGCCGCCGTCCAGATGCACGGCGATCAGTTTTTTCCAGTCGGCGAACCTGAAATCCTGAAGCGGCGCGACGATCTGGATGCCGGCGTTGCTGACAAGAATGTCGACCGCGCCGAGGTTTTTCTGCACCTCGGCAAAACCGTCATCGACGGCGGCCTCATCGGTCACATCCATGGTGACGGCAAGCGTCCGAACCCCGCTTTTTCGGGCGATCGCCGTGGCGGTCGCCTGCGCATCGGCGAGTTTGATGTCGGCAATCACGACATGTGCACCGGCATCGGCAAACACTTCGGCGATGCGTTTGCCGATGCCGCTCGCCGCGCCGGTGACGAGTGCGACTTTGCCTTTGAGGCTGAGGGTGGTGCTGGCCTGTCCTGCGGGATCGTTGAGGGCATTCATGATGTTTTCCTTTCAAAAAACCTGCACAAGAAATCAGCGCTCCTCAGGGCGTCGGCGTGACGCCACATCGCGTGCCATCGGCGCGTCGGGCCGCGCATCGAGGACACGGAACGCCCCGGCTGCAAGCGGCGGCTGACGCGCGAGCAGGGCAAGTGCCGCGCCCATGTCGGCAAGACCCGCACTCCAGTGCTCGAGCATTGATACATGGGAGAACTCGTAGTCCTTGCTTTGCGTCTCGTAGGACTTGCGCCGATGGATCACATGCACCAGATTGATCGCCGGATCATCGCTGCCGGCGAGCAGCGCCTGCGCCGCATCGCTCTCGCGCACGTCTGCCGGCAGCAGGCGCGCGAGCTCGCGCAGGCGCCGATGCAACTGGTGACGCTCGCGGATCAAGTCACTCACCAGACGCGTACGGCTCGAGAAGCGGATATCCTTCAGGCGCTCCTGCGTATCGGCCAGGCTGTGCGGCAGGGCGCCGCGCGCGCCGAACAGATCGATCTGGAACACGGTCATCGGACGCCCCGCTGCGGCCGCCGGATGTTCCATGACATGGGCGAGCGGCGTATTCGAGACGAGACCGCCATCCCAATACCAGCGGGTGCCGATCCGCACGGCGCCAAAGCCCGGTGGCAGTGCGCCACTGGCCATCACATGCTCGGGGCCGATGCGCTCGCGCCGATTGTCGAAGTAGGTGAAGTTGCCGCTCTCGACATCCACCGCACCGACGGATAAACGCACCGGCCCGTCATTGAGAAGGTCGAAATCGACGAGCGCCAGCAATGTCTGGCGCAGAGGATCGGTGTCGTAAAGGCTTGCCGGCGGTTGCGGCCACCACGCCCACAACGGCCGTGGCCGGAAAAAACCGGGCACACCGCTGACGGCCCCCCACCAGGCCATTGTGTCGTCCCACCAGGCACGCAGGGGTTCTGGCGTGTTGCCATCCGGGTGCAGCGGCAGCGCGAGGCTCACCTGCTCCCAGAACGCACGCAGACGCTCGACACGCTTTTCGGGTGGATTGCCGACAATCAGCGCGGCATTGATGGCACCGATGGAAATGCCCGCCACCCAGTCGATCCGGCATGTCTGCGTGTGCAGCGTCTCGAAGGCCCCCGCCTGATAGGCGCCCAGCGCGCCACCGCCTTGCAGCACGAGGACGTTACAGGTGTCCGGAAGGACCGGAGACAGGCCGGGTTGTGCCATCAGCTGTTTTTTGTTTTCGGTGTTTTTCGGGTTTTGCTCTCGATAGGACGAATGTTAAGACAAATGGTTCCATGCCGGTTTCAGAACGGCCCGGCGCAAAAGTCAGTCCTGACAGGACGGCGCCAGCCTCTCCAGCACCTTGAGCAAGGCCGAGGTGTCCTCGCCAGCGCCGCCTTGCGCCATCAGCGCGTTCAACTGCTGCATCACCTGCGCGGCGATCGGCAGCGGTGCGCCAAGCAGTGCTGCCTCGTCGAGAACGATGCCGAAATCCTTGTGGTGCAGGCGGGCCTGCACGCCGGCGGCAAAATCACGTGCCGTCATCTTCGCGCCGAAGACTTCCAGCACGCGGCTGCCCGCCGAGCCGCCGGCGAGCGCCTGACGCACTTTTTCACCATCGACGCCGCTCGCCTGTGCAAGCCGCAGCGCCTCGGCCAGCGCTTCGATTGCCGCAACCATGATCATCTGGTTGCACGCCTTGGCCACCTGGCCGCTGCCGGCCGGGCCGATGTGAACAATCGTCTTGCCGAACGTCTCCAGCAGCGGGCGCACGCGTTCGAGCACCTCGGCCTTGCCGCCGGCCATGATGGCCAGCGTGGCATTGCGCGCACCGACCTCGCCGCCGGAGACGGGTGCGTCGATCATCTCAATGCCTTTGACGGCGAGCGCCGCCGCGATGCGCCGCGCCGTGCCGGGCGCGATGGTGCCCATGTCGACCAGCACCGTGCCCGGCCTGGCACCGTGAATGAGGCCGTCCGCGCCGAGCGCTACCGCCTCGACGTCGGCGCCGGTGGTGACCATGGTGAATACCACTTCGCTCGCCGCCGCCACTGCGGCCGGTGTGGCGCAGGCCACAGCCCCCGCCTCGACCAGCGGCTGCGCCGCTTCGGCACGGCGCGCGTAGACGGCCAGATCGTGACCGGCCCGGATCAGATGCAACACCATCGGGCGCCCCATGACGCCGAGGCCGATGAAGCCGAGTTTCATGCCACCCTCTCCCCAGCCCTCTCCCGCCAGCAGGAGAGGGAAAAAACAATCAGTGCTCTTCTCCGCCGGACATACGCTCGAGCAATTTCAGCAGGGCGATCGAATCCTCTTCGCCCAGCCCCGCGCCGACCATGGCGTTGAACAGTTGCGCGGTGGCCGCGGCGCCGGGCAGCATGAGGCCCAAGCGGTGCGCCTCTTCCATGACGATGCGCAGGTCCTTCTGATGCATCCAGGCCTTGAAACCGGGCTTGAAGTTGCGCTCGATCATGCGCTGGCCGTGGTTTTCGAGGATCTTGCTGTAGGCGAAGCCGCCCAGCAGCGCCTCGCGCACGCGGGCGACGTCGGCGCCGCTCTTCCGGGCGAAGTTGAAGGCCTCGGCCAGCGCCGCCACGCCCATGCCGGTGACGATCTGGTTGCAGGCCTTGGCCACCTGTCCGGCGCCGGAATCGCCGACGTGCACGATGTTCTTGCCCATGAGTTCGAAGAGCGGCTTCATCTTCTCGAAGTCGGCCGTCTTGCCGCCGACCATGATGGAGAGCGTGGCATTGATGGCGCCGGCCTCGCCGCCGGAGACGGGCGCATCGAGGAAGGCGATGCCCTCGTCGGCAAGCCGCGCACCGATACGCTGCGCCGCCGCCGGCGCGATGGTGCTCATGTCGACCACCAGCAGGCCCTGCTTCGCGCCCTCGGCAATGCCGTTCGCACCCAGTACCACCTCTTCGACATCGGGCGCATCGGCCACCATGGTGACGACGAGGTCGGCGTGCTGCGCCACCCCGGCCGCGCTGGCATGCACGCGCGCACCAGAAGCGGCAAACGGCTCCAGCGTGACCGGGCGCCGCGCCCAAAGATGCAGGGTGTGGCCGCCGCGGGCGACGTTGATGGCCATGGGCCGCCCCATGAGACCCAGCCCGATGAATCCGATGTCCATGATCTCTCCGCTCGATGAAGGATGGCCGCGTACAGCGCGACAGCCGATTTTAGCGCCGTACTGCGGGCACTGACTTTTTGCGGGGAGGAAGGCGGGGCGAAATCAGCGCTGGCGAAAAATCCTGGCGCGCAGGCCCCGGGCCGGGACGCGCCGTCGATCTGCTCACGGGCTCTCAGGCGAAGGTATCGACGTGATTGCCCAGGTGCGCAGGATTGACCGTCGGCAGCGTCTGCAACAACTGCAGCACGCCTGCGCCCTGCAGATCGAGCGCCTTGCGCAGCAACGTCACCTCGATCTGGCTGGCGAGCTGGATCTGGCTCAGGGTTGTGGCAGCAGAAGCGATGGCGGAGACGTCCATTTTTCGAACCGGTCAAAGGGTATCTGTCCGGGTCTACGGCAGCGGACAGAAAAACTTGAGGCCCGGTCCGCCTTCCAGCCCGGTCCTGCTGCCGGGATGCGCCCGCCGGCACGGCGTACCGCCTGCGCCGGGACCAGGACTGGATTGACTATAATCAAAATGGCAACCCCTCATCCTTTCACGGAGTCCCGGCCATGACGACCTCCCGCTGCCTGTCCTTCATTGTCAAGCATCAGAACCCGGTCACCCTGCCCGCTCACGCCAGTGTCCGCCAGGCCTGCCAGCGCATGGCCGACGAGCATGTCGGTGCGGTGATGGTGACCGAAGGGGACCGTCTCGTTGGCATCTTCACCGGCCGCGACGCAGTGCGCCTGGTCGCCGCCGGCCACGCGCCCGCCGACACCCCCCTGGCACAG
This sequence comes from uncultured Rhodocyclaceae bacterium, assembly GCA_964607005.1. Classification (GTDB taxonomy): domain Bacteria; phylum Pseudomonadota; class Gammaproteobacteria; order Burkholderiales; family Rhodocyclaceae; genus Desulfobacillus. The sequence goes on from CAZSHO010000009.1 coordinate 29,073, forward strand.
GTGATGACGGCCCGGCCGGGCACCATCGCACCACAGGCCCGGGCCATCGACGCCCTGCGTCACATGGCAGACTGCGGCTATCGCCACCTGCCCGTCGTCGAGGACGGGCGCATCATCGGCATCGTCTCGCGCGGGGACTTCAAGGGACTGGAGCTCGATCAGCTCGAAGACGAAACCGGCCTGTGGGAGCGTATTGCCTGAAGCGGACAGGCGGTATCCGGGGGATATCAGGGGAATCCCTGTCTTTCCCGGCGTACCGGCAGGTTTGGCAATTCTGCCCGCTTCGTTACAATGGCGCCGGTTCAGGGCGCCGTCGGCTCAAGCCTGCTCTTCCGGACAAGACAATAACGAAAAACAACCATGTTTCTTGATATCCGCACGCTGATCTTCATGCTGCTGGTTTTCGGCGGCACCTTCGCCGTCGGCATGTATTTCGTCCAGCGCGGCCAGCCCGCCATGCGCGAGCTGCGCTGGTGGGCGGGTGCCTACGCCAGCGGCGCGCTCGGCTTTTTGCTGCTGTCCCTGCGCGGCCTGATTCCGGATTTTCTCTCCGTCGTCATTGCCAACGACCTGCTGCTCGTCGGCCAGATCTACTTTCGCCGGGGCGCCACGCTGTTTTGCCAGAAACCCGAGCCACCAAAATGGATCGATCCGGCACTGCTCGTCATCCTCACGCTGTTTCTCATCCAATACACCCATGTCACACCCAACATGGCCATCCGCACCATCGCCGTGACGCTGATCACGACGATCCCCTCGACCGTCTCGGCCTGGCTGCTGATGAACGAGGTGTCGCCGCGGCTGCGTCCCTCATACTGGTTCACGGGCATCGCCTTCCTCCAGTCCTCGCTCGTGTCCGTGGCGCGTGCCGCCTATACCTTTCTCTATCCGCCGACCGACCTGATGGGTGCCGGCCCGTGGCACACACTGAGCTTCCTGTCAATCATCCTGCTCTTCGTCGCCGCAGCATTCGGCTGCGTCTGGATGATTTCCATACGCCAGACAATCTCGCTGGAACAGCAGGCGCGCACCGACCCGCTCACCGGCACCATGAACCGCCTCGCCCTCGACGAGAGCGCGGCACGCGAACTGGCGCGCGCCACACGCAGCCGGCAACCGCTCGCGCTGATCATTTTCGACATGGATTTCTTCAAACAGCTCAATGACCAGCACGGTCATCAGGCCGGTGACGACGCCTTGCGCAAGGTAACCCTGGCAAGCCGCCAGCAACTGCGCGCCAGCGACCTGCTGGCGCGCTACGGCGGTGAAGAGTTCCTCGTGCTGATGCCCGAGACCGACAAGACGAGCGCGATCGACACCGCCGGGCGCCTGCGCCAGCGCATCGAGTCGCTGGGCCTCTCCTGCGGCAAGGGGCGCACGCTCACGGCAAGCTTCGGTGTGGCCGCCTACCCGGCAGATGGCGACAGCTTCGAATGCCTGGTCACCAGCGCCGATGCCGCGCTCTACGCGGCCAAACAGGCCGGACGCAACTGCGTCATGAGCTGAAAACGTAGCGTCTCAATCGAGCGCGGGCAGGCCGTGGCGCCGGCGCGCACGGTTGCACGCATCCGAGCCGGGCTCCAGCTCGCGGCAGGGACCGGGGCGCTTCCCGTAGATCGCACAGCGCACCGCCGCGCCCACCACACCCTCGAGCGCCACGCAGCGCGGCGGAACATCGTCGGTGCCGCGCAGGCGCACGAGATTGGCCGTCAGCGGAAAAGTCAGTGCTGCGGGTACGGCGCCCCCCGGTGCCGTATCGAGATCGAGCCGGTGGAAATCGACCCGATAGAAGGCGCAGCAGGCACCGCAGGCAGTACAGGGATCCACGGGCGCAGCCATGTCACGCCGCCCGTACCCATGCGCTCTGGCCACGCTCGTGTGCCAGCACCCGCGCGATGTCCTCGGGGCGTCCCAGTGCGCGCAGGGCACGCCACATGCGCTCAGCACCGGGATAGCGCAGGCGCAGCAGCACAAGCCACTGCTTGAGCCGACCCGGCGCATGGTGCGCCGCCACTTTCTCCTGTACGCGCAGCCAGTATTCGACGATCAGCTCAAGCAGCTCACACCAGTCGGCCCCGTCCGGCTGTTCACCGCGCTCGCCGCGAATGCGCGCGGCAAGAAAAGGGTCCGCCACGGCACCGCGCGCCAGCATCACGTCGGCACAGCCGCTGGTGGCGCGGATGGCACGCCAGTCAGCCACCGACCAGACACCGCCGTTGGCCACCAGCGGCACATCGAGTGTCTCGCGCAGGCGCGCGAGCCATTCCCAGCGCACCTGCGGCCGGTAACCGTCACTGCGCGTGCGCGCATGCACGGTGAGCCGGTCGATGCCGCCGGCAGCAAGCGCCCGCGCACACTCGAGCACCGCAGACGGGTCATCAAGACCCAGGCGCATCTTGGCACTGACCGGAAGACCGGCGGGCACCGCCGCACGCACCGCGGCAGTGATCTCGTACAGGCGCCCGGGGGTGGCGAGTAGCGCAGCCCCCCCGCCATGACGATTCACCAGCGGGGCCGGACAACCGAAATTCAGATCGATGCCGGCGGGCCTGAGTTGGGCAAGGCGTGCGGCATTGTCCGCCAGGCAGCGCGCATCCGAACCCATCAGCTGCACGCGCAGCGGTGTGCCGGACGACGTACGCGCACCGGTACGCAGTTCGGGACACGCCCGGAAGAAGGCACGCCGCGGCAGCAGCGAACCGGTGACGCGCAGGAACGCGGTGACGCATTCGTCATAAGAGGCGGCCCGCGTCAGCAGCTCACGCAGCAGCTCGTCGGCGAGGCCTTCCAGCGGCGCGAGGAGGAGGCGGGACATGCCGGGAGGGAGGAAGATCCGTTCCCGCGCAGGCGGGAACGGTGAATCAGGAATAGGTGAAGAAGCCCTTGCCGGTCTTGCGGCCCAGATAGCCCGCCTCGACCATCTCGACCAGAAGCGGGGCCGGACGGTATTTCGGGTCCTTGAAGCCCTCGAAGAGAACGTTCATGACGGCCAGCTCGACATCGAGGCCGATCATGTCGCACAAGGCGAGCGGGCCGATCGGATGATTGGCGCCGAGTTTCATCGCTTCGTCGATCTGCTCGGCACTGGCGAGGTTCTCGCCGAGGGCGAAGATCGCCTCGTTGATCATCGGGCAGAGCAGGCGATTGACGACGAAGCCCGGGCTGTTGCGCACCTGGACGGGTGCCTTGCCCAGAGCGCGTGCCGCTTCCTCGACGGCCGCATAGGTGGCATCCGAAGTCTGCAGGCCGCGGATGAGTTCGACCAGCGCCATCACCGGCACCGGGTTGAAAAAGTGCATGCCGATCACCCGTTCCGGACGCTTGGAGACGGCCGCCAGTCTGGTGATGGAAATCGAGGATGTGTTGCTGGCGAGGATCGTCTCGGGCAGCGTCAGCGAATCGAGCTGGCGGAAGATTTTCAGCTTCAGATCGAGGTTCTCGGTCGCCGCCTCGATGACCAGGCCGCTGTCCTTGAGCGCATCCATCTCGGTCGCCGTCTGAATGCGCGCGAGTGCCGCGTCTTTCTGCGCAGCCGTCATCTTTTCTTTCTTGACGAGACGATCGAAGCTGCTGGCGATGGTTTTCAGCGCGCGCTCGAGCGCCGACTGCGCCACATCGCTCATCACCACGTCAAAGCCCGCCTGGGCAAAAGCCTGGGCAATGCCGTTGCCCATCGTGCCGGCGCCGACGACGCCGATTTTCTTGAATGCCATAAGGGTTCCCCTGGGTTTCACTTGAAGGTCTGGCGGCACCCGGACCACCTCTGCCAAGGGTGCCTGAAGACCTGCCATTTTACCGGAGTTGGCAGGCGTTTGCGCCTGGCGGGAGGCTCCGCGAGCCGCCCGCGGCGACACCCGGCCGGGCGCTCGCGTAAAATCCCCGGACGACATGAACAACGACACCCTCCTTCAGCGCAGCCTTGCCGCTGTCTGGCATCCATGCACGCAGATGAAGCAGCACGAGCGCTTTCCGCTCGTGCCGATCCGCCGCGCCAGCGGCCCCTGGCTGGAGGATTGCGACGGCCATCGTGTTCTCGATGCCATCAGTTCATGGTGGACCAACCTCTTCGGTCACAACCATCCACGCATCGTTGCAGCACTCATCGACCAGCTCGGCACACTCGACCATGTCATGCTCGCCGGCTTCACCCACGAGCCGGTGGTGGCGCTCTCCGAGCAACTCTCGGCACTGACCGGTGGCACGCTCGGCCATTGCTTTTATGCTTCCGACGGTGCCTCGGCCGTCGAGATCGCCCTGAAGATGAGCGCGCATGCCTGGCGCAATGCCGGCCGACCCGGCAAGAACCGCTTCGTCAGCCTCGCCGGCAGCTATCACGGCGAGACCCTCGGCGCCCTCGGCGTCACCGATGTGGCACTGTTTCGTGACGCCTATGCACCGCTCCTGCGCGCTGCACAGAACGTGCCCAGCCCGGACAGCCGCCAGTGCGGCACGGGGCAGAGCGCACGCGCGCACGCCCTTGCCGCCGCTGCGGCGCTCGAAGCCTATCTGGCCGAGCATCACGAGGAGACCGCCGCGCTCATCCTCGAACCCCTGGTGCAATGCGCCGGCGGCATGGCCATGCACGACCCCGAATACCTGCGCCGCGCGCGCGCGCTGTGCGACACCTGGGGAGTCCATCTCGTCGCCGATGAGATCGCCGTCGGCTGCGGGCGCACCGGCAGTTTCTTCGCCCACGAGCAGGCCGGCATCCGGCCGGATTTTCTCTGTCTGTCGAAAGGTATCACCGGCGGTACGCTGCCGCTCTCGCTGGTGATGACCACCGATACGGTGTATGAGGCGTTCTATGACGACCGGGCAACACGCGGCTTTCTGCACTCGCACTCCTACACCGGCAACCCGCTCGCCTGCCGTGCCGCACTGGCGACCCTTGAGATTTTCGCCAGCGATCACATCCTCGACACCAACCGCGTGCGCGCGGCGCACATCACCGCAGCGGCGGCGCCGCTCGCCGCCGATGCGCGCATCCGCCATTTTCGCCACACCGGCATGATCTGGGCCTTCGATGTGCAGACAAGCGATCCGCTCTTCGCACAGCGGTTTCATCAGGAGGCGCTGGCGCGCGGTGTGCTGCTGCGCCCGCTCGGCCACACGGTGTATTTCATGCCGCCCTATATTCTGGACGACGAAGAAATCGCACTGCTCATCGGCGCCACCCGGTCCGCACTGGACGCCGTCCTGCCATGACTGACTTTTCCCGGCCGCTGGCCGCACTCGATGCACAAGCCTTGCGCCGGCGCCGGCGCCTCGTCAGCTCGCCTTGCGCACCACAGATGACGGTCGATGGCGCACCGCTCATCGCCTTTTGCAGCAACGACTATCTCGGCCTGGCCAGCGATCCGGCGCTCATCGCCGCCGCGCAGGAAGGCGCGCGCCTCTACGGTCTGGGCGCCGGCGCCTCGCCCCTGGTCAGTGGCCACATGGCGCCTCATGCCGCACTGGAAAAACGCCTGGCCGCCTTCACCGGATTTGCGCGCGCACTGCTGTTCTCCACCGGTTATCTCGCCAACCTCGGCGCAGTGCCGGCGCTGGCCGGACGCGGTGATGCGATCTTCTCCGATCGTCTCAACCATGCCTCGCTGATCGACGCGGCACGCCTCGCCCGCGCCGAGCTGAACATCTATCCGCACTGCGATCTGTCGGCGCTCGCCGCCGCACTCGCCGCCTCGCGCGCAAAACACAAGCTGATCATCACCGATGCCGTGTTCAGCATGGACGGCGACATGGCCCCGCTGCCGGAAATCCTCGCACTGGCCGAGCGTCACAAGGCCTGGCTGCTCGTCGATGACGCGCACGGCTTCGGTCTGCTCGGCCCGCAGGGGCGCGGGACCGCGGCGCACTACGGACTGGACTCGCCGCACCTCGTCGTCATGGGCACGCTGGGCAAGGCCGCCGGCGGTGCCGGCGCCTTTGTCGCCGGTCCGGAAGAAGCCATCGAATGGATTTTGCAAAAGGCGCGCAGCTACATCTTCAGCACCGCCGAGCCGCCACTCATCGCCCATGCGCTGCTCAGCGCGCTCGACCTGATCGAGCAAGGCGACGCGCGCCGCGCCGCGCTGACCGCGCGCATCACCCAGTTGCGCGCGAGCCTGCATCCGCGACGCTGGACACTGCTGCCCTCGCACACGGCAATCCAGCCGCTCGTCATCGGCGACAACGCCGAAACTCTGGCGCTGGCTGCCCGGCTCGAGACACGCGGCCTGTGGGTGCCCGGCATCCGCCCGCCCACCGTGCCGGCAGGCACGGCACGCCTGCGCATCGCACTGTCCGCCGCGCATACCGAAGAGCAGGTGGCGCGCCTGGTGCAGGTGCTCGCGGAACTCGAGCAGTGAGCGCCGGGCACCGGACCGTCCCCCGGGCGGCACAGTCTGCAGGAGAACATCGCGCAGCGGCAAGCAATTCCCCCCTCTTCCCGGCAAGGGGCGGCGGGGACTTATGAGCCACGCTTACTTTCTCACCGGTACCGACACCGGAGTCGGCAAGACGCTGATCGCCAGCGCCCTCATCCGCGCCGCAACCGCGCACGGCCTGCACGCGGCGGGTATGAAGCCGGTCGCCGCCGGCGGCAGCGAGGACGTCGAGGCGCTGATTGCCGCGGGCAATCACGCCGCAGCGCGCGAGCTCGTCAATCCCTGCCTCCTCCCGGAACCACTCTCGCCGCATCTGGCCGCACGGCACGCGGGCCGCGCCATCGACATCGATCACCTCGCACGCTGCTGCGACCAGCTGCGCGCAGCCACGGATTTCCTCATCGTCGAGGGGGCCGGCGGCTTTCGCGTACCACTGGGCGACACGCAGGACGGTGCCGATCTCGCCGTGCGGCTCGGTCTGCCCGTCCTGCTCGTCGTCGGCCTGCGCCTGGGCTGTCTCAACCACGCCCTGTTGAGCGCCGAGGCGATTCGCGCGCGCGATCTGCCGCTCGCCGGCTGGATCGCCAATCAGATCGATCCGGCAATGGCCTGCGTGGAGGAGAACATCGACACGCTGCGCACGCGCCTTCGCGCGCCGCTGCTGGGCTTCGTACCGCACCAGACGAAGCCGGATGCGGCACGTGTTGCGCGCTTGCTGAGACTGCCGGACGGGAATTAAAGCGCCGCCATCACCTTGTCGAGGCGGCTGCGCACTTCCTTCGCCAGCTCGACCACTTCGGGACGATCCACCAGTTGCAGGATGGCGATGGGGTCCATGAATTCCACATGGGTCCTGCCCGTGGCGTCATCGCGCACCACCACATTGCACGGCAGCAGCAGGCCGATCGACGGCTCGGCACTGATGGCGCGGTGGGCAAACGGCGGGTTGCAAGCCCCGAGGATACGATAGGGGGGCATGTCGAGTCCGAGCTTGGCCTTCAGCGTCGCAGCGGCGTCGATCTGCGTGAGGATGCCGAAACCTTCCTTGCCGAGCGCCTCGGTCACCCTGGTGATGGCCTCTTCGTGGCCGTAGCTGACGATCTTGCCGAATCCATATTTGCTCATGAGGTTTCTCCTGTCGGGTGGGTGCCTCAACGTTACAATGCGGCACCCTTTCAGTCAAAGAAAGCCGAAGAAAAACCATGACGGACAAAGTGGGTGCGGTGGTCGTCGGCGCCGGTGTCGTCGGCCTCGCCTGCGCGCGGGCGCTGGCGCGGCGCGGCATCGAGACCATCCTCCTTGAAGCGAATGCCGCCATCGGCCTGGAGACCAGTTCGCGCAACAGCGAGGTGATCCACGCCGGGCTCTACTATCCGGCCGGTTCGTTGAAGGCGCGCCTGTGCGTCGCCGGCAACCGCCAGCTCTACGAATTCTGCCAGCGTCATGGCGTTGCCCATCGCCGCTGCGGCAAGCTGATCGTCGCCACCTGCACCGCGCAGGAAGAAAGACTCGCCGCGCTGAAAAGTCAGTCCTGGCAGAACGGCGTCACGGATCTGGCGCCGCTCACCCGCGCGCAGGCGCTGGCGCTGGAGCCGCAGCTTGCCGCAACGGCCGCGCTTCTTTCGCCCTCGACCGGCATTATCGACAGCCACGGTCTGATGCTGGCGCTGCTCGGTGACGCCCAGGCGCACGGTGCGGTGCTGGCGCTAAAGAGTCCGTTCCTTCGTGCGCAAGTGTGTACGGACGGTTTCATCATCGATGTCGGCGGCGCCGAACCGATGCGGCTGCATAGCGGGATTCTCGTGAACAGTGCCGGCCTGCAGGCTGCGCGCCTTGCCGCCTCGATCGACGGGCTGAGCGCACACCATGTGCCGGTGATGCACTACGCGCGCGGCAATTACTTCACGCTGGCCGCGCGTGCACCGTTCACGCATCTCGTCTATCCACTGCCGGAACCGGGCGGCCTGGGCGTGCACCTGACGCTCGATCTCGCCGGCCAGGCGCGCTTCGGTCCGGACGTGGAGTGGATCGGGGCACCCGACTATACGGTCGATCCGCGCCGTGGCGAGGCCTTCTACGCCGAGGTGCGCAAGTATTGGCCGGCCTTGGCGCAGGGCGCCTTGCAGCCGGCCTATGCCGGCGTCCGGCCGAAGCTCTCCGGTCCGGGCGAGGCTGCGGCGGATTTTCTCGTGCAGGGGCAGGCAACGCATGGCCTGGCCGGCCTCGTCAATCTTTTCGGCATCGAGTCGCCCGGACTGACCGCCTGCCTGGCACTGGCCGGGCACGTCTGCACGCAGCTGGGCCTGTGATGCGGCGCCCGGCAATGCTGCGGCTGGTGCTTGACACGAACATTGTGCTTGACCTGCTGCATTTCGAAGACCCTTCCACCACCGCGCTGCGGCAGGCCCTGCAGGAGAAGCGCGTCGAGTGTTTTGGCAACGCCGCCTGCCGCGACGAATTCAGGCGCGTGCTGCGTTATCCGCACTTTGGCATCGATGAAGTCGAGGCACAGCGCCTGCTCGACGCCTACGATGGCTGGACACAGTCGTGCACGGTGGAAGCGGTTGCCGGGCGGCTGCCCCTTTGCCGCGACGCGGACGATCAGAAATTTCTCGAGCTGGCACTGGCCGCACGCGCCGACCTGCTGCTGAGCAAGGACAAGGCCCTGCTCGCCCTGAACCGCAAGAGTACGGTGCTGGGGTTTCGCATCGTCACCGCCGTGGCGGCCACTGCGTTGCTGTCAGATGGCGAGGCGGGCCAGCGTCTTTGACGACAATTGGGCCCACTCGCCATCGATCTGCGCATCGATCTTGTCGAAGGGAATCGCCAGCTTCTGGCTGAAGCGGTTGGTCGGGCCGAGCGCATCGTCGATGCCGAAGTAGATGACACCGGAGGCGACGTTACGCTCGTCAGTGACGCGCGTCACTTCGGCAAACAGTGCGTTGCGCGTGGGCACCCGGATCAGGACGTAGTCTTTATTCTCCACGTTGGGTGCGCGCGTCTGGCATTCGAAGCGATAGACGGCGCGCTGTGCAGACAACTGCTTGCGCACGGTTTCCAGCATTTTTTGCGGGTAATCATGAGGCGGACCGAAAAGGCGCTCGAAGCGCAGTTGCGCATCCCTCGTCTTGAGCAAGGTGGAACGTTTTTCTGCCCGATATACGTAATCCGACATGCCTGGCTTCCTGAAACCTGTAACGGGATCCTCCCGCACTGACGGGAAAAAGAGAATCCCGGAGAATCCCGTCGTGGAAGCGCTGATTCTAGCACCCGCCCGAATCATGCAATCATGAATATTTCAGGCAAAACACAACCGGGCACGGTGCGGCACGGGATCAGGCCAGGCGGGCCAGGGCGCGCTCTTCCAGACACGGCGCCTCGTCACCGGTCGCCGCCGCACGCGTGTACTCGATACGGACGCGCTTGACGTTGCACAGCAATTCATAGGCAATCGTGCCGGCCGCAGCGGCAACGGCATTCACCGGCACCTGCGCCCCCCACAGCTGGACACGGCTGCCCGGACCGGCCTCGGGCAAACGGGTCAGATCGACCGTCAACAGATCCATCGAAACACGACCAATGAGGCGCGCAGCATGGCCTTCGACAACCACCGGCGTCCCTCCGGGAGCCGCACGCGGATAACCATCGGCATAGCCGAGCGCCACCAGACCGACGCGGGTGGGCCGCTCGGCGACGAAGCGGGCACCATAGCCGAGCGCTTCACCCGCGTACAGATCACGCACATCGATCACGGCGCTCTCCAGCTGCATCACCGGCTTGAGCCCGTCCGTTGCGCCCGGCACCGGATGGGCGCCATAGAGCATGATGCCCGGGCGCGCCCAGTCACGATAAGCATCTGGCCAGGCGAGGATGCCCGCGGAGTTGCACAGGCTGCGCGCCCCCGGCAAGGACGCCACGGCCGCATCGAAACACCGCACCTGCCCGGCGGTGGCGCCGCACTGCGGCTCGTCGGCACGCGCAAAATGGCTCATGAGGGTGATCTGCGCCACCTTGCCGGTGGCCTCGAGCGCACGATATGTCTGCAGCGCCCGGTCCGGTGCAAAGCCGGCGCGGTGCATGCCGCTGTCGATCTTCAGCCAGACGTGCAGCCGCGCCCGGGCAGGCGCGGCATGCCCGATCAGCCGGATCTGTTCTTTCTGGTGCACCACCAGCCAGAGATCATGGCGCACAGCCGCGACGAGCTCGGCCGCATCGAACACGCCTTCGAGCAGCAGGATTGGCTGACGAATACCCGCTTCACGCAAGGCGAGTGCTTCATCGAGAAACGCCACGGCAAAGCCATCAGCCTCGCCCGCCAGCGCCTGCGCGCAGCGCACGGCCCCATGACCGTAGGCATTCGCCTTGATCACCGCCAACGCCCGCCCGCCATGGCGTTGGCGGGCGAGACGATAGTTGTGACACAGGGCGGCCAGGTCGATGCGGGCAACGGCCGGCCGGGTCATGAGAAAGCCCTCCCCTCCCCCTTCTCATGGGAGAGGGTGACGAGGGTTCGCGGGCGCAGCCCGCTGCGTGCCGCGGGCTGCGTCCTCTCGGGGCAGCCCGGCGGGGAGGCCCGCTCCACGGGAGGGTTCACGCCGCACCTCCGGCCAGGCGCGGGGGATGCCAGTCGCCCGCCCGTTTTCCATAGCGTGACATGGCAAGCCCTTCGGTGCGTATCTGCGGCGTGTGGCCGAGCATCAGATCGGCGACGAGACGGCCCGAACCGCAGGCCATGGTCCAGCCGAGCGTGCCATGCCCGGTGTTCAGGTAGAGATTGGTGCAGGGCGTGGCACCAACGATCGGCGTGCTGTCCGGTGTCATCGGCCGCAAGCCGGTCCAGAATTCGCCCTGCGCGAGATCACCGCCACCAGGAAAGAGGTCGTTGACGACCCGCTCGAGGGTCTCGCGCCGGCGCGGATTCAGACGCAGATCGAAGCCGCCCAGTTCGGCCATGCCGCCCACACGGATGCGCTGCTCAAAGCGCGTCACCGCCACCTTGTAGGTTTCGTCCAGCACGGTCGACACCGGCGCCGCCCCCGCGTCGACGAGCGGCAGGGTCAGCGAATAACCCTTGACCGGATACACCGGGATGTCGAGCCCGAGCGAGGCAAGCAGGCCGCGCGAATAGCTGCCACAGGCGAGCAGATACTGGTCCGCCTCGAGCAATGCCTCGCCAACGCGCACGCCCTGGATGCGCTGGCCGGCACCGACAAGGCCGTCGATACCGACGCCGAAACGGAAATCGACACCCAGGGCACGTGCCGCTTCCATCAGTTGCGTGGTGAAGAGATAGCAATCCCCGGTCTCGTCATTGGGCAAGCGCAGGCCACCGGTGAGCTTGTGCGCAGTGCGGGCGAGCGCCGGCTCGACTTCGGCAAGGCGTGCGCGATCGAGCAGCTCGTAGGGGACGCCGCAGGCCTCGAGCACTGCCGTGTCGCGTTGCGCCGCACGCAGCTGGGCCGGACTGCGGAACAGCTGCAGGGTGCCGCCGCTGCGCCCCTCGTAGCCGTTGCCCAGCTCGGCGCGCAGCTCGCGCAGGCAGTGACGGCTGTACTCGGACAGCCGCATCATCCGTTCCTTGTTGATGGCGTAGCGCGCCGACGTGCAGTTGCCGAGCATCGCCAGCATCCAGCGCAACTGGAACAGGCTGCCGTCCGGGCGCAGCGACAGCGGCGCATGGCGCTGGAAGAGCCACTTGATCGCCTTGAGGGGAATGTCCGGCGCCGCCCAGGGGGTGGAATATCCCGGGGAAATCTGTCCGGCATTGGCGTAACTGGTTTCCAGTGCGACGCCGGGCTGGCGCTCCAGCACCGTGACCTGGGCGCCGGCGCGCGCCAGGTAATAGGCGCTGGTGGTGCCAATCACCCCGGCGCCGAGTATGATGATTCTCATGCTTTCCTCCGTAATATTCGTTTTATACAAGTTAATCTGTAGTTTATGCAGTTATTGATAGTGTTTTTCCCTGTTATTTTCATAATTCCAGTGAATTTCATTCATCATCACGGAATTTTTTCAGGAGAATAGTGAAATGCGCGAACCCGACCGGATGGACCGCAAGATCCTCGACATCCTGCAGCACGAAGGACGCATTTCCGTCACCGATCTGGCCGAGCGTGTCGGGCTGTCCGCCACGCCGTGCGCGGAACGCATCCGGCGCATGGAACGCGAGGGTGTCATCCTCGGCTATTTCGCCCGCGTGGCGCCGAAGGCGCTCGGCCTGTCGCTTCTCGTCTTCGTCGAGATCAAGCTCTCGGCCAAGTCCGGCGAGGTCTTCGACAAGGTCAAGAACCAGTTGCAGTTCATGCCCGAGGTGCTCGAATGCCATCTGGTCTCGGGTGATTTCGATTACCTGATCAAGGCGCGCATCAGGGAGATGGGCGATTACCGCCGCCTGCTTGGCGAGGTGCTGAAAAAACTGCCGGCAGCGGCCGAATCACGCAGCTACGTGGTGATGGAAGAAATCAAGGAAGGGCTCATCCTGCCCACCGATCGGTGACGATCGCGGGCAGGCGGGAGTGAACGCGGTAGAATCGGCGCTGACCCTTTGACCGAAGAATCCCCATGAAACGAAGCCGCCTTGCCCGCCGGGGTGTCCTCAACCGTGACGCCGAACAGCTGGCCCGGCTGGCGGCCGGGCTGGCCGCCTCGGGCAGCCGCATCGAGGATGCCTATTGGGAAACCCGCCTCGCCGAGGCCATCGACCGGCAGTTGCGCACCGGCAACGAAGAGACGCTGAATCTCGCCCTCGACCATCTGTTTGCCGGTGACGGACGCGATTACGACGCACTGGCCGACCTGATCGAAGCGCGCGCCGAGAGCGGCGTGCTCGGCAGCGAAGGAGAGGCCTTCGACGTTGCGCTGTTTGCCGCCCCGCTGCTGGCCTGGTCGCGCTTCACCATCCCTGCCGGCAATCTGCCCGCCACCTTGCTGGCCGCCTTGTGCACCCAGTTGCAGGCACATGTCCTGGCGAAGAACGTACGCCTCGGGCTGGCCGATTTCCTCTACAGCCCGGATCAGCTGCCGCGCGGTTTCGTCGACACCTGGCGGCTGACCAACCAGCTGGCCAAGGCGGCAACGCAGAACAAGAACCCGCACATCGATCCGCGCCAGCTGCCGGAGACAACGCGCTTCATCTCCGATACGCGCTACCTGATCGGTGCGGTCGCCGCCCCGCGCGGGCAGGCGCTGTTCCGCTGGCAGGAGGACGACGGCACACGCGAGCAGGCGACCCGGCAATGGACAGCCCAGGGCGGCGCCGTGCTGCAACCGCTCTTCACCGGCTGCGCACTCGACCTGCAACTGCCCGAGGTGTTTCACAGCGCCTGCCGCAATGCCGACCAGGGCCTGCGCGTGTATTCCCTGCGTGCCGCGGTGTCCTTCCTGCAGACCGTGCTCAATGTCCGCCCACAGCAGTTGCGCGCCGTGGTGGCGCCGTTTCATGAAGAACGCCTGGAAGAGTACCGCGTCGGCTTTTCGCTGGCCGATTCGAACGACATCGTACATGGCGTCGTCTGGCCGCTCCTGGGCAGCGAGGACGAATCGGTGGACAGCGCCAACCAGATCGAGTCGATCCTCGAAGACAGCGGCATCGGCGGTGTGGCGATACTCGAACAGCGCTTCCCGCTCGAATTCTGCGACGACTGCGGCATGCCGTTGTATCCGACGGCGGACGGTGAAACCGCACACGCCGAACTGCCCGAAGACCTGCCGCAGGCGCCGTCCCACCTGCACTGACTTTCCGGCATCACACCGCCGGCGAGAAAAGGAGCCACGCATGAGCGCATCTTCCCTGTCTGCAACACTCACTGGCGAGCATCAGGAAATCGACCGGCTGATCCAGACCTTCCGCGCCGGACATCCCGATACCGCTGCGATCAAACAGGCCCTCACGCTGCTGCGCCGGCACATCTACCTGGAAGAAACCGAACTGTTTCCGCCTCTGCGCGCCGGACGCCTGATGCCGGCGATCTTTGCCATGCTGCGCGGGCATGGCGACATCTGGCAGGCGATGAACGATATCGAAGCGGCCCTCGTCCGCGCGGATGCGGACGCGGCGCATGCCGCCGCCGGGCAACTGCTGACGCTGCTCGCCAGCCATAACCAGACCGAAGAGCCCGTCATCTATCCCGAGGCGGACGAGAAATTACCCGCCGCATCCAGGACAAGGGTTCTGGAAGCACTCACTCACGCCAGCATGCCCGAGGGCTGGCGCTGCGCCAGGGCACCCGCGCCCTGAGCCCCCCCCCTCGGGCCACCTGCCATCGGCTTACCGACCCTGTTGGCGACGTGGCCGCCTCTGCCTGGCAATGGCTTGTGATATAAACAGGAGGCAACCCCAACACAGGAGAAAACCATGACAACAAACCCCATCCAGGAGCTTGACGTACGCGTGCTCATCCCCATCGAACGGCACAAGAAACTCCTGCAGATGTTCAAGGAGCTGCCGGTCGGCGCGAGCTTCATCTTCATCAACGACCACGATCCGCTGCCGCTCTACTATGAATTCCGCTCGATTCACGGTGATGTCGTCGGCTGGGATTACCTGCAGCGCGGCGGCGTCGACTGGAAGGTCAAAGTGACTCGCAACGAGGCCTCGCAGGGACGCCAGTTCACCGACATCTCGACACTGATGGACCTGCGCAAGGTCGACCCGAAGGACTGGAAACATGTCGTCTTCCACCGCTACGGCATGATGCCCGAGGGCGACACGATGGAAATCATCGCCGAGCAGGATCCGGCGGAAATCCACGCCTTGTTCACGGAGAAATTCGCCGACCACCATACCTGGACGAACAAGAAGAACGAGCCGGGCGAATACGTCGTGCACATCACAAAAAAAGCCGAGAAGGGCGACGCCGCCCAGGACATCCGGATCGTCAAGGAATTCGATGTGCGCCCCTATCCGCCCGCCGAGCGCCACGACATGGTGTTCAATTCCTACGATGAACTGAAGGCCGGCGAAGCCTTCATTTTCACCAACGATCACGATCCGAAGCCGCTCTATTACCAGATCGAGGCCGAGAGCAAGGTGCCCTTCACCTGGGATTATCTGATCTCCGGCCCCGAAGAATGGAAAGTCAAGGTCGCCAAGACCCACGGCTGATTCGCCGCGGCTGATCCGCCCCTTCACTTCGCGCAGTGTCGTTCGCGGCCTGCGCGAACCTCCACCCGCTACTCCCCGCCCTTCCTCTCCCGGATTTGCAACCGTCCCGTTCGCCCGAGGGGACAATAAACTTTCAGGCATTGATTGCCATGCATGCGCGTGATGAATTAGTATTCATCCGCTGATCACGCTCTCGCAGAACACAAAGAACAGCAAGGGGAGGAAACTTGTCAAACGACGACTCCGGTCCGGATGGCGACGCACGCGCATACACGGCAGATCAGGCCTTGCGCCGTCGCGAGGAGATCCTTCTCGCAATCGGCTTCGCTGCCGAAAAATTCCTCGGGCACGAACCGATCGGGCACGTCATGCAGGAGGTGCTCGAACGCCTGGGCCGCGCCGCCGGGGCGGAGGGCGCCACCGTCTTTCAATTCATCGATGATCCACACCAGGGCAAGCGGCTGATGCCGCAATACTCCTGGGCAGTACCCGGACAGCCGACGTTCATGTCGATGGCCGAAGAAGGGATCGCTGCTGCCGACAAGGAACTCGAGACGCTCTACACCCGGCTCGCACGCGGTGAAGCGATCGTGGCACAGATCGCACAACTGCCCGCCCGCCTGCAGTCCGTACTGGCGGGCCACCATATTCTGGCGCTGGCCGCCCTGCCGGTCTTTACTGAAGGCCGGCTGGCGGGCGCCATCGCCGTCTCGCAGCGCACACCGCACCCGCTCTGGAGCACTTCGGAGATTAGTGCCCTGAAGGCGGCTGCCGCAGTCATCGGCGCTGCCCTGGAGCGCACCCGCAATCGCCGTGCCGTACGCGATCGCGACACGCTGCTGCGCATCCTCATCGACAGTACGCGGATCATGGTCGGTTTTTTTGATCGCACCCTGCGCTGCCGCTTTGCCAATCCGCACTTCCAGGATTTCTTCGGCAGGAAAGACCAGACGGTGATCGGCTGTTCCCTGAAGGAGCTCCTCGGCCCGGAAACCTTCCGCCACAACGAAAATCTCTGGCAAAGCGTCTTTGCCGGAACGATAGCGCAGGTTTTCGAATCTGCACACACCGGCCCTGACGGGCGCTTGCACCATCTGGAAACCCGCGTCGTGCCCTACCCCGGCGCACAGGGAGAAACCATCGGCTGCTATGTGCTGTACACGGACATCAGCGAACGCAAATGCGCCGAAGAGGCCCTGCGCCAGGCGCACGACCAGCTCGAGAAAAAAGTGCATGAACGCACCGAAGAACTGGCCATGGTGAATCGGGATCTGGAGGCGTACAGCTATACCGTCTCCCACGACCTGCGTGCGCCCCTGCGCGCCATCGACGGCTTCACCCATCTGCTCGCCGAGCAGCTTGCCGGCCGGCTCGACAAGGATTCGGAAAAATATTTCGGCCGGATCCGCAATGCCATCCAGCGCATGTTCTGGCTGATCGAAGGCCTGCTCGAACTCGGGCGTATCTCGCGCAAGGACATCGAAGCCAGACGCATCGACCTCTCGCTCTATGCCCGGGAAGTCATCGAAGACCTGGCTGCCGGTAATCCGGCACGCCAGGTGGATTGGCACATCGAGGACGGCCTCTACGCCGTCGGCGACCGGCAACTGGTGCGCATGCTCCTGCAAAACCTGCTGGAAAACGCCTGGAAATATACGGCGAAAAAAACGGCGGTACGAATCGAATTCGGCGCCCTGCCCGGTCTTGCCGGCCTGCGTCGCTTCCATATCACCGACAATGGCGCCGGCTTCGACATGGCGCAGGCGGGCAAACTCTTCCTGCCCTTCCAGCGTCTGCACAGCGAGCACGACTTCGAAGGCAGCGGCATCGGCCTGGCGACCGTCGCACGCATCGTCCAGCGCCACGGTGGCACGATCCACGCCGAGGGCCGGGTCGGCGAAGGCGCCACGTTCTCCTTTACCCTGCCGGGCTGAGAGCGGCCCGGCAGGGCTCAGGCACCCCCTTTGCGCAAACGCTCCCGGGCAATCTGCTCGGCGGCATCACCGCTGCCGTCGAGCAGGCGGCGCAACACCGGCTCGCTCGCGCGCGGATGCCGGGCGACGAGCAGCCGGATCGGCGCGGAAGGCGTCGAGGCCAGGATGTCGAGTGCCGTCGGCGGCGCATTATGATTGCGCGCCACCGCCAGGCGCACCGCCTCGTTACGCTCGAACGCCAGGCGGTTGAGCGCATCGTCACTCAAACGGGGTGAAGCGGCGACCGCCGCGCGCACCCCGGGGTCGGGATCTCCCGCCATTCTCTCGAGCAGTTCCTGCGGCAGATCGGTGCGACGCGCCAGTGCGGCACGAACCGTCGCTTGCGGATCGCGCATCAACACCGAAAACCCTTCTGCATCGAGCGTGCCGCGGGTCGCCATTTCCTCACGCAGTGCCACCGCTGCCTCGCGCCAGTCGGCCACCGCCCGCAGGGGCAGGCAATCCATCCGTACCGGACAACTGCCCGCATGCGCTGCCCCGGACGCCATCCGTTCCTGCAAAAGGCGCTGTACGCCGATGTTTTCCGTGGCGTGCAGCGCACCCATCAGCAGAAAAGTCAGTCCTGACAGGACGGCGTGTGCACGCATGTCGAGCAGCAGGAAGCGGCCGGCGAGCGCGCGCAGCAGCCAGAAGACCAGTTGTGTGATGGTGAAAGCGGCGATGAAGAAAATCGGCAGGACGGCGATGAGCAGGCCGCCGACAGGGGCACCGGCAATGCTCAACACATAGGCCACCTCGGCCAGTCCGACCGTGGCAGCAAGGGCAAGCGAGACGACGATGCTCGCCGACAGCGGCAAGGCAGACGATCCGGCCATGACAGGATTATACTTTCAGGCAGCGTACGGCCGACAGACAGGCAACAGACAGGCCCGCCATCACGGAAAAGGATTCCTCATGAAAAAGACCGATCAGCAATGGCGCGCACAGCTCACCCCTGAGCAATACCGCATCACCCGGGAAAAGGGCACCGAACGCGCCTTCAGCGGCGCCTACTGGGATTGTCATGACGCCGGCCGTTATCATTGCGTGTGCTGCGGCGCCGGACTTTTCAGCTCGGAGCACAAGTTCGACTCGGGCAGCGGCTGGCCAAGCTTCTGGCAGCCTCTCGAAGCCGGAGCGATCGACACCGCCATCGACGACAGTCACTTCATGCGTCGCACCGAGGCATTGTGTCGCCAGTGCGGCGCGCATCTGGGGCATCTCTTTCATGACGGCCCGGCGCCCACCGGTCTGCGCTACTGCATCAATTCGGCCTCGCTGCGGCTCGATGCGGAGAAATAGGCTCCGGACCGGGTACACCGCGCATCAGCGCGACCGGCAGATTTTCAATAGAATGAGCCAATGCTTGACCACCGCTCGCAAGTCCTGCTCAAGACGCTGATCGAACGCTACGTGGCGGAAGGCCAGCCGGTGGGCTCGCGCGCGCTCTCGAAACACTCCAGCCTCGAACTGTCCCCGGCGACCGTACGCAATGTCATGTCCGACCTCGAGGAAATGGGCTTCATCGCCAGCCCGCACACCTCGGCCGGGCGCGTCCCGACGCCGCGCGGCTACCGCTTCTTCGTCGACAGCCTGCTCACCGTGCTGCCGCTGCCGCAGGCACAGATCCACGAAATGGAAGAGCAGCTGCAACCCGACCAGCCGCAACGGCTGATCAGCTCGGCCTCGCAACTCCTCTCCGAACTCACCCGCTTTGCCGGTGTCGTGGTGGCGCCGCGGCGCAACACGCCGAAGATCCGCCAGATCGAGTTTCTCGGTCTGTCCGAGAAGCGCATCCTGCTCATCATCGTCACCAGCCAGGGTGACGTGCAAAACCGCATCCTGTTCACACAGCGCGGCTACTCGCCCGCGGAGCTCGTTACGGCCGCCAATTACCTGAACCAGAATTTCTCCGGCCTCGACTTCTCGGAAATCCGCGCGCGCGTCCATGAAGAATTGCGCCAGCTGCACGCCGACATGAGCGAACTGATGACCGCCGCCATGGAAGCCGGCAACCAGGCCGTTGCCGACAGCTCCGGTCAATACGTCATCTCCGGCGAGAAAAACCTGCTCGACGTGGCCGACATCTCGTCGAACATGACGCGCCTGCGCGAGCTGTTCTCGCTCTTCGAGCAGCGCACCGGGCTGGTCCAGCTGCTCGACCTGTCCAATCGCGCCGAAGGTGTCCAGGTTTTCATCGGCGGTGAATCGGGCCTGGCCCCCCTCGACGAGTGCAGCGTCGTCACCGCCCCGTATGAAGTCGATGGCCGCATCGTCGGCTCGGTCGGCGTCATCGGTCCGACACGCATGGCCTACGATCGCGTCATTCCTTTGGTCGACATCACCGCCAAGCTCCTCTCCAGTGCGCTCTCCGCGCCATGAGCGGAACCCCGCCCGCGCAGGCCGGCAAACCGGGTGTCCTGCTGATCAATCTGGGCACACCGGAGGCGGCCACACCGTCCGCCCTGCGCAGCTACCTGAAGGAATTCCTCCGCGATCCGCGTGTCGTCGCACTGCCACGCCTGCTGTGGTGGCCGATCCTGCATCTGTGGGTGCTCAATACCCGCCCGCGGAAATCCGCCAGAAAATACGCCCGCATCTGGCTCGCCGAGGGCTCGCCGCTCAAGGTGCATACCGAACGCCAGGCCAAGCTGCTGCGCGGCTATCTGGGCCAGGCCGGACGCGGGGACATCCTCATCGACTGGGCCATGCGCTACGGCACGCCCTCCATCGCCAGTGCCCTGGACCGGCTCGGGCAGGCCGGCTGCCAGCGCATCCTGATCCTGCCGCTCTATCCGCAGAGTTCCTTCACCACGACCGGCAGCGTCCTCGATGCCGTATCGGCCTGGCGGCAGCGTCACCGGGCGGCAACGCCACAGATCGACATCCTCGAGGCATTTCATCTCGATGCCGGCTATCTCGCCGCGCTGGCGGCATCGATCCGGCAACACTGGATGGACTACGGCCGCCCGCAAAAACTGCTGATGAGCTTTCACGGCCTGCCCCGGGGCAGCATCGAAGCGGGCGATTCGTATCATGCGCAGTGTCTCGAAACCGCGCAAATGCTGGCGCGCGAACTGTCTTTGCGCGCAGAAGAGGATTTCATCGTCACCTTCCAGTCGCGTTTCGGTCGCGGCAAATGGCTGCAACCGGCAACGCAGCCGATGGCCGAGGCCCTCGCCCGCACAGGGGTGCATCACATCGATGTGGTTTGCCCGGGCTTCGTCTCGGACTGCCTGGAAACGCTGGAAGAAATCGCCATCGAGGCGAAGGCGGCCTTTCTCTCTGCCGGGGGAAAGGAATTTCGCCTGATTCCCTGCCTGAACGAGCGGCACGAATGGATTGCCGCGCTCGCCGGCCTGATCAGGGCCCGGCTCTGATCAACTGCGCGAGAGGCGTTTTTTCAGCCGGGTGGCCCCCGGATCGAAGGCGCCCTCCATCTGCTTCACCGCGCTGCGCCGTGCCTTGACGGCCAGCCGGAAGGCCTCTTCCTCGCCATATCTGGCAATGGAAAATTTCATGCGCCGGGCACGCCCGTCCGGCAACACCCAGGAGGCCACCCAGAACCAGCGCTTTTCCTTTTCGGGAACATCGAGGGCCGAGGCGCAGTAGCGACACACGCCGACCACGCCCGAGCGGTTGTTGCGCTTGACGATCTCGGCGTGATCGCGCCGGCTCAGGGGCGGATACCTGGCCATGATCTGGTCGCGATGCACCTTGGCCGCCGCCAGTGCGCGGGCTTTGCTGCCAAACACGCCGTCGCTGAACTGCTTGCGATGAATCACCCCCCGGCGCTGGATGGTCACCAGCCAGCCGTGGGTGCGGCTCCTTTCGCTATCCACACGCGTGATGCCATATATCGGTGCCATGGTCTGAAGCATCCTCCAGCTACGTTCATGCGAGCTCTCTCGGCAATAAACCGGAGAACTTGAGCTTTTTTTTTCGATGCCCGATGCACAACGACCCGACGCTGCAAGCCACCTGCCCTTGAATTGCATCACAAACGGCACCATTTGCCTACCAAGGCTTCTCCGGAAAAAACGCATGTCCCCGCCGCTTCTGATCGTCTGCCCGCATTGCCACGCCGCCAACCGGGTCCCCGCCGAACGCCTGCCGGACCATCCGCACTGCGGCCAATGCAAACAAGCCCTCTTCGACGGACAACCCGTGGCACTCGATGCCGCCACCTTCGACCGCCATGTCGCACGCAGCGACATCCCGGTCGTGGTGGACTTCTGGGCGTCCTGGTGCGGCCCCTGCCAGGCGATGGCACCGGCCTTTGCCCGGGCGGCCCGCCCTCTGGAACCGCACGTTCGCCTCGCCAAGCTCGACACGGAACAGGCACAGGACATTGCCACCCGTTTCGGCATTCGCAGCATCCCGACACTGATCGTTTTCCGCCACGGCAAGGAAGTCGCCCGCCAGTCCGGCGCCATGGATGAAGGCGCGTTGATCCGCTGGATCCGCACGCATTCCTGATCTCCCGCCTTCACGCCGGCTGTTCGAGAAAACACTCAAGTTTCGGCAATTTTTGCCGATAAGAAAGCCAGAGACGCCCTGACACTCGAATCGCGCCGCGAACATTTACTTTCCGCGAAAGCTTCGTTCCCGGGACAGCTTCTTTCAACGTGTCAGGTGCGTCTCGCTTCACCTGGCGAAAAGGGTCATCCCGGCTCCCGGTAAATCATCCGCCTGCACCCGGCAGGGCGCCGTCCTGCCACCACTGACTTTCGAGGCCCGCATGAAGATCGCCGACAGCCAGCTGCAGATGAGCTCGAACCATGCCGAGCGCCGCCAGCACACGGTGCGCGAATCCCTGCGCACCTGGATCGGACCGCGCCGGCCGGACTTCGAGGACCGGCAGAGTCCTGTGGCCAGTTCATCTTCCCGTGTCGACCTCTCCGATCAGGCACGGGCCGCACAAGCCGCCAGCGAACCCGGGGCGGCGGCGACCCGTGAGGCCGAAGGCGCACCGGCGCACAGCCCGCAAGCCCTGCTCAGGATATTGATCGAAATGCTCACTGGCCGTCCGGTACGTGTCTTCGATCCGGCAACGCTGGAAGGCAGCCCCGCGGTCGCATCATCCGGAACAACCGATCCGGAACGGGCGGCACAACCCGGCGGCAATGCCGGCTGGGGTGTCGAATACGATCGCCAGGAGACGCTCGACGAATCCGAGCAGACGCATTTTTCCGCACGCGGAGTAATCCGCACTGGCGATGGCCGGGAAATCCGGTTCGATCTTGAATTCGAACTGAACCGCACCTGGCATGAGGAGAGCCGCCTGTCCCTGCGCGCCGGTGACGGACAGCGCAAGGATCCCCTCGTGCTGAATTTCGATGGTACGGCGGCACAACTGTCTTCCCGACGCTTTGCCTTCGACCTGGATGCCGACGGCCAGACCGAGGCGGTCCCGCTGCTCGCACAGGGCAGCGGCTTTCTCGCCCTCGACACAAATGGCAACGGACACATCGATGACGGGCGCGAACTCTTCGGCACCCGGACGGGTGACGGCTTCGCCGATCTGGCGCCATACGACGAAGATGGCAACGGCTGGATCGACGAGAACGATGCCGTCTTCGAGCAACTGCTGCTGTGGTCGCCCGCAGCCGGAGGTACCGGCACACTGACCGGCCTCAAGGCGCACGGCGTCGGCGCCCTCTCCCTTGCCCGGCTCGCCACGCCGTTCGAACTGCGTTCGGCCAGCAACGAATCCCTTGGGGCCGTGCGGACGAGCGGCCTCTACCTCAACGAGAACGGCAGCGCCGGCACGCTCCAGCAGATCGACCTGACGGTTTGACCGACGGATTAAACATCTTCATCCGTCAATAGATCGAGATCGATTTCCAGCCTGTCCGAGGCAACCGGTTTGTGCGCCGGTTCGCCATGGCTGGCCAGACTGCGATCCGCTGCGGCCAGGCGTCTGAGCGCCGTGGCCACCAGTTTTTTCTGGAAACGCTGATAACACTCCTCGGTGGCCAGTGCCAGGGCGTTCTGGTTGACTTCCAGATAGACGAGGGGGGTAAGCGAGACCACGCTGGCGCAGCGTTGCGGATTATCCATGTTGAGATAGGCCATCTCGCCAACCACCTCGCCCCTGCCGAGGCGGCAGAGGGCGCGACCCTCGACCGAGACTTCCACTTCTCCTTCGATGATGATGCCGAATCCGGATTCCTCATCGCCTTCGCGCATGATCAGAAGATCGGCCGGAATCCCGCGCCAGGTACTGATGCGCAGCACCTCCCAGAGCTCGGCCTGCTCGAAGCCGCGGAAAAACTCCAGTTTCTTCAGGGTATCGATACGAGAGGAATCCAGTACGGCGCCGTCTCCCTCTTCGATCCGGTAGCGCACGGCCGACAAGTCCTGCGCCATCTCGGCACCATTGCGGTAACGCGAATACTGATCCTTTTCCAGCGCCCGGCCGACGATGTGATCCATCGCCGCCGGCACGTTCGGATTGAGCTGGCTGGGCCGTGGCGGATCGGCATTGACGATCTTGTAGATGAGCTGAGCCGTATTGGCGGCACAAAAAGGCAGGCGGCCGGTGAGCAGATGGAAGAGCACCACACCAAGGGAATACAGGTCGGTCTTCTGATTGAGCGGATAGCCCTTGATCTGCTCGGGCGACATATAGGCCGGCGAGCCCACGCCCATGACGAAGGTCGAATCCGTCTCGCTTTTCTTGGCCGTATTGAGTGCAAGACCGAAATCCATGATCTTGACCTCATCGTTGTCGCCGATCAGGATGTTCGCCGGTTTGATGTCACGGTGGACGATCCCCTGCTTGAAGGCGTAATCGAGCGCCAGGCAGCATTTGAAGACGATGCCGACGACGCGATGCAGCGGCAGCAGGCGCTCATGCGAGCAATACTGCGACAGCTCCGTGCCCTGGATGTACTCCATGACGATATAGGCCTGATCGTCCTCGAACACTGTCTCGTGGATGCGGATGATATTCGGATGATCCAGCCTGCGGGCAATCGCCCCCTCGGTGGCCAGCAGCTTTTTGAGCCGGCGTGTCCATTTCATTCCGTCCTCACCGCTGGAAAAATGGATCCGCTTGATGGCCACTTGCCCGCCCGAACCGGGCGCCTCGGCGAGAAAAACCGTCGACGTGGCCCCTCGTCCGATCTCTTTCAGAACCCGGTAGGGGCCGATCCACCCGGTCATGGCTGCGGCAGTCATCGGCCAATGGTAGCAGTCAGTCCGCTCCTTGCGCCGGGCAATTTCCCCGAAGAGGCCGCAGGCAATCCGGCCCTGCACAACGCCTGCCCATGGTTTTTTTGCCTCCACCCCTTGAAACCGGCCGGATCGTCGCCATGTGCCACGGGATTGATGACCCGAAGGAAAAGCAAAGGAAAGTACAAGCATGCCAGACACTTCATCCGAAATCCCCTCGCCCGCGAGCGAGGCAGACAATCCGGTGACATCTGAAACAACGGCAGAAACCACGCCAGGCCTTGAAGAACGGCTGCAGGCCGCCGAACAGAAGGCGTCCGAGCATCAGGATGCCTGGCTGCGTGCCAAGGCGGAAACCGAAAACCTGCGCCGGCGCGCCCAGGAAGACGTCGCCAGGGCGCATAAATACGCCGCAGAAAAATTCGCCAGCGAACTGCTGCCGGTCAAGGACAGTCTCGAAGCGGCCCTGGCTGCACAAAACACCACGATCGAGAGCCTGCAAGACGGCGTCACCCTGACGCTCAAGCAACTGACGGCCGCCTTCGACAGATCCGGTGTTGCCGAAATCAATCCGGTCGATGCCCGTTTCGACCCGAATCTCCACCAGGCCATCAACGCCATCGAGGACGACGGCGAACCCAACCGGGTGCTGCAGATCCTGCAAAAGGGCTACGCCCTCAACGAACGGGTCCTGCGCCCGGCCCTCGTCATCGTCTCGAAAGCGCGCGGCGCTTGAAAATCCGCGGAAAACCCCTATTTCCTCACTAAGATAACCACGCATTCAAGGAACCATCATGGGAAAGATCATTGGCATTGACCTGGGCACCACCAACTCCTGCGTATCGATCATGGAAGGCGGCAAGCCGAAAGTCATCGAAAACGCCGAGGGCGCGCGCACGACTCCGTCGGTCGTCGCCTACACCGAGGACGGCGAAGTCCTGTGCGGCGCGGCAGCCAAGCGGCAGGCCGTCACCAACGCCAGGAACACGCTGTTTGCCGTCAAGCGCCTGATCGGCCGCCGCTTCGACGAGAAGGAAGTGCAAAAAGACATCGATCTCATGCCCTTCAAGATCGTCAAGGCCGACAACAACGACGCCTGGGTCGAGGTGCGCGGCAAGCAAATGGCGCCACCGCAGGTGTCCGCCGAAGTGCTGCGCAAGATGAAGAAAACCGCCGAAGACTATCTCGGCGAGGAAGTCACCGAAGCGGTCATCACCGTGCCGGCCTACTTCAATGATTCCCAGCGTCAGGCCACCAAGGACGCCGGCAAGATCGCCGGCCTCGAGGTCAAGCGCATCATCAACGAACCCACCGCGGCGGCGATTTCCTTCGGTCTGGACAAGAAAGAGGGCGATCGCAAGATCGCGGTGTACGATCTGGGCGGGGGCACTTTCGACGTCTCCATCATCGAGATCGCCGAAGTCGAGGGCGAGCACCAGTTCGAAGTGCTGTCGACCAATGGCGACACCTTCCTCGGTGGCGAGGACTTCGATCAGCGCCTGATCGACTACATCGTCACCGAATTCAAGAAGGAACAGGGCGTCGATCTCAAGAACGACGTGCTGGCCCTGCAGCGCCTCAAGGAAGCGGCGGAAAAGGCCAAGATCGAGCTCTCCGGCTCGCAGCAGACCGAGATCAACCTGCCCTACATCACGGCAGACGCCTCGGGGCCCAAGCACCTGACGATCAAGCTCACCCGCGCCAAACTCGAATCGCTGGTCGAGGACCTCATCAGCCGCACCATCGAGCCGTGCCGCGTCGCGCTCAAGGACGCCGGCCTCAAGGTCTCCGACATCGAGGACGTCATCCTCGTCGGCGGCATGACGCGCATGCCGAAGGTGCAGGACACGGTAAAGGCCTTCTTCGGCAAGGAGCCGAGAAAGGACGTCAACCCGGATGAAGCCGTCGCCGTCGGCGCCGCCATCCAGGGTGGCGTGCTGCAAGGCGACGTGAAGGACGTACTGCTGCTCGACGTCACCCCCCTGTCACTGGGTATCGAGACCCTCGGCGGCGTCATGACCAAGCTGATCGGCAAGAACACCACCATCCCGACCAAGCAGAGCCAGGTGTTCTCGACGGCCGACGACAACCAGTCGGCGGTGACGATCCACGTCCTGCAGGGCGAGCGCGAAGTGGCCGCCGGCAACAAGAGCCTCGGCCAGTTCAACCTCACCGACATCCCGCCGGCACCGCGCGGCATGCCCCAGATCGAGGTGACCTTCGACATCGACGCCAACGGGATTCTCCACGTCTCGGCCAAGGACAAGGCCACCGGCAAGGAGAACAAGATCAAGATCCAGGCCAGTTCCGGTTTGAGCGAGGAAGAGATCAACCGTATGGTGAAGGATGCCGAGGCGCACGCCGAGGAAGATCGCAAGCTGCATGAAACCGTCAACGCGCGCAACGCCTGCGACGCCATGGTGCACTCGGTGAAAAAGGCACTGGCCGATCACGGTGACAAGGTCGATGCCAATGAGAAATCAGCCATCGAGAACGCCATCAAGGAAGCCGAAGAGGCGATGAAGGGCAACGACAAGGAGGCGATCGAAGCCAGGACGTCGGCCCTCGCTCAGGCCAGCCAGAAGCTCGGCGAAAAAGTGTATGCCGAACAGCAGGCGGCCGCTGGCGATACAGCAGGCGCGCAAGCCGGCAGCAAGGCTGACGATGCCGATGTGGTGGATGCCGAATTCACCGAGGTCAAAGACAAATAACAAACCGCTGACCGTCCGGGCGCGCAGGCGCGGAGAACCCTCGAAGAAACACCGCAGGTTTCCTCCGAACGACTGCGCGCCTTGGCGTC
The DNA here is from genome assembly GCA_964607005.1 of uncultured Rhodocyclaceae bacterium. Classification (GTDB taxonomy): domain Bacteria; phylum Pseudomonadota; class Gammaproteobacteria; order Burkholderiales; family Rhodocyclaceae; genus Desulfobacillus. The sequence goes on from CAZSHO010000009.1 coordinate 56,496, forward strand.
TTTGCGGAAAGGTTCCGACATGGCAAGCAAGCGCGATTTTTACGAAATACTCGGCGTCAATCGCGACGCCAGCGACGACGAGATCAAAAAGGCCTACCGCAAGCTGGCCATGAAGCACCATCCGGACCGCAATCCGGACAACCCGAAGGCCGAAGAGCTTTTCAAGGAGGCCAAGGAAGCCTACGAGATCCTCTCCGACAGCCAGAAGCGCACCGCCTACGACCAGTACGGCCACGCCGGCATCGATCCCCAGGCCGGCATGGGCGGCGCCGGCATGGGCGGTGGCTTCGGCGATGCCTTTTCGGACATCTTTGGCGATATCTTCGGCGGCGGGCGCTCCGGCGCACGCAATGGCGTCTATCGCGGTGCGGACCTGCGCTACAACCTGGAAGTCACCCTGGAAAACGCGGCACGTGGCACCGAAACGCGCATCCGCATTCCGGCCATGGAGGAATGTGAAACCTGCGGCGGTAGCGGCGCCAAGAAAGGCACCGAACCGAAAACCTGTCCGACCTGTCACGGACACGGCCAGGTGCGCATGCAGCAGGGCTTTTTCTCGATTCAGCAGACCTGCCCGAAATGCCACGGCAGCGGCCGCTATGTCGCCGATCCCTGCGCCACCTGCCATGGTGCCGGACGCGTCAAGCAACACAAGACGCTCTCGGTGAAAATCCCCGCCGGCGTGGACGATGGTGATCGTATCCGGCTCTCCGGCGAAGGCGAGCACGGCATGGGCGGCGGCCCCCCGGGCGACCTGTACGTGCAGATCCACATCAAGCCGCACGCCGTCTTTCAACGCGACCATGACGACCTGCACTGCGAGATGCCGATCAGTTTCAGTATTGCCGCGCTCGGCGGAGAGATCGAGATTCCCACCCTCGATGGCATGGCCAAGATCAAGATCCCGGCCGAGACACAAAGCGGCAAGGTCTTCCGCCTGCGCGGCAAGGGCATCAAGGGCGTGCGCAGCCACAGCCACGGCGACCTGCTCTGTCATGTCGTCGTCGAAACCCCCGTCAGCCTCACCGAGCGCCAGAAGGAATTGCTGCGCGAGCTGGAAGTCATCAACCAGAAGGACGGCTCGCGCCACAACCCGCGCGCCAAATCCTGGATGGACAAGGTCAAGGATTTCTTCGCCGGATAACCGGCAGACGCCGGCCGCGACCCGCGACGCCCTTGCGCGACCCGCACCCGCCTTGCCCGTCTTGATCAGCGGGCCCGCCCCCTCCCTGTCGAACAGGTGGGACGCGTACGCTCCCGGGGCGTCACCACACTGCTGACAGCGTCTTGCCCGACCCGCGTGCCGCTGTCGCAGGCCTTTCGTAAAAACGGCCGGCCACAAAAACTTTCCGATATAGATTGACTGCATGAATGAGAATAGTTATCATTACACGCATATCTCAGGACTTCTGGAACAGGGTCTGACGCCGTTCCATCAGGACTGACTTTAGCGTAGCCAGCCACCCGGATACCACCAGGGCAGCCAGCCAGCAACCCGTCTGTATTTCATGGAGGTGGCGTCATGTCCGATCGACTTGCCCAGTCCGGGCCCTCGTTGCAACCCATCCTGGCCCGTGGGCCGCTGCGATGCGAACCCGATCCCGATTCCCGCGCCCTGACACTTCTGGCCGGGGCGCTGGCCCATCTGGCACGACACCTGGGAACGGGCTGCCCGCGTGCTGCCGAAAGAGCCGCCTTGCTGCTCGAACGCATCGCCGAGAACGACGGCGCCGAAGCACACCTGCGCGAGCATGCGTACGAACTGATCGACATCCTTGAGCGTCAGCTGCCGCCCGGCACGGAACCCTCTGCCTCCTTCGCCGCCGCATCCGCACGGCCATCCCGCGCATGGGCATCGTGAAGCCACCCTTTCCCCGCAAAAGCCCGATCACCCGGGCGCTCGCGCAGTTCGGCCAGCCACAGGCCGCCGACACCACAGCCGCGCCGCAGACAGAAGAGAAACCCGCCTCCCGCGCCCGCCTGTGGACTCTCAAGGACAAGTTCCACTGCACGCTGATCGGCACCTGTCTGGCGATGGATGAACTGCTGCGCATTGCCCGGCGCCACGCATTCGCCAGCGATGCGCGCACCGAATATCTGCTGCACGTCAAGGCCGTCGGTTGCGCCGCCAGCCGCAATCCTGTCTCCGAAGACATCCAGCGTCATTTCGAGCGGAAATTTGCCGGCTATATCACCCGCTTTGATTGCATGAAAACGGCGGAAGAACTGCTCGCCTTCTGGAACGCCCACTACGAGAACGGCGAGGTCGCCGGGCCGATGTGGGCGCTCTTCACGCACCGTGCGGCCAACGACGAACTGCGTCACACCGTCTATGCCGACGTGCACATGCTCTCCCATCAGGTCGGTGCCGGCCTGGCGGCGGACACCCAACGCCTGGCCTGGCTCACCCGTCGCAACGGGGAGCTCGCCGCCACACTGGAACGCGCCCGCATGGAGGCCGCCGGCGCCGAGACCGAGATGCGCCGGCTGGCAGTCGAACTGAAGACCGCACAGGCTGCGCAGGCCGCCGCACGCGCGGATGTCGCCGATCTGCGCCAGCGGCTCGACGCCTTCGAGTCCGGCACGGCCATCGTGGACATGGGCCGCCGGCTGGTGGGACTGACCGCCCTCAACGAGGAACTGCGCACCGCCGCCGAGCGCAGCCGGACGCTGCAGGACGCACTCAGGGCGTCACACGAGCGGAGCGCCGCCCTGCTGCGCGAACGCGACACCCTGGCTGCCGAGCGCGATGCACTGGAACGCATGATGCTCGCCTGCGAGAACAACGAGGCCGCCTGCGACGGGCAGTGCAATGACTGCGAGAATCGCGCCGCCGGGCGATGCGTGCTCTGTGTCGGCGGGCGCACCACGCTGCTGTCACAGTACCGCGCACTCGCCGAACGCCTCGGCATCCGCCTCGTGCACCACGACGGTGGTCAGGAAGAATCACTCTCGCGCCTGCCGGACCTCATCAACGGCGCCGATGCCGTGCTCTGCCCGACAGACTGTGTCAGCCACGCGGCCTACTACAAGCTCAAACAGCACTGCAAACGTACCGGCAAGCCCTGCCTGCTCTTCAAGGGTGCCGGCGTCTCCGGCTTCGCCGTCGCCCTGGCGCGGCTCGCCACGGGTCAGGCCAGTATCGCGGGCAGCGAAGCGATCCAGCGCTGAACCCTCCCCGGCCAAAGTCAGTCACCGCCGGACGGCGCAAACGCGCGGGCGTCGGCGCGAAGCTCGTACGCCCGAACGCGAAGGCCGCCAGGGCGCCGTCTCGCGACAACTGACTTTTCCACGCCACGCGCCCGTCTCATGCCGAGCGTAGCGCGATCCTGCGCTTTGCGCAGCGGGGACGCCCATCTGTCCGGGCAGGCAGCATCGAGTGTTGCGGTGGCGCATGAGCCGCCGCGAGTGCGATCCGGCCCGTGATCAGTGCGTCAGGATGTCCTGCGCGGACGCCTCGATCAACGATTGCTGGCGGTACTCGCCCGGCGAGAAGCCGAACTGGCGCTTGAACAGGCGGCAGAAATGCGCACTGCTGTTGAATCCACAAGCGTAGGCGATCTCGGAAATCGAGCGCCGGCGTTCGTCGGCCGATGCCAGGAGGAGGCGACAGCGTTCAAGCCGGGTCTGCCAGATATAGCGATCGATGGAGCAGTCCGAATCCTCGAACACTCTGTGCAGGTAGCGCTTGGAGCAACGCATCTCGCGCGCGATGCGTTCGATCGTCAGGTCGGATTCGGACAGATGCGCCTGGATGAACTGCCTGACCCTCGCCATCAGGACGCTGGGCAGCGGCGTTTGTGCTTCGGCACGGTCCTGTTCGATCGACATGGTGGAGGTAAGCAGTCCCAGCACGGTCTCGCTCATGGACTGGCCGATAGCGTTGGGCAGTGAGGGCAATTGTTCGGCCATCGAGCACAGAAAGGAGGCGAACATCAAGGGCATGCCCTGCAGAGGGCCTTGCCCCGGGGTGACGGCGTGGGTGCTGGGGAAACGGAAGCCTTTCAGGCGGTTGCGGGGCACCAGCAACACCAGCAAGGAAGTGCTGCCCAGATTCGAGAAGGAATAGGGAATTTGCGGGTCATAGAGATTCCAGTCTCCGGGCTGGAGTCGGGCGTAATGGCCGTTTTGGTGGAACTCGCCATGACCCTTGAGCTGCAGCAGCAGCTTGTAATGATCGTCGGTCGGAAAGGAGGGCCGCGTCGATGGCCGATAGACCCGGTGGGAGGTGGCATCCATGCGGATCATGTTGAGGGCGCCCACCTCGAAGGCTGTCAGTTGCCCATCGAGTGGCTGCTCCTGCGGCAAATCGATATCCAGACCCCCGAAATAGTTGTTGCAGATTCGCCCCCAACAGGCGGCGCGCTCTGAAGGATGCTCGCTGAGTGTGCTGAAAGAAGCGTGATCCATGGTTGGAGTTTTCTGAATGAGAGTCAAACCAGGGGAAAGCGATTCGATGCAGGGGGAAGACTACCCGCATCACGCGCCGGGCGCAATCGTTTGAGGATTCTTTAATTCATGACTGCTGTTTTGGTCATGCAGAGGCCTGTGGCACCCTCAAGAACAAAATTGCTCTGCAGCAATCCGTGCAGGCGCATCGTCCCGGGTGGATCAAAAAAATGGGCGGCCTGCGCCGCCCACTGCCCCCTGCATCCCCGGACTCAGGAACGCTGATTCCACGGTGGCGCCATTTTCAGCTGCCAGCCGCCCTTGACCGGCGGATAGACCAGGTTCAGCCGCCCCTTGAACCACTGGTTCGCCGAGCTGCTGATGAGCGCCAGCCCGCTCGGGTCGAATTTCACGTCTCCCTGCACGGTATTCTTGAACTCCTTGCCGGCAATGGCGGCGCGGATTGTCTTCGGATCGAGGGAACCGGTTTTTTCGATGGCCTGCAGCAGTACCTGGGCATTTGCATAGAACATGCCGATCGAGACGCTTTGCTTCTTGAATTCCTTCTCGTAGCGCTCGCCCAGCTCCTTGGCGCCCGGATAGGGATAATCGGCCGACCAGAAACCGTCCGCAAGGATATAGTCGGAAGCGGCTCCCAGCGCTTCATGGAACTCGCCGGTCCACGTGCCCTTCCAGCCATGAAAATAGGGAACGCTGACGTTCTGCTCCTTCATCTGGCGCACCAGGGTGATGGCATCGGACGGATTGCTGAACAGCAGGACGGCATCGATGCCCTTGCTCTTCATCTTCAGGATATAGGCGGAATAATCCTTGGAGCCTACGGCGAGGGGCTCATCCATGACGACGTCAACCTTGTATTTCTTCGCCATCGCCTTGAAGGCGCCACCGAAACCCTGGCCGTCCGGGGTGTCTTCCATGACCACCGCAACCTTGCTGGGCCGTTCCTTCTGCGGCAGGGATGCCCATATCTTGAAAGGCACTTCGGCGCCGCCGCCGGCATCATAGAAAAACAGCGCCGACCATTTGAATTTCTTCGGGGACCACATGTGCGGCCACAGCGTTGTGATCATGTAGAACTTCTTGTATTTCTCGGCGGTCAGCGCACCGGCCATGTTCAAGTCTCCGCCGTGCGTGGAGAGCAGGAGATCGACCTTGTTCACCTTGATCAGCCGCTCCATGGCATCGGTCACCTTCGCCGGCTCGCTCTGGTCGTCCGCCACCACCAGTTTGACAGGCAGTTTCTTGCCGGCCGACTTGATGAGAATGCCGCCCTTTGCATTGACGTCGGCAACCGCCTGTTCATAGGACCACTTCTGAACGAGGCCGTCACCGGCCAGCAGCCCGGTGAGGGACAGCGGTGCCCCGATGACGATTTCCGAGGGGCCGGACTCGGCCAGCGACAGGCCGGGCTTCAATGCCGCGGTCGCAGCCGCAGCGCCGAACACTTGCAGAACTTTCCTTCTTTTCATTTCATCCTCCTCCTTCGTTGATGACACACCTCATCCAGGCGCCGTGGAAGGCTTCTTCCGCTTTGCGCCTGCCACTCGCAAGATGCCATTGGGCATGAAGAGCATCGTCAGGATGATCATGCCGCCGGACAGGATCGGATGCGCGTTGGGCAGCCAGATGTTCGCCGCTGCAAAAATGGCCGTCATGACAAAAGCGCCGATCACCGGCCCGAAGATCGTGCCGCTGCCTCCCATCACGCACATCAGCAGGGGATAGAGCGTCCAGTTCAGGCTCAGGAACCCGCCCGGACTCACCGAAAAGATATAGAACGCGTACAGGCTTCCGGCCAGGCCGGCGAGAAAGCCGCCGATGGCAAAGGCCAGAACCTTGTAGTAGAGGACACTGACTCCGTTCGCTGCCGCCGCCAGCGGATCTTCGCGTATCGCCATCAGCGCCAGGCCGATGCGCGAGCGGATCAATCGGTAGACGAGCAGCGTGGCAAAGGTGGCAAACAGCAGGCCGACCAGATAGTGCGGCGTCAGGGTCTCGAAAGGCTCCGAGGAGATGGCGATGCCGAACGAGCCGCCCGTCACGCTGCCGCCCTTGACCAGAATCACCCGCAGGATCTCGCCAAAGCCGAGCGTGCCGAGCGCGAAGTAATCACCCGCCAGCTTGGACAACAGCGGCAGGCCGATGAGGGCGGCAAACAAGGCGGCGATCAGGGCGCTCGCCAGCATGGTGGCCGGATTGAAATAGAAATGCCCCTCTTCGAGCAGCAGCGTCGAGATGAAGGCGGTCGCGTAGCCGCCCACGCCAAAGAAGGCATGCGTGGCAAGACTGATCTGCCCGGTATACCCCGCCACCAGATTCCAGCTCTGCGCCAGGGTGATGTGGACGAACACCAGGAACAGGTAGAAGAACAGGTAGCTGTCGGCCGCGCCGGGGACGAGCGGCACCAGTGCCAGCGCCAGGACGAAGACTGCAGCCGCGATGGTCGCAAACCGGTTTTGCATGGGGCATCAGGCCTTTTTCAACGAACGCACGAACAACCCTTCGGGACGGAACATCAGCACCAGCAGGAAGGCGGCATAGGCGATCGCATCGCTCCAGCCGGGCAGATAGTAGGAAGACCCGCTCTCGATGATGCCGAGCAGGATGCCTCCGGCAAGGGCGCCCCCGACATTGCCCAGTCCGCCCAGGGCCAGCGCAATCAGCGCCTTCAGGCTGAGCAGAAAACCAAAATACGGATCGATCGAATACGTCGCCGCCAGCGTGCTGCCGGCGACACCGGCGAGCGCGATGCCGATGGCGAACGCCACCATGTTGGCGCGATGCGGCGCGATGCCGACGAGGGAGGAGGCCACCATGTCCTCGGAGACCGCCCTGACCGCCTTGCCGATCATCGTGTGGCGCAAAAACAGCGTGACGAGGAAAGTCGAGGCGATCGCCACCGCGAAACCGATCGATCGCGTCAGCGAGACATGCATGCCGGCCACCTCGAAACTCGACGTCGCGTACGCCGTGGTGATCGAACGCGGATCGGGCGTCCAGGCAATCGACATCGATCCTTCGAGCATGAACATGAAGCCGACGGCGATCAGCAGGGAAATATTCTTGTCCTCGAGCGCGGCAACGCGCCTGAACAGAAGCTGATAGATGACCGCCCCGGTCAGCAGCGAAGCCGGTGCCAGCAGGAACAGCGTGACATAGGGATCCACGCCGAGGAGCTTGAACATCCAGTAGGTGGCGTAGCCGCCCAGCACGATCATCGCGCCCTGGGCAAGAAAGATGATGCGCATGGTGCCGAAGATGAGCGACAGGCCGATCGCCGCCACGCCGTACATCGCACCGAACAGCACGCCGTTGAGAAGCAGCTCGGCAAGCAGTCGCACGGTGTCCATCAGTGCCCCAGATTGCCGATATAGGCCGCGCGGATGGCCGGATCAGCGAGCAGCTCCGGCCCCGGCCCTTGCATGATGACGCGTCCCGTCTGCATGACAAAAGCCCGGTCGGCCATCTGCAATGCCTGGTGCACGTTCTGTTCGATCAGCAGGATGGTGACGCCCTGCTCGTTCAGAAGGCGGACCAGCCCGAACATTTCCTTGACGATTCGCGGCGAGAGCCCCATCGAGGGCTCGTCGAGAATCAGCAGGGCCGGCCGCGCCATGAGGGCGCGGCCGATAGCCAGCATCTGCTGCTCCCCCCCGGAGAGCAGCCCGGCCTTTTGCTGCCTGCGCTCGCGCAGGCGCGGGAACAGCGCGTAGGCACGCTGCAGCGATTCGTTCATTCTGGAACGGACCTGCAACGGATAAGCACCGAGCTCGAGGTTTTCGAGCACCGTCATGCGGGTGAAGAGTCCGCGTCCTTCCGGCACATGGCTCAGGCCCGCCGCGACGATTTCCTGTGGCGTCTCGCCCCTGATCGAGCGACCGCGAAAAACGATCTCTCCCTTGAAGGGCGTGAGCAGTCCGGAGATGGCTTTGAGCAAGCTCGTCTTGCCCGCGCCATTGGCACCGACCAGGGAGACGATGGCGCCCTCGTCCACGCGGATCGAGACATCCCAGAGCACCTGGCTGTCGCCGTAGGCGGCATCAATGCCGGAGACCTCAAGCAGCGGGTTCGCCAAGATAGGCCTCGATCACTTTGCTGTCCGCAATGACGGCGTGGGGACGATCATCCGCAATCTTCTCTCCGTGATCGAGGACGATCACGCGATCGCACACGGTCATGATCGCATCGACCTTGTGCTCCACCCACAGGACGCTGATGCCCAGTTCGTCACGCATGCGGCGAATCACCCCGATCATCTGTTCGATCTCGACCGGATTGAGGCCGGCCATCGGCTCATCGAGAAGCACCAGCGCGGGCTTCGCCGCCAGCGCGCGGGCAATCTCGACCATGCGGCGCGCCGACAAGGTCAGGTGTGCGGCCATACGCCCGCCCTGATCGCTCAGTCCCACCAGCGCCAGCGCGTCCCTGGCCGCCTGCCGGGCATTCGCCGACTTGCCGGCATGTCCGTAGAGGGCGCCGACCATGACATTTTCCAAAGCCGTCATGCGCTGAAAAGTCCGCACCAGCTGAAAGGTGCGGGCAATGCCCTGACGGCAGATCCGGTCGGAGCGCATTGCGGTGATCCGGGTTCCCTTGAGCGCCACTTCGCCCGAGTCGGGCGAGTACACCGCGGTGATGACATTGAAACAGGTCGATTTCCCTGCTCCGTTCGGCCCGATGAGGCCAACGATTTCTCTCGGGCCGACCGCGAAACTCACGTCACGCAGCACGCGCAAACCGCCGAAGGCGAGATTGACCCTGGAAAATTCCAGGATGGCGCCGGAGGAAACATTGCGCCCGGCCGGCTCCGTCAGGGTGGCTTGCGCGCTCACGCTCAACGCATCGCCCGGGCAACGAGCAAAGTGTCGGCAAACTGCTCGAAGCGGATGATCTTTCCTTCCTGCACCTGCCACACGTGGGCGACCCGCGCCTTCATCGATCTGCCGGTGGCCCGGAAGGTTCCGCTGTAGACGCCCAGGGCCACAATCGTGTTGCCGCCATCGATGAGCCTTTCCAGGCTGAATCCGAAGCCGTCCCATTTCTCGCCAAACGCCACAAAGACATTCTTGACGATCTGTTCGCGCCCGACATAGGTGCCCGCAATCGGAAAACCGTCCATTTCGATCCATTGCGCCTCCGGCGCCAGATCCGCCAGCATGCCGTCGAGGTCATGGCGGGCGGAAGCGGCGTAGTGATCGGCAATGATCTGATAGGGGGTACGCATATCGACAGTCTCCAGTCGCAGGCTCAGACAGGGGCGGCTTCGGCCGGATAGAAGGTCATCGAGGCCTTGCGCAGGAAGGCCCCGGCCGGATTGTTTTCGATCGCACCGCCGGACGTCACGCCAAGGAACTTGCCCGTCGAGCGTCCGCTGGCAAAATTGAAAAAGAACACCGAGGCCACCGGAATCAGGAATTCGCGGAACGTAAAAACATACTGATCGACATCGAACTGGTAGTAGCTCGCCAGATCCACATCGCCGTGGCCGCGCTGCACGCCCACCAGACACTGCCAGGCATAGCGCTTCGAATTCAGATACGTGTGCTCGTAGGTGTGATTCGGACTGTAGGTCTGGAAAGTCCGCAGGCCGATCAGATCACGGGTTTCATGCGGGACCATGCCGCTTGCCCGGGCTGGATCGTCGCCCAGCGTGCCGACGAGGAATTCCTGCGGGACGCGCGGCTCGCCGGCCGCTTCCCCGGCACTGATCACCCGGCTGCGGATCGCCAGCACGCGGCGAGCGCGCAGATTGACGACGAAGGTCAAGGTTTCATCGGGGCGGCTGGCGCGCGCGAGGTCGATGAACCAGGTATCGGGCGCGACCTCGATGGCCTCATACCAATCCTGCCCTTGTCCGGGCGACGCACCTCGTTCCTGCCAGTCGGTCAGGTGCGCTCCGGCCGGGCGCAGGGTCAACGTCGCTTCAGGCAAGGCAATGCGCAATTCGCGCCCGACGAGCCCGTCGCTGGCCGGCAGGCGATGGGTCGCGATGCCCCTGACGAAATCATCGTAGTTTTTCCAGCCAGCCGGTCCGACCTGAGCCATCGGGTATCCCTTTCCAGTCTGCCGGATCGTCCTCGGCAGGTGCAGCCAAGCCAAAGTGCGGATGCATCTTAACTGAGGAGCCGCAGTGCGTCACACTCGCCATTGACCGAATGTGCACTTCGGCTTGCACCTGAGCGCACCGTGCAGATCAAAGCCTCCCGCGCATTGCACGCAGGATCATTTCAGGCAAGAATTCCCACGAGCAAGGACACCGGCAGGAGCACCTCATGGGATTGCGTTTCCTCGATGCACAGCGCGCCTCACGCCTCGATGCCCTGTGCGCCCTGATCGTGCCCGGGGCGCACAGGGTCGGGCCCAGCGTGTATGTCGATGCCCTGCTGGCGGCGATGCCTGTCGAGGAAAGCGAACGCATCCTGCAGGCCATCGATCTGCTGTCCGTTGCGGACTCTGCGCGCAGCCTCACCCGCTTCTCCCGCACGGCAGAATTCGCCCTGGTCCGGGCGCTCGCCATCGAGGCGTTCTACAGCGACTTCATCGCACCCGGGCATCCGGGGCCGGGTGCCTGGAGCGAAATCGATTTTCATCCGCCGCGCGAACTCGATCTCGAACGCGACTGGAGCTATCTGGGGAGCGAACCGTCATGAGCGATTCCTACGAGGTGATCGTCGTCGGTTCGGGCGCGGGCGGTGGCGTCATCGCCAGCGAACTGGCCCAGTGCGGCCGTCGCGTCCTGCTGCTGGAAGCCGGCGCGCATCTGACCTCGGCGGACTTCAAGCGCTGGGAAGTCAAGGCCAACCGCGATCTGTACTGGCCGTTGCGCTTTGCGCCCCTGCCCGACGGCGACGTCCTCACCTTTCTCGGCGGCAAGTGCGTCGGCGGTTCGACGACGATCAACACCAAGGTTGCGCTGCGCGCGCATGCGCAGGACATCGCCAAGTGGCATCCCGCCTCGGGCTTGACCAACGAGGCCGGCCAGCCTTTCTCCCTGGATGATCTGGCCGAATACTACGCGCGGGTAGAAAATTTTTTGCGTGTGCGCGAACGCAATGACTGGGAAAAGTGCGTGCGTACGGCCCAGGCCGGCTTTCGTGCACTCGGCACCGATCTCGAGCCGGTCACCTCCTACACCGACGCCCAGTGCATGAGCTTCGGCTCCTGCCTGCAGGGATGTCCGACCGATGGCGGCAAATCGACGATGAACACCTATATCGCCATGGCGCTCGGGGACAATCCGCTCACCCTGCTCACCGGGGTATATGTCGAGCGCGTGCTCTTCGAGAGCGGCTCCACAGGCATGCACGCCACCGGGGTCGAATACGTCGATGCCGGCGGCACACGCCATGTCGCCAAAGCTGGCCTCGTCGTGGTTGCCGCCGGCGCACTCAACTCCCCCTTGCTGCTGTTGCGCTCTGGACTCGACAATCCGGCGATCGGCCGGCACATCGGCCTGCATCCCTTGCGTCTCGTCTATGGTCTCTTCGACAGCGTGCAGGACGCCCACCGCGTCTATCCGATCACCGCACATTGCATGAAGTACCAGACCGACGCGGCTGGTGGCTTCGTCATCGAGTCCTCCACCGTCATGGACCCGGTGGCTTTTGCCACCACCATCCGGGACGGTGACGGACCCTTGTGGGGCGAACCACTCGCCGAGGCTTTGCGCCGCTACCGCTACTGGAACGGCCTGCTCGCCATGGTCAATGATGAAAACCACGCCAGTATCCGGATCGGCCGTGACGGCCGCGAAGAGATCGAAGTGGACCTGCAGCCCGGCGAACACGCACGCCTCGATGCCGCGCAGGCGTTTTGCCGCGAAGTGCTGCTCGCCGCCGGCGCCCGGAAAATCTGCTGGACCGGCCTCATCTCCACCCATACCCAGGGCGGTTGCCGCATGGGGGATGATCCGGCGCGCTCGGTCGTCGACCGGCACGGGCAATCACACGAGGTGAAAGGCCTCTATGTCGGCGACGCGTCGCTGCTGCCTCGTACGCTCTCGGTCAATCCTTCGCTCACCGTCATGGCGCTGGCCACGCGGCTGGCCGAGCACCTGGAGTTGCGGATGTCCGGAGAACTGGCCCCGGCGTGATCCGACAGGCGCTCCCGCTCACACAAGGCAGGATCGCCTTTTACAGCAGCTCCTTGCGCAATTGGGCCGCGCTCTTCGGCGAGAGCAGGCCGGGCGCGACGTCGAAAACACTTTTCGCACCGCACTCGCCGGCCGCCCTGAGGCGATGCGCGGCGCGCGCGTAGGCGACGAGCACGCTGGCGGTGAATTCCGGATTGCTGCCGAGCTTGAGGGAAAACTCCATGTTCTGGAGGGTGTCCGCGCCGGTCGTGCCGCTGCGCATGACAAAGCCGCCGTGCGGCATCGCCGCGTGCTCGCGCTCGAGGGTTTCGGCGCTGATGAAGGTCACCGTGGTGTCGTAGTCGGCGAAGTAGTCGGGCATCGTGACGATGGCCTGGCGCACGGCTTCGGCGCTGGCGCCCTCTTCGAGCACCACGTAGCAGTCGCGCACGTGCTTCTCGCGCGTCGAGAGCTGCGGGCGCCCGCCCGCGCGCACGCGCGCCATGGCGTCTTCCGACGGCACGGTGTATTGCACGGCACCGCGCACGCCGGGCACACGGCGCAGCGCGTCCGAGTGTCCCTGGCTCACCCCCTTGCCCCAGAACGTGCAGGTTTCGCCCTGCGTGAGCACCGCTTCACCAAAAATCCGGTACAGCGAGAAGAGGCCCGGATCCCAGCCGATCGAAATCAGCGCGACATGGCCACCCTGGCGCGCAGCCGCATCGACAGCATCGAAATATTCGGGAATCCGGGCGTGGGTGTCAAAACTGTCCACGGTGTTGAACAGCGCGGCAAGCTGCGGACCCTGCTCGGGCAGGTCGGACTTCGAGCCGCCGCACAGGATCATCACGTCGATGGCCCGCACATGCGCCGCGACCTCGTCGAGCCGATGCACCGGCACGCCGGCACTGCGCAGGCGCAGGCCGGCCGGATCGCGACGGGTGAAGACGCCGGCCAGCGTCATGTCGGGAGATTGCGTCAGGGCCGACTCGACACCCCGGCCCAGATTGCCATAGCCGGCGATGCCGACACGGATTTTTTCACTCATGATGGATGTGCTCTCGCAGTCAGGTTGAAATTGCAGGCGGCCAGACGGTTCGCGTCTCCTGCCAGTGGCCACGCAGGGGCTCATTATCTGCCTTCGGGCAACGACGCAGCGAACGTCTTTGAAAAAATTTTCAGGTGGTCAGGCGACGATAGATGTCGGCCACTTTCAGCGGCAGTTTCGCCGCCTTGTCGATTACCGTGTAGTGCGCCGGGCCGTACATGCGCGGCAGATAGTCGGCGCCCTGCGGATCGATCGTCACGCAATAGCTGCGCACGCCGCCGCGGTGCGCTTCCTGCAGGGCGCGGCGCGTGTCCTCGATGCCGTAGTGGCCGTGGTATTCCTCGCCCAGATCGTAAGGGCGCCCGTCGGAGAGCGTCACCAGCAGGCGATAGCGCGCCGCCTGCGCCGCCAGCAGGCGGGTGAGGTGGCGGATCGCCACACCCATGCGCGTATAGTCCTTCGCCTGGATGGCGGCAATGCGGCTGCGCACGCCGGCATCGTAGCGCTCGGCAAAACGCTTGACCGGATAAATCTCGCAGCGCGTGTGCGCCGAGCCGGAGAAGCCATAGATGGCGTAGGCGTCACCGAGCGTCTCCAGCGCCTCGCACAGCATCACCAGCGATTCGCGCTCGATGTTGTTCACCCAGCCCTTGGTCGAACCGCTCATGTCAACCATGAACATCGCCGCCAGCGAACGCTCATTGCGCACACGCCGGGCATAGACGTTCGCCGGCGGCTCGACACCGGCGCGCCGGTCGCCCGCCGCCTCGACCAGCGCATCCAGATCGAATTCCTCGCCATCGAACTGGCGTCCGAGCAGGCGCGCGTCTCCCTTGAGGAGCTCGAAGCGACGACGGATACGCTTGATCTGCGCCGTATAGCGGCGACTGACTTCTTCAACATAGCCGGGCTTGCCTGGCGGTAGCGCCACTTCATAGAGGTGGCACCAATCGCGCCGGTAGGCATTGCGCCGATAATCCCATTCGTCGTAGCGACGCAGCGGCTCGTCAGCCGACGAGGCGATCTCCTGACCCTGCTTTTGCTCACCCTCGCTTGGCCGCCACGGGCTGGGGCCGGCCGGTGAGAGTTTGTCAGGATCGAGCTCGCCCAGATCCTGCAGCAGCGCTTGCGCGGCAGACTGCGCTTCGGGCGGCAGTTCGACCTCCTCGCCATCGAGGCTCACTTCCAGCTTGCCCGCCTTGAAATTCACCGTCGTCTGGATCTGGCCGGAACCTTTCTTGCCGCCCACCCCCTTGAGATTGGAAAGCGCCCGGCGCACTGTCTCCTGCGAGCGCTCGACACGCAGCCGGCGCGTGTGCGCGGCCAGTGTCAGATCGATGTGTGCGACATGGGGCAGCTCGGGCGGCTCGATGTCGAGCGCCATGCACTCGGCGAGAAAAGTCAGTGTTCGTGACACGGCGGCATCGGGCTGGCCGAGGACCTGCACCGCCCTCTCCAGTGACGCCGGCCAGGGCCCGTGCAGCCGGGCAATCTCGGCGGCAAGTCCGGGCAATTCGGCGCCAAGCACGGCTTCGAGCCGGATCGTTTCGAGCACGGCAAACCAGCGCAGGGCGCGGTCATGGTCCGGCCAGGCAGACAGCCCGGCCTCGACATCCACCGCGGCAGAACCAAAGGTGCCGTAACGCGTCTGCGCCCACAACAAGGTCGCCAATACCTTGTAGAGGCTGCGGTTCTCCGCGGCGCTGGGCAGGGAATCCAGATGCTCGGGCAAAAAGACGGTTTCGGTGTCGGTGTGGGCGTATTCGGCACTCGCCAGACCGAGCACCCGGCCACTGAGCCCTTGCAGAAAACGCCCGATGCGCCGCTCCTGATCGCTCAGGCGCGCCGCCCGCGGCAGCAGATCCTGACGCGCACAAAACGCATCGAGATCGCGCAGCCGGTCGAGGGCGGCCGCGCCTCCCTCGTGATCATAGGCATCGAGCGCTGCCAGCACCCAGGCCTCGAAGCCGGCAGCGTCGAGCCGGTGCAGCGCGCGTGGTGCCAGCACCGCCACCAGATGACCGAGCTCGGAATAGGACTGCGCTGCTACGCCGACCTTGTGCAGCACCGCCTCCTGCTGCGTGCGCGGCAGCTTCTCCAGTCCGCCGACAACATGCTTCGACGAGCGGTGCGAAGGCGAAGCGAAGAGAACTTCGTCGAGGCGCTGCTCGATTTCGTCGGCAAACAGCTTGCGCGTGGTGTCGCTCATCGACGCACGGAGAATCCGCTCTAGAACACCGCACGTACCAGATCGTCCAGCGTGCCGGTCATCTCCGGATCATCGCTGAGCGCACGCGCAATCGCTGCGGTGCAGGCCGCCACCGGAGCGATGCCGTCGGCGATGAGGCGCGCGGCATGCACCAGCAGGCGTGTGCTGGCACCCTCGTCGAGCCCGCTGCCCTTGAGATTGCGCGTAAGCTCGGCGAGCTTGACGAGACGGCGTGCCACTTCGGCATCGACACCCCCCTCGTGCGCGACGATGGCGCTCTCGACAGCCGCCTCCGGGTAGTCGAATTCGAGCGCGACAAAGCGCTGGCGCGTCGAGGGCTTGATCTCCTTCAGCACGCTTTGATAGCCCGGGTTGTAGGAGATCACCAGCATGAATTCATCCGGCGCGGCGAGCAGCTCGCCGCGCTTGTCGACGGCCAGCATGCGCCGGTCGTCCGCAAGCGGGTGGATCACCACCGTGGTGTCCTTGCGTGCCTCGACGATCTCGTCGAGATAGCACACGGCCCCGGCACGCACCGCCGCCGTGAGCGGGCCGTCACTCCAGACCGTCTCGTTGCCGAGGATGAGGTAGCGCCCGACCAGGTCGGCGGTGGTCAGGTCATCATGACAGGCCACGGTCGTCAGCGCCCGCTTCAGGCGCCAGGCCATGTATTCGACAAAACGCGTCTTGCCGCAGCCGGTCGGTCCCTTGAGGAGTACTGGCAGGCGGCGTCGCCAGGCGGCTTCGAAGAGGGCCACCTCGTCGCCAACAGGATGGTAGAAGGGTTCTTGATCGATGCGCGCCAGTCCGGGCGCAACGCTAGCGGGGGACACTGTGGGGGTATTCATGGCCGGATCAAATCCACGGAATCGGTTTCTTTTCATTCTATCGAACGTTGTCCGGATCAGGCAGGTCCGGGACATGGAATCACCCCAAAAAAACCCTCAAGCCGGCCTGTCCCGTGCCGTTAATCAGGAAACAGGCCGGATAAAAGGTCAAGCTCACCATGCTCTCGCGAGACAGGCTCGATTTCGCGGACGACGGGACACCCTCCAGGACACCCGAGGGTTGCCTCGTCCCGGGCGGCTGCAGTTCCCTGCACGCATTGCAGGAACGCATCCGCGAACTGGAAAGCCGTGTCGCCACCGATGCCCTGACCGGGCTGTGGAATCGCGCCCACTTTGATCAGGTTGTCGAAAAAGAACTCGAACGCAGCCGGCGTTACAAGCAGCCTCTCTCGCTGATCCTCTTCGACATCGACCACTTCAAGCAGATCAACGATCACCATGGCCATCAGGCAGGCGACAAGGTTCTGCGCGAGCTCGCACTGATCAGCCACGCCACCGTGCGCACCTCCGACGCCCTGTTCCGCTGGGGAGGCGAGGAATTTGCCGTCCTCGCCCCATCCACTGGCCACCGGGGCGCAACGCAGCTTGCCGAAACCCTGCGCGCCCGGATCGCCCAGTATCGGTTTCCGGTTGCCGGAACCGTCACGGTCAGTCTGGGCGTGGCCGAACACACTGATCAGGAAAGCCCGCACGCGTGGTTCGGCCGTGCCGACACGATGCTGTATGCGGCCAAGGTCGAGCGCAATGTCGTCCATGCAGACGCCTGCGGCAATTCCGACCAGTGGTGCGGCTGCGACGAAACACTGACGCTGCGCCTGGTCTGGCAGGAAGCCTTTCGTTGCGGGGAGGCCACCATCGACCGCGAGCATCTCCAGCTCTTCGACCTGGCCAATCAGCTGATCCACACCGCCATCGGCGAGGGCGGGGAGGTTGTCCGTGTCACGGGCTACTTTGACGCGTTGCTGACGCATATCGCACACCATTTTGCCAACGAAGAGCGCCTGCTGATGCAGGCGGGCTATGCCGGGCTGGCCGCCCACCGGCGTGGCCATGAAGTCTTGCTCGCCCGCGCCCGGGACCTGCG
This sequence comes from uncultured Rhodocyclaceae bacterium, assembly GCA_964607005.1. GTDB lineage: Bacteria > Pseudomonadota > Gammaproteobacteria > Burkholderiales > Rhodocyclaceae > Desulfobacillus. The sequence continues at coordinate 74,166 of CAZSHO010000009.1, forward strand.
CGAGACGGTTGCCTGCGGCGGAGCCGGCATCGGTGGTCTGATCGAATTCCTGGTCAGGGACGTGGTGGCCAACCATCTGCTCAAGGCCGACCGGGAGTTCTTCCCGGTCTTTCAGGGCAACAGCCGGCACTGATCCGGACTGTTTCGGGTCCGGCACCCGGTCAAACCACAGACAACACGCACACAAACCCGAATTCTTCCACCTCATCGAGGAGGACCATCATGAAAATCCAGGATACGCTGACCTCACGGCTGCTTCTTGCCGCTGCAGGGGTCATGACACTTCTCATCGCCGCGATCACATGGAACGGGGTTTCCTTGAAAAACACGGCCCTGGAAGAGGCCGGCCTGTCCGCCGCGCGCGGCGCCCTGCAGGAAGCACAGAATGCACGCGATTTCTATGCCAGGGAAATCGTCCCGAAAGCCGCCGGCAAGGGGCTCTCCGCCAGCCATGACTTCAAGGGCCAGGAAGACCACATCCCCGTGCCGGCGACATTGATCGGTGCGCTCTCCGAAAACGACACGCATGGCATCGCACTGCGTCTGTACTCCCGCCTGCCCTTCCGTTTCCGTGGGACAGCCCGTCTGGACGGCTTCGAGGACGAAGCGCTCGCCTGGCTCGAGAAAAATCCGCAAGGCGAGTTTCACCGTATCGAATGGCGCCATGGCGCACCGCTGATGCGGCTGGCGAAGGCAGACGTGATGGCGAACGAGAGCTGTGTCAGTTGCCACAACAGCCACCCGGATTCGCCCAGACACGACTGGAAGCTCGGTGATGTTCGCGGCGCACTCGAGGTGACCCTCCCGCTCACCAGCATGGCGCAGCAGATCAACACGAAATTTCAGATTGCAGCGCTCATCATGGCCACTTGCCTGGTTCTCGGTGCAGCCATTTTCCTCTGGCTTGCCCGCTCCCTGAACCGTCCGCTCGCAGCGGTCACGGCGGCCGCCGAGTATGCGGCGCTTCATGATGATTTCAGCCAGGCAATTCCCGAAACCGGCCCGCGCGAAACCTTGCGGGTTGGCCAGGCCCTCAACCTTCTGCTGCAGAAATTCCGTGAGGTGATCGGCAAAACCCGCCTCTCCAGCGACGACATTGCCGGCGCCTCCCGTCTGCTCTCTTCGGCAAGCAGCCAGGTCGCGCTGGGTTCGACCACGCAGGCGGAGGCCTCTTCGTCGGTTGCGGCAACCGTCGAGGAGACGTCCGTGAGCATCAGCGAAACCAACGCCAACGCACAAAACGCCAGCGAACGGGTCGGCAAGACGCGCAGCGACGTCGCCCAGGCACTCGGCATCATGAACGAGACAGTGGAGAGCGTAAATGCCATCGCCGCCCTCATCCGTAATTCAAGCGTCAGCGTGGAGCAGCTTGAATCCAGCTCGAAAAAAATCGGTGGCATCATCCAGGTCATCAAGGAAATTGCCGACCAGACCAACCTGCTGGCGCTCAATGCCGCCATCGAGGCGGCACGTGCCGGCGATCAGGGGCGCGGCTTCGCCGTCGTCGCCGACGAAGTGAGGAAACTGGCCGAGCGCACCTCCCGGGCCACCGAGGAAATTGCCGGCCTGATCTCGGAAATCCAGGGACGCATCAGTGGCAGTGTCGACAGCATGCAACGCGCCAACGGCCAGGCTGCACATAGCCTCGATCTGGTCGGCAGCACACAACTCGCACTGCAGGGAGTGGACCACGACTCGGAACAGGTCGCCCTGAATGTGCACAGTATCGCCCTGGCCCTCAAGGAACAGGACAATGCCGTACAGCAAGTAGCCATGAACATCGAAAAAATTGCCCAGATGGCGGAGGAAAGCAACAGTGCGGCCAGCTCTGCCAGCGAAACGGCCGCCCGGCTCGATGCGTTGTCGGGCCAGCTGCACGCGGCCGTCATGAGCTTCAAGGTATGAGTCCGGCCGGCCTCGGCAGGAATTACATCGGCAGCTTCTGCTTCAGCTCGTCGAGGTACTGGGCACGCAGCGTGCGCAGCCGGGCATCGACCTGCGAGTGTTCGAAAAAATCACCGTCGCCGGCTTTTTGCGCCAGCTCGAGCTGCTGCACCGCGGCTTCGAGCTGGCCTTGCAGCGCATACAGCTCGGCCTGGGCGCGGTGCTGCTGGAGCCGCTTGCCGAGCAGGGCATAGCTTTTTGCCTGCAGGCCGTAGAGCGGGGCATCGGAGGGAGTGAGCTGCAACTCGCTCGTCGCCATGTCGAGGGCCGCCTGCGCCTGCCCGGCGGCCAGCCAGGCATCGATCTGCCCGTAGAGCAGCGCCTTGTTGCGCGGATAGAGCTTGCGCGCCTCACGGTACAGCTTGAGGGCACCCGCAAAATCACCCTCGGCTTTTTTTACATCGGTGGCAAGTGCCTCGATCATCGGCGACACGGTTTTCAGGCGGCGCAGCTCGGCCACCTGTTGCTCGACGGCGGCATAGTTCCGGACACGCATCTGGGCGAGGGCGAGGCCGTAGCGGGCCGCCGCCTCGGACTGGAATTTGCGGTCCTTGAGCTGTGAGCCGAACTCGGTCAGCGCATCCTGCGCCGATCCCTGGGTGGCACGCAGTTTGGCACGCACCAGCTGGAAGTCGATCGAGTCGGCCACCTGTCGGTATGTCGAGTTCATAACGCGATTTTCCATGTCGCTGATGCGCTCGGCGGTGAGCGGATGGGTGCGCAGATAGCCCGGCGCGTTGTTTTCGTAGAGGCGCCCGTACTTTTGCAGGCGTTCGAAGAAACTCACCATGCCGCGCACATCGAAACCGGCCTGCCCGAGCGTTTGCACACCGATGCGGTCGGCCTCCCGCTCGAAATCGCGTGTGTAGTTGAGCATGCTCTGCACACCGCTGGCCATGCCGGTGGCCATCGCCGCCTGACTGACATTCGGATTGACGCGTGCCGCCAGGATCGCCACAGCGATGGCGATCCACTGCGTGGTCTGCGCCTGGTTCTGCTTGTTTACCAGTCGCGACATATGATTTTGCGTGACGTGGGCGATCTCGTGCGAGAGCACGCCGGCCAGCTCCGATTCATTTTGCGCGGCGAGGATCAGGGCGCTGTGCACGCCAATATACCCACCGGGCAGGGCAAAGGCGTTCAGGGTCGGATCGCGCAAGGCAAAAAACTCGAAGCGTCGCCCCGGCTCCGCAGCAGCCGCCGTCAGACGCCCGCCTAACGCATTCAGATAGGCATTGATCTCGACATCATCGATGTAGGACGGCTCATGCAGCCGGATGTCGCGCATGATCGAATCACCGACGCGCTGCTCCAGTTGCGGCGAGAGGTCGCTCCGCGAGGATTCGCCCAGATCCGGCAGGCCTTCCGCCCATGCGGCCGGCACGGCCGAATCGATCGAGACGGCCAGCAGGAGCAGGACAAGGAAATAAATCACGGTTCTGAATCGCATCGGCGGGTATGATACCTTGGCTCGGAAGTATTCAAGGGATCGCTGCAAAAGCCTTTTTCTCCACCACTGTCATTCGGTAGAATGTCCGGCTATCGGTAGATCACTTTCACACAGGAAGGTTCGCTTGAGCGCACACACTTTGTTGCTGGCCGAGGATTCTCCGGAAGACATCCGCCTCATCCTCGGCGCCCTGCAACCGATCGCACAGGAGAACCAGATTGCCGTCTGCGGCGACGGTGTCGAGGCACTCGACTACCTGTTCGCCCGCAACGCCCATGCCGGGCGTGCCGGCGAAGAACTGCCGGCCGTGGTGCTCGTCGATCTGAATCTGCCGAAAATCAACGGGCTCGAAGTCCTGCGCGAAATCCGCGCCCATCCGCGCACCCGCTTGCTGCCGGTGGTGCTTCTCTCGGCCTCGTCGGAGCAGCGCGACATCCGCGCCGCCGGCCTGTTGAGCGCCAACAGCTATGTATGCAAGCCGCTCGACTACGCCCGTCTGCGCGAGACGGTCGAACTGCTCGGCCGCTACTGGCTGGACCTGAACATCCCGCCGCCCGCCGGTCCGACCGCCTGAGGTCAGGCCGGCATGTCCAATCCTCTCACGCATTTCGATGCCGACGGCCAGGCGCATATGGTCGATGTGGCCGAAAAGGGCGAAACGCGCCGTATCGCCCGCGCTGCTGGCACCGCCTTCATGCAGGCAGCGACTCTGGCATTGATCGAGGCGGGCAATGCAAAAAAGGGAGATGTGCTCGGCGTCGCCCGTATCGCTGCCATCCAGGCGGCCAAGCGCACTTCGGAGCTGATCCCCCTGTGCCATCCCGTCCCGCTCACGCGGGTGGGTGTCGAATTCATCATCGATCGCGAGCGTGCGGCCATCACCTGCGAGGCCACTGCCGAAACCGTCGGGCGCACCGGTGTCGAGATGGAAGCGCTCACCGCCGTCAGCGTCGGTCTGCTGACGATCTACGACATGTGCAAGGCCGTCGATCGCGGTATCCGCCTCGAGGCCATTCGCCTGCTGGAAAAATCGGGGGGCAAGAGCGGGCTCTGGCGGGCCGACTGATCCCGCGCGGGAAGCACCGATCAAACCGGCTTATCGGCCAATCAAAACACTCGGCGCCTGTCCGGATGCTTTCGGGTTAAAGTAACGCCCTCAAGACTCGCCCTCAGCGGATTTTGTTTGTTGCTGTCCGCCCGGCACACTCCGGCCGGATCATGGATTTTTACTGAAGGAAACAGAATGGATGTATTTCGCAGAAACCTGCTCAAAGCAGGTGCTGCCGGCAGCGTCATCGCAACCGCGCTGGCGGCCGGCCTGCTCAGGCCCGCGCGGGTCCTGGCCGCCCCCCCGGCACGCGCTGCCTTCGAGGCGAAGGATCTTGCCGGCGCCCTGAAAGGCATCGGCGCCGAAGGCGCGGCGGATCACGATGCGTTGCGCATCAAGGCACCCGACATTGCCGAGAACGGCGCCGTGGTTCCGGTCGACATCCAGTGCAGTCTGCCTGGCGTCACCACCATCGCCGTGCTGGTCGACAAGAATCCGCTGCCGCTCTCCGCACTCTTCGAGTTTGCCCAGGGCGCACTGCCGGAAGTGGCGCTGCGCCTGAAGATGGGCGAGACTTCACGCGTCGAGGCAATCGCCCGTACGGCGGACGGCAAGACCTGGCGCGCCAGGAAGGAAGTGAAAGTCACCATCGGCGGCTGCGGCGGCTGAACCCCAAGGAGAATGCATCCATGGCAGACCCCATGAAAATCCGCGCCCAGATAAAGGGCGATGTCACAGAAATCCGCGTGCTGATGAGCCACCCGATGGAAACCGGCCAGCGCAAGGACAGCGCCGGCAACCTGGTGCCCGCGCATTACATCCAGTCGCTCAGCGTCGAGGTGGGCGGCCGGCGCGTCGTCTCCGGCCAGACCGGCACCTCGATCTCGCGCAATCCGGTGTTCGGCTTCAAGGTGAAGGGCGCCAGGGTAGGCGAGAAAGTCGTTATCAGCTGGGAAGACAACAAGGGCGAAAAACGCAGCGACGAAACCACGATCAAGGAAGGCTGAACGCCCGGACAGTACCCGAGGACAACCCATGACCCGACGCTCCCCGACGTTTCCATCATTATCGTTCCCCCTGCTGCTTGCCGCGTTGCTGTGCACAGCCACCCTGACGGGATTGGCGGCCCGGGTCGCACATGCCGCTCCAAACATGCCCGCTGCCCATGCCGGCGCCCCGGCGCCCAGCGCCCTCTCGGCGGAATTCGAGAAATTCCGCGAAGTGCTCGAAGAAGACAACCCGGCCGAGCTCTTCGAGGCCAGGGGTGAGGACATCTGGAAGAACAAGCGCGGCCCGGGCGGCGGCTCGATGGCGCAATGTGATCTGGGTCTCGGTCCGGGCATCGTCAAGGGCGCCTACGTACAGATGCCGCGCTATTTTGCCGACGCCGGCCATGTCATGGACGCCGAGCGGCGCATCGTCTGGTGCATGGAGAAATATCTCGGCTACAAGGACGAGGACATCCGCAAGCAGCCTTTCAGCAACGTGAACAAGACGCCCGATCACGTCTCGGTGATTACATATGTCGCCGCCCGGTCGCGCAACCGCAAGGTGGCCGTGCCGCTGAAAGACCCGAAAGTCCGCGAGGCCTTCAACATCGGGCGGGAAATTTTCAACTATCGCGCCGGCCCTTACGATTTTTCCTGCGCCACCTGCCACGGTGCCGACGGCCAGCGCATTCGTACCCAGGACCTGCCGAACCTGAGAAAACCCGCCGAGGCGATCCGCGCCTTCCAGGGCTGGCCCGGTTATCGCATGACCGGCGGCTTCATGCTCACCCAGCAGTGGCGCATGAACGACTGCTTCCGCCAGCAGCGCTTTCCGGAGCCCGGCTATCTGTCGGACTCGATTACCGCGTTGCTCACCTACCTGACCGCCACCGCCAATGGTGAGCTGTACAAAGGCCCGGGCATCAAACGGTAGACAAAAGGAATCGTCATGAAAAAACTGTTTTCGCTGATTGTCGGTGCCTTGCTCTGCACGCACGCTTTCGCCGACGGTCCGCACGACTACCGCGCCGAAGCGATCGCCATGATGAAGCACGACTTCAAGACAAAAGGCATCGCCAGTGCCGATCGCGTGAACGAAGACGGCGTGCAGGCCGTCTGCAACCGCAGCGGCGACCATCCACCCCGGGCGATTGCCGAACAGCTGGAAAAAGATCAGCTCGAAGCGGTCCGCTATCCGGCCGATGGCCAGCTGATGGGCGACTGGAAGGCCGGTGAAAAACTCGCGCAGAGCGGCCGCGGCATGAGCTGGAGCGACAAGGTCGGCGTGCCTGGCGGCGGCAGCTGCTACAACTGCCACCGGATCGGCCCGCAGGAAACCTCCTTCGGCACCATCGGGCCCAGCCTCTATCAGCTGGGCAAGCTGCGCGGCAGCGGCCCCGAGATGCAGAAATACGTCTACGCCAAGATCTGGAATGCCAAGGCCTTCAACCTGTGCTCGGCGATGCCACGCTTCGGCCACGTCGGCGCGCTCAGCGAAGCGCAGATCAAGAATCTCGTCGCCCTGCTGCTCGACCCGCAATCGCCGGTCAACAACCGCTGACTTTTCCGCTCCTCTCCCCCCATGCAGCGCCGCGAATTCCTGCAGGTGCTGGCCGCCGGGGCCGCCGCCGGCCTGGCACTCGATGCGCCGCCCCTGCTCGCCGCCCGGGCCGACGCGGCACTCTACGACGACCTGCCGCGCCGCGGCGGCGTACAGGGCAACGTGCATGTCCTGCACTTCACCGACTGCCACGCACAACTCTTGCCGTTGCATTACCGCGAGCCGAGCGTCAATCTCGGCCTCGGCGCCGCACGGGGACATTCCCCGCATCTGGTGGGCGAGCATCTGCTCAAGGCCTTCAACATCCCCGCGCACACGGCGACGGCACACGCCTTCACCAGTCTTGATTTCACCGCTGCGGCAAACGCCTACGGCACGGTCGGCGGTTTTGCCCACCTCGCCACCCTGATCGGGCAACTGCGCGCAGCACGACCGGGCGCGCTGCTGCTCGACGGAGGCGACACCTGGCAGGGCTCGGCGACGGCACTCTGGACGCGTGGGCAGGACATGGTCGACGCCTGCAAGCGGCTCGGTGTCGACGCCATGGCGCCGCACTGGGAATTCACCTACGGCGCCGAACGGGTAAAGGAAATTCTCGAGCGTGATCTGCAGGGCCACATCGACTTCCTCGCGCACAACGTCCTCACGGCGGACTTCGACGATCCGGTCTTCCCTCCCTATACCCTGCGCGAAGTCAACGGCGTGCCGGTGGCCATCATCGGCCAGGCTTTCCCCTATGTGCCGATCGCCCATCCGCCGCGCTTCACGCCCGGGTGGACCTTCGGCATCCAGGAAGAGCGCTTGCAGAACCTCGTCGATGCCGTGCGTGCCAAGGGAGCGCACTGCGTTCTGCTGCTCTCGCACAACGGCATGGATGTCGATCTCAAGCTCGCCCGCCGCGTACGCGGGATCGACGCCATCCTTGGCGGCCACACCCACGATGCCGTGCCCGCCCCGGCCATCGTCGGCAATGCCGGCGGGCAGACACTGGTCATCAACTCCGGCTCGCACGGCAAATTCCTCTCGGTGCTCGACCTGGACGTGCGCGAGGGCCGTGTGCGCGACTTCCGCTACCGGCTGCTGCCGGTCTTCTCGAAACTGCTGCCCGCCGATGCGGCGATGACCGCCCACATCGACGCCGTGCGCGCACCGTTCAAGGAAAAGCTGGATGAAAAACTCGCCGTCAGCGAAGGGCTGCTCTACCGGCGCGGCAATTTCAACGGCAGCTGGGACCAGCTCATCCTCGACGCACTCCTCGACACGCAGGATGCGCAGATCGCCCTCTCGCCCGGCTTTCGCTGGGGCGGCACGCTGCTACCCGGCGAGGCGATCACCCTCGAGCAGCTCATGGGACAGACGGCGATCACCTATGCGCAGACGACGCTCACGAACATGACGGGTGCCGCCCTCAAGAACGTCCTCGAAGACGTCTGCGACAACCTCTTCAATCCCGATCCCTACAAACAGCAAGGTGGCGACATGGTGCGCGTGGGCGGCCTCGCCTATACCTGCGCGCCCGGTGCGGCGATGGGAAACCGCATCCGCGACCTGCAGCTTCTCGACCGGCGCGGCGCCACACCGATCGAAGCCGGCAAGACCTATCGTGTCGCCGGCTGGGCGCCGGTGGGCGATGTCGGGGGCGTACCGGTCTGGGAACTCGTCGCCGCCTGGCTGCGCCGGCAAAAGAGTGTCCCCACACGCCGACCCAACACTCCGAAACTCGTCGGCGTCGCCGGCAATCCCGGACTTTCCTGAGGAAAAGTCAGTTGTGGCAGGACGGCGCCAGATGGCTGGATCAATAACGATCCGTAACATTCCATAACAAGGCACGCCTGGCCAGCGCGGTAGAATCGGCCCTGCCATGCTCATCGAATCACTCCTTGCCTCACACCGGAAGGTACTGATCGCTCTTCTGGGCGGCGCCTGCCTCACCAACCCCGCCTTTGCCGCCGACCCCTTCGGCGTGCTGGAGGCCGTACCACCCGTCACCGGGCTGGCTACGACACCCGCGCCCTGCCCGGCAGCCGATTTCACGCGCCCGCTCGACCTGCCAACCGTGGTCGATCTGGCTCTGTGCCGCAATCCGCAAACACGCTTCGCCTGGGGCACGGCGCGCCTGCAGGCCGCCCAGGTAGGGATCGCCCGGTCGGCCTATCTGCCGAACATCAACGCGACAGCCGGACTCGCACGCAACCACAGCGAGAGCAACACCGGACACAACGACACGACGCAACGCGGATTGAATGCCAGCCTCAACTGGGTGCTGTTCGACTTCGGCGCGCGTGCCGCCACACTGGAGAGCGCGCGCCAGTTATTTGCCGCCGCAGCCCATACCCGCGATGCGACCGTGCAATCGGTATTTCTCGCGGCGATACAGGCCTACTTCCAGCGCCAGGCCGCCAGTGCCGTGCTCGAAGCGGCACAGCTTTCCGAGAAATCCGCCAGCGAGGCGCTGGCCGCCGCCGAGGCGCGCTATCAGATCGGCAGCGGCACCCCCGCCGACCGCCTGCAGGCACGCACCGCACAGGCACAGGCGGTGTTGAACCGCATCGGTGCCGAAGGCACGATCAAGATCACGCAGGGCACGCTCGCCAACATCATCGGTGCCGATCCGACGCAGCCCTTCACCCTTGCCCCCCTGCCGACGGCCGCACCGGGCACGGACTTCGGTGCCGACATCACCCGGCTGATCGACGCGGCACGCACGCACCGCCCCGACCTGGCTGCTGCCGAAGCGCAGTTTCGCGCGGCCGAATCAAACATCGACGCGGCGCGTGCCGCACACCTGCCCACACTCTCCCTCGGAGTAAACGCCGGGCGCAACCAGATCGTCGGCCAGCCTGCCAGCAACAGCTCAAGCCTCGGCCTCACGCTCAACATTCCGATCTTCAGCGGCTTTGCCACCACCTATCGCGTACAGGCTGCCCAGGCGCAGGCCGAGCAGCAGGCGGCGCGCCGTGATCAGGTCCGGTTGCAGGTGGCACTCGATGTCTGGAACGCCTACGCCCATCTCACCACCGCCACGCAATCGGTGAAGACCGCCGCCGACCTGCTCGAGAGCGCGACACAGTCCGAGCGCGTGGCCGCCGGACGCTATCGCGCCGGTGTGGGGAACATCCTCGATCTGCTCACCGCCCAGGCAGCACTCGCCAGTGCCCGCCAAAGCCGCATCCAGGCCGACACCAGCTGGTACATCTCGCGTGCCGCACTGGCGCAATCAATGGGTGCGCTCGACAGCAGCCTGCTCGACAACCTGCCAGCCGCTGCGAGCGCACCCGCCGTCGTGCCCGACAGCAAGCCCTGACCGACTTTCCAGGGGACATCCCATGACCCGCAAGACGCTCCTCCTCTCCAGCCTCGCCATCGTCCTTCTCGCCGGGCTGGCCTATTATTTCTTTCAGCAACGCGCAGCGACCGATCCGCACAAGCGCTACAAGACCGAAACCCTGGCACGCGGTGAAGTGATCCAGTCGGTTTCGGCCAACGGCACACTCAACCCGGTGACGCTGGTGAGCGTCGGCACGCAGGTGTCCGGCACGGTGAGAAAGCTGCACGCGGATTTCAACGATGAAGTCAAGCAGGGGCAGATCCTCGCCGAGCTCGACGATGCCGTCTATACCGCCCAGGTGCGTCAAAGCGATGCAAGTGTCGCCAGCGCCCAGGCCTCGCTCGCACTGGCACGCGCCACCGAGGCGCGCATGCAGTCGCTCTACAAGGACGAATTCATCTCGCGCCAGGAGCTCGATCAGGCCGTGCAGGCGCGTGCCGCCGCCCAGGCGCAGGCGCGCCTGACGCGCGCGCAGAACGATCGCGACCGCGCCAATCTGGGCTATTCGATCATCCGCTCGCCGGTCTCCGGCGTCGTCGTCGATCGCCAGGTCGACGTCGGCCAGACGGTGGCGGCAAGCTTCCAGACGCCGACCCTCTTCAAGATCGCCCAGGATCTCACGCAGATGCAGATCTATACCACCTTCGCCGAGGCCGACATCGGCGCGATTCGCGTCGATCAGGCGGTGCGCTTCAATGTTGATGCCTTCCCCAACCGCAGCTTCAAGGGCAAGGTCAAGCAGGTGCGGCTGAACCCCACCACCCAGCAGAACGTCGTCACCTACAACGTCGTCATCGCCGTCGACAACCCGGAGCAGATCCTCCTGCCCGGCATGACCGCCTACGTCAGCATTGCCGTGGCCGAACGCAAGGATGCGTTGCTGGTTCCGAATACGGCGCTGCGCTTCAAACCGAGCGATACGGCAAAAACCGATACCACCAGGGCATCGCGTCCGCCCGCCGGCGAGGGTGCGGCGCGTAGCGGCAACGGGCGGCCGGCGGCCTCCGGCGCGGGCGGCGACAAGCGCCGTCGTGACAGCGCCAGCGGCACGGTCTATGTGCTGCGCGACGGTGCACTCAAAGCCCTCAAGGTCGGCGTCGGCATCACCGATTCGCGTTTCACCGAAATCACCGGCGGCGAGCTGAAAGAAGGTGACCCGGTTGTCACCGGCGAGAACCTGCCCAATGCCGAACCGACCTCCTCATCGAGCAGCTTTCGCATGAGGATGTTCTGATGCCGGAGCATGCCGCAGGCACACAGGGCCGCTCCGATGCCGGCAGCGTCGCGGTGATCCAGGTCGAGGAACTGGACAAGACCTACGACACGCCGGCCGGCCCGTTCCCGGTTCTCAAACAGGTCGGCATGACAGTGCATGCGGGCGAATTCATCGCCATCATGGGCCCCTCCGGCTCGGGCAAATCCACCTTCATGAACATCCTGGGCTGCCTCGACCGGCCCAGCGCCGGGCGCTATCTGCTCACCGGCCATGACATCGCCGCGCTCGACAAGGACGCCACCGCGCGGCTGCGCAACCGTGTCATCGGCTTCGTCTTCCAGGGCTTCAACCTGCTCTCGCGCATGAGCCTCGCCGACAACGTCGCCCTGCCCCTCATCTATGCCGGCTGCAGCCACGCCGAACGGCGTGCACGCGCCCAGGCAATGCTCGACAAGGTCGGGCTGGCCCGCTATGCCGACTCGCTGCCCAGCCGCATCTCCGGCGGCCAGCAGCAGCGTGTCGCCATCGCCCGCGCACTGGTCAACCGGCCGCAACTGATCCTCGCCGACGAGCCGACCGGCAACCTCGACAGTCACACCAGTCACGAAATCATGGCGATTTTCCGCGAACTCAACGACGAGGGCATCACCGTCGTCCTCGTCACCCATGAGGACGACATCGCCGCCTTCGCCAGGCGACAGGTACGCTTCCTCGACGGACGCATCGTGCATGACGCACCCACCCCTGCCGAAGCGGCTCCTGGCCCACGGCAAGGTATCGACACACCCGAAGCGGAAACTGTCAGATGAATCTCGCCATGCTCCACGAAGCCTGGCGCGCCATGGGAGCGAACCGCCTGCGCACCCTGCTCACCATGCTCGGCATGGTCATCGGTGTCAGCGCCGTGGTGCTGATGATGGCCATTGGCCAGGGTGCGCAATACACCGTACAGCAGAGCATCAACTCGATGGGCAGCAACATCTTCATCGTGCTCTCCGGCTTCACCTCGGCCGGCGGCGTCAGAAGCGGCGGCGGCAGCGCGCCGACCCTCACCGTCGCCGATGCCAACGCCATCGCCGAGCTCGACGGTGTTGACACCGTCGCGCCCGTGCACTGGGGTTCGGTGCAGATGGTCTACGGCTCGAACAACTGGAATTCTCCGGTGCAGGGCACCACGCCGAGCTATCTGGATGCGCGCTCCTGGCCGCTTGCCGACGGCGCCTCCTTTACCGACTCGGACGTGCGCGCCGCCACGCGCGTTGCGCTGATCGGCCAGACGGCGGCGCAAAACCTCTTCGGCGACGAAAATCCGGTCGGCAAGACCTTTCGCATCGGTCAGGCACCGTTCACCGTACTCGGCGTGCTCACGCCCAAAGGCCAGAACCTCGACGGACGCGACCAGGACGATCTCGTATTGATGCCGATCACCACCGCCCAGCGTAAGGTGTTCGGCACGCCCTTCCAGGGCTCGGTGCGGCAGATCCTCGTCAAGGCTGCCAGCCCGGAGGCGATGCCCATGGTCGAGCGCGCCATGGAGGCGCTGCTGCGCCAGCGTCATCGCATCCGCGAAGGCGCCGACGACGACTTCAGCATCCGCAACCTCACCGCCATCGCCGATTCGGCTGCCGAGACGACACGCATCATGTCGCTGCTGCTCGGCGCCATCGCCTCGATCTCGCTGCTGGTGGGCGGCATCGGCATCATGAACATCATGCTCGTCTCCGTCACCGAGCGCACGCGCGAAATCGGCATCCGTATGGCGATCGGCGCGCGCGAGCGCGACATCCTCACCCAGTTCCTGCTCGAATCGATCATCATCTCGGTGATCGGCTGTGCCATCGGCCTCGTGCTCGGTGTCGCTGGTGCGCTGCTCGCCAACCGCCTCGCCCAGATGACCGTCGTCATCACCGGCGGCTCGGTCCTCGCCTCCTTCACCGTCGCTGCCGGCGTCGGCATCTTCTTCGGCTTCTATCCGGCGAAAAAAGCCGCCCGCCTCGACCCCATCGAAGCGCTGCGCTATCAATGAACCGCAAGACGCCGTCCTGCCGGCACTGACTTTCCTGCAGTGATTCGATCGGGGAGCGGCCTGCCGATCGCGCCTGCCGCAAGAGCGAAAGATCCGCCCGCTGCGGACGCCAGGCACACGATAGGCCGGCATCATCCGAAAACGTCCCGAAAAAACAAAGCCGGCGGATAGCCGGCTGTTTTTTCCGGATAAATCTGGCGGAGAGGGTGGGATTCGAACCCACGGTAGGCTTGCACCTACGCCTGATTTCGAGTCAGGTACAATCGACCACTCTGCCACCTCTCCGGAGGCGCGCATTCTACACCATCCCCCCGGGCCGTGCCGCGGGGGGCCGTCCAATCCCCCGTACGACAAGGCCGCCGCATGCGAATCATCCCTGCTGCGATTTTGCTGATCCTTTTAGGTGCCTGCAGTCCTGCCACGCTACCGCCACCGGAAGAGCTGGGGCGGCTGGTGGTAGTCGTGCGTGAGGGACCGAATACCTATCAGGTCGAGGCGAATGGTCATTCGAGTGGCTTCGAACACGATCTGGTTTCGCTGTTTGCCGCAGAAATGGGCCTCAAGGTCCGTTTCATTCTGGCACACAGCGATGCCGGGCTTGCCCAGATACTCGAACAAGGCCGCGCTCACATGGCTGCGGCCAACCTGTCGGCAACCAGCCATCCCGGGCTGCGCTTTGTGCACATCGGCACACCGCAGTGGAGGCCGCCCTCGCTCGATCTGCTGATTCCGCCCGAAGAGACGGCGGGCGCGGCTGCCCCGGCGCGTGTCTCCACGACCTGGATATTTCCTGCGCAAGGAGAGGATTCGCTGCTCGCACGTGCCACCGGCTTTCTCGACGAGGTTCGTCATAATGGCAAGCTGGACCGGCTGATCGACCGTTATTTTGGTCATGTCCAGCGACTCGACGGCAATGATGTCAGGGAGTTTCTCGCCCGCATGCACCAGGTACTGCCCCGTTATCGGCGTGATTTCGTCGAAGCACAGGAAATCAACGGCATCGACTGGCGGCTGCTTGCCGCCCTCGCCTACCAGGAATCACATTGGGATCCGCTGGCGACCTCCTATACCAACGTGCGCGGCATGATGATGCTCACCGAGGAGACCGCCGATCACCTGCACGTCACCGACCGGCTCGATGCCCGGCAGAGCATTCTCGCCGGCGCACGCTATCTGGTCGAATTGCGCGAGCAGGTTCCGCCCGAAACGCCGGAGCCGGATCGCACCTGGCTGGCCATCGCGGCCTATAACCTCGGCATGGGACACCTGAATGGCTCGCGCTTCATCGCCTCTCTGGTCAAGCGCGATCCGAACTCCTGGTTCGAGATGAAGAAGGTGCTGCCGCTGCTCTCGCAGCCGGAGTACTACAGCCGCCTGAAAAGCGGCGCCGGGCGTGGCGGCGAGGCGGTCATCATGACCGAGAACGTGCGCACCTATTTCGATCTGCTGCGCCGCTTCGAAAAACCGGTCCTTGCCACTCAGGCGCTCTCGATGCACGCCAGCCCGCCCATGTACGAGCGCAATACCTCCGGCACCTCGATGCTGCCGTCGGCACGCTGACGGTTCTCCAGGACTGCGACCAGGGTGCGCCCGATAGCCAGCCCCGAACCGTTGAGCGTATGGACGAGTTCGGGCTTGCCGCCCTTGCCGGCACGGTAGCGCGCCTGCATGCGCCGCGCCTGGAACGCCTCGAAATTGCTGCACGAGGAAATTTCACGATACGCGTTCTGTCCGGGCAGCCAGACTTCCAGATCATAGGTTTTCGCTGAAGAAAACCCCATGTCACCGGTGCACAGGGCGACGCGCCGATAGGGGAGTTCGAGTTTTTCCAGAATGATCTCGGCATGGCGTGTCAGTTCCTCCAGCGCCGCCCAGGAATGGTCCGGTGTCTCAATGCGCACCAGCTCGACCTTGTCGAACTGGTGCTGGCGGATCATGCCGCGTGTGTCCTTGCCATAGGTGCCCGCCTCGCGCCGAAAGCACGGCGTATGGCAGACGAAGCGGAGCGGCAGTGCATCGGCATCGAGGATCGTCTCGCGCACGATGTTGGTCACCGGCACTTCCGCCGTCGGGATGAGGAAATAGCCATCATCCTTGATGTGAAAGAGGTCTTCGTGAAATTTCGGCAACTGGCCGGTCCCGTAGAGGCTGTTGCCGTTGACGAGATAGGGCGCATAGATCTCGGTATAACCATGCTCCTGCGTGTGCACATCGAGCATGAACTGGGCGAGCGCACGGTGCAGGCGGGCAATCGCACCTTTCATCAACGTGAAGCGTGCGCCGCTGATCTTCGTCGCCGCGTCAAAATCGAGGCCGCCCAGCGCGCTGCCCAGATCGACATGATCACGCGCCGGAAAATCGAAGACAGGCGCCGTCCCCCAGCGACTGACTTCGACATTGTCGGCTTCCGACCTGCCCGGCAGCACGCTCTCGTGCGGCAGGTTGGGAATCACCGAGACGAAGGCGTTGATGCGCTCGAGCAGCCCGGCAAGTTTCTCTTCATTGAGCGTCAGCTCCTCACCCAGACCGGCAACTTCCTGCATCGCCGCGGCGCTGTCCCCGCCTTGCGCCTTGAGCTGGCCAATCTGCTTCGACAGCGCATTGCGCTTCGCCTGCAGTTCCTGCGTACGCACCTGCAGCCCCTTGCGCTCCTCTTCGAGCGCCTGAAAGGCGGCGACATCGAAACCGGCACCGCGGCTGGCCAGACGGGCAGACACTTCGGCAGGCTGGCTTCGCAACAACTGTATATCGAGCATGAAAATTCTTTCTGTATCAAAGTGCTGAAAATGTTTTTTATCACTTCACCTGCACGGCCCCGGATAGCGGCAGGAATTGTCTGGGCTTTCGCAAAAAATGACAATTCTTTCTTGCAATCATCGTGCTTGCGTCTATAAAGAGGACATTCCGCCCCACCCCTGTTCGCAAAGGATAGCAGGACATGCCGCACGCCTTGCAAGCCATCACGCTCACCGATCACTGCAGCGAGGATGAAATCGAAGCCATCGCCGAACACGAACGGGTCCCGCCCGCCATCGCGGCGGAGATTCTCGCCATCCTGCTGCAAAGTTTCCCGGGCGTCTGCCTGATCAAGCTCTATCTGCTCGATAACATCGAAGCGGCCCTCGATCAACAGCAGTTTGGCAAGGCACAGCACCTGCAATCACTCTACCACCGCTTCGATGCGCAATACCCTGGTGCCGATCCAGCCGCTGCGCGCATCCTGCATTGACGCCGTCTCACCAGCACTGACTTCTCACTCCGGCTTCTTCATCGCCTGGCGATCGAGCTCGCTCAAGCGGGCAAGCTTCTCGCCGATCTGCGCCTCGATGCCCCTGTCCGTGGGCTGGTACCAGTGCACCGGCGGCATGCCTTCGGGAAAATAATTCTCGCCGGCGGCATAGGCCTGCGGTTCATCATGCGCATAGCGGTAGGCATGGCCGTGGCCGAGCGCCTTCATCAGCTTGGTCGGAGCGTTGCGCAGATGCAGCGGCACCTCGCGCGAGCCGTCTTCAGCAACAAATTTGCGCGCAGCATTGTAGGCCAGATAGGCGGCATTCGACTTTGCCGCGCAGGCGAGAAAGATCACCGCCTCGGCGAGCGCCAGCTCCCCCTCCGGCGAACCGAGCCGCTCGTAGGTTTCCACGGCGGCGAGTGTGAGCGTGAGCGCGCGCGGATCGGCCAGACCGATGTCCTCGCTGGCCATGCGCAGGATGCGCCGGCCCAGATAGAGCGGATCGGCACCCCCGTCGAGCATGCGCACGAACCAATAGAGCGCGGCATCCGGACTGGAGCCGCGCACCGATTTGTGCAAAGCGGAGATCTGGTCATGGAAGGCATCGCCCCCCTTGTCGAAACGGCGCAGGCCGTGCGCCAGTGCCGAGCGCAAAAAGTCAGCCGTGACGACACGGCGCCCGCCGCTCTGCGCTGCCGTGCGCACGATCTCCAGCGCATTGAGCAGGCGCCGCGCATCACCATCGGCCAGGCCGATCAGATGCGCCTTGGCCTCCTCCTCGAATTCGAGCTGCGCCAATGCCTGCCCCCGTGCCCGCTCGAAGAGCTCGCCCAGCTCTGCCTCCGACAGGCTCTTGAGCACATACACCGCAGCACGCGAGAGCAACGCGCCATTCACCTCGAAGGAAGGGTTCTCGGTGGTCGCACCTACGAAGGTGATGAGGCCCTGCTCGACATAGGGCAGGAAGGCATCCTGCTGCGCCTTGTTGAAGCGATGCACTTCATCGACGAACAGCACGGTGTGGCGTCCGCTCGTCGCCAGCGTCTGCTCGGCACGGACCACCGCCTCGCGGATCTCCTTGACGCCGCAGAACACTGCCGAGAGTGCGATGAATTCGGCATCAAAGGCCTGTGCCATCAGGCGCGCCAGCGTCGTCTTGCCGACACCAGGCGGTCCCCACAGGATCATCGAATGCGGCGTACGCGAATCAAAAGCCAGGCGCAGCGGCTTGTCCGGCCCGAGCAGATCGGACTGACCGATGACGTCATCGAGCGTTTGCGGGCGCAGCGACTCGGCCAGCGGTGCGTGCGGCTTGCGGGCGAAAAGATCGGAACTCACGCCGGCACCTCCCGCCCTACTCTTCGAGGACGTCGGCGTCGCGCGGCGGAGTGAAGCGAAACTGGCTGGCGGGCAACTGCGGATTGCGCTCGAAATTCTCGAAGGCGATGGTCGTCACCTGACCGAAGGCATCGGTGAGCTCCATGGCGCGCAAGGTGTCGCCGACAAAGCCGATGCGAAGATGCTGGAACCCCGAATCCTGCGATTTCGGCGTGGCATCGACCCACTCGATGCCGTCACTGCTGCCACCTTCCTTGAGTGCGAAATTTTTCTCGAGTGCGTTATCACCGGCGAGCAGCGCGGCCGGGCTGCTGCCCAGTGCGGCCGCCAGTTTGCGCGTGCTCACCTGGTTCAGGTCGCGGTCGTAGATCCACAGGCGCGTGCCATCGCCGACGATGAGCTGGTAGTAGGGGGTCAGATAGGTCCAGCGGAATTTGCCCGGGCGCGAGAACATCATGTGGCCCGTCGCATTTTGCGCCTTGCGCCCGCTCTTCGATGCCACGATCTGGATGAAATCGGCGCGCCCGCTCTGCGTACCCTCGACGAAGGCCTTCAGCTTGTCGAGCGCGGCAGCTTGGGCGGACGCCGACAGGAATGCAAATAAAACAAAACCACTCACCACAGAGACACAGAGACACAGAGATTTCTTTATTTGCATTTCTCCGTGCCTCTGTGTCCCTGTGGTTAAAGGTTTTCCTGGCTTCATCATTCCTGCCGCGCCGGCACGACGACTTCCCGGTTGCCGTTGGCACCCATCGGCGTCACCAGCCCGGCGCGCTCCATCTGCTCGATGAGCCGCGCCGCACGGTTGTAGCCGATGCGCAGATGTCGCTGCACCAGCGAAATCGACGGCCGGCGATTCTTCAGCACGACCTCCACCGCCTGGTCGTAGAGCGGATCGGCTTCGGCATCCCCCGCACCCGCCCCCACACCCTCCGCTCCCTCCTCGGTGGCCGGCGCATCGAGGATGCCTTCGATGTATTCGGGCTCGCCGGTTTTCTTCAGATAATCGACCACCGCATGCACTTCGCTGTCGGCGACGAAGGCGCCATGCACGCGCATCGGCAGGCCGCTGCCCGGAGGCAGATAGAGCATGTCGCCCTGGCCGAGCAGCGCCTCGGCACCCATCTGGTCAAGGATGGTGCGTGAATCGACCTTGCTCGAGACCTGGAAGGAGATACGTGTCGGAATGTTCGCCTTGATGAGTCCGGTGATGACATCCACCGAGGGACGCTGGGTGGCCAGGATCAGGTGGATGCCGGCCGCACGCGCCTTTTGCGCCAGGCGCGCGATCAGCTCCTCGATCTTCTTGCCGACCACCATCATCAGGTCGGCCAGCTCGTCGATGACCACCACGATATGCGGCAGGGCGGCGAGCGGCTCGGGATTTTCCGGCGTCAGCGAGAAGGGGTTGGTAAGCGGTGCGCCCGCCTTGGCGGCGTCACGGATCTTGTTGTTGAAGCCGGCGAGGTTGCGCACACCGAGCGCCGACATCAGCCGGTAGCGGCGATCCATCTCGACCACGCACCATTGCAGCGCATTGGCCGCCTGCTTCATGTCGATCACCACCGGCGCCAGCAGGTGCGGAATGCCCTCGTAGACCGACAGTTCGAGCATTTTCGGATCGACCAGAATCAGGCGCACCTCGGCCGGTTCCGACTTGTAGACGAGCGAGAGGATCATCGCGTTGATGCCGACCGATTTGCCCGAGCCGGTGGTGCCCGCCACCAGCAGATGCGGCATCTTCGCCAGATCGGCGACGACCGGCGCGCCGCCGATGTCCTTGCCCAGCGTCAGCGTCAGCGGCGAGTGCATGTCGTGATAGACCTTCGAGCCGAGGATTTCCGACAGACGCACGGTCTGCCGTTTCGCATTCGGCAATTCGAGCCCCATGCACGACTTGCCCGGAATCGTCTCGACGACACGCACGCTCACCACCGAGAGCGAGCGCGCCAGATCCTTCATCAGATTGACGATCTGCGCACCCTTCACGCCGGTAGCCGGCTCGATCTCGTAGCGCGTGATGACCGGGCCGGGATAGGCGGCCAGCACCTTCACCTGCACGCCGAAATCGGCAAGTTTCCGCTCGATCAGGCGCGAGGTGAATTCCAGTGTCTCGGCCGAGGGCGGCTCGACATCATGGGTCGGCTCCTCGAGCAGATGCAGCGGCGGCAGCGCCCCGCCCGGAATGTCGATGAAGAGCGGTGCCTGGCGCTCCTTCTCGCGGCGCGGCGAGCGGGCGACCTCCAGCTCGGCCGGCTCGATGCGCAGCGGCTCGACATGGATTTCCTCGATGCGCTTTCTTTCGCTATCGACTTCTTCCTCGCGGCTGCGCGCCACCTCGCGCCCGATGCGCCGGTCCTGCCAGCGCTGGTAGAGCGCCAGCGTGCCGGTCAGCAGGGCCTCCAGCAAGGCACCCAGGCGCTCGGTCAGCCGCAGCCAGGACAGCCCGCTGAAAATCGACAGACCGGCGGCAAACAGCGCAAGAAACAGCAGCGTGCCTCCCGTGAAACCGAAGAGCTGCAGGAACAGGCCACCCAGCTCCATGCCGAACATGCCGCCCGCTTCCAGCGGCAGGGGCTTCGAGAGGCTGTGAAAGCGCATCGACTCCAGCCCGCTCGATGCGGCCAGCAGGAGGATGAAACCCGAGAGGGCGATGAAGAACGGGCGCCGGTCGGCATGGAAAAACCCTTCGAGCCGGCGATAGCCCCAGACGACGAGAAACAGCAGGAACAGCACCCACCACCAGGCCGACAGTCCGAAAAGATACAGCAGCAGATCGGCGAGCCAGGCGCCGATACGCCCGCCCGGATTGGCGACCTGTTCGATCCGGGCGGCGTGCGACCAGCCCGGGTCGGCCTTGTCGTAGCCGAAGAGAATCAGGCCCAGATAAAGGGCGAGACCACCCAATACCAGCCAGCGCGCTTCCTGGAGAAGCGCGACGATTTTTTCCGGCAAAGGCTGGGCAGCAGTTTTTTCTTGCACGCGTGATCGATACGGTAGAAGTGGAAACGGAACAGTCCGGCCCGGCGATGGCCGGATTATACGCTGTGGAACCCCGCTCGAGCAGCCAGCGCTCATACAGGAAAGCGGCTCACCAGGAAAATGACTGGCCATGCGCAGAAAAAACTGCAAGCGGCAGCGGACCTCGTGGGTGTGCCGTTGAACCCGTTTGTCGTTCAAGCGGCGCCGGAAAAAGCCGGGAAGATCATCGCAAGCGAATCAGCGATTGTTCTGGCTCGTCGGGAATCCGCTGCCGCGCAACGAGCGCTTCCTTCAAACTCAAGCCCGTGATGGAGGCGCGGCAAACACGCTGCGGGCCGGGATCAATGCGGTTTGACCGGGGTCCTCAGCACGCGGCCCAACACACTCCTCTCGTCGAAGAGCCAAAAAAACGGCCGCCCGCAGGCGGCCGTCGAAACCTCAAACGAAGCGGCTTGCGCCGCGACGATCAGAAGGTGTGGTTCATGCCGATGTAGAACTGGCGCGGATCTTCGCCGGCGGCCGGGCCACCGGCGCCGTTCGCTCCAGCAGCGCCGTGCGGCGCTTGAGTAAAGAGGTTGTACATCGCGCCCTTGTTGTTGTTGATCTTGGTGTAGAAGATGCCGGCCGAGGTGCGCTTCGAGAAGGCATAGTCGTAGCCCAGGCCCCAGGCGTTGGCGGCGCTGTTGGTGTTGCCGTCGTTGGTCATCTGGCCAGCGCGAGCGTACTGGAAGTACACCGCATGCGGGCCCCAGGTGTAGCTGATCGGCAGATACCAGGCGGTACGGCGGTTGTCACCGAGGTTGTTGTTGCGCTCCAGGCTGCTGCGGTCGATGCCCAGACCGACTTTCAGGCCCATGGCGAAGGTGTAGC
Organism: uncultured Rhodocyclaceae bacterium; assembly: GCA_964607005.1. Lineage (GTDB taxonomy): Bacteria > Pseudomonadota > Gammaproteobacteria > Burkholderiales > Rhodocyclaceae > Desulfobacillus. The sequence goes on from CAZSHO010000009.1 coordinate 96,153, forward strand.
CGACGTTCACACGATGGCCACGCTGATCGACGGTGTTGATGCCGCCGCCACGCGCTTCCTGGTTGCCGTGCCAGTAGCTGTAGCCGGCAGCCCAGGGGCCGTTGTTGTAGCGCAGGGCGCCCGTCCAGGCGGAACCGGCACCGGCGTTACCCGCAGCGTGGGTCGTGATTCCTTCGTTACCCTGGAAGCCGGCGGAATATGCCAGGCGGGCGGTGAAGCCATTCCAGTTCGGGCTGTCCCACATCAGGATGTTCGGGGTGCGGGTGCCGTTGGCGACCGTCGTGCCGTTGACCTGGGAGAGCAGACCGTTGTGCAGCATGGTCTGCAGGGAGCCGGCACGGCTGGCGCCGAGCAGGCGGGCCGATTCGTCATAGTGCATGTCCCAGCGGCCAATGGTGAATTTGCCCCAGCTGTCATGCATGAAGCCGACGCCGGAGTTGCCGCTGTTGGCGAGCGCGCCGCTGTCGAGCGCGCCACGGTAGTCGAGCTGACCCCAGGCCTTGAGGCCACCACCGAGGTCTTCAACGACGTTGAAGCGCAGACCCGAGGACTGGTCGGAGACGCGTGATTCAGCGTCATGACCCTGGCCGTTGAGCTTGTAGCTTTCCCAGCCGGCGCGGAAGTTGCCGGAAATCGTCACGTTGGTCTGGGCGAAGACCGGAGCGGCGATCAGACCGGCGACGGCGGCAGCGATGAGTTTCTTTTGCATTGAGAATCTCCTTTTTGTTGAATTTCGGGTGGTTCCGCCTTCGGGCTTCCCGGACGCCACGTGCACGTTGCGTACTGCACCCGGTCCTTCCGCAGGAGGCTTCCACCTGCCTTGATCCCAGAAAACCTGGAACTCGCGGCCATTGTGCCGGTCACCCTCGGGACGCAGCAAGGGAAAAACGGCTTTGCGCAGACAAGACACCGGGATTTGTTGTTTTTTTACAACAGCGGGCCGGTCAGCCGGGCCAGCGCCGCGCCCGGGTCGGCCGCGCGCATGAACGCTTCGCCGACGAGAAGCGCATGGATGCCGTGCGTGCGCAGGCGGGCAACATCGGCGCCGGTGAGGATGCCGCTCTCGCTGACGACGATGCGCCCGGGCGGGACGCTGTCGATGAGGGAGAGCGTCGTTTCGAGCGAAACCTCGAAGGTGCGCAGGTTGCGGTTGTTGATGCCGATGAGCGGGGTGTCGAGTTGCAGGGCACGGTCCAGCTCGGCGGCATCGTGGGATTCGACCAGCACGGCCATGCCGAGCTCGCGGGCAAGGGCTTCGAGCGCCTTCATGTGCGCCAGGTCGAGTGCGGCGACGATGAGCAGGATGGCGTCGCCCCCCATGGCACGCGCCTCGACGACCTGGTATTCGTCGATGACGAAATCCTTGCGCAGCACCGGCAGGGTGCAGGCGGTGCGCGCCTCGACGAGATATTCCGGTGCGCCCTGGAAGAACGGCCGGTCGGTGAGCACCGAGAGGCAGGCGGCACCGTGGGCGGCATACGAGGCGGCGATCGCGCCAGGGCGAAAATCGGCGCGGATGATGCCCTGCGAAGGACTGGCGCGCTTCACCTCGGCGATCACCGCCGTCTCACCACGACTGACTTTTGCCCGGATGGCGCCGGCGAAGTCGCGCGGCGGCGACTGCGCCGCGGCTTCGGTGCGCAGGGCTGACAACGGCTTTTGTCCCTGCGCGGCGGCGACTTCCTCGCGCTTCACCGCGAGGATCTTTTTGAGTATGTCGGGCATGATAAAAATCCTTAACCACAGAGACACAGAGGCACAGAGAAAAACAGGAGGCAAAAAAGAATTTTTTGATTTCCTCTGTGTCTCTATACCTCTGTGGTGAATGGTTCTAAGCCGCGAGGCGGCGCGTGAAATTGACGAACGCGTCGAGCTTGGCGCGCGCCGCGCCGCTGGCAAGGGTCTCGCGTGCGAGCACGATGCCTGCGCCAATCGAGGCCGCCTTGTTGGCGGCGTAGAGTGCCGCCCCGGCGTTGAGCGTGACGATTTCGCGCGGCGTGCCCGGCGTGTTGGCGAGTGCTTCGAGCACCATTTCTTTCGACGCGGCGGCATCGGCCACGCGCAGCCCCCGGTTGGAGACCATCTGCAGGCCGTAGTCCTCGGGGTGGATTTCGTATTCCGTCACTTCGCCGTCCTTCAGCTCGCCGACCAGAGTGGCGGCACCGAGGGAGATTTCGTCCATGCCGTCCTTGCCCCAGACGACGAGGACGTGATCGGCGCCCAGCTCGCGCATGACGCGCACCTGGATGCCGACCAGATCCGGATGGAAGACGCCCATCAGGGTGTTGGGCGCTCCGGCCGGGTTGGTGAGCGGCCCGAGGATGTTGAAGATCGTGCGCACGCCCATCTCGCGCCGCACAGCGGCAACGTTCTTCATGGCCGGGTGATGGTTGGGAGCAAACATGAAGCCCATGCCGGTGGCCTCGATGCATGCGGTCACCTGCGCCGGCGTGAGATCGATCTTCGCACCGAGCGCTTCGAGCACGTCGGCGGCGCCGGATTTGGAGGAGACGCTGCGGTTGCCGTGCTTGGCCACCGTGGCGCCGGCCGCGGCGGCAACGAAGGCGGCGGCGGTGGAGATGTTGAAGGTGTGGGCGGAATCGCCGCCGGTGCCGACGACGTCCACAAAATGCGCGGGGTCGGCAAATGCGTGCGGCGCCTCGACGCGGGTGCACAGCTCACGCATCACTTTCGCCGCGGCGGAGATCTCGCCGATGGTCTCTTTCTTCACGCGCAGGCCGGTGAGGATGGCGGCCGTCATGAGCGGGGTGAGCTCGCCGCTCATGATCTGGCGCATGAGGTGCAGCATCTCGTCGTGGAAAATCTCGCGGTGCTCGATGGTGCGTTGCAGGGCTTCCTGTGGGGTGATCATGTCATGGCTCCAGAAAATTTTTCAGCAGGCGGTGGCCGTGTTCGGTACGGATGGATTCGGGATGAAACTGCACGCCTTCGACCCGGAACTCTGTGTGGCGCACGCCCATGATCTCGCCGTCCGCCGTCCACGCCGTCACTTCCAGGCAGGCCGGCAGCGAGTCCCGCTCGATGGCGAGCGAGTGGTAGCGCGTGGCGGTGAAGGGGTCGGGCAGGCCGCGAAAGATGCCGGCGCCGGCATGATGCACGGGCGAGCTCTTGCCGTGCATGAGCTGGCGCGCGTGTACGACCCGGCCGCCAAAGGCGGCGCCGATCGCTTGGTGGCCGAGGCAGACGCCCAGCAACGGCACCTTGCCGGCGCAGGCCCGGATCGCCGCCACCGAGATGCCGGCCTCGGCCGGCGAGCAGGGGCCGGGGGAGATGACGAGGCGGTCGGGCTTGAGCGCGGCGATGCCCTCGACCGTGATCTCGTCGTTGCGGAAAACGCGCACCGCCTCGCCCAGCTCGCCGAAGTACTGCACGAGGTTCCAGGTGAAGGAATCGTAGTTGTCGATCATCAGCAGCATGGCTAAAACCCCTCACCACAGAGACACAGAGGCACAGAGAAAGGCTTCATTTCTTCATTCTCCTGATGCCGTCCTTCAGTACGGGAACGTTGAAATTCAAAAGCAGTCCCGTTGCAATGCCGCTTAGTCGCAGATAAGTCAGCAGTTGGGCCTCGTGCAGGGGCAAAAGACGCTCGACTGCCTTGATTTCGACAGCTACGGAATCATCGACAACCAGATCGAGCCGATAGCCTGTGGCAGTACGATGTTCCTTGTAAACCACGGGCAAATCCACTTGACTCCGGAAACGGATACCTCTCAGCCCCAGTTCTACGCACAGGCATTCCTCATAGGCGGATTCCAGCAAACCCGGACCCAAAGCCCGATGAACTTCGATCGCCGCACCGATGATCTGCTCTGTCAAAGCATCTCTCTGTGTCTCTGTGTCTCTGTGGTTCATGGTTCTACTCCAGCCGCGTGTCGAGGCCCGCCTCGGCCATCTCGGCGGCGCGCAGCTGGGCGAGCGCCTTGTTCTGCGTCTCCTGCCACTCGGCGGCCGGGTCGGAGTCGGCGACGATGCCCGCACCGGCCTGCACGTGGATCTGCCCGTCCTTGACGAGCGCGGTGCGGATGGCGATGGCCAGATCCATGTCGCCGTGGAAACCGAGGTAGCCGACGGCGCCAGCGTAGAGGCCGCGCTTGACCGGCTCCAGTTCATCGATGATCTGCATCGCGCGCACCTTGGGCGCACCCGACACCGTGCCGGCCGGGAAGGTGGCACGCAGCACGGCGAGTGCATCGAGTTCCGGCCGCAGCTTGCCCTCGACGTTGGAGACGATGTGCATCACGTGCGAGTAGCGCTCGATGAGGAACTGTTCGGTGACTTTGACGCTGCCGGTCTGTGCGACGCGGCCGACGTCGTTACGGCCCAGATCGAGCAGCATGAGGTGCTCGGCGCGCTCCTTCTCGTCGGCGAGGAGTTCGGCGGCAAGCGCTTCGTCCTCTTCGGCGCTTTTCCCCCGCCGGCGCGTGCCGGCGATGGGGCGCAGGGTGACATTGCCGTCTTCGAGACGCACGAGAATCTCCGGCGAGGCGCCGACGACATGGAAGTCCTCGAAGTCGAAGTAGAACATGTAGGGCGAGGGATTGAGGGTGCGCAGCGCACGGTAGAGCGCGAGCGGCGTGGCGCCATAGGGTTTGGACATGCGCTGCGAGAGCACCACCTGCATGATGTCGCCGTCGACGATGTACTGCTTGGCACGCGCCACCGCCTGCTTGAAGGCATCCTCGCCAAAGGAGGAAGTGGCGGCCTGCGGCGTGGCCGGCCGTTCGGCCGGGATGACGGCCGGCTCGCGCAGGCGGGCGAGCAGTTCCTTCAGCCGCGCCCGGGCGCGCCGGAAGGCGCCGGGCACACCGGGCTCGGCGTAGACGACGAGAGTGAGTTTGCCGGAGAGGTTGTCGACGACGGCGATCTCTTCAGAGAGCAGCAGGAGGATGTCGGGCGTGCCGAGTGCATCCGGCTTTTGTGTCTTCGCCAGCTTCGGCTCGATGTGTCGCACCGTGTCGTAGCCGAAGCCGCCGACGAGACCGCCGCAAAAGCGCGGCAGTCCGGCGCGCGGCGCGAGACGGAAGCGCGCCATGTATTCGCCGATGAAGGCGAGCGGGTCGCAGTCGGAGCATTGCTCGGCGATGCGCTGGCCGGTGAGGACCATGACATTGCGGCCGTGGGCGACGAGGCGTGTGGGCGCGGCCAGGCCGATGAAGGAGTAGCGGCCGAAGCGTTCACCGCCCTGCACGGATTCGAGCAGGTAGGTCCACGGGCCGTTGGCCAGCTTGAGGTAGATCGAGAGGGGGGTGTCGAGGTCGGCGAAGGTGTCCAGGGTCACCGGGATGCGGTTGTAGCCCTGCGCGGCCAGCGCGTCGAATTCGGCTTCGGTCATCATGACTCCACTACTTGAACTGCAGGAAAATCGCAGGCGCAACACTCGGGCACCTGCCGCTTGCGACGATCAGTCAGGCAAGCGACGCCAGGGCCAGGCCTCCCCGCCTGTGGCGTATTTTTTCATGCGTTTCAGGTTGTGCTGGATCACGATGTGAAGGAGTCGTCTCGTTGCGTTTCCGGTTTTCTTCAGTTTTCCCTTCAGTGCTTCTTGCCGCTGTCGAGGATGCGTCGAGCTGCCTCCTCGAGGGTGCAGACTATAACATCTGCATCGAGGCTGCGCACGTCTTCTTGCTGACGATAGCCGTACGGTACACCGTACACCGGACACCCTGCGGCACGCGCCGCATCGACGTCATTGTCTGAATCACCGATCATCACTGCCTGCGCCGGCTGAATGCCGAAATACCCGCAGGCATGCAGCAAGGGCTGCGGATGCGGTTTTCTGTGTGCCAGCGTGTCGCCGCTGATGACCAGATCGAAATACGGCGCGAGTCCGCTCGAAGCGAGCAAAGGCAGGGTGAAGGCCGCAGCCTTGTTGGTGACGCAGGCGAGCTTCAACCCCGCCTCGCTCAGCCTGTCCAGCCCCTCGCGCACGCCGGGATAGACGCGCGCCTTGCGCCCGTTCAGCTCGGCATAGTAGCGGCGGAACAGGCGCAGCGCCTCCTGCGCCTCGGCGCTGCCGGATTCGCCCGCATGGCCCAGACAGCGGCCGACAAGATGGGCGATGCCCTTGCCGACGAAGCCGCGAATCGTCTCGGCGGGAAAAGTCAGTCGTCCCAGCACGGCGAGCATGGCGTTGGCGGCATCGGCGAGATCGTCGAGCGTGTCGATCAGCGTACCGTCGAGGTCGATGAGGACGGCTTTGATTGGATTTTGAAAGGCCATTTGGACCACCAAGACACCAAGGCACCAAGGAAAAGCGAACTGAAATTGTATTGCCTGGTGTTACTTGGTGTCTTGGTGCCTTGGTGGTTGGTTTTTTCAGACTTTCTTCAACTCCGCGCGCAGGGTGGCGAGGATGGAGTCGTAACGATGGGGGTCGCTGTCCTTGCCGGCGCCAAATACCGCCGAGCCGGCAACAAAAGTATCGACGCCGGCGCGCGCGATGTCGCGGATGTTGCCGGGGCCAACGCCGCCATCGATCTCGAGGCGGACGTCGAGTCCGCGCCGCTCGATCATCTTGCGCACCTGGCGCGCCTTGTCGAGCACGTGCGGGATGAACTTCTGTCCGCCGTAGCCCGGATTCACGCTCATCAGAAGCACCATGTCGAGTTTGTCGAGCGTCCATTCGAGCACATCGAGCGGGGTGGCCGGATTGAAGACAAGGCCGGGCTTGCAGCCCGCCTCGCGGATCAGGGCGATGGTGCGATCGATGTGTTCGGAGGCTTCCGGATGGAAGGTGATCCAGGTCGCGCCCGCCTTTGCGAAATCCGGCACGATGCGATCGACCGGTTTGACCATCAGATGCACATCGATGGGTGCGCTCACGCCATGCTTCCTCAAAGCCTCGCACACCAGCGGGCCGATGGTGAGGTTGGGCACATAGTGGTTATCCATGACATCGAAATGAATGATGTCGGCACCCGCGGCAAGGACGTTGTCGACCTCTTCGCCGAGGCGGGCAAAATTGGCGGAGAGAATGCTGGGGGCGATGTGAAAGTTCATGGTGGCGCTCGGACTCTCGATGGATGGGGAGATTTTACCTGCAAAAAGGAACCGGCCCGGCGCATTCCTGCCCCTATAATGCCGTTCATGGCGGAGAGCAAGAAATACGAGATCAGCATCACGACGCAGACGCAGTACCTGGCCGATCAGTCCGATCCCCAGGGGGGGCGCTACGTCTTTGCCTATACCATCACCCTTGCCAACACCGGCACCATCGCCGCCCAGCTGATTTCCCGCCACTGGATCATCCGCGATGCCGACGAGCATGTGCAGGAGGTGCGCGGCCTGGGTGTTGTCGGCCACCAGCCCCTGCTGCAGCCGGGCGAGCAATTCGAATACACGAGCGGCTGCATCCTCGCCACGCCGGTGGGCACCATGTGCGGCAGCTACCAGATGGTCGCCGAAGACGGCACGGCCTTCGATGCGCCGATCGCCGAGTTTGTCCTGACGATGCCGCGCGTGCTGCACTGAGGCCGGTCCTCGTGTCACTCGCGCACAGCTACACCCTCATCGCGCCGTTCTACGACGCCTTGCTTGATGCGGTCTCGCGCCGCTCGCGTCAGCGTAGCCTGGCACCCCTGCCCGACATGCCGGCAGGCGCGGTGTTGATCAACGGTATCGGCACCGGCCTCGACCTGCCGCACCTGCCGCCACGGCATCGCTACACCGGGCTGGATCTCACGCGCGCCATGTTGAAGCGCACACTGCCGCGTGCGGCGGCGCTGGATTTTCAGGCGGTACAGGGCGATGTCCGGAATCTGCCGTTCGCCGATGAAAGCTTCAACGCCGTGGTGCTGCACCTGATTCTTGCCGTCGTCCCCGATCCGCTCGCCTGCCTGCGCGAATCCGCCCGCGTGACGCGGCCGGGCGGCACCTTGCTGATCTACGACAAATTCCTCAGGCCCGGTGAGCGCAGCCTCTGGAAGCGCGCGCTCAACCCGCTCGTGCGACGCCTGGCGACACGGCTCGACGTGGTATTCGAGGAGTTGCTGGCCGGCGTGCCCGGTCTGCGTCTCGTCCACGACGAACCGGCCATGGCGAGCGGCTGGTTCCGCCTGATCCGGCTGGAGAAGAAAAGCTAACTGCGGTAGTCGGCGTTGATCTTCACGTAGTCGTAGGAAAAATCGCAGGTCCATACCCGGCCACGGGCAGCGCCGCGGGCGAGGTCGACGCGCACGGTGATCTCTTCCTGACGCATGACGCGGGCGCCCTCTTCCTCGCGATAGCTCGCCGCCGGCCCGCCGCCTTGCGCCACCAGCACGTCGTCGAGCCAGAGTTTGACGCCTGCCACGTCAAGATCCGCCACACCGGCATTGCCGATGGCGGCAAGAATGCGGCCAAGATTCGGATCGGAGGCGAAGAAGGCGGTTTTCACCAGTGGCGAGTGGGCGATGGCATAACCGACCGCCTTGCATTCGGCAACGTCGCGGCCACCTTCGACCTCGATCGTGATGAACTTGGTAGCGCCCTCGCCGTCGCGCACGATGGCCTGGGCCAGTTCGATGGCGAGGGCGCCGAGGGCTTCTTTCAGCGTCACGTAGTCAGTGCCGGACACATCGTCGATCGGCGTGTTGCCGGCACACCCCGTGGCGATCAGCACGAAGGAGTCGTTGGTCGAAGTATCGCCATCGACCGTGATGCAGTTGAAGGAGGCGTCAGCGGCTTCCTGCGCAAGGCGCTGCAGGAGTGCGGGCGCGACGGCCGCATCAGTGGCAATGAAACCGAGCATGGTGGCCATGTTCGGGCGGATCATGCCCGCCCCCTTGGCGATGCCGGTCAGGGTGAGCGCCGTGTCACCAACACTGACTTTTCGCGAAGCCGCCTTCGGCACGGTGTCGGTGGTCATGATGGCTTGCGCGGCACGCGCCCAGTTGTCTGCGCGCAGGTCGGCGACACAGGCGGGCAGGCCGGCCTCGATGCGCCCGGCGGGCAGCGGCTCCATGATGACACCGGTCGAGAAAGGCAACACCTGCTCCGGTGCACAGCCGAGCTGGCGTGCCACCGCCCGGCAGGTGGCGCGCGCGGCCTGCAGCCCCGCCTCGCCCGTGCCGGCGTTGGCGATGCCGGTGTTGATGACGAGGGCGCGCTGACCTTCTTTCTGTAAATGTTCGCGGCAGACGATGACCGGTGCCGCGCAGAAACGGTTCTGCGTGAAGACACCGGCCACCAGGGCACCTTCGTCAAGACGGATCAGCAGGAGGTCCTTGCGGTTTTTCTTGCGGATGCCGGCTTCGGCGACGCCCAGCGACACACCGGCAACAGGAAGGAGTTCGGCAGGAACGGGTGGTTTGAGCTTGACAGGCATGGCGTGTCTCGATGGGCGGAAGGTTTATTGCGGAATCAGTCGGGCGGCCTTCGAGGCACCGTAGCATTCGGCCACACGCGCTGCCTCGGCGGCATTTTTCAGGGCGGCGTCTTCAATCGCTTCTTGCGGCAGATGCACGTACCCGGCAATAGCCTCGAGGGACGATCGGGCCGCCGGCGCCGACCAGCCCCCCGCGGCGGCCTCGGCCAGGCGATAGGCCAGCACCACCGCCTGCTCGCGCGAATGCCGGGTAGGGTGGTTGTTCAGCGCTTCCAGCAAGAGGGGGCTGATATGCCACTCACGCACCAGCGCCAGCGTCAACTGCTTGAGCCTGAAGCCAAGAACGGCTTGCTCGACAGCCTGCGGGTGCAGCGGATCACCCCGCAATGCCTCCTCCAGCACATCGCCGGCATCCGTGGCCACACACCAGAACGCGAGATGGCCAAAACGATAGAGGAGTGCGGCGATGAACACCTCCTCGGACTGCCCGTCATGACGCTGGAGGGCGAGCCAGCGCGCCTGCACGGCGGCATGAATGGCGCGCGCCACCTCGCCCTGCACACGCTGGCGCGGCGAGCCGCGCAGAAAGGCATCAATGAAGGCGACCGAGAGGGCGATCTGGCGCACCATGTCGAAGCCGAGCAGGACGATGGCGCGGCTCACCGTGGTGACCTGATTGCCGGAAGTGTTGAAGATGACACTGTTGGCGATGCGCAGCAGCTTGGCGGTCATGCCCGGGTCGCGCAGGATGGCCCGCGCCAGATCGGCCACCCCGGTCTGCTCGCCGAGGGTGAGCTCGCGAATCTCATTGGCGGTATGGCCGAAGATCGGCAGTTCCTGATCGCCGATGCGATCGAGCCAGCCATCGAGTCCCTGTGGTCCGGAATGCCCTTCTTCACTCATGCCTGAAGGATATCAGGCGAGCCGGCCATGGCAATGTTTGAATTTCTTGCCCGAACCGCAGGGGCACGGATCGTTACGGCCCACCTTCGGCATCTGGCGCACCTGGGGACGGGCCGGCTCGCCACCATCGCTCGCGGAACCGATCACTTCGTCGTAATCAGCGTGGTGGTACTGGACATTTTCCACCGCAGGCGGTGGCTCGCTGTCTTCGATCTGTTCCTGGGAACGGATCTCGACGGTCATCAGCAGCTTGCTCACTTCGTTGCGCACAATCTGCAGCAGGCCGGAGAACAGATCGAAGGCCTCGCGCTTGTATTCCTGCTTCGGATCTTTTTGCGCATAGCCGCGCAGGTGGATGCCCTGACGCAGGTGATCAAGGGCGGAGAGATGCTCGCGCCAGTGCGTATCGAGGCTTTGCAGCATGATGTTGCGCTCGAACGGGTGGAAGGCCTCGCCTCCCACCAGTTCGATTTTTTCGGCATAGCGCCGATCGGCCTCCTCAATGATGCGGCCAATCACCTCCTCGTCGGTCAGGTCGGGCTCATCCTTCAACCATTGCGTCAAGGGCAGGGACAGCTGGCATTCTGCCGCCAGCGCCGCCTGTGCCGACTCGACCTCCCATTGCTCCTCGACACTCCCGGCCGGAACATACTGGCGGAACAGGTCGTGCAACACACCCTGGCGCATGGCCGTGATGGTCTCGGTAATGTCGCTGGTCTCGAGCAGTTCGTTTCTCTGCTGGTAGATCACCTTGCGCTGTTCATTGGCGACGTCGTCGTATTCGAGCAATTGCTTGCGGATGTCGAAGTTGCGCTGCTCGACCTTGCGCTGGGCAGATTCGAGCGAGCGGGTCACCAGCGGATGCTCGATGGCCTCACCCTCCGGCATCTTCAGGCGCACCATGATGGCATTCAGGCGCTCACCGGCAAAGATGCGCAGGAGCGGATCCTCCAGCGAGAGGTAGAAGCGGCTCGACCCCGGATCTCCCTGGCGGCCGGACCGCCCACGCAACTGGTTGTCGATACGGCGCGACTCGTGGCGCTCGGAACCGATGATGTGCAGGCCGCCGGCGGCCACCACCTGGTCGTGCAGGGCCTGCCATTCGTCATGCAACTGCGCGATGCGCCGTTCGCGCTGCGCATCGTCGAGGGTGGCATCCGCATGCAACGCCTCGACCTGCTTCCCGACGTTGCCGCCAAGTACGATATCGGTGCCGCGTCCGGCCATGTTGGTGGCGATGGTGATGACGCCAGGTCGCCCGGCCTGGGCGACGATCAGCGCTTCGCGGTCGTGCTGCTTGGCATTCAATACCTGATGGGGCAGCTTTTCCTTGTCGAGCAGTCCGGAGAGCAACTCCGAGTTCTCGATCGAAGTGGTGCCGACCAGCACCGGCTGGCCGCGCTGATGGCAGTCGCGGATATCGGCAATGATGGCGCGGAATTTCTCGGCGGCCGTGCGATAGACCTGATCCATGCGGTCATCGCGGATGGTCGGCTTGTTGGTCGGGATGACGGCGGTCTCCAGCCCGTAGATCTGCTGGAATTCGTAGGCTTCGGTATCCGCTGTGCCGGTCATGCCGGCGAGCTTGCCGTACATGCGGAAGTAGTTCTGAAAAGTGATCGAAGCCAGTGTCTGGTTCTCGTGCTGGATCGCCACGCCCTCCTTCGCTTCCACGGCCTGGTGCAGGCCTTCCGACCAGCGCCGGCCGGGCATCAGCCGTCCGGTAAATTCGTCAACGATGACAATCTCGTTGTTCTGGCTGACATAGTGCTGATCACGATGGAACAGGTTGTGGGCGCGCAGCGCGGCATACAGGTGATGCATGAGCATGATGTTGCCCGGCTCGTAGAGACTGCCCCCTTCGGGCAGCAACCCGAAGCGGGCGAGAATCTCTTCTGCATGTTCGTGGCCGGCCTCCGAGAGCAGCACCGTATGGGCCTTCTCGTCAACCCAGAAATCGCCCTCGCCCTTCTCTTCCTTTTGCCGCGTCAGCAGCGGCGCGACCTGGTTCATGCGCACGTAGAGCTCGGTGTGATCCTCCGCCTGACCGGAGATGATCAGTGGCGTTCTCGCCTCGTCGATGAGGATCGAATCGACCTCGTCGACGATGGCAAAACCGAGTTTTTTCTGCACGCGGTCAGCCGCCTGGTACACCATGTTGTCGCGCAGATAGTCAAAACCAAACTCGTTGTTGGTGCCGTAGGTGATGTCCGCCGCATAGGCGGCCTGCTTCTGCTCGTGCGGCATCTGCGAGAGGTTCACACCGACCGTCATGCCGAGGAAGGCGTAGAGACGCCCCATCCACTCGGCGTCGCGCGAAGCCAGGTAATCGTTGACCGTGATGACATGCACGCCGTTGCCGGGCAGCGCGTTCAGATAGGCCGGCAGGGTGGCGACCAGTGTCTTGCCTTCGCCGGTACGCATCTCGGCAATCTTGCCGTCATTGAGCACCATGCCGCCAATCAGCTGAACATCGAAGTGGCGCATGCCGAGCACGCGCTTGCCGGCTTCGCGCACCACGGCGAAGGCCTCCGGCAGCAGGTCTGCCAGCGTCTGGCCGTCTCTCAGGCGCTGGCGGAATTCATCGGTCTTCGCCCGCAACTGCTCGTCGCTCAGCGCGCTGACGGCTGTTTCATGGGCATTGATCGCCCGTACGGCGCGGTCGTATTGGCGGAGCAGACGATCATTGCGACTGCCGAAAACTTTCTTGAGGAGGCCGGAGATCATGCGATAACGCGCAAGCGCCTGATAAAGTCACGGATTTTAACACGCCCCTCCGACCGGACGGCTCGTACGGAAACGAAGATCAGGGTGAAGGAGGTGCCGAAGAAACAGACACGGTGGATGCAGGTCCATGCACGGGGACCGGGACCGATCGGATAAGCGGGAGATGGAGCGCCCTTTGACGGACATTGCGCACAACGCTGCAATATGCCGCCGCCATCATTGATCAGGGCTTTTGAAGGACTGTGAGAGCTATTTGCGGGTGGTGCGGGTGGAGAGTGCCAGATTCTGCTGCGAATGGGCCTTTTCCAGGAAGCGGAACGGATTTTGTGCGGCGCCTTTGTAACGCACCTCGAAATGCAGATGCGGTCCGGTAGCGGGGGGGCAGAGACACGCCCGGGGCCCACAAAAAACCAGCAAAAACGA
>CAZSHO010000009.1:109543-143541 GCA_964607005.1 uncultured Rhodocyclaceae bacterium
TTGTGCGGCGCCATTTACTCCCTCATTTTTTTGCTTTGGGGCTCGTGTCGCGCGGCCGCTCGACCCGGACAGGGCCACCTTCTGGCCACGCTTGACGAGAGTGCCCGGCTTGACCAGCAGCTTCGAAGCATGCGCATAGCGGGTGATCAGGTCGTTGCCGTGGTCGATCTCGATCATGTTGCCGTAGCCGGCACTGAACTCGGCCGTCACAACCATGCCGTTGGCTGCGGCAAAGATCGGCGTGCCAGGCGGAATCGGGAAATCGACGCCTTCATGCATGGCATGCACGCCAGTGAAAGGATCGGTGCGCCAGCCATAGCTTGAAGAGTTCCACTGGGCATGGACGGGCATGGCGGTGGGCACCTGGTTATAGCGGATCCGCTCGTCGAGGAGCTCCGATTCGATGAGGCTGAGATGGTCGCTGCGGGCGTCGAGTTGCAAGGACAACTGATCGAGCCGCTGTTGCAGGTCTTCGGGCGAGCGGGGCGGCAGAATCGGCACGATGAGCGGCCCGCCCTGGGCTGCCCTGGCGAGCGGCGTACCCTTGTTTTCCAGATGCTTGACTTCAGGTCGCTTGATGCCGGACATCTGACCAAGACGTTCACCCAGGTTGTCGAGTTGCATCAGCTGTGCCTGCATCTTGCCCAGACGCTCAGCCATGGCATTGAGGTTGTCCTGCATGAACTGACGGGTCTTGCGCGTTTCCTGCTCACGCATGCTGACGATCAGGCTTTGCAGGAAAGGCAGGCGCAACTCGGCGGCGTGACGAACCGTCACATATGAGAACAGGGTCGACAGACCAATGACCATCAGGACGAGACCGGCGAAAACCAGCACCATATGGCGCAAGGTGATCGTCAGGGTTCTGGCGGTTGCCAGATGGTCGGAGACGAGAATAATATGCACGTCGTCCCTCCTTTAAAACCTGCTGATATCTTCAAAAATTCCATGGCGGCCCGCACACTCGATACCTACCTGAGTACTGCCGGCAGCCTGGCACGCCTGTCCGCCCATGCCGGGCGGCTGCTCAAGCTTCAGCGCATCTTCGAACAATGCGCGCCTTCTTATCTGACCACTGCGAGCCGCGTGGCGAACTACAAGTCGGGGAGGGTCGTCATTCACGCCGATTCCGGCGCGGTCGCCGCCAAGCTGAGACAGATGCTACCCAGCGTTGCCGACAACTTTTCTTTGGTGGGAGCCGAGGTTACCGAAATACAGGTGAAAGTGCAACCCGGTGATGTTGCAATGCAGCATGCGGGCCCGCGCAACAAGAGGGCTGTGCGCCGCGCGGCGATCAGTGAGGATGCCAAGGAAAGATTGCAGAGCCTGGCCGATGCGCTTCCAGATGGATCAGCGCTGAAAACGCCCCTTCAGCGGCTGGTCAGGGACAGCCGCTGAAGCCGCCCCTCATAGCAGAACCAGCGCCCGTTCAAGAAACATCAGGGTCAGAACCAGGAGCAGGAACAAAATGGCGTATTTGGTCACCTGCCAGGAAATGCGCAGATAGCGCCGGTCGCGGGTGAACAGGAAAGCGACGATGCCGGCTCCCACCGTGATGACCACCAGCACCCCGACGATTCTCAGCAGCAGCATGGCCGATCAGGCCGACTGGGCGAAAAGCTGCAAAACGGCAGCGGGTGCTTCCTCATCATGCTCGAAGCTGACCATCTGCCAGGCCGTTTCATCGGCAAGGAGTTCGCGCAGCAGGCGGTTGTTGAGGGCGTGACCGGACTTGTGCGCGGCAAAGGCACCGAGCAGGGGGCGCCCAAGCAGATACAGATCGCCGACAGCATCGAGCACCTTGTGTTTGACGAACTCGTCCCCGTAGCGCAAACCGTCCGCATTGAGCACCCGGTATTCGTCCATGACCACGGCGTTGTCGAGACTGCCGCCAAGGGCCAGCCCCTGGGAGCGCATCGCCTCGACATCCTGCATGAAGCCGAAAGTGCGCGCGCGTGCCACCTCGCGCACATAGTCGTGCTCGGCAAAATCGATGGTCACGCTCGGTTTCGACTTGTCGAATACCGGATGGCTGAAGACGATGGAGAAATCCAGCCGGAACCCGTCGTAGGGAGACAGCTCGGCCCACTTGTCGCCTTCCTCGACACGCACCTTCTTTTTCACGCGGATGAACTTCTTGGCGACCCCCTGTTCCTCGATGCCTGCCGACTGGATGAGAAAGACGAAGGGGGCGGCACTGCCATCCATGATGGGGATTTCGGCGGCATCGACATCCACCCAGGCATTGTCGATGCCCAGCCCGGAGAAAGCCGACATGAGATGTTCGACCGTGGCCACCTTGATGCCGTCCTGTTCGAGACAGGAGGCCAGCCGCGTGTCGCCAACCGCGAACGGATCGGCGCGCAATGGCACGGGTGGATCGAGATCGACACGGCGAAAGACGATACCGGTATCGGGCGCGGCCGGGCGCAAGGTCATGGTGACCTTGACGCCCGAATGGAGCCCGACACCGGTGGCGCGGATCAGCGATTTCAGCGTGCGCTGTTGCAGCATGATGGCAATGCCTTGATAAAGAGGCGAAGTTTATCATGGCGGACCACCGCACCGCCGTTTTGCCGGGTCTGAAAAACCGATCCGCGCGCCATCAGTCGGCCTGCTTTCTGAGAAAGGCCGGGATGTCGAGTTTGTCGATGCCACTGGCGGCCATGGCCTCGACGGCGGCATGACGACGGCCACTGCGCATCACCGCCGGCACTTCCGGTTCGCCGTAATTGATGGTTTCGACCAGCATGTTGTCGGTTCCGGTTTTTTGCATCACCACTTCCATGCGCGGACGCTGCTGGGCGCTCGCCGCACCCAGTCCGGTGGCGACCACCGTGACGCGCAGGTTGTCTTCCATGGTTTCATCGAACACCGTGCCAAAGATGATGTGGGCATCATCGGCGGCATAGGCACGGATGGTGTTCATCACTTCACGCACTTCCTTCATGCCCAGGTTGCTGTTGGCGGAAATGTTCACCAGGACGCCGCGCGCGCCGGAGAGCTCGATGCCTTCGAGCAGCGGGCTGGCCACGGCCTGCTCGGCGGCCAGGCGGGCGCGATCCATGCCGGAGGCCACCGCCGACCCCATCATCGCCTTGCCCATCTCGCCCATCACCGTGCGTACGTCCTCGAAATCAACGTTAACCAGTCCCGGCACGTTGATGATCTCGGCAATCCCGCCGACGGCGTTCCTCAGCACGTTGTCAGCCGTTTTGAAGGCGGCAATCATGCTGATGTCTTCACCGAGCACCTCGGTCAGGCGCTCGTTGAGGATAATGATCAACGAATCGACGTGCCGCGACAGTTCGGCCAGTCCTTCCTCGGCGACCTTCATGCGTTTGGCGTTTTCGAACTCGAAGGGCTTGGTCACCACCGCGACAGTCAGGATGCCCAGCTCGCGCGCCACTTCGGCAACGATCGGTGCCGCACCGGTGCCGGTGCCTCCGCCCATGCCGGCAGTGATGAAGACCATGTGCGCACCTTGCAGAGCCTCGGAGATACGATCGCGCTCCGCTTCAGCCAGGGAGCGGGCCTTCTCCGGCTTGCCCCCGGCGCCCAGGCCGGGGCCAAACTGCAGTTTGCAGTCGGCCTGGCTGCGGTTGAGCGCCTGAATGTCCGTGTTGGCGCAGATGAACTCCACCCCCTGCACGCCTTCGCGGATCATGTGATCGACGGCATTGCCGCCGGCGCCACCGATGCCAATCACTTTGATGACTGTACCGCTCGATTCCTTGTCGATGATTTCAAACATAATCGCCTCCTCTGGGTAACAACTGCAAAATGAAAAAACCGCTCCTCAAAAATTTTTCTCGAACCACGCTTTCATGCTGGCCAGCACCTGCCTGAAACTACGCGTCTGATGCGCCTGGATGCCGCGTTTTTTCTGTGTCATGCCTTCCATCAGCAGTCCCATCGCCGTTGAATAGCGCGGATGCTGGATGACCTCGGCGAGGCTGCCGCCATACTTGGGCAGCCCCAGGCGCACCGGCATGTGAAACACCTCTTCGCCCAGCTCGATCATGCCGAGCATCACCGAGCTGCCGCCGGTGAGCACGATGCCCGACGAGAGCAGGTCGTGGTAACCGCTGCGGCGCAGCTCCGACTGGACCAGCTCGTAGAGTTCGGTGACGCGCGGCTCGATGACATCCACCAGCGCCTGACGCGAGAGGCGGCGCGGCCCGCGCTCGCCGATGCCCGGCACTTCGAACATCTCGTCCGGATCGGCCAGCTGCTGCAGGGCGACGCCGTACTGGATCTTGATCTCCTCGGCTTCGGTGGTCGGCGTGCGCAAAGCGTGGGCAATGTCATTGGTGATCTGGTCTCCGGCGACCGGAATCACGGCCGTGTGGCAGATGGCGCCCTGGGTGAATACCGCGATGTCGGTCGTGCCGCCGCCGATATCGACGAGACAGACGCCGAGCTCCTTTTCATCTTCGGAGAGCACCGCCATGCTCGAGGCCAGGGGCTGCAGCACCAGATCGACGACTTCCAGCCCGCAGCGGCGCACGCATTTGACGATATTCTGCGCAGCGGAGACGGCGCCCGTGACGATGTGGGTCCTGACTTCAAGGCGCACGCCGCTCATGCCGATCGGCTCGCGCACGCCATCCTGTCCATCGACGATGAATTCCTGCGTGAGGATATGCAGAATCTGCTGGTCCGAAGGGATCGGCATGGCGCGCGCCGTCTCGATGACGCGCTGGACATCCATCGCCGTGACCTCCTTGTCCTTGACCGCCACCATGCCGTTCGAGTTGAGGCTCTTGATGTGGCTGCCGGCGATGCCGGTATAGACTTCCCGGACCTTGCAGTTGGCCATCAGTTCGACTTCCTGGATGACGCGCGAGATGGCACTCACCGTTGCTTCGATGTGCACCACCATGCCCTTTTTCAGGCCTCTCGAATCCTGGCTGCCGACACCGAGGATATCCAGCCGTCCCTCGGGGGTGAGTTCCGCCACGATGGCGACGATCTTCGATGTGCCGATGTCCAGGCCAACGATCAGATTTTTATTCTCCTTGCTCATGCAACCCTCTCCCCTTCATCCTGACCGTAACCGATGACATGATTCGTACCCAGCGGCCCCCTGTTGTTTTGTCCTGCCCCGTTATTCATGACTTGCCGCCTCCTGCGCGCGCCAGACGCACCGCAAATCCGTTCGGATAGCGCAGGTCGTAGAAGACGGGGCGTGCCTTGAGCTGTTCGCGCATTGGCCGATAGACGGAAACAAAGCGCTGCACCCGCTCATCGATGCGGGATTTGGCTTCATCGCGGCCCAGGTCGAGGACAACGCCATCATCGAGACGCACCTGCCAGGCCTCGCGTGCGCTCAGGCTGACACTGTCCGGCCGGCGTTCGATCCGGGTCAGCAGTGGCTGCAGTTGCGCGTAACGAGCCAGCACCTGAGGGGCCGAGCCTTGCGGCCCGGCCAGCAGCGGCAATGCCTCGTCGGTGGCGGCAGTGAACACCTCGCCCTGACGATTCACCAGTTGCGACACATCCTGCCCCTGCTGCCAGCGTGCGACGGCAACATGCTCTTCGAGCTCCAGTTCGAGTGCATTGGGCCAGCGCCGGCGTATTTGCGCACGCCTGACCCAGGGCAGTTTCTCGAATGCGGCGCGCACGGCATCCACATTCACCGTCAGAAAGTTGCCCTGCAGGGCATGGCGTGCGGCATATTCGATTTGCGTCGGCGTCACCTGCCTCAAAGGGCCGTCCACCACCAGTTCGCGCAGCGGGAAAAATGGCAGGCGGATGAACAGCAACGTCGCCGCATAGCCAAGCGCCAGCGCACTGGCAAAGAACAGCAGATCGGCGATCAGATTCATCAAGGGCGGCCTGTCCCAGAATCCGGCGGGGGGAGGTGCATTTTTTCTTGCCTTAGCCAAGTGCGGCCTGCTCCAGAATCTTCAGACACAGGTCTTCAAAACCGATACCCAGCGCATGCGCCGCCATCGGTACCAGCGAGTGTCCGGTCATGCCCGGCGAGGTATTCATCTCCAGCAGCCAGGGTTTGCCGGCGGTATCGAGAATCAGATCGGCGCGCCCCCAGCCGCGGCAGCCGAGCAGGCGTGCCGACTCCATCACCAGGTCCTGCAGGGTTTCTTCTGCCGTCTCGGGCAGGCCGCTCGGACAGAAATATTGCGTGGCATCACTGAAATACTTGTTCTGCCAGTCATAGTTGCCGCCTGGTGCAACGATGCGCACCAGCGGCAGGGCCTGATTGCCGAGGAAGCCGACCGTCAGCTCTTCGCCGGCGATGAACTGCTCGGCGATCACCAGCGCGTCGTGCCGGGCTGCGGCAAGGTAGGCCGCGTGCAGATCCTCGACACGCGTGACCTTGCCGGCACCCACGCTGGAGCCTTCGCGCGCCGGCTTGACATAAATCGGCAGGCCGAGTTCGTCGGCGACGGCTTCCCAGTCGGTATCGGCGTGCAGGATGTGCCAGGCCGGTGTGGGCAACTGCCCGGCATGCCAGACCAGCTTGGTGCGCCATTTGTCCATGGAGAGGGCCGAGGCCATGACGCCGCTGCCAGTGTAGGGGATGCCCAGCACTTCAAGCGCGCCCTGTATGGTGCCGTCCTCGCCACCACGGCCATGCAAGGCGATGAAGGCACGTGCAAAGCCTTCCCGCTTCAGCTCCCAGACAGGGCGTTCGGCCGGATCGAAGGCGTGCGCATCGACACCCTGCTTTTGCAGGGCCGCCAGCACGGCGCGGCCCGACATGAGCGAGATCTCGCGCTCGGCAGACGCCCCGCCCATCAACACCGCCACTTTTCCAGAACTCTTGCTCACGGTTTCTCCCCAACGATACGAACTTCCCGTTGCAGCGTGACGCCAAAGCGTTCGCTCACAACCTGCTGGACTTTTTCGATGAGTGCCTCGATGTCGGTTGCCGTGGCCTGGCGTTCGGCATTGACGATGAAGTTGGCGTGCTTCCCGGATACTTGCGCGCCACCGATCCGCACTCCCTTCAGCCCGGCCGCCTCGATCAGCCGCGCAGCATGGTCATCGGGCGGATTGCGAAACACCGATCCGGCATTGGGCAGCGACAAGGGCTGGCTCGCCAGGCGCTTGTCGAGCAGTTCGCGCATGAGTCGGCGCGAGACCTCCCCTTCTCCCGGAGGCAGGCGCAGCCAGGCGCCGATGAATATTTCGTCGGTTGCCGCCTTCAGGCCGACATGGCGGTAGCCGATGACGAAATCTTCAGGGCTGCGCTCATGCAGCACGCCACGACGGTCGAGCATGCGCACGCGCTCGACGATGCCCCAGGTCTCGCCACCATGGCAGCCGGCGTTCATCGCCAGCGCGCCGCCAAGCGTACCGGGAATGCCGGCGAGGAATTCTGCCCCCGCCCGATCGTGATCGGCGGCAAGGCGCGCCACGCGGGCGCTGGGCAGCGCCGCTTCGGCATAGAGGCACCCGTCTGCAAAAGTCAGTCGTGAGGGCACGGCGTCAAGGAAGAGCACCGTGCCCTCGAAGCCGCCCTCGCGCACCAACAGGTTGCTGCCCAGGCCGACGGGCAGTAATGGCTCGTCGTGACGGATCATGCCGACAAAGGCGGCGAGGTCTTCAAGATCGGCCGGCCGATAGGCACGCGCCGCCGTACCACCGGCACGCCAGCTGACATGGCGCGCCATCGGCTCGTCAAAGCGCAGCTCGCCGCGCAGGCTGTTCTGCAATCGCTTCAGCTCGGACATGTCCATGCTTGCAAACCGTCGACAGACATCAAAACTCCCCCAATGCAGAGGGCGCGAAAACGCAGAGGACACGCTGGGCGACCGGCAGAAAGCATTTCTTCGCGCTCTCCGCGTCTCCGTGTTCTCCGTGTCCGAAGCAGCTCGTTCATTTCTCCACCAATTTCCCCGGCACGGCGCCGATCGAACCGGCACCCATCGTCAGCACGACATCGCCATCCCGCGCGATATTCAGGATCTGCGCCGCCATGTCGTTCACGTCCTCGACGAAAATCGGCTCCACGGTGCCACTGACGCGGATCGCCCGCGCCAGCGAGCGGCCGTCGGCGGCGATGATCGGCGTCTCGCCGGCGGCATACACTTCGCCCAGGAGCAGCAGGTCGGCACGCGCGAGCACTCTGACAAAATCCTCGAAACAGTCGCGCGTGCGCGTGTAACGGTGCGGCTGGAAGGCGAGCACCAGACGCCGTCCGGGAAAAGCGCCGCGCGCGGCGGCAAGTGTCGCGGCCATCTCGGCAGGATGGTGGCCGTAGTCATCGATCAGGGTGAAATGGCCGCCATCGTTCGAGGCCACTTCACCATGCTGCTGGAAGCGCCGCCCCACACCCTTGAATTCGGCCAGCGCCTTGACGATCGCCGCATCCTCCACGCCGACTTCTTCGGCGACCGCAATGGCGGCCAGCGCGTTTTGCACGTTGTGCACACCGGGCAGATTGAGGACGATGTCAAGCTTCGGTGCGGCGGCCGGGCGCAGCACGGAGAATTTCATGCAGGTGCCTTCGTGTCGAATATCCACGGCGCGGATATGCGCCGTCTCGGCCAGCCCGTAACGCACAATGGGTCTGCTCACCTGCGGCATGATCTGGCGCACCTGCGCGTCGTCCTCGCAAAGAATGGCCGATCCGTAGAAGGGCAGTCGGTGCAGGAAATCGATGAAGGCCTGTTTCAGGCGGCCGAAGTCCTGGCCGTAGGTCTCCATGTGGTCGGCATCGATGTTGGTCACTACGGCGATCACCGGTGACAGATGCAGGAAGGACGCGTCGGATTCGTCCGCCTCGGCGACGATGAATTCACCCGAGCCCAGCCGTGCATGCGCCCCCGCGCTGACGAGCCGCCCGCCGATGACGAAGGTCGGATCGACGCCACCTTCGGCGAGAATGCTGGCGACAAGGCTGGTGGTGGTGGTCTTGCCGTGGGTGCCGGCCACCGCGATGCCCTGCCGCAGGCGCATCAGTTCGGCAAGCATCAGGGCGCGCGGCACAACGGGGATCTGCCGCTCGCGTGCGCTCGACACTTCCGGGTTGTCTTCCTTCACCGCCGTCGATACAACCACCGCATCGGCCCGGGCGAGGTTCTGCGCGCGGTGGCCGATGCTCACCTGAACACCCAGCGCAGCCAAGCGCCGCGTCGCCGCATTGTCAACCAGGTCGGAGCCGCTCACCTCGTAGCCCAGATTCACCAGCACCTCGGCAATGCCGCTCATGCCGGCTCCGCCGATGCCAACGAAGTGAATGTGGCGAACCTTGTGCTTCATGCCGGGACTCCCGCCGCGAACCGCTTCCAGGGCAAAACACGCAAGGAAAATCCTGTGCTGAAGAATCCTTTGCGTCCTTTGTGCCCCGGCATCACAAGAGGTTGCCTGTTCATCCCGCCACCTCCATGCAGATTTCCGCCACGGCACGGGTGGCTTGCGGTCTGGCCAGGGCACGCGCCTTCGCGGCCATCACCGCCAGCCGTTCGCGCGTGAATTCGCGCAACAGCGCGGCGAGTTTCTCCGGCGTCAGTTCCGCCTGTGGCAGCAGGATGGCCGCGCCCGCATCCGACAGGAAGCGCGCATTGCCGGTCTGGTGATCATCGACGGCCTGCGGCAGCGGCACCATCACGCTGGCAACGCCTGCTGCCGCCAGCTCGGCGACGGTGAGTGCGCCGGCGCGGCAGATCACCAGATCCGCGGCGCCGTAGCACGCCGCCATGTCGTCGATGAAAGGAACGAGCTCGGCGCTCGCGCCGGTCTGCGCATAGGCGGCACGCAGGGCATCGATCTGCCTGGCACCGGACTGGTGGGTGACGAGCGGGCGGGCGTCGGCGGGCAGCAAAGTCAGTGCTCGTGGCACGGCGTCATTGAGGGCCTGCGCACCCAGGCTGCCACCGACGACCAGCACTCTGAGCGGGCCGCTGCGCGCGCCGTAGCGTACGGCTGGCACCGGCAGTGCGGCAATGTCGGCGCGCACCGGATTGCCGGTCCATTCTCCCTTTCTCAATACCTGCGGAAAACCGGTGAGCACACGCCGGGCGATGCGTGCGAGCACGCGGTTGGCAAGTCCGGCCACCGCGTTTTGCTCATGCACCACCAGCGCACGCCCGGTCAGCATCGCCATCAGTCCGCCCGGGAAAGTGACATAGCCCCCCATGCCGAGAACGACGCTGGGCCTGACGCGCAAGAGCGCGCTCAGGGCCTGCCCGCAGGCGCGTAACAGATTGATCGGCAACATCAGCTTGCGCACGACGCCCTTGCCGCGCAAGGCGGCAAAGCGCACCCAGGCCATCTCGTAGCCGCGTGCGGGCACCAGCTTCGCTTCCATCCCTTCGGGATTGCCCATCCAGACGATACGCCAGCCAAGTGCGTGCAGATAGTCGGCGACCGCCAGCCCCGGAAAGACGTGGCCGCCCGTGCCGCCGGCCATGACGAGGAGCGTTTTCATGGGCGCCCTCCCCGCTCCGCACACCGCGGACGGGAGTGACGGGGGTTCGCCACTGTGCAGCTCACCGGTGCGACGCTCATACCGATGCCCCCCGCATGAGTGCGCGATTCTCATAGTCCACGCGCAGCAGGATCGCCAGCGCCACGCAATTCGCCAGAATCCCCGAGCCGCCGAAGCTCATCAGCGGCAACGTCAGCCCCTTGGTTGGCAAGAGCCCCATGTTCACGCCCATGTTGATGAAGGCCTGTACGCCCAGCCAGATGCCGATGCCCTGGGCAACGAGACCGCCGTAGATGCGCTCGAGCAACAGCGCCTGACGCCCGATGGCAAAGGCGCGCTGGATGACCAGGCCGAAGAGCACGATCACTGCGAGCACACCCACCAGGCCGAGTTCCTCGGCAATCACGGCGAGCAGGAAATCGGTATGCGCTTCGGGCAGGTAGAAGAGTTTTTCCACCGAAGCGCCCAGACCGACGCCCAGCCACTCGCCACGGCCAAAGGCGATCAGCGCATGCGAGAGCTGGTAGCCCTTGCCGAAGGCATCCGCCCACGGGTCCATGAAACCGAAGATGCGCTCGCGCCGGTAGGGCGATGTCCAGATCAGCAGGACGAAAGCCGCAGCAAGGAAGACAAACAGCAGGAAAAACAACCGTACATTGATGCCGCCGAGAAAAAGAATGCCCATGGCAATGCAGATGATGACGACAAAGGCGCCAAAATCCGGCTCGCGCAGCAACAGGCCGGCAACGACCGTCATCACCATTGCCATCGGTACGAAAGCGCGGCGAAAGCTCTTCATGTCGGCAAGCTTGCGCACGGTGTAATCAGCGGCATAGAGCACGGCAAAAAGTTTCATCAGCTCGGAAGGCTGCAAATTGACGAGCCCGAGGGGCAGCCAGCGGCGCGCGCCATTCACTTCGCGTCCGAGGAAAGGCACGAGCACCAGCACCAGCAGGATGACACCCGCGATGAACAGCCAGGGCGCAGCCTGCTGCCAGAGGCGTAATGGCGTCTGGAACACCACGGCCGCGACGACAAAGCCGATCAGCAGGAAGAAGCCGTGGCGGATCAGGTAATACGTCGGCTGATGACCGGTGAAAGCGCTGCCCTCGGCGGTGGCGATCGAGGCCGAATACACCATGACCAGGCCGAACAGCAGCAGCGAGAGTGCCGGCCAGAAGAGCCAGGGGTCAAGTTCCGGTACGGCCATGCCGGCCGGGCCCCGATAGCCGCCGAGCAGGTCGGTCGTCATGACAGATGCCCTTCCTGCGCGCCGGCCAGGCGGCGCACCGCCTGCACGAACACCTCGGCGCGATGCTCGTAGTTGCGGAACATGTCAAAACTCGCGCAGGCTGGCGAGAGCAGCACCGCATCGCCTGTCTGCGCCACCCCGGCGGCGCAAACGACCGCCGCCCCCATGTCCGCCGCATGATGGACCGGCACGCCGCAACCGGACAGCGCCGCCTCGATCCGCAGCGCATCGCGACCGATCAATACCAGTGCGCGGCCGTGGCGGGCGAGCGGTGCGGCCAGCGGCGTGAAGTCCTGCTCTTTCCCGTCGCCCCCGGCGATCAGGACGATCCTGCGGCCCAGACCCTCGAGCGCGGCAACGGTGGCGCCGACATTGGTGCCCTTGGAATCGTCATACCAGGCGACACCGTCGATCTCGGCAATATGTTCGACACGGTGCGCCAGCCCCTTGAAGGCGCGCAGGGCGGGCAGCAACTGCGTGACCGGCAGGCCGATGGCGTGGCACAGGGCCAGCGCCGCCAGCGCATTGGCCACGTTGTGCAGGCCGGCGATCGCCAGTTCGTCGGCGCGCAACAGGCGCATTGTTCCCTGCATCAACCAGCCATCGACAAAGCCGAAATCTTCGTGCCCCGGTGCGGCGTCCAGTCCAAAAGTCAGTGCTCGTGACACGGCGCCACGCATGGCCATCACCTGCGCATCCTGGCGATTGAGCACCTGGACGGCAGCCTCTTCGAAAATACGCGCCTTGGCCGTCGCGTAATCATCCGGGCTCGCGTGCCGATCGAGATGATCATCGCTCAGATTGAGTACAACCGCCGCGTCCGCTGCCAGCGAGCGGGTCGTCTCGAGCTGGAAACTGGACAGCTCGAGCACCCAGATCTGCGGCAGCTTGCCGGCATCGAGGCAGGTCATGAGCGCCGAGAGCGCCGCCGGGCTGATGTTGCCGGCCACCGCCGTCAGCTTGCCCGCGGCACGGCACAGCGCGCCCACAAGTGCCGTCGTGGTGGTCTTGCCGTTGGTGCCGGTGATGGCGATCACCTGGCATTGCCCGCGCACGCCCAGCTCGCGCAAGGCATCGGCGAACAGCTCGATCTCGCCCACGACAGGGATCTGGCGCTGCTGCGCCTCGACAACCAGTGCCTCGTGCGGGGAGAGGCCTGGCGACAGGCAGAGAAGTTGCGTGTGTGCGAGCAAGGTGTTCGTGAACGGGCCGCAAAGCAGTGTCGCCGAGGGGGCGCTGCGCGCCAGCTCGGCGGCAAACGGCGGCTCCTTGCGCGAATCGGCGACGCGCACGCGGGCACCCTGGCGATGCAGCCATTGCGCCATGGCCAGGCCCGACTCGCCGAGCCCCAGCACCAGAACCGTTTTACCTTGCCAGCTCATCTCAGTTTCAAGGTTGAGAGTCCGAACAGCACCAGCATCAGCGTGATGATCCAGAAGCGCACCACCACCTGCGTCTCCTTCCAGCCTTTCAGTTCGTAGTGATGATGCAGCGGTGCCATGAGGAAGATGCGCTTGCCGCCGGTGAGCTTGAAGTAGGCGACCTGGATCATCACGGAGAGCGTCTCGACGACGAAGACGCCACCCATGACGAAGAGGACGATTTCCTGGCGCACCACCACGGCCACCGTGCCGAGGGCGGCCCCCAGCGCCAGCGCACCGACATCTCCCATGAACACTTCCGCCGGATAGGCGTTGAACCAGAGGAAGCCCAGCCCCGCCCCGCACAAGGCGCCGAGGAATACCGCCAGTTCGCCGGCGCCGGGAATGTAGGGCAGACCGAGATATCTGGAAAAACCGGCATGGCCGGCGACGTAGGCAAAGATGGCCAGTGCGCCGGCCACCATCACCGTCGGCATGATCGCCAGACCGTCCAGACCGTCCGTGAGGTTCACCGCGTTGCTGGTGCCGACAATGACGAAATAGGTGAGCACGACAAAACCGACGATACCCAGCGGATAAGCCACGCTCTTGAAAAACGGCACGATCAGCTCGGTCTGCGCCGGCAGCGTCGCCGTGCCGGCAAGAAACAGCGCGGCACCGGCACCGATCAGCGACTGCCAGAAATACTTCGCCCGCGCCGAGAGCCCTTTCGGGTTGCGATGCACCACCTTGCGCCAGTCATCGACCCAGCCCACCGCGCCAAAACCCAGCGTCACGAGCAGCACCACCCAGACATAGCGATTGGAGAGATCACCCCACAGGAGTGTGGTGACGGCAATGGCAATGAGGATCAGCGCGCCCCCCATGGTCGGCGTACCGCTTTTCGTCAGATGGGTTTTCGGGCCGTCGTCGCGCACCGCCTGGCCGATTTTTTTCTCGGCAAGCCAGCGGATCAAGGAAGGACCGAAGAGAAAGGAGATCACCAGCGCCGTCATCGCCGCCAGCACCGCACGCAAGGTGATGTAGCCAAAGACGTTGAAGGCGCGCAGATCTTTCGCCAGCCATTGAGCGAGTTCAAGCAGCATGGCCGGATTCCCCTTTCGTGTCATACCCGACAGGCGTGTCATCGGCCAGGGCGTCGGCAATACGCTCCATGCGCATGAAACGCGAGCCTTTCACCAGCACCGCCGTATCGGCATCGAGCTGCGGACGCAAGGCGGCCAGCAAGGCATCGACACTGGTGAAGTGCCGTCCGCCCTCGGCAAAATTGCGCACCGCCTGCGCGCTGTGCTCGCCCAGGCCGAACAGTTGATCGACGCCGGCACTCTTGGCATAACCGCCGATCTCGTCATGAAACTGTCCGGTCTGACCGCCGATCTCGCCCATGTCGCCCAGCACCAGAAGCTTGCGCCCCGGCGTGGCCGCCAGGACATCGATGGCGGCACGCACCGAATCCGGGTTGGCGTTATAGCTGTCGTCGATGAGGCGCGCGCCGCTGGCGGTCGGGCGAATCTGCAGGCGCCCCTTGACGCCGCGAAAGGAAGTCAGTCCTTGCAGCACGGCGTCAAACGAAGCGTTGGCGGCCAGCGCGGCAGCGGCGGCCGCCACAGCATTCCTTGCATTGTGCAAACCGGGCAGCGAGAGTGCGATTTCGCCCGTACCTTGCGGTGTCGTCAGTCTGAGCACGCTACCCAGCCCCCGGACCTGTACCTGACCGCGCACCTGTGCACCTTCGGTCAGCCCGAAACCCACGATTCGATGCGCACCGGCCAGCTCGCGCCACAGATCGGCAAAGGAATCATCGACGTTGATGAGCGCAGTGCCGCCTTCGCGCAGGCCGGCAAAAATCTCGCCCTTGGCGCGCGCCACTTCCGCCAGCCCCCCCAGCCCCGCCAGGTGCGCACGCTGGGCATTGTTCACCAACGCCACCGTTGGCTGGGCCAGGCGCGTGAGGTAGGCGATTTCGCCCGGATGATTCATGCCCATTTCGATCACGGCAACGCGATGGCTGGCATGCAGGCGCAGCAGCATCTGCGGCAGACCGATGTCATTGTTCAGATTGCCCCGGGTGGCGAGTACGGCGAGCGCGGGATCGAGCCCGTCCAGACGGGCCTGCGCATGCAAAATGGCCGCCGTCATCTCCTTCACCGTGGTTTTGCCGTTGCTGCCGGTGATGCCGATGAGGGGAATCTCGAAACGATTACGCCAGACCGCACCCAGCACGCCCAGCGCCCGGCGCGTGTCGGCGACGACGAGCAGCGGCAGATTCCCGCACCGGGCATCGCCTCCCTTCCCTGCGGCCAGCCAGTCTTCGTCCACCATCGCTGCCGGCGCGCCGCGCTCGGCCGCGGCAGCGATGTATTCATGTCCATCGAAGTGCTCGCCCCGCAGGGCAACGAACAATTCACCACTGGCGATCGTGCGCGAATCGGTCGACACGCCCTCGATGCGCGGATTGCCATGGATCGCCCGGCCACCAAGATCCCCGGTGGCGATGGCCGCTTCCATCAGGCTCATCATGCGGCGAGCCTCCGCCATGCAGCGAGTGCCGCCTCGGCACAATCGACATCGGAGAAGGCACGGCGCCGGCCGGCCACTTCCTGATAGGTTTCATGTCCCTTGCCGGCCACCAGCACGACATCACGTGCATCGGCCTCGACCACCAGAACATGAATCGCCTCGGCACGATCAACAAGCTTGCGCACATGGGCGGCTCCGGCCGTACCGCTGGCAATCCCGGAGAGAATGGTCTCGGGCGATTCGTCACGCGGGTTGTCACTGGTGAGCATCACCGCATCGGCGCAGCGTGCGGCAACCTCGCCCATGAGCGGGCGCTTGCCCGGATCACGGTTGCCACCGCAGCCAAACACGCAGAGCAGGCGTCCGCCGCGCGCACGCGCACTCTCGCGCAAAGTGAGGAGTGCCTGCTCGAGCGCATCCGGCGTATGCGCATAATCGACAACAACGAGCGGCTCGCCCTCACCCCCGAGCGCCTGCATGCGCCCGGGCACGGAAGTCAGTCCTGGCAGAACGGCGGCCGCAGCGTCGAGGGGGACGCCACTGGCGAGCAGCGTGCCGAGCACGGCAAGCAGGTTGGCAACATTGAAGCGCCCGATCAGGCGTGTCTCGATGTCGATGTCGCCGTGCGACGTGTGGGCGGTGAAGCGCAGTCCGCGTGATGCCATCACGATGTTCGTCGCCCGCAATGTCGCCCCGGCAGCCCCTTGCAGGCTGTAGCCGCTCACCACTACGCCGCTGTCGGTCAGCATCCGGGCAAGCTGCCGGCCGAGCGCATCATCGAGATTGAGGATCGCCGCTTTCAGTCCGCGCATCTCGAAGAGGCGCCGCTTGGCCCCGGCGTAGGCATCCATGTCGGCGTGATAGTCCAGATGATCGCGCGTGAGATTGGTGAAGACGGCGACATCGAACTGCACGCCATTCACACGGCCTTGATCAAGCCCGATCGAGGAGACTTCCATCACCGTCGCCTGTGCGCCCTGCGCAAGATACGCGGCCATGAGCCGATGTACGCTCAGTGCATCCGGCGTGGTATTGGCATTCTCTTCGAGGGCGCCGGGAAAGCCGCAGCCGAGCGTTCCAATGACCGCGCTGCGGCGGCCAAGCTGCTCAAAAGCCTGGGCAATCCATTGGCTCACCGAAGTCTTGCCATTGGTCCCCGTCACACCGACAGTCCATAATTTCTCCGAGGGCCGACCGTACACGAGGTGCGCCAGCCAGCCGGAGAGCGGACGCAGGTCTTCGACATCGAGCCGGGGGATGCCCGGTGCGGGTTGTGCTGACTGCTCCTGCCGTTCGCACACGACGGCCGCCGCCCCATGCGCCACGGCATCATCAACGAAGCGGCGGCCGTCGACACGCGCCCCGGCATAGGCGAGAAACACATCGCCAGTCCTCACGAGGCGCGAATCGGCAGCAAGCGACAAAGCGGCCACACCGCGACGTTTCAGTTCGTCGAGAAGACCTTGCGCCCTGTGCAATTCGTCGCTCACATGTTCTCCGGTACGGCTTCGGTGTCATGCGCCACCTGCAGTGGCAGAAGGGGTGCATCCGGCGCCACCCCGAGGGTGCGCAGGCTGCCGGCCATCACCTGGGCAAACACCGGAGCAGCCACCTCGCCGCCGTAGTATTTACCGGCCGAGGGCTCATCGATCATCACCGCCACCACCAGACGCGGGTCGGACACCGGCGCCAGCCCGACGAATGCGGCCACATAACGATTCGCATACTGGCCAGCTTCGAGCTTGTGCGCAGTGCCCGTCTTGCCCGCCACGCGATAACCCGGAATCTGTGCTTTCGGGGCGGTGCCGCCCGGCTGCACCGCCATCTCGAGCATGGCGCGGATTTCGCGCGCAGTCTGTGCGGAAAAAATGGATTTGCCCGCGACGGGCGGCGACTCCTGCCGGGTCAGAGACAGTGGAATCAGATCGCCATCGCGGGCAAATGCCAGATAAGCGTGTGCAAGTTGCATCAAGGTCACCGAAATGCCATGACCATATGCCATGGTGGCCTGCTCGATCGGTCGCCAGGTTTTGTACGGGCGCAGCCGTCCGCCCGCTTCACCGGGAAAGCCGAATTTCAACGGCTGGCCAAAACCCGCTTCATCGAACATCTGCCACATCTCTTCGGGTGCCAGCGTGGCAGCCACCTTGGCGATGCCGACATTGCTCGACTTCTGGATGACCTGCGCCAGGGTCAGCAGGCCATGCGGGTGGGCATCGTGAATCGTCGCATTGCCGATGGTCAGCCGGCCTGGTGCGGTCTGAATCAGTGAATCGAAACGAAAGCGTCCTTTCTCCAGCGCCAGCGCGGCGGTAAACGGCTTCAAGGTCGAACCCGGCTCGAAGACGTCGGTCAGCGCGCGATTGCGCAACTGCGCTCCATTCAGGCGCACGCGGTTGTTCGGGTTGTAGGTGGGCAGGTTGGCAAGCGCCAGAATCTCGCCATTGCGCGCATCCAGGACGATCACACCGCCCGCCTTGGCCTTGTTCTGGACAACGGCCTGCTTGAGATAGGTATAGGCGAGATACTGCACCTTGGCGTCGAGCGAGAGAACAATGTCCTTGCCGTCCTGTGGCGACTTGATGCTCTCGACATCCTCGATAATGCGCCCGAGCCGGTCCTTGATGACGCGCCGGCTGCCCGCCTTGCCGGCCAGCTGGTGATCGAACGCCAGTTCGATACCCTCCTGTCCCTTGTCATCCACGCCGGTGAAGCCAAGCAGATGCGAAGTAACCTCTCCGGCCGGATAATAGCGGCGATACTCACGCTGTTGATGCACGCCGGGCAGATTGAGCCGGGCGATCTTCGCCGCCGTATCAGGCGGAATTTGCCGCTTGACGAAGACAAAATCGCGCTCGGCTGCCAGGCGCCGGTTGAGCTCATGGACATCCATCTCCAGCAACGACGCCAGCGTGCGTGACTGGGCGGGCGACAGGTGCGCATCCTCGGGAATCGCCCAGATCGACTTCACCGGAGTCGACACCGCCAGCATCTCGCCATTGCGGTCGGTGATGCGCCCACGCGTTGCCGACAATTCAATGACCCGCTCGTAGCGCGATTCACCCTTTTGCTGCAGAAAATCATTCCTCACACCTTGCAACCAGACCGACCGGGCCGCCAGAACGGCAAAGCCGGCGAGGATCAGCCCGGCGACCAAGCGCGCACGCCAGGCCGGCAGCTGCTGCGACAGGAGCGGACTGGTGGTGAATTTCATCGACCGGGCCTTGCGCCCTTCTGTCCGTGCGCAAAGCCGCACCGGCTTTGCAGCTGCGGACCCTGACCAGGGAACAGGGCGGCATCACGCATCACCGCACACCCTCCACAGCCATCACCTGGGTGACACCGGGTGGTTTCATGTGCAGGCGCTCACGCGCCACTTTCTCGATGCGTGCATGTGTCGCCCAGGTGCTTTGCTCGAGCTGCAGCTGTCCCCATTCGACCTCCAGCTGGCGCATGTGTTCCTGCGCCCGCTCCAGCTCGGTAAAAGTCCTCCTCGACTTGTGCTGGGCGGCCACGCTTCCCAGCGCGCTGACAAGGACGAGGGCGATGAGCATCAGATTCGCTCTGAGCATGGTCAAGCCTTCCTCCCCGTTCCCTTCCCGGGAAAGGAAGAGGCGGTGGTTTGCGGGCGGTTCCTTTCCGCCACACGCAGCACGGCGCTGCGTGCGCGCGGATTGTCGGCAACCTCCGTCGCGTCTGGCACGACCTTGCCGATCAGCCGCAGGCGTGGTGCAGGCAGATCGGCCGCACGCAGCGGCAGGCGGGCTGGTACCTGCGGCGGGCGCGCTTCGTCACGCAAATAGCGCTTGACGATGCGGTCCTCGAGAGAATGAAAACTGATGACGGCCAGACGCCCGCCCGGGGCGAGCGCGGATACCGCCTGCGGCAGAACTAGCGCCAATTGCGCAAGCTCCTGATTGACGTGAATCCGTATAGCCTGAAATGTGCGCGTTGCCGGGTGCTGGCCCTTCTCGCGCGTAGGGACTGCCGCTGCCACGATCTGGGCAAGCTGTCGCGTCGATGTGAGAGCTCCCCCTGCCCGAGCAGCAACAAGCGCCTTTGCAATCGCATGAGCAAACCGTTCTTCGCCATAGTCCCTGATCACCTCCCCCAGTTGTCGCTGACTCGCCTGCGCCAGCCATTGCGCTGCTGTCTCCCCGCAGCTCGTATCCATACGCATGTCGAGCGGCGCATCGAAGCGGAAACTGAAACCGCGCTGCGCCTCGTCAAGCTGCGGTGAGGACACGCCCAGGTCCAGCAACACACCATCCACCTGCCCGGCACCCGCCTCCTTCAGCACCCGCACAAGATCGCCAAAGGGCGCATGAATCAGTTTCAGACGCGGATCGGCAAGCTCCTCTCCTGCCGCAATCGCCGCCGGATCCCGGTCCAGCGCAATCAGCCGCCCCTGCGCATCCAGCCGTTCGAGGATCTCCCGGCTGTGTCCACCACGACCGAAAGTCCCATCCACATACACGCCGGCCGGTTTGATCTGCAGGGCATCAACCGCCTCGCCCAACAAAACCGCGCGATGCCGCCCACCCTCGCTCACAAGGTGAGCGTCTCCAGCCCGGGCGGCAGCAGCTTGTCGCCCAGGGCAAAAATCGCTTCCTGTTGCTGTTTCCAGCCGGCATCCGACCAGAGCTCGAAATGACTGCCCTGTCCGACCAGCCAGACTTCCTTTTCCAGACCGGCGTATTGACGCAACTCCGGCGCGATCAATACACGCCCGGCAGCATCTATTTCTTCTTCACGGGCGAAACCGACGAGCAGACGCTTCAACAATGCGGATTGCTGTTCAAGGCTAGGTGCTTCGAGCACCTTGTCGCGGATCGGCTCCCAGGCCGGGCGGGGATAGATCAGAAGACAGCGGTGAGGATGTGCAGTAAGTACTAACGTGCGGTCGGCCGCAGCAGAAAGCCCCTCACGATGCCGCGCGGGCACCGCCAGACGTCCTTTTGCATCGAGATTCAGTGCTGCCGCCCCTTGATACATCCAACCCCCTCTTGAGTGGCCAACCGGAGCACCCTCCGGCTGATCTAACTCCCCACTTTTTTCCACTATTTCCCACTTTAGATGAGGTTTTTAGGCCGGTCAAGTAAAAATTTCAAAGTTTTGCTTGTTGCAACAAGGACTTAAAGGTGTTTTTCAGAAAAATTACAACAAAACAATCCTTTTAATTACATATGGATATAAATCAAAATCAAAGTTGATTATTAAGAAACAACGATAGGCGAGGCAAAGTGCCCTGACTTGAATTCAGGCGATATTGGAAGTCCGCCGATAAGCCGGGTTCTGTAAGGCAGCTGGCGCTGCCCTGGCAGCCATTCCTCTGGGCGGCATGTTGCCATGCCGCTCTAGCAGCCTACCCGGAAGCGACGCGAGCAACGTCATGGCTTCCCTATTTGGCCTTGCCCCGGATGGGGTTTAGCGTGCCAGCCGTGTTACCACGGACTGCGGTGAGCTCTTACCTCGCCGTTTCACCCTTGCCTGATCCCGTTCCAGGCCATTCCGGCCGGGATATCGACGGTTGCCCGCCTGTTTCTCGAACGGAACTCGTCGCACTTGGCGACAGACCTGGCCGGGCCATCGGCGGTTTGCTTTCTGTTCCACTTTCCGTCGCCTTGGGTCTTGCGACTTGCTGCGCCCGGCCGTTAGCCGGCATCCTGCTCTAGGGGGCCCGGACTTTCCTCCATGCGCAACAAGGCGCACAGCGGCTGCCTGGCGGACTTCCGCATGCATTATATCTCATGCCGTTCTTTATTTTTCAATATGTTATAAATTTTTTAAGTTTCCGCCTTGATCTCACCGCGCGCAAATCCGACAATAGCGGTGGAACGGATCGGGCTTTACTTAGCAGTAGCCATCTCTAACCTCCGCTTCCATTCAAGGCCTCGCACCCGCGAGGCCTTTTTTTGTGTGGACGGATGGAATGTCCGCTCACCGAAAATCCTGCGGGAGATTTCAGCGTCCGGTTACGGCTGCCTTGACCGGGTGGGCACGGAAACAGGCGGCGCTGCGGTAACGAACTCGATTCCCTGTTCGCCCTTGCGCCGAAAAACACCGAGGCGCGTTCCAGATTTTGCCGGCGCAGTCCGGAATTTCTGCAACTCGCAACTGCGGGTGCTCACCGCATAGAAAACGGCGCCTTGCCGGAGAATCAGGATCGGTTCTTCAAAGTCGCCGGCATCGGGACGAAACACTTCGACGTTCAATCCATCCACTGTTGATCCGTCAAGCCTGCTGCGGCGCAGGCAATCGGGCTGGCGCGACATGACCACCGCCACCTCGACCGACCTGTTCCAGAAATAAGGCTGGCGTGCCTGTAAGGTCAGTGTCTGATCGTTGCCTGCCAGGCGCAAAGAGGCAGCACCATCCATGCACGCGGTCAGGACCATGGACGCGCCCAGCAGTCCCCAGAGCCGGCAGTTCATGGCACCATCCTCCACGCCAGGTTCTCCCCGGCCCGTAACGGCACCAGTTCATCCTCACCGTAGGGCAGACTCTGCGGCACGCGTGTACCAGCGCGTTCCAGCGTGAGGGTGCCACGGTTGCGGGGCAGTCTGTAAAAATCGGCGGCATGAAAACTGGCAAAGGCTTCCAGCTTGTCCAGTGCATCCACCGACTCGAAGGCTTCGGCATACAGTTCCAGCGCATGCCAGGCGGTGTAACACCCCGCGCAGCCGCAGGACGCCTCCTTGGTGTGGCGGGCATGCGGTGCCGAGTCGGTCCCGAGGAAAAACTTCGGGCTGCCCGAAGTGGCGGCATGCAGCAGGGCCCGGCGATGATTCTCGCGCTTCAAGACCGGCAGGCAGTAATGATGAGGATGAACGCCGCCGGCAAGCAGCGCGTTGCGGTTCATCAGCAGATGATGTGCCGTCAGCGAAGCAGCGACATTCTCGCCCAGAGACTGGACAAACTGCACGCCCTCGCTCGTCGTGACATGCTCGAGAACCAGGCGCAGCTGCGGGAAACGCCGCACCAGCGGCACCAGGACACGTTCGATGAACACCTGCTCGCGGTCGAAGATGTCCACCTGCGGATCGGTCACTTCGCCATGCACCAGCAGCGGCATGGAGAGCTCTTCCATGCGCGCGAGCGTGGCGGCACAGCGGCCAATGTCCGTGACACCACTGTCCGAATGAGTCGTGGCTCCCGCCGGATAATACTTGACGGCAAGCACGTCCGCGCTGGCCCGGGCACGCTCGATCTCGTCCGGCGGCGTGGTATCCGTCAGATAAAGTGTCATCAGGGGCGTAAAAGTCAGTCCTGGTGGTACGGCGCCCAGAATGCGCTGGCGATAGGCCAGCGCCTGTCCGGTGGTGGTCACCGGCGGCTTCAGGTTCGGCATGATGATGGCGCGGGCAAACTGGCGGGCGCTATGCGGCACCACCCCGGCCAGGGCGGCGCCATCGCGCACATGCAGGTGCGCATCATCGGGTCGGGTCATGGTCAGCGATTGCATGAAATCCATTATACGGATTGCGATTTCATCAACGCCCGCTCATAGAGCAGATTCTTCGAAGCGCCCGTGATCTGTGCAGCCAGCTTGACGGC
Source organism: uncultured Rhodocyclaceae bacterium (assembly GCA_964607005.1). Classification (GTDB taxonomy): domain Bacteria; phylum Pseudomonadota; class Gammaproteobacteria; order Burkholderiales; family Rhodocyclaceae; genus Desulfobacillus. Next base: position 132,657 of record CAZSHO010000009.1, read on the forward strand.
CTGTTTGAGCGGCAGTTCGGCCAGCAGAAGGTCGAGCACGCGGGCGGCGGCCTCCGGCACGCCCTCGGCTGCCGGAGGCGCGGAAACCAGCAAAACAAATTCGCCCCGCCGCCGGTCGGCCTCAGCCGCCAGCCAGGCTGAGGCTTCGCCCAGCGGCAGGCTGACGATCGACTCGAAGAGCTTGGTCAGCTCGCGGGCGATCACCAGTGTGCGCTCCGGCTCAAGCACCACGGCAAGATCGGCCACCGCTTCTTCGATACGATGCGGCGCCTCATAAAACACCAGCGCGTGTGGCAAAGACCTGAGTTCCTCGAGTACCTTGCGCCGCGCCGCCGACTTTACTGGCAGAAAGCCGTAGAAAAGAAAGTGGGGGGCGGCCAGACCAGCCGCGGAAAAGGCAGTGATCGCCGCATTCGGACCCGGCACGGGAATCACCTCAAAGCCTGCGGCGCGCACGGCAGCCACCGCACGCGCACCCGGATCGGAGACGGCAGGGGTGCCCGCATCGCAGACCAGCGCCAGCGTGCGCCCCTCACCCAGCAGGTGAATCAGCCGTTGCGCCGCCACGACCTCGTTGTGTTCGTGCAGGGAAAACACCTCGGCACGGATGCCATAGTGATCCAGCAGCCGGCGGGTATGCCGCGTGTCCTCGCAGGCGATGGCGGCAACCGCACGCAGCACGGCGAGCGCGCGCACGCCGATGTCGTCCAGGTTTCCCAGAGGCGTTGCCACCACATATAATGCAGGTGTCTTGAGCTGGATGCTCTCCTCCAGAAACGTCTTCACCTCATGATGCTCCATCACGCTGCCCTGCCCAACGCCAGTGAGCGCATTGTCGTGCGCTGCGTCCGTATCCGCAAGCCATGAGAGCATCTGGAGCGCACGCCGAGGAACGTGCCGCCCGCTTTCTCGTCACGCACGGCCTGAAAGTGCTGGAGCGCAATTACCAATGCCGCGGCGGAGAAATTGACCTCATCTGCCAGGATGCCGCCATGCTGGTGTTCGTGGAAGTGCGCTTGCGCAAACACCGCGACTTTGGCGGTGCGGCAGCCAGCATCACGCCTGCCAAGCAGCGGCGGATCGCATTGGCCGCACGACACTATCTCGCCGGCAAGCCGCTGCCGGCATGCCGCTTCGACGCCGTGCTGCTCGATGGCGAATCGATCGACTGGATTCGCAATGCCTTCGATGCGGAATAAGCGCGTCTGGCTCGCCTGCCTTTTCTTCCTGGCACTCCCTCCTGCGCAGGCGGAATCGATTCGCGTGCTGGTGCAAAGCTCCGCGCTTGCCGGCTTCCAGTTTTATGCCGGAAAGGCGCTTTGGGATGAAATCAGGGTCGGTGATGCGCTGGTCCTGGTGCGCGAACCGCAGAACGCTCACGACAGCAAGGCGGTACGCGTGGAGTGGCGCGGACGCAAACTGGGCTATCTACCGCGTCGGGAAAACAGTGCCGTGGCCGAAGAAATGGATCGCGGCGGCCAGGTCGAAGCACGCATTGCAAGGCTGCTGCGCCATCGCGATCCGTGGAAACGCATCCAGATCGAAGTATTCGTCGTGCTCTGACGACGAGTCTCGGCAATCGTCGGCCACCATCCGCCATTGCCACGGCAGACGAATCCTCGCGTGATAGAATCAGCCGCACATTCGATATGAATCTGCTCGCCCGCATCTCCAGCCAGTTCGAAGACAGCGCCCAGACCAAACTGGTTGCCATGGAGTCCCTCGTCCCGGCGATCTCCCGGGCGGTAGAGATCATGGTGGCCAGCCTGCTCGCTGGCGGCAAGATCCTCGCCTGCGGCAATGGCGGTTCGGCTGCCGATTCACAGCACTTCGCCGCCGAACTGCTCAACCGCTTTGAAAAGGAACGTCCGCCCCTTGCGGCCATCGCCCTGACCACGGACACATCGACCCTCACCTCGATCGCCAATGATTACGCATTCGACCAGGTTTTCGCCAAGCAGGTAACCGCGCTCGGACAGCCCAATGATGTGTTACTGGCCATCTCGACGAGCGGACACTCGCCCAATGTCATCGAGGCGATCCGTGCCGCACACGCCCACGAAATGCGCGTGATCGCCCTCACCGGAAAGGGGGGCGGAGACATGGCCCGCCTGCTCACCGAACGCGATGTGATGATCTGCGTACCTTCCGAGCGCACCGCCCGCATCCAGGAAGTTCACCTGCTGACGTTGCACTGCCTGTGCGACGGCATCGATTGCCTCTTGTTAGGAGAAGATGCATGAGAAAACCGCTGATTGCCGCTACTGTTGCCGTTCTCACCCTCCCGTTTCTGCAAGGCTGTGTTCCGGTCGTCGCCACAGGCATCGGCGCCGGTGCCCTGATGATCACCGACCGACGCGCCGGCGAGACCTATCTGGCCGACGAGGCCATCGAGATCCGCGCACTGAACCGCATCAACGAAAAATTCGGTGACAAGGCACACATCAATGTCACCAGCTACAACATGAAGGTACTCCTTACCGGTGAAGTCCCGGACGAAGGCGCCCGCGCCGAAGCCGAGAAGGTCGTCGCTCCCGTCGTCAACGTCAAAGGCATCACCAACGAGCTCATCGTCGGCACCATCAGCAGCTTCAGTGCCCGCAGCAACGACACCTACATCACATCGAAGGTCAAGGCACGCTTCATCGACGCCAACAAGTTCCAGGCCAATCACGTCAAGGTGGTGACGGAAGCTGCAACGGTATTCCTGCTCGGTCTGGTGACACGCAAGGAGGCCGATGATGCGACCGAGATTGCCCGCACCACCGCTGGCGTAAAGAAAGTCGTGCGCGTCTTCGAATACATCGAATTCAAGGACGCCCAACGCCTGGATAATCGTCCGGCCGAAGATGCCACACAGAAGCCTGCCGAGGTGAAGTGAGCCTGCAAGCGCCTGACTTCGAAGCAAAACTCTGCCCCCCGGAGAAAATGGGTGATCGGCTTGCCCGCCTCGCCCGGCCACTGGTTTTCACCAACGGCTGCTTCGATATCCTCCATCGTGGACATGTCTCCTATCTGGCCGAGGCGCGTGCCTGCGGCGCCAGCCTGCTCGTCGGTGTCAATAGTGACGCGTCCGTCAAACGGCTGGGCAAGGGCGAAGACCGGCCGATCAATGCGCTCGAAGACCGCATGGCGGTGCTGGCCGCACTGCAAAGCGTGTCTTTGGTGACCTGGTTCGACGAAGACACACCGCTCGAATTGATTCGTCTCGTACAACCCGACATTCTGGTGAAAGGCGGAGACTGGCCACCCGATCGTATCGTCGGCGCCGATCTGGTCAGGGCGCGGGGCGGCCACGTCGTCTCGATTCCCTTTCGCCACGAGCGCTCGACCAGCACCCTCATCTCCCGGATCAGGTCGGCTTGACCTGATCCGGAGGTGCTGTCTTTTTCAGAATCGTTGTTCGCACCAGGTCGAGGTGCAGGCGCAGTGTGTAGAGCATGTCGGTAAACGCCAGCGGCGTCGGAATATGGTGGGCATCCGACTCGATACGATCGATTTTTTCCAGCCACTCCATGCGTGAATGGCGCAGGGGATCCGCCTCCAGCTCGGCTTCAAGAAATTTCAACTCTCCATAATAGCGATAGATGCGCGAGCGTATCCGCCAGATATAGACCGGGGGCGCAAAGCGCAAAATCGGGATCAACAAGGCCAGCACCGGCACCAGCATGATCACCGTGCGGTCGATCAGGTCCGCCGCCCAGAAGGGCAGATAGCGTTGCAAGAAAGGCTTCCCGGATTTGTAGAAACGGTCGGCTTCCGGCGACATCGGGAAATCTGCCCGGCCGGCCCGGGGAAATTCACCCGGGCGCTGAAAAATCCCTGCTTCGGCATGCACTTCCTGCGCCGCCTGCAACAGCAACTGAACCAGGGCCGGGTGCAGGGATTTATGCACCGCCAGCATTGCCATCGGCGAGACCAGCTTGACGTCATGGGCCGGAATGTTGCGGGCCATGTCAATCACCCCTTGCGGTAACGTCAGTTGCGTCAGATAGGGGAAAAGACGCGTATAGGCATTCGCCTCGGCAAGACTCATCAAACGCACACCCTCGGTATAAAAGAGGGTCCAAACCGCGGCCGAGCGCTCGGAGCCGACCAGAAAGACGGCGTCGACTTCGCGATTCTGCAGCGCTTGCGCGGCGACCAATCCGCCCAAAGAAAGCAGGCGGGCAGATTTATTGCCGACTCCACTCGTCTCGAGGAGCTGCAGAGCCAGCTTGCGCGTACCGCTGCCTTCGGCCCCTACGGCAATACGCCGGCCCCTGAGTTGCGCAAGGCTGTCGAGCGTACGCCCGCTGCGATAGAACACCCAGAGCGGTTCGTTGTACAAAAAACCCAGTGAGTACAGGTCTTCGACATTTGCACCGTTGGCCGTACCGCTTTGCACCAGCGCTGCCTCGGTCTCGTCGTCTTTGTCGAGCAGGCGCCTGATATTCTCGATGGCACCTGCCGAAGGCAACTCGCGTAGATCAACACCATTTCCTGCCAGAATCTGACGATAACGCTCGGCATAGACTTCATAGGAGCCGCCCGGCGCTCCAGAAGAAATATAAAGGTAGTCGGGCGGGGCAGGTTTGACAAACTGGGCCGCCAGCCAGAAACCGCCGATGAGCAAGCCCAGTGCGGGCAAGCCGACCGTCAGCAAATCGCGCAGGGAGTATTCGCGTGGATGCTTCAGCTTGATGATGCGGGTTTTTCTCATAATTCCACCTGCGTCCCCAGTTCGACCACCCGGTTTGAAGGAATCCTGAAAAACGTCGTTGCGCTGCCGGCATTGCGATACATGGCCACAAACAGTTTTTTCCGCCAGTAGGCCATTTGTGGTCTCTCCCGCAGCCGCGCAATCAACGTCTCGCGCCCGATGAAAAAAGAAGTCTCCATCATATCGAAGTACCAGAAAGACGCACCACAACCAGCCAGAGCTGCCGGAATGTCCGGTTCGTCCTTGAACCCATACCGGACAATTACCCGCCAGAACTGTCCGTCGAGCCGGTGTGCCTCGATACGATCGATTTTAGGCACGTAAGGAACATCATGCACGAGCACCGTCAGAAAGATCACACGCTCATGGAGCACCTTGTTGTGCATCAGATTATGCAGTAACGAGTGAGGCACGCCCTCCGTATTGGAAGTCAGATAGATCGCCGTGCCCGGTACCGTATCGGGCGGAGAGAGTTTGATGCTGGCGATGAAATCGTGCAGCCGCAGCGCTTCGGTGCGCTGGTGGGCGAAGAGCAGATCACGCCCGCGCTTCCAGGTCGTCATCAATACGAAAATCGCGATTCCGGTAACCAGCGGAAACCAGCCACCATCCGGAATTTTCATGACGTTGGCAATCAGAAAAACCAGTTCGATGCAAAGGAAGCAGGAAAAAACCACACCTGTTCGCAGCCAGCCCCAGCGCCAGACACGGGACACGACATACGCAGCCAGCAATGACGTAATCACCATATCTCCCGTCACGGCCAGTCCGTAGGCGGCCGCAAGGTTGTTCGAGGAGCGGAACCCCAGCACCAGAACCATCACGGCCAGCATCAGCCCCCAATTGATGGCGGGCAGGTAAATCTGTCCCTGTTCTTTCTCGGAGGTATGCTGAACTTCCATGCGGGGCGCAAAGCCGAGCTGGATGGCCTGGCGTGTCACCGAGTATGCTCCGGAGATGACGGACTGCGAGGCAATGACGGCGGCCACCGTTGCCAGCCCGACCAGCGGATACAGCGCCCAGCCGGGTGCGCACAGAAAAAAAGGATTGACGGCCGTCATCGGATTGGCATGGATTGCCGCGCCCTGGCCAAAATAATTGAGCATCAGGCAGGGCAGCACGAAGCCGTACCAGGCAAGCCGGATCGGACGCCTGCCGAAGTGCCCCATATCGGCATAAAGAGCTTCGGCGCCTGTCACGGCAAGCACGACATTGCCCATGGCCAGAAACGAAGCAGCCCGGTTGTCGAGCAGAAACGCGATGCCATACCAGGGATTGATCGCCTTGAGAATCGTCGGCGCGTGCACCACGTTGATGAACCCGATGAGACCCAGTACAGCAAACCAGACCATCATCACCGGCCCGAAGAAGGCTCCGACCCGTGCGGTGCCCTTGCGCTGGACAAAAAATAGCCCGAACAGCACGACCAGGGCCAGCGGGATGACATAAGGCCTGAAAGCGTGCGTGGCCACACCCAGTCCTTCCACGGCAGAGAGGACGGAGATCGCCGGCGTCACCATGCCGTCGCCGTAAAACATCGCTGCGCCAAGAACACCGATCACGACCAGGATGCGGGCGACGCGCGGGGTTGTGCGCGCCTCATGCAGGGCCAGTGCGATCAGCGCCATGATGCCGCCCTCGCCACGATTGTCGGCGCGCATGACGAGAAAAACATATTTGACGGAGACGACGAGAATCAGCGCCCACAAAAACAGGGACAGACTGCCCAGCAGATTGGCTTCACTGATCGGGATCGGATGATTGCCCGCAAACACCTCTTTCATGGCGTACAGCGGGCTGGTGCCGATATCTCCATACACCACGCCGAGCGCAGCCAATGCCAGCGTGGCCGTGCTGCTTTTATCCAATGGCTCCTTCTGGAGCTCGGACGGATTCACGATGCGAGCAAACTTGCCCGGACTGGATTGCCTGGCAGCCAGGAAATCCGGCTAGAAGGGAATATCGTCATCCATGGCGCCGAAGCCGGATGCGGCCGGCTTCTTGCCGGCAGAAGCCGCCGGAGCGGCTTCACGCTCGCGCGGTGCCGCTTCACCAGCGCCCTGGCGACTACCCAGCATCTTCATCTCGTCAGCGCGGATTTCAGTGGTATAGCGATCCTGGCCTTCCTTGTCCTGCCATTTGCGCGTGCGCAAGCTGCCTTCGATATAGACCTGGCTGCCCTTTTTCAGATATTGCCCGGCAATTTCGGCCAGCCGCCCGAAGAAGGTGACACGATGCCATTCGGTGGCTTCCTTCTTCTCGCCGGTTGCCTTGTCCTTCCAGGTATCCGTGGTGGCCAGACGAATGTTGCAGATTGCATCTCCATTCGCGGCAAAGCGGGATTCCGGATCCGCCCCCAGATTGCCGATCAGGATCACTTTATTGACCGATGCCATTTATGCCTCCCCTCCAAGTAACTGGCGCACGCGCCGTTCATCCCACTGTCCGAGAATCACTTTCAAAGTGACGATGCGGTTTTCCGCTTCCACCACGGCTTCGCGCACGCCTGCCACACCAGTCAACCGCTCATCGAGCCGTTGCAGGTCAACCCCGGGTTCGATGGCAAACTGGCGCTGCGTCAGTACGGATGGCGAGCGCATCGTAACCGCTATCGACAGCCACAGCAACGCCAGCACAATGCCGACACCAAACACGCCTGTCGCACCGTAATGCTGCGCCAGCCACCCCCCCGCCGCCCCGCCCAGAAACAAGCCCAGCGATTGCGTGGTGTTATAGATGCCCAGCGCCGTTCCTTTGGCCTGGGGCGGCGCAATACGCGAGACCAGCGAGGGCAGGCTGGCTTCCAGGATGTTGAATGCCACGAAGAACACCACCAGATTCGCGACCAGTGCGCGGAACAGCCCATGGCCAAAGAGAAAGCCGCCCTGTGCCAGAACCAGAATGAAAATCGCGCCGACGAATACAGGCTTGATGCGCCCGCGTCGTTCTGCCAGGACGATGGGCGGCAGCATCAGGACGAAACTGGCAAACACTACCGGCAGGTAAACCTTCCAGTGTTCGGCCACCGGAATCCCTCCGCTGCTGACGATGGCTGCCGGCACGACGACAAACATGGCCATCTGGACAAAATGCAGAGTCAGAATGCCAAAGTTCAGGCGCAGCAGCTGCCCATCGAAAAAAACTTCCTTGAGGGTTACCGGCTCAAGATCATGGTGCTCCGGCGGTGGAGGATCAGGAACGACCTTGACAACCATGATGATGGCTGTCAGGGCCAGCAGGCCCGTGATGACGAAGAGTCCATGCAGGCCGATGTATTCGTTCAGTGCGGGAGCAGCGACCAGCGAGAGGGCAAACATCAGACCGATACTCGATCCGATCATCGCCATCACCTTGGTGCGGTGCTGTTCGCGCGTAAGATCGGCGGCCAGTGCGGTCACGGCGGCAGAAACCGCACCGGCACCCTGCAGGGCCCGGCCGACGATGGTCCACCAGATATCCGGTGCGGCGGCAGCCATGAAACTGCCCGCAGCAAAGATGAGAAGCCCGAGATTGATGATGCGCTTACGGCCAAAGCGGTCGGAAGCCATACCGAAGGGGAGCTGCAAGGCCGCCTGGGTCAATCCGTAAATGCCCAGGGCAATGCCGACCAGAGTCAGATTGTCGCCACCGGGCAGCTTGCGCGCATCAACGGCAAACACGGGCAGAATAAGAAACAGGCCGAGCATGCGCAGGGCAAAAATCCACGCCAGCGACAGTCCGGCACGAATCTCCTGCGGTGACATGCGCTCCGGATTGTTTGCGGAAAGGCGGGAAGACTGTCTGGAAGACATGAAACGAACTTGGCTTGAGGCGCACGAATTGCGTATATTAGCAGATTGCCTTTTGTCTCTGGTCGCCTCCGATGGAAGCCATCCGCATTCGCGGCGCACGTACGCATAACCTGAAAAATCTCAATCTTGATCTGCCCCGGAACCGGCTGACCGTCATCACCGGCCTGTCCGGCTCGGGCAAATCTTCCCTCGCTTTCGACACACTGTATGCAGAAGGTCAGCGCCGCTATGTCGAATCACTCTCGGCCTACGCGCGCCAGTTCCTGCAACTGATGGAAAAACCCGACGTCGATCTCATCGAAGGTCTCTCGCCAGCCATTGCCATCGAACAGAAGGCCACCAGCCACAACCCGCGTTCGACGGTCGGCACCATCACGGAAATTCACGACTACCTGCGCCTGCTTTTTGCCCGCGCCGGTGCACCCCACTGCCCTGAGCACAACCTGGCACTCGCTGCACAATCCGTCTCCCAGATGGTCGATCATGTACTGGCCCTGCCGGAAGACACCAAACTGATGATTCTCGCTCCGGTCGTCGCTGGCAGGAAGGGCGAGCAGGCAGACCTGTTCGCCGAACTGCGTGCCCAGGGCTTCGTACGCCTGCGCATCGATGGTGACGTGCATGATATCGATGCCCTGCCCCGGCTCGAAAAAAACAGCAAGCACGACATCGAGGTGGTGGTCGACCGTCTCAAGGTGCGTCCGGACGCGCGCCAGCGCCTGGCCGAATCTTTCGAGACAGCGCTGACCCACGCCGACGGCCGCGCCATGACGGTGAATATGGACTCGGGTGAGACACAGCATTTCTCGGCGCGTTTCGCCTGCCCTCTGTGCAATTATTCCCTGCCAGAACTCGAGCCGCGCCTGTTTTCCTTCAACAATCCGATGGGCGCCTGCCCGCGCTGCGACGGTCTGGGCCAGATCAGTTTCTTCGATCCGGCGCGGGTCGTCGCCTATCCGCACCTGTCGCTCGCCTCCGGTGCCATCCGCGGCTGGGACCGGCGCAACCAGTTCTATCATCAGCTGCTTGCCAGCCTTGCCGCCCACTACGGCTTTGACATCGAACAGCCCTTCGAGACGCTGGCCGAAGCACACCGCCAGGTCGTGCTCGAAGGATCAGGCCACGAGAAGATTGCCTTCCGCTATCTGGCGGAGAACGGACGCACCAGTACCAGGCAGCACACCTTCGAGGGCATCATTCCAAACCTCGAGCGTCGCTACAAGGAAACGGATTCAGTCACCGTACGCGAAGAGCTGGCCAAATACCTGAACACATGCCTCTGCCCGGAATGTGCGGGCACGCGTCTGCGCCGCGAAGCGCGCCACGTACTCATCGGCGAGAAGAACCTTCCACAAATCAGCGCCATGGCGCTGATCGAGGCACGCGACTTCTTCAATCTACTCGTCCTGCACGGCCAGCGCGCCCAGGTGGCCGACAAGATCGTGCGCGAAATTGCCACGCGCCTGACTTTCCTCATCAACGTTGGCCTCGATTACCTCTCGCTCGAGCGCTCCGCCGATACACTCTCCGGCGGTGAAGCACAGCGCATCCGTCTCGCCAGCCAGATCGGCTCCGGGCTCACAGGCGTCATGTACGTGCTCGACGAGCCATCGATCGGCCTGCATCAGCGTGACAACGCGCGCCTGCTCGCCACACTCACCGAGCTGCGCGACCTGGGCAACACAGTGATCGTTGTCGAGCACGACGAGGAAGCGATCCGCGCCGCTGACCACGTGGTGGACATGGGCCCGGGTGCCGGCGAGCACGGCGGGCACATCGTTGCCGAAGGCTCACCGGCGGCCATCATCACCCACCCGGACTCACTCACCGGTGCCTATCTTTCGGGTCGGCGCAGGATCGCCGTGCCGCAAGAGCGTTGCGCACCAGATCCGGCACGACAGCTGCGCATCCGCAACGCACGCGGCAACAATCTGCACCGGGTCGATGCCGATCTGCCCGTCGGTCTTTTCACCTGCGTCACCGGCGTCTCCGGCTCGGGCAAATCGACGCTGATCAACGACACCCTCTTTGCCGCCGCCGCGCGCCACCTTTATGGATCGAGCACCGAACCGGCGCCGCACGACGCCATCGAGGGGCTGGAATTCTTCGACAAGGTGATCAGCGTGGATCAGGCACCCATCGGGCGCACACCGCGTTCGAACCCGGCCACCTATACCGGCCTGATGACGCCGATCCGCGAGCTCTTTGCCGGCGTACCCGAAGCGCGCAGCCGCGGCTACGGGCCGGGGCGCTTCTCCTTCAACGTCAAGGGCGGGCGCTGCGAAGCCTGCCAGGGTGATGGCCTGGTGCGCGTCGAGATGCATTTTCTCCCGGACATCTTCGTGCCCTGCGACGTCTGTCACGGCAAGCGCTACAACCGCGAGACGCTGGA
>CAZSHO010000010.1:0-49759 GCA_964607005.1 uncultured Rhodocyclaceae bacterium
TCTTCGGCGGCGTGCTCGCCTTCGGCTTCATCGGCATCTTCCTCGGCCCGGTGCTCCTCGCGCTGGGCAGCGTGCTGATGCAGCGCTGGCTCGAGACGGGCGGCCATCCGGTCCAGCGGACATGATCGAAACCGACCGCCTGATTTCTTCCGCACCCGAGTCGGCACAGGAAGCGCAGGTCGAACGGGCACTGCGTCCGCGTCTGCTCGAAGAATATGTCGGCCAGCAAAAGATCCGCGAACAATTATCGATCTTCATCACCGCAGCAAAAAAACGCCAGGAAGCACTCGATCACGTCCTCCTCTTCGGGCCACCCGGTCTGGGCAAGACGACACTTGCCCACATCGTCGCCCATGAAATGGGGGTGAATCTGCGTCACACCTCTGGCCCGGTACTGGAGCGCGCCGGCGATCTTGCCGCAATCCTCACCAATCTCGAGCCACACGATGTGCTGTTCATCGACGAAATTCATCGCCTCTCGCCGGTCGTGGAGGAAATCCTCTACCCGGCACTGGAGGACTTTCAGATCGACATCATGATCGGCGAAGGACCGGCTGCACGCTCGGTCAAGCTCGACCTGCCACCCTTCACGCTGGTCGGCGCCACCACGCGCGCCGGCATGCTCACCAACCCGTTGCGTGACCGCTTCGGCATCGTCTCGCGCCTGGAGTTCTACACGCCCGAGGAGCTCGCGCGCATCGTCGCGCGCTCGGCACGTCTGATGAACGTCGACATCGCCGAAGAAGGCGCCACAGAGATTGCCCGTCGTGCGCGCGGCACGCCGCGCATTGCCAACCGCCTGCTGCGCCGCGTGCGCGACTATGCCGAGGTGAAGGCCGAAGGCGCCATCACCCGGCCGGTTGCCGATGCGGCGCTCACCATGATCGACGTCGACCATGCCGGCCTGGACATCATGGATCGCAAGCTGCTCGGCGCCGTCGTCGAGAAATTCTCTGGCGGGCCGGTCGGGCTGGACAATCTGGCAGCCGCCATCGGCGAAGCGCGTGACACCATCGAGGACGTGCTCGAACCTTATCTCATCCAGCAAGGCTACCTGCAGCGCACGCCGCGCGGACGTGTGGCGACCGTCGCCACCTGGCGACACTTTGGCCTGTCTGCACCGAATCCAGGTGCCAGCGGCGAGTTGTGGCCAGAATAAATTCGATGTAAACCCTGTAACCCCTTCAGGACCGGCATCGCGTTTACCCGGCATGTTTACGCTTCTGGGTTAGAATGCCCGCCATGTCGTCTGTCACTCCCTCCGCGTCCGGACCGTTCGTGTTTCCGGTACGCGTGTATTACGAAGACACCGATACTGCCGGGATTGTTTACTACGCCAATTATCTGCGCTACCTCGAGCGCGCACGCACCGAATGGCTGCGCGCGCTGGGCGTCGAACAGCTCAGGCTGGCCCAATCCACAGGGCTGATATTTGCCGTCCGTTCGCTCGATATCGACTATCTCAAGCCGGCGCGCCTCGATGACTCACTCGCCGTGCTGACAGCGCTGACTTCCTGTGGTCGCGCACGTATCGAGCTGAAACAATGGATTGAACGCGGCGACGAATTGCTGGTCGAAGCCAGCACTCGCATTGCCTGCCTCGATGCGGGCAGGATGAAACCCGTCGCCCTTCCGGCCGACATCAGAATAAAAATGGGGAATTCATGAACGTCACCACCGACCTGTCGATCCTTTCGCTCATCACCAACGCCAGCATCCTGGTCAAGGGTGTCATGCTGCTCCTGGCCATCGTCTCCTTCATGTCCTGGTACTGGATCTTCCGCAAAGGCTTTGCCATCCGCGAGGCGCGTGCGCGCACCGACCAGTTCGAGCGCGATTTCTGGAGTGGAGGCGACCTCAACGCCCTCTATCAGAGCGCGGTCAATGACCGCCACAACGCCGGTGCGCTGGAGCGCATCTTCGAGGCCGGCTACCGCGAATTCACCAAACTGCGCGGGCAAAAATCACTCGATCCGGCAACCATTGTCGATGGCGCGCGCCGCGCCATGCGCGCCACCTTTCAGCGCGAGATGGACCACATCGAATCGCACCTCGCCTTCCTTGCCTCGGTCGGCTCGGTCAGTCCTTATGTCGGCCTGTTCGGCACGGTCTGGGGCATCATGAATGCCTTTCGCGGACTGGCCAACGTCAGCTCGGCAACACTGGCCCACGTCGCGCCCGGCATTGCCGAAGCGCTGGTGGCTACCGCCATCGGCCTGTTTGCCGCTATTCCGGCGGTGGTTGCCTACAACCGCTTTGCCCACGACATTGACCGCATCAGCATCCGCTTCGAGAGCTTCATGGAAGAATTCTCCAACATCCTGCAGCGGCAGTTGAGATAAGCATGCGCCAGCGCAGACTCATGAACGAGATCAACGTCGTGCCCTATATCGACGTGATGCTGGTGCTGCTCGTCATCTTCATGGTGACCGCGCCGATGATCCAGGTCTCTGCAGTAGATGTGCCCACCGTCGGCAAGGCCGCGCAGGTGCCCAGCGACCCGTTGCAGGTCATCATCAAGGCCGACCGCTCACTGGCTTTCCGGCATTCTTCGAACGAAACACCACGCAGCGTCTCGCGTGCGGAGTTGCTGCGCCTGGTCGCCGAGGCACAAAAGAAAAATCCGCAACAGGCCGTCGTGATTGCCGGCGACAAGAGTGTGCGCTACGACGCCATCATGCAAGTGATGGACGACCTGCAAAAGCAACAGGTGGCCCACGTCGGGCTGCTGGTGCAGCAAGGCCAATGAACGCGGCGCTCTTTGATGATCGCGAAGATCCGGGCCGCAGGATTTCGGCGGTGCTGGCCATTACCGTGCATGCCGCCCTGTTCATCCTGCTGGTGTACGGCATCCGCTGGCAGACGCGCAGCCCTGACGCCGTTGAAGTGCAAATCGTCCGCGCCTTGCCTGCACCCGCCGAAACCCCCGCTGCGGCAAAGCCGGAACCCAGAGCGGAACCCCGGCCCGAACCGAAAGTCGAGCCACACCCGGAACCCAGGCCGAGGCAACCCGAGAAGCCACAGATCGCCATCAAGGACAAGGAGCCGCCCAAGCCCAAGCCGAAACCAGAACCCAAGCCCGAGCCCGAGCAGAAGCAGAAACCCAAGCCCGAGCAGAAACCGGCCGACCGCTCGGAACGCGAATTGCTCAGCAGGGAATTGAAGGATATCGCTGCCCGGCGCGAGCAACAGATGGCCGCCCAGGAACTGGCACAGATGCGCGGTGTGCAAAATGCGGCCGCGCGCAACAAGGCGGCCGCTGACTACATCGGTCGCATCAAGGGCAAGATCAAGGGCAACATCATGCTGCCGCCTGATATCCAGGGGAACCCGGAAGCGATCTTCGATGTCGTACAGCTGCCCAGCGGGGAGATCATCAGCGTGAAACTGAAACAATCGAGCGGTCATTCCGGTTACGACAATGCCATTGAGCGGGCCATTCTCAAATCCAGTCCGCTGCCCAGGCCGGAACACAGCGAACTCTTCAGTCGTTCGCTCGAACTACACTTCCGGCCGCTGGAAGATAATTGAAATGTATAATTCCCCGATTCTCCGCCAAGAGCCCGTCAAGATGAGAATACTCGCCCGCGCCGGAACACGCCCCCTCCTGCTGATCCACACCCTTCTGTTTCTGAGTCTGCTTGCCTTTTGTCTTGCCGCACGCGCACAACTGACCATCGAGATCACCGGTGCCGGCGCCAACCGGATTCCGGTCGCCATTGCCGACTTTGCCGGCGAACCGGGCGTCTCGCGCGCCATCACCTCGGTGGTGCGTGCCGATCTGGAACGCAGCGGCCTGTTCAAGATGGTCGAGACCGGCGCATCCTTGTCGGACAATGCCGCAGTGAATTTTGCCGACTGGAAGTCACGTGGCGCCGATGCGCTGGTCGTCGGTAGCGTCCAGCCGGCCGCCAATGGCCGCTACGAGGTGCGCTTCCGCCTGCATGACGTACCAAAGCAGGCCTCGCTGGGGGGGCTCGCCTATGTCATGACGGCGCAACAGGCACGTACCACCGGGCACCGCATCGCCGACTTCATCTACGAAAAGCTGCTGGGCGAACCAGGCATTTTCTCCACCCGCATTGCCTATGTGGTGAAAAGCGCCGGGCGTTTCGAACTGCAGATTGCCGATGCCGACGGGCTCAACGCACAAACTGCGCTGGCCTCCAGAGAACCGATCATCTCGCCGGCCTGGTCTCCGGACGGCACGCGCCTCGCCTATGTCTCCTTCGAGGCGAAAAAACCGGTGATCTATGTTCACTCGCTGGCCACCGGCCGCCGCCACGTCGCAGCCAATTTCAAGGGCTCGAATTCGGCGCCCGCCTGGTCGCCGGACGGCAACAAGCTTGCCGTGGTGCTGACCAAGGATGGAGCCTCCCAGCTTTATTCGGTCAACGCCGATGGCAGTGGCGCCGTGCGCCTGGCTTCCTCCGCCGGCATCGACACCGAACCGTTCTATTCACCGGACGGCCAGTTCATCTACTTCACCTCGGATCGCGGCGGCAGCCCGCAGATTTATCGAATTCCGTCTTCCGGCGGCAGCGCTCAGCGCGTCACCTTCGAAGGCAGCTACAACGTCACCCCGCGCATCTCGCCCGATGGCAAGAGCATGGCCTTCGTTACCCGCAATGGCGGGCGCTTTCAAGTCGCCTTGATGGACCTTGCCTCCCGCCAGACGCAAATCCTCACCGATTCGAACAAGGATGAATCGCCCAGCTTCGCCCCCAACGGCCGCATGATCCTCTATGCCTCCGAGACCGGCGGGCGCGGCGTACTGGCCGCCGTATCCAGCGACGGGCGTGTCAAGCAGAGACTTTCGGTTCAGGCCGGTGATGTGCGGGAGCCGGCCTGGGGTCCTTTCCTGAAACAATAAACTTTGGAGATGAACATGCGCAAACAACTGATGGTTTTCCTGGGCGTGACCGCTCTTCTGGCGGGTTGTGGCACCACTGGCGAACCAGAACAATCCGGCGCCCCCATCGAAGACCGCGGTGCGCGGCGTGTCGATGGCGCCGACGTCAAGCCGGTGACGGCCGACAATCAGATGGGTACCGCGTTGGCAGCCGTCAAGCAGGGCGTACTCGCCAAACGCAGCGTCTTCTTCGATTACGACAGTTATGTCATCAAGGATGAATACAAGTCCCTGGTCGAGGCCCATGCAAAATTCCTGGTCGCCAATCCCAAGGTGAAGATGCTCATCCAGGGCAATGCCGATGAGCGCGGCAGTCGCGAATACAACCTCGCCCTCGGACAAAAGCGTGCCGAAGCGCTGCGCAAGATGCTCGCCCTCCTCGGCGCACGTGACGAGCAGATCGAGGCCGTCAGTCTCGGCGAGGAGAAGCCGCGCTGCAACGAGGCGAACGAGGGCTGCTGGTCACAGAACCGTCGCGACGACATGCTCTACACCGGCGAATTCTGAGATGGGCCGTCGGCAAATCCTGGCGGGGCATGTCGCGCCCTGCGCACAGCCGGAAAGAGGCTGAGCCATGCGTCGCCTCCTCCCTGCCCTGCTCCTGGTGAGCACCTTCCTGCCGGCGCATGCCGCACTGTTTGGCGATGATGATGCAAGAAAGCGCATCGAATCGGTGCGCATCGAGCTGAGCGATCGTCTCGACAAGCTGGAGGCCGCCACGCGCGGCCAGATCGATCTGGCCAACCAGATCGAGGCGCTCAGGGCCGAGGTCGCCCGGCTGCGCGGGCAGGTCGAGGTGCTCACCAACGAGATCGAATCGACGCAGAAACGCCAGAAAGATTTCTACATCGATCTGGATAACCGCCTGCGCAAGCTTGAAACACCTGCAGAAGCGCCTGCCAAATCGACGCTCGATCCGGCTGCCGAAGCGCGCGATTACGAGGCGGCACTCAATCTGTTCAAGGCGGGCAAGCACAAGGACGCCCTCACCGCCTTCCTCGCTTTCATCAAGGCGTATCCGTCGAGCAGCTTCCAGCCATCCGCCCATTACTGGGCCGGCAGCGCACACTACCAGATCGGTGAATACAAAAAAGCCATCGAGTTGTTCGTCAAGCTGTCGACGACCTGGCCGGAGGATGCCAAGGCCCCCGACGCCCTGCTCGGTCAGGCCAATTGCCAGCAGGAGAGTGCGGACGCCAAGGGAGCCCGGAAAACCCTGGAAACCCTCGTTGCCAAATATCCCAACAGCGCGGCCGCCAGCGTCGCCAAGCAGCGTCTGGCGAAAAGGAAGTGAGCCTCTCCTCCCCCCTCCTTCCTGACAAAGGGGGTGACGGCGGTTCAACCGCAAAGGCCGCACCCGGCATTTTGCACATCAGTGAAATTTTCCATTCCCTGCAGGGCGAGAGCACACGCGTCGGCCTGCCCACGACTTTCGTGCGGCTGACCGGTTGCCCGTTGCGCTGCCTCTGGTGCGATACCGAATACGCTTTCAACGGCGGCACACCGCTGTCCCTGGACGCTGTTCTGGCGGAAGTCGCACAACACGGCGCTCCGTATGTCTGCGTCACCGGTGGCGAGCCACTGGCACAAAAAAACTGTCTGCACCTGCTCGCAGCCTTATGCGATACCGGTTATCGCGTTTCCCTGGAAACGAGCGGCGCACTGGACATCTCGCAAGTCGATGCGCGCGTCTCGCGCATCATGGACATCAAGGCGCCGGCATCCGGCGAATCGCAACGCAATCTGTGGAGCAATCTCGCTCATCTGAACGAACGGGACGAGATCAAGATCGTGCTGACCGACGAAGCCGACTACCTCTGGGCAAAGTCAGTCCTCGCAACACGGCGACTGGAACACATCTGCCCGATCCTGTTCTCGCCGGCGGGCAACCGGCTCGATCCGAGACAGCTGGCCGACTGGATCTTGCGTGACCGCTTGCCCGTGCGCATGCAGCTGCAAATGCACAAGCTCATCTGGGGCGCCGAACGCGGGAGGTGATCCATGGAAAAACATGCTGTCATCCTGCTCTCCGGCGGCCTCGATTCGGCGACCACCCTGGCCATCGCCCGCGCAGCGGACTTCACCTGCCACGCCCTCTCGATTGCTTACGGGCAGCGTCACGCGGCCGAACTGGCTGCCGCCGCCCGCGTTGCCGCGGCACTCGGTGCCTGCGCACACCGCACCGTCGATGTCGCACTCGGGCAATTCGGCGGCTCGGCCCTCACCGACGCCCGTCTGGACGTGCCCATGGGCGGCGTGCAGGCCGGGATTCC
The DNA here is from genome assembly GCA_964607005.1 of uncultured Rhodocyclaceae bacterium. GTDB lineage: Bacteria > Pseudomonadota > Gammaproteobacteria > Burkholderiales > Rhodocyclaceae > Desulfobacillus. The sequence goes on from CAZSHO010000010.1 coordinate 7,186, forward strand.
CGTCACCTACGTTCCTGCACGCAATACGGTCATGCTGTCTCTCGCCCTGGCCTGGGCCGAGGTGCTCGGCGCCCAGGACATCTTCATCGGAGTGAATGACGTCGATTACTCCGGCTACCCGGACTGCCGGCCGGAATATATCGCCGCCTACGAAACGATGGCCAATCTCGCCACCAAGGCCGGCGTCGAAGGGCGGCATCTGACAATCAACGCCCCGCTGATTTCCCTCTCGAAAGCGCAGATCATCCAGCGCGGTACGGCGCTGGGTGTCGACTTTGGCCTCACCGTTTCCTGCTATCAGGCCGACCCCGGCGGGGCGGCCTGCGGGCTGTGCGATGCCTGCCGCTTGCGCCGCGCCGGCTTTGTCGAAGCCGGCCTCGCCGATCCGACGCGCTACATCACCGCCTGAGGGCTGCCCGATTCGAAGGAGCGCACATGGACTGGACGATTCATCAACAGATGCTTCTCGGCGTCTTTGCCATTGCCCTCGTCATGGGTGCGACCGCCAGCAAGACGCATTTCTGCACGATGGGGGCCGTCTCCGACTGGATCAACATGGGGGACACGGGGCGCCTGCGCGCCTGGCTGCTCGCCATCGCCGTGGCGATTTCCGGTGTCGCCCTGCTTGAAGCGAGCGGCCTCATCGTCATCGACACGGCCACCTTCCCGCCCTATCGCACGCCGAACTTCGCCTGGCTGCGCTATCTCGTTGGCGGCTGCCTGTTCGGCGTCGGCATGACGCTCGGCTCCGGCTGCGGCAACAAGACGCTGCTGCGCCTGGGCAGCGGCAACCTGAAATCCCTGGTCGTGTTGATCGTCACGGCGGCCTGCGCCTATCTCATGTTATGGACAGATTTTTACGGTGCCGTATTCCATCCCTGGATCAGCGCCAGCAGCATCGATCTGGGGAAATACGGGATGCGCAGCCAGGCGCTGGGTGATCTGCTTGGCGTCAGCACATCCGCTCGGCTCGGCCTCGCCCTTGCCATCGGGTTCCCGCTGTCCGCCTTCGCCTTCGCCTCGGTACATTTGCGTGGCAGCGTTGACAATATCCTCGCCGGTCTCGTCATCGGTCTGGGCATCGTTGCCGGCTGGGCCCTCACCGGCAGCGCGCTGGGGAGCGAATGGCGGGAGTGGGCGCAGATGGCCGACACCGTGCCCAGCCGCGTCGAAATACAGTCCTTCACCTTCATCAGCCCGATGGGCGATCTGTTGCGGTATCTGTCCGCACCGGGCCATTTCGCCAATATCAATTTCGGCATTGTCGCCCTCGCCGGCGTCAGCGTCGGCGCACTCCTGCACGCGCTCGCCAGTGGCACCTTTCACATTGAATGGTTTGCCTCCCTGGCCGACTTTCGCAATCACGTCCTCGGTGGTGCCCTGATGGGCATCGGTGGTGTGCTCGCCATGGGCTGCACCATCGGCCAGGGCATCACCGGTTTGTCCACGCTGGCTGCCGGATCCTTCCTCGCCTTCATTGCCATCGTCGCCGGCGCCGCCGCCACCATGAAATTCCAATATTGGCGCATGCTGAAAGAAGCTTGATTCCAGGGCCAACGCCACGGATGACCTGCCAGAAATTGACAGTAAACGGGTCAAGCTTTTATAATGCGCGGCTTTTCGGGGGTCGTTAGCTCAGTCGGTAGAGCAGCGGACTTTTAATCCGTTGGTCACTGGTTCGAATCCAGTACGGCCTACCACCGGAATTGAAGGGCTTGAGAGCAATCTCGGGCCCTTTTCTTTTGTCTCTCCACTTTTTCTGACCCCCTGCGCAAAAGGCCGGCTTCCGGACATTGTATCGGGGCTCAAGCTTTTCTTGCCGGTGCCGATAATTGACCGGACGCATTGGAATTTCCATCATGGCCATCAAGAAAATCCTGACCTATCAACTCAAGCCGGGCGTCTTCATCCACGATCTCAACTGCGGCTGGATGGAGCACCCTTTCATGAGCACCCGCTTCAAGCTGAAGACCGACAAGGAAATTGCCAGAATCCGCGCCGCCGGCATTCGCGAAGTGTATATCGACACCGATCTCGGCCTTGATATCGAGGCCGCACCGACGGCCGCCGAGGTACGCGCCGAACTCGATGACGAGATCCTCCGGGTGGCCGAGGCACCTGCGGCCACCCCGCGTACCGCCACACGCGAGGAACTCGCCCGGGCGCAGAAGATCCATTCCGAGGCGAATCTCATCATGCGCAATCTGATGAACGATGCGCGCCTGGGCAAACAGGTCCGGGTCGAGGCACTGGAGCCGGTGATCGACAGGATGGCCGGCTCGATCCTGCGCAACAGCGGGGCGCTGCTCTCGCTCACGCGCATCAAGAACAAGGATGAATACACGTTCCAGCATTCGGTGGGAGTCTCCGCCCTGCTCATCGCCTTTTGCCGGGCACTCGATCACGACGAGGAGACCATCCGCCAGGCCGGCATCGGCGGCATGGTGCACGATGTCGGCAAGATGCAGACACCGGATCACATTCTCAACAAGCCGGGCAAGCTCACCGACGACGAATTCACCGTGATGCGCCATCACGTTGTGGCGAGCCGCGAGATTCTCGAAGTCACGCCGAACATCTCGAAGATTGCGCTGGAGGTGGCGGCGCAGCATCACGAACGCCATGACGGCAGCGGCTATCCGGACCGGCTCAAGGGTGCGCAGATCTCCCTCATCGGCCAGATGGCGGCGATCATCGATGTCTATGACGCCATCACTTCGGATCGTGTCTATCACAAGGGGCTCGCGCCCACCGAGGCGCTGCGCAAGCTGGTCGAATGGAGCAAGTTCCACTTCAATCCGGAACTGGTGCATGCCTTTGCCCGTGTGGTCGGCATCTATCCGGTCGGTACGCTGGTGCAGCTCGAAAGCGGCCGCCTCGCCGTGGTCGTCGAGCACCGCGAGACAAGCATGCTGCAACCATTGGTGCGGGTGATTTTCGATGGCAAACGTAACCACTACCTGAAACCGCAGGACATCGACCTGTCGCGCCCGTCAGGTGGCGCCGACCGGATCCTCGGCCATGAATCCCCGAAAAAATGGCAGATCGATCCGCTGCGCTTCATCTGAGTCCCTGATCACACCGCTGTCATCCTGATGTCAGTCTCCCGTAAAGGTCTGCTTCTATAATTGCAGGTACAAGATGACTGCCTGCCCAAGGAGGAGACCATGGGAGAAAAATATCGGGAGTTTTATCGTCGCTCCATCGAGGATCGTGACGCCTTCTGGAGCGAGCAGGCCAGACTGATCGACTGGCACAAGCCCTTTGGCCAGGTCCTCGATGACAGTCGGCCGCCGTTTGCCCGCTGGTTCGTCGGCGGCGAGACCAATCTGTGCCACAACGCGGTCGATCGCCACCTCGGGGAGCGTGCCGGCCAACCGGCGCTGATCTACCTCTCCACCGAAACCGGCGAGGAGAAAACCTACACCTATGCCGAGTTGCACGCCGAAGTGCAGCGCATGGCCGCCGTCCTGCAAAGCCTGGGGGTCGGTCGCGGCGATCGCGTGCTGATCTACATGCCGATGATCGCCGAGGCGGTCTTCGCCATGCTCGCCACGGTGCGCCTGGGCGCCATCCACTCGGTGGTATTCGGCGGTTTCGCCGCCCATTCGCTGGCCACCCGCATCGACGATGCACAGCCGAAGGTGATGGTGACTTCCGATGCCGGCATGCGTGCCGGCAAACCGGTGCCCTACAAGCATCTGGTGGACGAGGCCCTGCGCCTGGCCAACTCTCCCCCGCAAAAGGTCATCCTCGTCGATCGAGGCATCGACAAGGGCATGTCGCGCGTGGCCGGGCGCGATCTGGACTACGCCGAACTGCGCGCACAGCACATGGACGCGCAGGTGCCGTGCGCCTTCGTCGAGTCCTCGCATCCGTCCTACATCCTCTACACCTCCGGCACCACCGGCAAACCCAAGGGCGTGCAGCGCGACACCGGTGGCTATGCCGTGGCGCTGGTCGCCTCGATGCGCCACATCTTCCAGGCCTACCCGGGCGAGACCTACTTCTCCACTTCCGACATCGGCTGGGTGGTCGGCCATTCGTACATCGTCTACGGCCCGCTGATGAACGGCATGGCCACGGTCGTCTATGAAGGCACACCGATCCGCCCCGACGCCGGCATCTGGTGGAAGATCGTGCAGGATCACAAGGTGACAGTGATGTTCTCGGCACCGACTGCCGCGCGCGTGCTGAAGAAGCAGGACCCGGCTTTCCTGAAGAAGTACGACCTCTCCTCGCTGCGCCACCTGTTCCTCGCCGGCGAGCCGCTCGACGAATCGACCGCCCGGTGGATGACGGATGCCATCGACAAACCCGTTCTCGACAATTACTGGCAGACCGAGACCGGCTGGCCGCTGCTCTCGGCCGTCCCGGGCATCGAGTCCCACCCGATCAAGTTCGGCAGTCCCTCCTTCCCGATCTACGGTTTCGATGTGCGCATCCTGAAAGAAGGCAGCGGCGAGGAAGTGGCCACCGGCGAGAAAGGCGTCGTCGCCATCGTGCCGCCGCTGCCGCCCGGCTGCATGACGACGGTGTGGGGCCAGGACGAGCGCTTCGTGCAGACCTACTTTACCTCTTTCCCGGGCAAGCAGATCTACACCACCTTCGACTGGGGCATCCGCGACACCGACGGTTACTTCTTCATCCTCGGACGCACCGACGATGTCATCAACGTTGCCGGTCATCGCCTCGGCACACGCGAGATCGAAGAGGCCGTCAGCGCCCACGCCGCCATTGCCGAAGTGGCCGTGGTCGGCATCGCCGACCCGCTCAAAGGCCAGATGCCGATGGCGTTCGCCGTCGTCAAGGATGCCGCCCGCACTGCAACACCGGCACTGCGTGCCGCACTGGAAAAAGAGGTCATGGAAAAAGTCGACAGCCTGCTCGGCGCCATCGCCCGCCCGAAGGGCGTGCTCTTCCTCAACCAGCTGCCCAAGACGCGCTCCGGCAAAGTGCTGCGCCGCTCGATCCAGGCAGTGGCCGAAGGACGCGACCCGGGAGACCTCACCACGCTCGACGATCCGGCCGGCATCCAGATGGTCAAGGATGCCCTCGCCGGCCATTGAACCGGCTTCGCTGCCTGCCTGGCGCCGTCCTGCCGGCACTGACTTTTGCCCTTCCGGCATTGCCGCCGGAAGGGTTTTTTGCTCAACCTGTCAGCCTTGATTCACGTCAATGCCCGGGCGTCGCCCGGCGCTTAAAGTGGCATCGCTTCGTCTGCTCCGTCCATACAATTCAGGACTTCCCGTTCCCGCCGCGATGACCACCTTCACCGACAAGCCCTTCGAGCTGGTCTGTCCCGCCGGCAGCCTGCCCGCGCTCAAAGCCGCCATCGACCATGGCGCAGACTGCGTCTACACCGGATTCAAGGACAACACCAACGCACGCAATTTCATCGGCCTGAACTTCGGCGACGCACAGATCCGCGAGGGCATCCGCTATGCCCACCAGCACCGCGCCAAGGTCCTGCTCGCCCTCAACACCTATTCTGAAACCGCGACTTGGTCACGCTGGACGGCTGCCGTCGACAAGGCTGCCGATTTCGGCATCGACGCCATCATCCTCGCCGATCCCGGCCTGATGGAATACGCCCGCACGAAATATCCGCAACTGCGCCTGCATCTGTCCGTGCAGGGCTCGGCCACCAGCTACGAGGCGATCAATTTCTATCTCGAACAATTCGGCATCGAGCGTGCCGTGCTGCCGCGCGTGCTGGCCATGCCGCAGGTCGAACATGTCGTCAGGAACACCCGCGCCGAGATCGAGGTCTTCGGTTTCGGTGGCCTGTGCGTCATGGCCGAGGGGCGCTGCTCGCTCTCCGCCTACGCCACCGGCGAATCACCCAACACCGCCGGCGTCTGCTCGCCAGGCAAGGCGGTACGCTACGAACAGACCGACGCCGGCATGGAGGCACGCCTGAACGGTGTGCTCATCGACCGCTTCGCCGAAGGCGAGAAAGCCGGTTACCCGACGCTGTGCAAGGGCCGTTTCGACGTCCATGACGAGACTTACTACGCCATCGAGGAGCCGACCAGCCTCAACACGCTGGAGCTCCTGCCCAAGCTCATGGAGATCGGCGTCAAGGCGATCAAGATCGAGGGCCGTCAGCGAAGCCCGGCCTATGTCGCCGAGGTGACGCAGGTGTGGCGCGAAGCCATCGACTCGGCTCTAAAAAACCGCGACGCCTTCACGGTACGCACGGCCTGGATGGTCGCCCTCAACAAGGTCTCCGAGGGCAGCATGCACACACTGGGTGCCTACAACCGGCCATGGAAATGAGTTCCCGTCCCTGCGCCCCCTTCCCCGGCAGGAGTGTGACAAGCAAGCCCCTCTCCCGCAGAAGGGGCGGCTTTGGCTGGCTGCGCTTGCCGGCTGCTGAAGCATGAAACCCGCCATTCCGGAACATTCATCATGAAAATCGCACTGGGACCCCTGCAATACTACTGGCCGCGCCAGCAGGTCTTCGATTTCTATGAAGAGATGGCCGCCACGCCGCTCGACATCGTCTATCTGGGCGAGACGGTCTGTTCGCGTCGCCATGAACTGCGCGTGCAGGACTGGATCGAGCTCGCCCGCACCATCGCTGCGGCCGGCAAGCAGGCCGTGCTCGGCACACAGGTGCTGATCGAATCCGAAGCCGATCTGAAGACCCTGCGCAAGGTCGTCAATGCCGGGGAATTCCTCACCGAAGCCAACGAAATGGGCGCGGTGCGCATCCTCAACGAAAAGAAACGTCCTTACGTCGCCGGCCCGCTGCTCAACATCTACAACAGCGCCACACTCGCCCTGCACGGCCGGCTCGGCGCCACACGCTGGGTGATGCCGCTCGAGATGTCACGCGCCGTACTGCACGATCTTCAGTCTGCCCGCCCGAACGGCCTGCAGACCGAAGTGTTCGCCTACGGCCGCATGCCGCTCGCCTTCTCGGCGCGCTGCTTTACCGCCCGTCACTACAATCTGCAAAAGGACGATTGCCAGTTCAAGTGCATGGACTATCCGGACGGCATGGTGATGAAAACCCGCGAAGGCGAGGATTTCCTGACGATCAACGGCATCCAGACACAATCCTCCAAGGTCTATAACCTGATCGGCGAGGTCGACGACCTGCGCGACCAGGGTGTCGACATCCTGCGCGTGAGTCCGCAGTCGCAGCACACGGCTCAGCTCGTCGAGATCTTCCGCGCCCGCCTGGACGCCACCCTCGATGCGGAAACGGCGCGCGCGCGTCTCGCGCCGCTCGGCGTCGCCGCCTCCTGCAACGGCTTCTGGTACGGCAAACCCGGCCTCGACCAGATCGCTGCCTGAGCACAAACCTCCCTGCCTGCGGAAATTGCCCCTGCCGGCGCCAGCCGATACACTTCGCTCATGGACCTCATCGATACCCTGCGGCGCATCAAAATCCCGCCCTTCACCCTGCCGCGCTTCATCGGCGCGGCCACGGCACGCCTGCCACAACTGCCGCCCACCCTCGGCCTGACGAGCGCGCTCAATCTCGCCCTCGACCGCATCCTGCCACGCGAGCCGCTCGAACCGCTCATCGGCAAGCGGGTCTGCCTGCGCGTGACCGACGCCGGCCTGACACTGCATTTCACCCTCACCGAAAAGGGCTTTCGCCCGGCGGTGAGCCGCAGCACGCCGGACCTGACGATCTCGGCGGCGACACGCGATTTCATCGCCCTGGCGCTGCGCGAGGAAGACCCGGACACCCTGTTCTTCAATCGCCGCCTCGTCATGGAAGGCGATACCGACCTGGGCCTGCTGGTCAAGAACACGCTCGATGCCATCGACTGGCCACGCCTCGATCCGGCCAGCCTGCACCCGGCGCGGCTGCTCGCCAGAGCGCGGCTGCGGCTGGGGCCTAGGGGCTTTTGAGCGCCGAACAGGTAAAATTCCCCCTTTGGGTTTCTCCGTTTCTTGACACGCCTCGCCTTCACGGGGCCGGACCTCATGCTTGAAGCAAGCCATCTGGAGTGCATCCGCGGTGACAAGCGCCTGTTTCACGGTGTCTCGCTGTGCGTCGGTCCGGGCACCTGCCTGCAGGTGCAGGGTGCCAACGGCAGCGGCAAGACGAGTCTGCTGCGCATGCTGTGCGGCCTCTCGCCACCGGCGGCCGGCGAGATCCGCTGGCACGGCACCCCCATCCGGACGCTGGCGGAAAACTATCATGCCGAGCTTGTCTATTGCGGCCACGCCGGCGCTGTCAAGGATGAGCTGACGACACTGGAAAACGTGCGGTTGTCCGCCGCCCTCGGCGCAACACCGGTCGATGACGACAGCGCACGCGCCGCCCTGCGCCGGCTCGGTCTGAAGGGGCGCGAGGACCTGCCGGTACGGGTGCTCTCCGCCGGACAAAAGCGCCGCGTCGCCCTCGCCCGCCTGCTGCTGGAAAAACGCCCGCTGTGGGTGCTCGACGAACCGCTCACCGCACTCGATGCAACAGCTGTCACAACATTGTGCGAGCTGATCGATGCCCATCTCGCCGAGGGCGGCATGGCCGTCCTGACAAGTCACCAGGAACTGCCGCTCGCCGGACACGTCGATGCGCTGCGGCTCGCCGCATGAACGCCTCGGCCGGCTCCTCTCCGATGGGAAACGAAAGCACACCCGCACAACGTCCGCGTGCAAACACCGTACGCAAAGCAGGGTTGCTGACGGCCTTCCTCACGATCATCCGGCGCGATCTGCTGCTCGCCCTGCGACGCAAATCGGACGTGCTGACGGTACTGTTCTTTTTCATCATCGTCGTCAGCCTGTTTCCGCTCGGCGTCGGTGCGGACATGGAACTGTTGCGCAAGATCGCCCCCGGCGTGCTTTGGGTGTCAGCGCTGCTGGCGACCATGCTGTCGCTGCCGCGCCTTTTTGCTGCCGATCATGCCGACGGCACGCTCGAACAACTGGCGCTCTCGGCCGCACCACTTGGCGTGCTGGTGGCGGGAAAGATCACCGCCCACTGGCTGCTCTCCGGCTTGCCGCTGGCGCTGCTCGCTCCCCTGCTGGGTCTGCAGTTCGATCTGCCGGCCGACGCACTCGGCGTGCTGGTGCTGGCCTTGCTGCTGGGGACTCCGGTGCTCTCGCTCATCGGCGCCGTCGGCGCAGGACTGACTTTGGGGGTACGCGGCGGCGGCGTGCTGATCGCCCTGCTGGTGCTGCCGCTCTATGTGCCGGTACTGATCTTCGGTGCCGGTGCGCTCGAGGCATATATCGCCGGACTGGGGGCGGGTGCGCACCTGTCACTGCTGGCGGCCTGTCTTGCACTCAGCGCCTTTTTTGCCCCCTGGGCGAGCACGCTGGCGCTCAGGATTGCCCTGGAATGATCCGTCGATGAGTCACTGGTTTCAATACGCCTCGCCACAGACTTTCTACCCGCTCGCCGGACGAATGATCCCGTGGTTCTGGGCGCTCGCCGCACTGTTCGGACTGGCCGGTTTGTATGTCGGCTTCTTCGTCGCGCCGACCGACGCCCAGCAAGGCGAGGGCTATCGCATCATCTTCGTGCATGTGCCGACCTCCTGGATGTCGATGTTCATCTATCTCGTCATGGCCGGCTGGGCGGCACTCGGCCTCGGTTTCAACACGCGCCTGTCCGGCATGATGGCCTCGGCGCTGGCTCCGACGGGCGCGCTGATGGCCTTTCTCTCGCTGTGGACCGGTGCGCTGTGGGGCAAGCCGATGTGGGGCACCTGGTGGGTGTGGGATGCGCGCCTCACCTCCGAACTCATCCTCTTCTTCCTCTACATCGGCTTCATCGCCCTGCAATCGGCCATCGGTGATCCGCGCCGCGCCGACCGCGCCGGCGCCGTGCTGGCGCTGGTCGGCGTGGTGAACATCCCGGTCATCTACTTTTCGGTGAAGTGGTGGAACACCCTGCATCAGGGTGCCTCGGTGAGCCTCACCCGATCGCCCTCGATGGCCACCACCATGCTTGCCGGCATGCTGCTCATGGCGCTGGCCTTCTGGATGTACGCCATCGCCGTCGCGCTCATGCGCGTGCGCGCCATCATCGTCGAACGCGAGCGCCACGCCGGCTGGATTGAAGCGCTGCAAGGACTGAAATCATGAACTGGAACAGCACCGCCGAATTCTTTGCCATGGGCGGTTATGCCCTTTACGTCTGGGGGTCTGTCGGCGTCTGTGCGCTCGCCATGCTCGCGGAACCAATCCTGGTGCGCGCACGTCAAAGCAAGGCCCTCGAAGAACTGCGGCGCGAACTGCGCGCCCGCAAGGAAGAACCGCAATGAAACCCCGACACAAACGTTTCGCCCTCATCGGCGGCGGCCTTGCCGTGCTGGCGATTGCCGCCTATTTCGTCCTCAATGCCCTCAACAGCAACATCGCCCTGTTCTACACACCCACCCAGGTCGTCGCCGGCGAAGCGCCCAGGGACAAGGTGTTCCGCATCGGCGGGCTCGTCAAGGAAGGCAGCCTGAAACGCCAGCCCGACGGACTGACGATGCAATTCGTCGTCACCGACACCGCGCAGGACATCCCGGTTGCCTATACGGGCATCCTGCCCGACCTGTTCAGCGAAGGCAAAGGCGTCGTCACCCAGGGCCGACTCGGTGCCGACGGGCGCTTCGTCGCCACCGAGGTGCTCGCCAAACACGACGAGAACTACATGCCCCCCGAAGCGCAGCATGCGGTCGATGAAGCGCACAAGGCGGCGCAGACGGTGAAACCATGACGTACGCCCCCATTCCCCCCGCCTCCCCTTCCCGCGCAAGGGGGGTGACACGGGTTCAGCCGCTGTGCGGCTTGCGGTTTGCTGACTTGGCGCCTGCCTGGGGCGGCCCGGCGGAGGCGCCATGATTCCCGAACTGGGCCACTTCGCGCTCATCCTGGCGCTTGCCGTCGCTTTCGTGCAGGGCACGCTGCCGCTCGTGGGCGCCCATGACGGAAAAAACGGTGTCAATCTGCCATGGATTGCACTGGCGCGCCCGGCCGCACGCGCGCAGTTCCTGCTCGTGGTGATCAGCTTCGGCTGCCTCACCTGGGCGTTCGTTGCCAATGACTTCTCGGTGCTCTATGTCGCCGAACATTCAAATTCCAGGCTGCCGCTGATGTATCGCATCGCCGGCGTCTGGGGCGGACACGAGGGCTCGCTCCTGCTGTGGATGCTGATGCTGGCGAGCTGGACGCTGGCGGTGAGCTTCCTCTCGCGCCATCTGCCCGACACCATGGTGGCGCGCGTGCTCGGTGTGCTCGGACTCATTTCCGCCGGCTTTCTGCTCTTCATCCTGCTCACCTCCAGCCCCTTCGGACGCCTGCTGCCGGGTGCCGAGGATGGGCGCGATCTGAACCCGATGCTGCAGGATCCCGGACTGGTGTTCCATCCGCCGATGCTCTACATGGGCTATGTCGGCTTCTCGGTTGCCTTTGCCTTTGCCATCGCCGCACTGCTCTCGGGCCAGCTCGACGCCGCATGGGCGCGCTGGTCGCGCCCATGGACGACGGCCGCCTGGATCTGCCTCACGCTGGGCATCGCCTTCGGTTCATGGTGGGCGTATTACGAACTGGGCTGGGGCGGCTGGTGGTTCTGGGATCCGGTGGAGAACGCCTCCTTCATGCCCTGGCTGGTCGGCACGGCCCTGCTGCACTCGCTGGCGGTGACGGAAAAACGCGGTGCCTTCAAAAACTGGACGGTGCTGCTCGCCATCAGCACCTTCTCGCTGTCGCTGCTGGGCACCTTCCTCGTGCGCTCGGGCGTGCTCTCCTCGGTGCATGCCTTCGCCACCGATCCGCGCCGCGGCATCTTCATTCTGCTGTTTCTCGCCGTGGTGGTGGGTGCCTCGCTCTTCCTCTTCGCCCTGCGCGCACCGAAAGTCGGCCTGGGCGGGCGCTTCGGCCTTGTCTCGCGCGAATCGCTGCTGTTGATGAACAACGTGCTGCTGGTGGTGGCGGCAGCCAGCGTCCTGCTCGGCACACTCTATCCGCTGTTCATCGACGCGCTGGGGCTGGGCAAGCTCTCGGTCGGCCCGCCGTATTTCCACGCCGTCTTCGTACCGCTGATGGTGCCGGTGCTGCTCCTGATGGCGCCCGGCCCGCTGATGCGCTGGAAGCACGGCAGCTTCGCCGACACGCTCAAGCGACTGTGGCCCGCCGTCCTGTCAGCACTGACTTTTGCCCTGCTCATCCCGTTCATGTATGGCCACAACTCGCTTCTGATCGCACTCGGCCTCGGGCTGGCCGGCTGGATCCTCGGTGCCGGCGCGGTCAATATCGCCGCACGCCTGCGTGCCAGCGGCGGGCGGCCCGGCGCCGAGCCGCGCAGCTGGTGGGGCATGCATCTGGCACACATCGGTGTGGCGGTCTTCGTCCTTGGCGTCACCCTGGTCAAGGGCTACGAAGTCGAGAAGGACGTGCGCATGGAACCGGACGACACCGTGACGGTCGGCGGCTACACCTTCCGCTTCGTCGGCGTGCAGCCGGCTACCGGGCCGAACTACCAGGCGATGGTCGGCGCGCTCGAGCTCTCACGCGAGGGCAAGGTCCTGAAAACCCTTCATCCGGAAAAACGCAGTTATTTTTCCTCCTCGATGCCGATGACCGAAGCGGCCATCGATGCCGGCCTGCTGCGTGACGTGTATGTCTCGCTCGGCGAACCGATCGACGAACGTGCCTGGAGCGTGCGCGTGTATTACAAACCCTTTGTCGACTGGATCTGGGGCGGCTGCGTGCTGATGGCCCTGGGCGGTCTGCTGGCGGCGAGCGACCGACGCTACCGTCTGAAAAAATCCGCCGGCAGCACCACTCCGGCAGGGAGGGACGCCTCATGATGCGCTATCTGCTGCCGCTGGGTGCTTTTGTCGTGCTGGTGGCTTTTCTCGCCTTCGGCCTCAGGCTCGACCCGCGTGAAGTGCCCTCGCCGCTGATCGGCAAGCCGGCACCCGCCTTCTCGCTGCCGCGCCTGCACCAGCCGCAGACCGTCTTCTCGCCCGAGGAGATGCGCGGCAAGGTGTGGCTGCTCAACGTCTGGGCCTCCTGGTGCGTCTCCTGCCGCCAGGAGCATCCGCTCTTCGTCGAGCTGGCCAAATCGAAGCGCGTGCCGCTCTACGGCCTCAACTACAAGGACGCGCGCGAGGATGCCCTGCAGTGGCTCGCCCGTCTGGGTGATCCTTACGATCTCTCCTTCTCCGATCCGGAGGGACGCGTCGGCATCGACTACGGCGTGTATGGCGTGCCGGAAACCTATGTCATCGACAAGACCGGCATCATCCGCTACAAGCAGATCGGCCCGGTGACCCAGGACACACTGGAAAAAACCATCCTGCCCCTGGTCGCGGAGCTGAACAAATGAAAGCTTCCTGCGTCACGAAAACATCGGGAGGGCTCAGGCAGTTCGCCTTTCTCTGCGCGCTGTGCTTCTGTGCGGCGCAAGCGGCCCTCGCCCGGGAAGCGGCGCCACTCGCGCAGGATGAGGCCGTCGAGGCACGCATGGTGCACCTCACCGAAAACCTGCGCTGCCTCGTCTGCCAGAACGAATCACTCGCCGCCTCGCGTGCCGATCTGGCGGTGGATCTGCGTCGTGAAATCCGCGAGCAGATCACCGCCGGCAAGAGCGATGCACAAATTCTCGAGTTCATGGTCGAGCGCTATGGCGACTTCGTCTTCTACAAACCGCCCCTGAAAAACACCACCTATCTGCTCTGGTTCGGTCCGTTCGGCCTGCTCCTTGCCGGCATCGCCGCCCTGCTCCTCTTCCTGCGCCGGCGCGCAAAGAATCCCGTCACAGCGGAGCTGAGCGCACAGGAGCTGGAGCAGGCCGAGGCCTTGCTCCATCCCGATCAGGAAAGAAAAGGCCCGGCATGACGCTCTTTCTGCTCCTTGCCGCCGTACTGGCAGCGCTGACTTTACTGATACTCCTGCCGCCCCTCCTGCGCCCGCGCACCGCCACGGACGCTTCGCGCGCCGCCCTCAACGCCGATATCTACCGCGACGAACTGGCCGATCTGGAACACGACTTCAATGAAGGCAGCCTCACTCAGGCCGACTATGAAGAAGGCCGGCGCGAACTCGCGCGCCGGCTGCTCGATGACACGCGCGCCGGTGCCGGCAGCGGACGCAGCACACAACCGGCACGCAAGAGCGCCTGGGCCATCGCCATCGTGCTGCCCGTCGCTGCCGCCCTGCTCTACTTCACGCTGGGCAGCCTGCCCGCCCTCTCGCCCGAGAACACGCAGAAACCGAAAATCACCGCACAGCAGGTCGAACAGATGGTGGCGAAGCTGGCCGCGCGCATGGAGCAGAATCCCGATAGCGACCCCCAGGGCTGGGTGATGCTGGCGCGCGCCTACAAGGCGATGGGGCGCTATGAGGAATCGGTGCGCGCCTTCGCCCGCATCGAGGCGCTGGTCAATCGCGACGCCCACCTGCTCTCGGAAAACGCAGAGGCGCTGGCACTCGCCACCGGCGGATCGCTGCGTGGACGCCCGAGCGAGATGCTGGCGCGCGCACTCGAGCTCGATGCGAACTTCCCGGACGCACTGCTGCTTGCCGGCACCGCCGCCTACGAGCGTGACGACTACGCCGGTGCCGTCGGCTACTGGGAACGGCTGCTCAAGCTGCTGCCGGCAGACTCCGAGGACGCCCAGTCACTGCGCGAGAGCATTGCCAAGGCACGCCAGCAGGAAAAGAAGCAGGCGAAAAAATAACCGTCACGGCTCCCGGCGCTCCCCGCCCTGCTCGACCGCCCACACTGCCGCCTCGACACGCGAGCGGAAGTTGAGTTTTCGCAGCAGGCTCCTGACGTGCACCTTGACGGTGCCTTCGGCAATGTCCAGTTCGCGTGCGATCAGCTTGTTCGACATGCCTTGCGCCAGGCAGCGCAGGATGCCCGCCTCCCGTTCGGTGAGCTGCGCCTCGCGCCGCTGCATCCCCTGCGTCTCCTCGCGCAATGCGCGTGCCAGCGCGCCGTTCAGGCGATCACTGATCACGGTGCGGCCGAATAGCGCATCGTGCATGCAGGCGAGCAAGGCCTCCGGCTCCATGTCCTTGAGCAGATAGCCATCGGCACCCGCGCGGATGGCGGCAAGCAGATCTTCAGCGCTGTCCGAAACAGTCAGCATGACGATGCGCGCCTCACATCCGGCCGCACGCAGGGCGCGCACCGTGGCGATACCGTCCATGCCCTTCATGTGCAGATCGAGCAGGATCAGATCGGGCTGCAAGTCGCCGGCCCTGGCCACGCCTTCCTCACCGCCCGACGCTTCGCCCACCAGCCGCAGCTGCGCGTCCATGCCGATCAGTTGCGAGACGCCCTTGCGGAACAGGGGATGGTCGTCGATGACCAGCACGGCATTGCCCTGCGCAGCCGCCCGCGCCCCTTTCATGCCCAGGCCCCCTTCCCGCCGCCCGCAACAGCGATCACCGGTCGGCGCAGTGCGGCTGGCGCAAAGCGCAGCTCGACGCACGTGCCGCCTCCCGCACGCGTATCCACCTGCAACACTCCCCCAAGGCTTGCGGCGCGATCGCGCATGATCGCCAGTCCGTAGTGGTGCGTCGGCGCCGAAGCCTCCTGCAGACCGACGCCGTCGTCCTCGATGCGTACGCGGATCGTGCCGTCGGACAGATGCTCGAGGCGGACCTGCGCCGCCTGCGCCCGCGCATGATGCTCGACATTCGACAACGCTTCGCGGATCACCTGCAGCACGTGGATTTCCTCGTTCGCATCCAGCTCGATGCCCAGCAGCTGGTTGTTCAAGGTCAGATGCAGCGCGCTGCGCCGGCCAAACTCCTGCAGGGTATCTTCCAGCGCGACACCCAGCCCGCGCCCGTCCATGCCGAGACGAAAGGTGGTCAGCAACTCGCGCAACTGCCGGTAGGCACTGCTCAGGCCGCTCTTGAGTTCCGCCACCACCTCGCCGATTCCCGATGCGGGCGCGGGCATCATGCCGGAGAACATCGACTGCAGACGTGCCACCTGGATTTTCAGATAGGACAGCGACTGCGCCAGCGAATCGTGCAGCTCGCGCGCCAGCGCCGAACGTTCCTCGAGCAGGGCAAGGCGATGGCGCTCCTCATGACGGCGCGCCGCAGCCAGCGCCGCGCCGATCTGACTGCCCACCGCTTCGAGCAACTGCCATTGCCAGGGCGCCAGTTCGCGCCCGGCCGGTAGCGCCAGCGGCATCATGCCGTAATGGCAGCCACCATCGACAAGGGGAATCGTGACAATGCGCGCACCGCCGGGCGCATCGGCTTCGCGCACATGCATGCGTCCGTCACCGATGCACGCGCCGCACTGCCCCTGTCGACAGGCATCGAGCCCCGCGCCTGCACCATCGACCAGCTCGGCGAGCGGCAAGCCCTGCTGCCCGTCCTGATCGCACGCACAGATCGCCCCTGCGGACAGGTCGACGACGCGGGCCACCTCGACCAGCACATCCTTCAATGTTTCGCCGTTGACCTCCTGTACGGCGAGCTTGCGCGCGATGCCATAGAGCAACTCGAGAGAGCGGTTGCTGTGCGCCAGCGCCTGCGTCTTTTCCTCCACGCGCGCTTCGAGCCCGGCATAGGTCTGCGAGAGTTCCTCGATCATGGTGTTGAAGGCTGCACCCAGCTGGCCCAGCTCATCGTCCTCGACATGACCGGCACGCGCCGACAGGTCATTGCCGCGCACGGCACGCGCGCAGCGCAGCAGATCGGTGATCGGCAGATACACCTGGAAATGCATGAGGAACGCCGTAATGGCCATCACCATCAGGATGACGACGAGCGAGAGCACCGCCACCAGACGCAGCAGACGCACCTGACGTTCGGTCTCCTGCGCGATGGTGCGCACCAGCTCATCGACCCGGGCAACCATCGCATCGATGCTCTCCAGGGCGGCGGCGGATGACCCGCCGGCGGCCGCGGCACGCACCGCCGGTGCCGTTTCGGCTTGCCAGGTTGCCGCGATGCGGCGCAAGGCGGCGCGCTGCGGATCTTGCGCATCAGTCGACAGATCCGCGATGAGGGCCGGTTGTGCAACGCGACGCTCGAATTCCCGCATGGCCGGTTCCAGTCCGTGCGGCGCACCGGCGCGCGCCTCGAGCATCTGCGTGGCGACGACATAGGCCTGCATGCGCAGCGAACCGGCAAAATTGATTGCCTGCGCCTTGCCGCTCGAACGTTCGCTGAAGATGGCCGAGGAAGCGATCGAGACGAGCGCCAGGATCACCACCATGCCGATGCAGATGCCCAGCCGGATGAGAATCGATTCACTGCCGAATGTTTTGAGCCACTTCATGGTGCCGGTGTCCTTTCAATGGAGCTACCCCGAAAGAGCCAGGCCGGGATGTCGCGGCGCCGTGTTGCCGGCGCTGACTTTTCCCCGCCCGAACAATCAGTCACTTATACACCGACTGCGTTTCATGCGCCTACCTCTTTGGGGGTAGGCGGCGCCGGCCCGGCCCGGCTGCCCCCGATTGCCGTGCTGCAGCGCATTGCCTACGCTGCAGGCGTTCTCCCACTCATTGATTCCAGTGCGCATCATGGCCAGCCACAAAACCAAGCAAATCGCCGTGCTCAGCATGAGCACGCTCGGCTTCGTCGTCTGTTTCACGATCTGGATGATGTTCGGCGTCATCGGCATCCCGCTGCGCGAGTCGCTTCAACTGAACGCCACCGAATTCGGCCTGCTCGCCGCAACACCGGTGCTCACCGGTGCGCTGATGCGCCTGCCCCTGGGCATCTGGGCCGACCGCTATGGCGGCCGGCTCATCCTGTTCCTGCTGATGCTCTTCTGCGTGGTGCCGGTGTATCTGGTGAGCCATGCCACGCAGTACTGGCACTTCCTCCTGCTCGGGCTGCTGATCGGCCCGACCGGCGGCGCCTTCTCCGTCGGCACAGCCTATGTCTCGCGCTGGTTCGAGCGCAAGAACCAGGGCTTTGCCATGGGCATGTTCGGCGCCGGCACTTCCGGCGCGGCCGTAAACATCTTCATCGCGCCCAGCCTCGTCGATCTGTTCGGCTGGCAGTCGGTGCCGCGCTTCTATGCTGCGGCCCTGCTCTTTACCGCGCTCGCCTTCTGGCTGCTCACCTATGCCGACCCGCCCCGGACGGGAGAGAACGCACCGCGTCCCGAAGATCGCCTGCGCATCCTGCGCGACCCGCGCCTGTGGCGCTACTGCCAGTATTACTCGATCGTCTTCGGCGGCTTCGTCGGCCTGTCGCTCTGGATGACGCAGTATTTCGTCGGCGAATACGGTTTCAGCCTGACGACGGCGGCGATGCTCACCGCCTGCTTCTCCCTGCCCGGGGGCGCCATGCGCGCCGTCGGCGGCTGGCTCGCCGACCGCTTCGGCGCCCTCAACGTCACCTGGTGGGTGCTCTGGGTGGGCTGGATCTGCCTGTTCCTGCTCTCCTATCCGCAGACCGACATCACCGTGCATACGATCAACGGTCCGGTCGCCTTCCGCATCGGTCTCAACGCCTGGTTCTTCAGCCTGCTCCTGTTCATCCTCGGCCTGGCCTGGGCCTTCGGCATGGCTTCGGTGTTCAAGCACATCGCCGATGATTTCCCGCAACAGATCGGGCTCGCCTCGGGACTGGTCGGCATGGCGGGCGGCCTGGGCGGCTTCGTGCTGCCGATCCTCTTCGGCCTGCTCGTCGATCTGCTGCAGGTGCGCTCGAGCACCTTCATGCTGCTCTACGGCATCTCCTGGGTCTCGCTCGTCCTGATGTATCTGACGCAGATCCGGCGCACCGACGTCATGAACCCGCAGCTGCAATCCGGCTAGATAAATCGCTAGCAGCCCGCATCCGACTTCACGCTCAACGAAAGGCTTCACGATGAGTCACTTCCTCGACCGACTGAAATTCTTCGACCGCATCAAGGATCGTTTCTCCAACGGCTATGGCATCGTCACCAACGAGGATCGCCGCTGGGAGGACGCCTACCGCAACCGCTGGCGCCATGACAAGGTGGTGCGCTCGACGCACGGGGTGAATTGCACCGGTGGCTGCTCGTGGAAAATTTTTGTCAAAAACGGCCTCGTCGCCTTCGAGATGCAGCAAACCGACTATCCGCGCACGCGCGACGATCTCCCTAACCATGAGCCGCGCGGCTGCCAGCGCGGCGCTTCGTTCTCGTGGTATCTGTACAGCCCGCACCGCATCAAGCATCCGCTCATCCGCGCCCGCCTGCTCGACCTCTATCGCACCGAGCGCGCCAGCGGCAAAGACCCGGTGGAAGCCTGGGCGGCCATTCAGGAAGATCCGGCCAAGCGCAAACAATACACGGCGGTGCGCGGACTCGGCGGTTTCGTGCGCACCGACTGGGATGAAATCACCGAGGTCATCGCTGCAGCCAACATCCACACCATCAAGAAGTGGGGGCCGGACCGCATCTTCGGTTTCTCTCCCATCCCCGCGATGTCGATGATTTCCTATGCCGCCGGCTCGCGCTACCTGTCATTGATTGGTGCGGCCTGCGGCTCCTTTTACGACTGGTACTGCGACCTGCCGGCCGCCAGCCCGCAGACCTGGGGCGAGCAGACCGACGTGCCGGAGGCCGCCGACTGGTACAACTCGACCTACCTGATCATCTGCGGCGCCAACCTGCCGATGACGCGCACCCCGGACGCGCACTTCATGACCGAGGCGCGCTACAAGGGCACCAAGGTCGTCTCGATGGCACCCGACTACGCCGAATACGTCAAATTTGCCGACCTGTGGATGCCGGTGCGCCAGGGCACCGATGCGGCCGCCTTCCTTGCCATGGGACACGTCGCACTGAAAGAATTTTTCATCACACGCGAAGAGCCCTACTTTCTCGACTACGCGCGCACCTACACCGACCTGCCCATGTGGGTGCTGCTGCGCCCGCACGGCGCGGGCCACGTCTCCGACCGCACGCTGCGTGCCAGCGATTTCGACGGCGCCTTCGGCGAGCAGAACAATCCGGAATGGAAGACCGTCGTCTTCGACGAGATATCGAACCGCTTCGTCGTGCCCAACGGCTCGATCGGCTTTCGCTGGGGCGAGGACGGCCGCTGGAACACGCTGCCCAGGAACGCCGCCGACCAGAGCGAGATCCGTGCCCGACTCTCCTGCCTGGGCAGCCACGACGAGATCGTCCCGGCCGGCTTCCCGCACTTCCAGCCCGACGAGCCGGGGCTGCTCTATCGCAACGTGCCGGCGCGGCGCATCCGCCTCGCCAGCGGTGAGGAGGCGCTCATCGCCACCGTGTTCGATCTGCAAGTCGCCCAGTACGGCATCGACCGCGGTCTGGGCGGAGACAACATCGCCACCTCCTACGACGATGCGAACGTCGCCTACACGCCCGCCTGGGCCGAGAAAGTCACCGGCGTCAAACGTGCCGACCTGCTGCGTACCGGGCGCGAATTTGCCGAAAACGCCGCAAAGACGCGTGGCAAGTCGATGGTCATCATGGGCGCCGGCATCAATCACTGGTATCACAACGACATGACGTACCGCTCGATCATGAATCTGCTGCACCTGTGCGGCTGCGTCGGCCAGAGCGGCGGTGGCTGGGCGCACTATGTCGGTCAGGAAAAACTGCGCCCGCAGGCCGGCTGGGCGCCGATCGCCTTCGCCCTCGACTGGCAGCGCCCGCCGCGGCAGATGAACTCGACCACCTTTTTCTACTTCCACACCAGCCAGTGGCGCTACGAGAAAGTCAGTGCCGACGGCCTGCTCGCCGAGTCGGCAAAGGCGCGCTACAAAGGCTATCAGCTCGCCGACTACAACATCGTCGCCCAGCGTCTGGGCTGGCTGCCCTCGGCGCCGCACTTCAACAGAAACCCGCTCGAACTGGTCGCCGAGGCGGAGCGGGCCGGTGCCCATGACGAAGCGGGCATCGCCGCGCACCTGGTCGGTCAGCTGAAATCAGGCAAGCTGGCGTTCTCCTACGAGGACATCGACGCACCGGAGAACCATGTGCGCAATCTCTTCGTCTGGCGCTCGAACCTGCTCGGCTCTTCGGCCAAGGGACACGAGTATTTCCTCAAGCACCTGCTCGGTGCGCAAAACGGCGTGCTGCAGGAAGGCACCGACGGCGCTGCCTGCAAGGAAGTGAAGTGGCGCGAGGCGGCCTCTACCGGCAAGCTCGACCTGATGGTGGACATCAACTTCCGCCTCAACTCCACCGGCGCCTACTCCGACATCATCCTGCCGACGGCAACCTGGTACGAGAAATACGACCTGAACACCACCGACATGCACCCCTTCGTGCACCCGCTCGCCGAGGCGGTCACTCCGGGCTGGGAATCGAAATCCGACTGGCAGATCTTCCAGGCCATCGCCAAAACCTTTTCGCGCCTGGCCGAGAAACATCTGGGCACGCAAAAGGACGTCGTCGCCTTTCCCATGCAGCACGATTCCGCCTTCGAACTGGCGCAGCCGCTCGGCGTCAAGGACTGGAAGCACGGCGAGTGCGAGCCTGTTCCCGGCAGGACGCTGCCGCTCCTCAAGGTGGTCGAGCGCCATTTCGCCGACACCTACCGCAAATTCATCGCCCTGGGCCCCCTGCTCGTCAAGCTGGGCAACAACATCAAGGGGATCGACTGGAACACCGGGGAAGAATACGAGGCGCTGAAGTCCCTCAACGGCACGGTGCGCGAAGCAGGCGTCTCGCAGGGCATGCCGAGCATCGCCGCCGATATCGCCGCCTGCGAGGCGGTGCTGCGCATGGCGCCGGAGACCAACGGCGAGGTGGCGCACAAATCATGGTCGGCACTGTCGAAAAAGACCGGTATCGATCACCATCATCTCTACGCCGGCCGCCACGAGGACAAGATCACCTACCGCGACATCATCGCCCAGCCGCGCAAGATCATCACCGCACCGACCTGGTCGGGCATCGAGTCCGAGAAGGTCTCCTACAACGCCGGTTACACCAACATCCACGAACACATCCCGTTTCGCACGCTCACCGGACGCGCGCACTTCTATCAGGATCACGAATGGATGCTCGACTTCGGCGAGGGTTTCTGCGCCTATCGTCCGGTACTCGACATGAAGGCGCAGAACACCGTGCCGCAAGCGCTCAAGTCCAAGCCGCATCTGGTGCTCAACTGGATCACGCCGCACTCGAAATGGGGCATCCACTCCACTTACCAGGACAACCTGCGCATGCTCAACCTGTTTCGCGGCGGCCCCTATGTCTGGATTGCCGAAGAGGATGCGCGGCGCGTCGGCATCGCCGACAACGACTGGGTTGAGGCGGTCAACGGCAACGGCGCCACGGTGGCACGCGCCGTCGTCTCGCAGCGCGTGCCGTGCGGCGTGGCACTCATGTACCACGCCCAGGAGAAAACCATCAACGTGCCTGGCTCGCCCTCGACCGGCAAACGTGCCGGCATCCTCAACTCGGTGACGCGCGTTGTCATCAAGCCGACCAACATGATCGGCGGCTACGCCCAGCTCGCCTATGGCTTCAATTACTACGGCACCGTCGGCACCCAGCGTGACGAGTTCGTCGTCGTGCACCGGCTCGCCGACCAGGACATCGACTGGCTCGAACGACCGCTCGACGACGCGCGCGAGGCCCAACCCAACCCGCCCGGCATCGGCCCGCGCTGATCCAGAGAGAAAGGAACCACTGATGAAAGTTCGTGCTCAATTCGCACTCGTCTTCAATCTCGACAAGTGCATCGGCTGCCACACCTGCTCGGTCACCTGCAAGAACATCTGGACCAATCGCAAGGGCGTCGAGTACGCCTGGTTCAACAACGTCGAATCAAAACCGGGTGTCGGCTACCCCAAACAGTGGGAAAACCAGGAAATCTGGCGCGGCGGCTGGGAACTGGTCGATGGCAAGTTGCAGCTGAAATCCGGCAGCAAGCTCTCGCGCCTGCTCAACATCTTTGCCAATCCGGACATGCCGCAGATCGACGATTACTACGAGCCATTCAGCTTCGACTACTCGCGCCTGCAAAGCGCGCCGCTCTCGGAGGCCGCGCCGGTGGCGCGTCCGGTCTCGCAGATCACCGGCAAGAAGATGGAGAAAATCAAATGGGGGCCGAACTGGGAGGATGATCTGGCCGGTGAATACGACCAGCGTGCCCGCGACGTGAATATGAAAGGGCTCGAAAAACGCATCTACTCGCAGTTCGAGAACACCTTCCACATGTATCTGCCGCGCATGTGCAACCACTGTCTCAACCCGTCCTGCGTCGCTGCCTGCCCTTCCGGCTCGATCTACAAGCGCGAGGAGGATGGCCTCGTGCTGGTCGATCAGGACAAATGCCGCGGCTGGCGCATGTGCATCTCCTCCTGTCCGTACAAAAAAGTGTTCTACAACTGGGAGTCAGGCAAGGCGGAGAAATGCATCGGCTGCTATCCGCGCGTCGAGTCGGGCATGCCCACCGCCTGCTCGGAGTCCTGCGTCGGGCGCATCCGCTACAACGGCATCATGCTCTATGACGCCGACCGCATCGAGGAACTCGCCTCGACACCGGACGAACAGGATCTCTATGAAGCGCACCAGCGTATCTTTCTCGATCCGAACGATCCCGAAGTGATCGCCGCGGCACGGCGCGACGGCGTGCAGGAATCCTGGATCGAGGCGGCACAGAAATCACCGATCTGGAAAATGGCGATGGAGTGGAATATCGCCTTCCCGCTGCATCCTGAATTTCGCACACTGCCGATGGTCTGGTATGTGCCGCCGCTCTCGCCGGTGCAATCGGCCATCGAGCAGGGCGAGCTGCCCACCGAGCCGGATGGCGCCATTCCACAGGCGGGCGCCATGCGCCTGCCCTTGCAGTATCTGGCCAGCCTGATGACCGCCGGCCGTCAGGAACCCGTGCTTGCCGCACTCAACAAGATGATGGCAATGCGCTCCTACCAGCGCTCGCGCCACGTCGATGGCATCGCCGACACGCGCGCCCTCGACCGTGTCGGCCTCAGCGAGCAGCAGGCGCAGGACATGTATCAGCTGCTCGCCATCGCCAACTACGAAGACCGCTTTGTCATCCCCACCGGCCACGCCGAAATCGCCCTCGACGATTTCTACGGCTTCCAGGGACAGAACGGCTTTTCCTTCGGTAATGACTCCTCGCCCGGCATCAGCAGCAATTCATTGTTCCCCGAGCGGCGCCGCGACACCGTCGAATCGCTGGAAGAAGCGCCACGCGCCAGCGATGTCTTCAGCCATGCAGGAGAAAAGAAATGATCCGCTACCGCATCGCCTCGGCCCTGCTCGGCTATCCGGATGCCGAATTGCGCGCGGCCCTGCCGCAGATCCGCGCCGCCCTCGACGCGGCGCAGCTGCCCGCCGCAGAACACGCCACACTGAGTGCACTGATTGCGCATCTTGCCGGCGGCAACTCGACGCACGCCGAGGAAACCTATGTGCAGACTTTCGACATGGTGCCCGAACACAGCCTGCATCTGACTCACCATCTGCTCGGCGAAGACCGCAACCGCGGGCCGGCACTGATCGATCTGGCCGAGTTCTATCGCGCCCACGGCTGGGAAATCAGCGGCAAGGAAATCCCCGACTACCTGCCGCTGATGCTCGAGTTCATCGCACAGCTCGACACCGAAGCCGGCCGCTTCTTCCTCTCGCGCTGGAACAAGGTGCTGCGCCAGCTCGGCGCCAATCTCGCCGCTGCCGACAGCCCCTACGCGCCGCTCATCCGCCTGCTCGAGGCACACAGCCGCCTCGTCGCCGCATCTGAGGAAATCGACACACCCGCCGTCGCCACGACCAACCCCTGTCTTGACGACGGTGATTTCAATGCACCGGTCGACTGGAGCGCACCGCCTCCGCTCGCTGGCGGCTGCCCAGGCCAGTCGCACCCGCTTTCACGCACCACTGCTCCGGAGAATTGACATGGAATACCTGCACAACTTCGTCTTCGGCATCTATCCCTACATCGCCACCACCGTCTTCCTGCTCGGCAGCTGGATCCGCTTCGACAAGGCGCAATACACCTGGAAGAGCGATTCGAGCCAGCTCCTGTCGAATGCCGGCATGCGCCTTGCCAGCAATTTTTTCCACTACGGCATCCTCGGTCTTTTCCTCGGCCATGTCGTCGGACTGCTCACTCCGCACCGGATTTTTCTCGCCCTGGGCATCCCCGACATGGCGCACCAGTGGCTCGCCATCGTCGCCGGCCTCGTCTTCGGCAGCTTCTGCCTGTTCGGCGCCGCCTGGTTGTGGCTGCGACGCATGGGCAACGAGCGCGTACGTGCCGCCTCGCGCTGGATCGACATCAACATCCTCGGCTGGCTGGCGCTCACCGCGGCGGCCGGGCTCCTCACCATTCCGTTCTCGATCCACCATGCGCGTGCCGGCGACGCCGGGACGATGATCGTCCTTGCCAACTGGGTGCAGGGCGTGCTCACCTTCCGCCCCAATCCGGGCCTGCTCGTCAACGTCGATGCCGCCTACAAGTTCCACATGTTCCTCGGCATGTCGGTATTCCTGTTCTTCCCCTTCACGCGCCTCGTGCATGTCTGGAGCGCACCATTCGGCTACATCGTGCGTGCCTACCAGATCGTGCGCTCGCGGCGGGTGTTCTGACAACAGGCGGGCGGGATCACGAACCTTTGGCGGCGATATCCTCCCCTCGTTCGACGAGCACGCCGGCCTTGAGCAGCTCATCGATGATCTGCCCGGCGACAGCAGCCGGTTCGCGCTGAAAGAAGCGCTGCGAGACCGCGCGAAAGATCGGCACGCGGGTGAAGTGTCCGGCGACCTCGCTCCTTGGCATGCTTCGCTTCTCCAGCAAGGTGAAGGTGAAGAGTGCCTTCAGTGCGCTTCGCGCCATGCGCTGCGGACTTTCCTCGAAGGCGCTCAGGCGCCGCAAGGCCCGTTCGAGCGCGTCTTGAAAATCATGGAACGGTGCGCCGTGGCCGGGAATCACCGTTGCCACGTCGAGTGTTTGCAACATCTCCAGCGTACGCCGCTGCGCCGGCAGCCCGCTCGCATCGCCATGCAGCTCGGCAAACATCACGCCAAAACCATCCTGCCACAGTGCATCGCCGGAGATGAGGATTTTCTCCCCGACACAGTAATAGGCGAGCGCATGCATGTCATGGCCGGGCACGGCCAGCGCCTGCCAGCGCAATCCGCCCATCTCCAGTTCGTCGCCGGGTGCGATCGTCGCGTCGAACGCGAAGGGTTCGGCCTGCTGGTGTGCGCTGCTGAGCAGCAGCGCGTCCTCGTCCCAGTCGGCCACGGCTGGCGCCATACCCACGGGCACGAAAATGCGGCAGCCATGCGCACGGCGCAGCGCGGCGTTGCCGCCAATGTGATCGGAATGCGAGTGGGTATTGATGAGCCGCGCCAGCCGCCTTCCTTCGAGCGCCTGCCCGACGAGCGCCAGCGTCTCGTCGGCATGCGTGACATAGCCGGAGTCAACCATGCTCGCCTGATCGCCCTCATGGAAAACGATGTTGTTGGCGCAGAGCCAGCCGCGCTCGATGACGCGGATTTGTGCAGGCAGCCCGGTCATCGGGCGCCGTGGTACGAGGACTGACTTTTCTGGCGGTCTTTTCCCTGTCTCATGGGAGGTTCCGTTTTGCCAGAATGGCGCGGGCGGTTTTTGATGCCGTCTCGCGCCCGAGTTGCGCACAGATCCAGGTGCCGGCATCGACCAGACAATCGAGGTCAATGCCGGTTTCGATACCCAGTCCATGCATGAGATACGCCACGTCTTCGGTGGCGACGTTGCCCGAGGCGCCGGCGGCATAGGGACAGCCGCCCAGACCGGCGACGGAACTGTCGAAGACGGCAATCCCCATTTCAAGCGAGGCATGGATGTTGACGAGCGCCATGCCGTAGGTGTCGTGATAATGGCCGGCGAGCTGTCCGGTGGGCACCAGCAAGGCCACGGCCTCGAGCATGTTCTGTACGCCTGCGGGCGTACCCGTACCGATCGTGTCGCCCAGCGAGATCTCGTAACAACCCATCTCCACCAGACGCGCCGCCACCTCGGCCACCGCGGCTGGCTTGACGGCACCCTGATACGGACAGCCAACGACGCAGGAGACGTAACCGCGCACGCGGATGCCGTTCTGCCGCGCCGCCTCGGCGACGGGGCGAAAGCGCGTCAGTGATTCGGCAATCGAGCAGTTGATGTTCTTCTGCGAGAAGGCCTCGGAGGCGGCGGCGAAGACGGCGATCTCCTCGGCGCCGGCAGCGAGCGCCTGCTCGAAACCCTTCAGGTTGGGCACCAGCACCGGGTAGCTGACGCCGGCGCGGCGCGCCAGGTTCGCCATCACTTCGGCGGCATCACCCATCTGCGGCACCCACTTCGGCGAGACGAAGGCGGTGGCCTCGATGGTTTTCAGACCCGCCTGGCCGAGGCGGTCGATGAGTTCGACCTTGACGGCGCTCGGCACGAGCTGACCTTCGTTCTGCAGGCCGTCGCGCGGACCGACCTCGACGATCTTGACCTTGTGCGGAAGCGTCATGCCTGTTTGTCCTCCCGAGCGAATTCGAGTTCCATCCACACCGTGTCCGGCAGGATGTCGATCGTCTCCACGGTCATGTCGCCGCCTCGAACTCCACCAGCTGCGCACCTTCCGGCACCGAATCGCCGACACCGAAACGGAAGGACCTGAGCAGTCCCTTCGCCGGTGCGGCGATGGTGTGCTCCATCTTCATTGCTTCAAGAATCAGCAGCGGCGTGCCCGCCTCGACCGTGCTGCCTGACTCGGCCAGCAAGGCAATGACCTTGCCGGGCATTGGCGCCATCAGCCCGCCGGCTTCGTCCGCGCCTGTGCCGGCATGGCGCAAGGGATTGATGCGCGTCAGAGTCCAGCTCCTGCCGGAAAAAAATATATGGCGTCGCTCACCCGCGGCAACGACACTGGCCGGCAGGCTTCGGCCATCGAACCCGGCGCGAAACCGGTGCGCACCTTGGCGCCTGGCGCGTGCCGGTGTTGCCCGGCCATCGAGCATCAGCAAAAAGCTGTCGGCGGCATAGGTCACTTCGACCGTTTTTTGCAGTTCGCCCTGGCAAAACCGCAAGGTGCGCTGCAGCGTGGCATTCAGGCGCCAGCCATCGCGGATCTGCCAGGGGGAATGCGCATCATCCGGACTCCTGTGCGCCCCGCCTCCCTGCTCCGCCTCCCCCAGCAACTCGGCCAGCGCGGCAACAAGGAAGACTTCACGCGGAGCAACGGCGGATGGCGGGAACAGAAACGCGCGCTCCCGCTCGATCAGTCCGGTATCGAGTTGCGCCGCGGCAAACGACTCGCAGGTGACGAGGCGCCCGAGAAAGTCGACATTGTTCGACACACCGGCAATCTGGAAAGAGGCCAGCGCCTCATGCATGCGTGCCAAAGCCCGGCTACGGGGATCCTGCGTACCCGCATCCCAGACAATCAATTTGGCGATCATCGGATCGTAGTGCGGCGTAATCTCGTCACCTTCCTCGACACCGCTGTCGATGCGCACGCACTCCGACTCCTGCGGTGTGCGCAGGTGAAGCAGGCGCCCGGTCGAGGGCAGGAAGCCCCTGTCCGGATCTTCGGCATAGATGCGCGCTTCCAGGGCGTGCCCGCGCAGCCGGATCTGCTCCTGCGCCAGAGGCAACGGCTCGCCTGCTGCCACACGCAGCTGCCACTCGACCAGATCAAGGCCGGTGATCATCTCGGTGACCGGATGCTCGACCTGCAGGCGCGTATTCATCTCCATGAAATAAAACGTGCCGTCCTGCTCGGCGATGAATTCCACCGTGCCGGCACCGACATAGCCGACCGCCCGGGCGGCATCAACGGCGGCACGGCCCATCGCCGTGCGCCGCTCGGGCGTCATGCCCGGTGCAGGCGCTTCCTCGAGCACCTTCTGGTAGCGGCGCTGCACCGAGCAGTCGCGCTCGAAGAGATGCACGCAGTGGCCCTGCGTATCACCAAACACCTGCATCTCGATGTGGCGCGGACGCACCAGATATTTCTCGATCAGCACGCGTGCATCACCAAAGCTCGAGGCGGCTTCACGCTGACAGGACGCCAGTGCAGCGGCAAAATCCTCCTGCCGCTCGACGATGCGCATGCCTTTGCCACCGCCACCCGCGCTGGCCTTGATGAGCAGTGGATAACCGATACGCCCGGCTTCCCGGGCAAGAAAATCCTCTTCCTGGCGCTCGCCGTGGTAGCCGGGCACCAGCGGCACGCCGGCACCGGCCATCAGCGCCTTGGCCGCACTCTTCGAACCCATGGCGCGGATAGCGGAGGCTGGCGGCCCGATGAAGGCGATGCCGCCGGCCACACAGGCCTCGGCGAAACCGGCGTTCTCGGAGAGGAAGCCATAGCCCGGATGCACTGCCTCGGCACCGGTGTCCTGCGCCGCTGCGAGGATGCGTTCTGCGACGAGATAGCTCTCGCGCGCCGCCGCCGGGCCGATGCGCACCGCTTCATCGGCAAGACGCACATGACGTGCGTGCGCATCCGCATCGGAGTACACGGCAACGGTACGAATGCCCAGACGGCGCGCCGTCCTGATGACACGGCAGGCGATCTCGCCGCGGTTGGCTATGAGAATCCTGGAAAACATCGAAACTCCTTCAACACGAAGCACGCAAAGACGTAAAGGATGCAAAGGGACCGGATTCCCTTCGGTGTTTCTCTTTGCACCCTTTGCGTTCAAAGCGGCTCATGGTTTCTGTATCCACGACGGTTTGCGTTTTTCGAGAAAGGCGGCCATGCCTTCGCGTCCCTCGTCGGTGGCGCGCACGCGCGCGATGCGCCGTGCCGTGTCAACGATGACATCCGAAGCGATCGGCCGATTGGCCACCGCCTTGATGAGCGCCTTGCACTCACCCAGCGCCAGCGGCCCGTTGTCAAGCAGCGTATCGACAATTTCACCGACCGCTTCATCGAGTTCGGCTTCACCCGGCACGATCTCATGCACCAGACCGATGCGATAGGCTTCCGCTGCCGAGAACCGCTCGGCCGTCAGCATGTAGCGGCGCGCCTTGCGCTCGCCGATGGCGGCGATGACATAAGGGCTGATGACGGCCGGAATGATGCCGAGCCTGACTTCCGAGAGTGCGAACTGGGCATCAAAGGTGGCAATGGCAATGTCACAGGCGGCAACCAGGCCGACACCGCCGCCATAAGCGGGTCCCTGCACGCGCGCCACCGTCGGCTTTTTCATGTCATTCAACAGGCGCATCATGCCGGCCAGCTCGACGGCGTCGCGCTGCGCTTCATCCGGCGTGAAGTGCGCGGCCTTTTTCATCCAGTTGAGATCACCACCTGCGCAAAAGCTCTTGCCGGTACTGGAGAGCACGACCACGCGCACCTCCGGATCGGTGTCCATGCTCATCAGTGCTTTGGACAATGCGCGGATCAGCTCGTCATCAAACGCATTGTGGCGCTCGGGCCGGTTGAGCGTGACGATGCCCAGACCATGATCGACTTCGGTGAGAATGCCTTCGCTCATGAGACTGCTCTCCCTTACATGCGGAATACGCCGAACGTGGTCGGCTCGATGGGTGCATTGAGCGATGCGCTAATGCCCAGTGCCAGCACACGACGCGATTGCGCCGGATCGACAATGCCGTCATCCCACAGACGCGCAGTCGCGTAGTAGGGATGCCCCTGGGTCTCGTATTGGGCGCGGATCGGCGCCTTGAAGCTTTCTTCTTCTTCCTGCGGCCATGGCTTGCCCTGCGCTTCGAGTGCATCACGGCGAATCCGGGCGAGCACATTGGCAGCCTGCTCACCGCCCATCACCGAAACACGGCTGTTGGGCCACAGCCAGAGCAGGCGCGGACTGTAGGCACGCCCGCACATGCCGTAGTTGCCGGCGCCATGGCTGCCGCCGATGATGAGGGTGAATTTGGGCACCCTGGCGCAAGCGACTGCCGTGACCATTTTGGCGCCGTCCTTGGCGATGCCCTGGTTCTCGTATTTGCGGCCGACCATGAAGCCGGTGATGTTCTGCACGAAGAGGAGCGGGATGCCGCGCTGCGCGCACAGCTCGACGAAATGTGCACCCTTTTGCGCAGATTCGCCAAACAGGATGCCGTTGTTGGCGACGATACCGACCGGATAACCATGTATGTGGGAGAAGCCGGTCACCAGTGTTGTGCCGTAGCGCGCCTTGAATTCATCCAGACGTGAGCCGTCCACGATGCGCGCGAGCACCTCGCGCACGTCGAGCGGTTTGCGCGTATCGACCGGCACGACGCCGTAAATCTCCTGCGGATCGTAGAGCGGGGCTTCCGGTGCCGTCACACCAGGACTGACTTTTTTCTGCCAGTTAAGGTGGGCGACGATACGCCGACAGATGTGCAGGGCGTGGTGGTCGTTCTCGGCGAAATGATCGGCCACACCGGAGAGCCGCGTATGCACATCCGCACCCCCCAGTTCCTCGGCACTGACGATCTCGCCGGTGGCCGCCTTCACCAGCGGCGGGCCGCCGAGAAAGATGGTGCCCTGGTTTTTGACGATGATCGCCTCATCGGACATCGCCGGCACGTAGGCGCCGCCGGCGGTACATGAGCCCATGACGACGGCAATCTGCGGAATGCGTGCGGCGGACAGGTTCGCCTGGTTGTAGAAAATGCGGCCGAAGTGGTCGCGATCGGGAAACACCTCGTCCTGTGTGGGCAGGTTGGCACCGCCCGAATCGACGAGATAGACACAGGGCAGGCGGTTCTGCGCAGCGATCTCCTGGGCACGCAAATGCTTTTTCACTGTCAGGGGAAAATAGCTGCCGCCCTTCACCGTGGCATCGTTGGCGACGATCATGCACTGGACGCCCTCGATGCTGCCAATGCCGGTGATCACCCCGGCCGAGGCGACTTCGTTCTTGTACAGGCCATAGGCGGCAAGCGGCGAGAGTTCGAGAAACGGCGAGCCCGGATCGAGCAGTGCGTCGATACGCTCGCGCGCGAGCAATTTGCCACGCTCGACATGGCGCTTGCGATGTTCCGCCGGTCCACCAAGACTGACTTTTGCCGTCTTCTCGCGCAGATCATCAACCAGCGCCTGCATGGCGGCGGCATTGGCGCGGAATCCTTCCGAGCGGGTATCGAGTTGCGACTTGAGAATCGTCATGTGTTCAAAACCCTCCGTCTTGCAGCCACTTCTCGATCTGCGGCAACCGGTCAAGGCCCCAGAACGGCTCGTTGTCGACAAGGAACCAGGGCGCGCCGCACATGCCGGAAGCAATCGCGGCCTGCGTTTGCGCACGCAGCCGCTCCTTGATCCCGGGCTGCGCAATGGCGGCGGCCAGTGCATCGGCATCGATGCCGAGTGCGGCCGCGACATCCTGCACCACGGCCAGATCGGAAATATCGAGGTTGCTCACCCAGTAGGCCCGGAAAATCGCATGCGCAAAGGCACGCGCCTTCGCGCAATCCTCTTCGAGCAGCCAGTAGAAGGCACGCGCCGCCGTCACCGGGGAGACCGGAAACTTCTCCGGATACCGGAAGGGCACGCCATGGTAACGCGCCGAACGGGCAAAATCGTGCAGGGAATACTCCCCCTTCAGCGGCACATTGACGAGCGGCTGCTGCCCCGTCTTCTGGAACACGACACCCAGCAGCATCGGATGCCACCTGACCTTGCGCCCATGTTTCGCCGCCACGCCGTCGATCACCTCGGCCGCAATATAGGAATAGGGCGAGACGAAATCAAAGTAAAAGTCGATCGAATTGCTGCTCATGGTTCTCTTTCCCTTCTGGCTCAGCCCAGATTTCTGCCAATCACCATGCGCTGGATGTCGCTGGCGCCTTCGTAGATCTGTGTCACGCGCACATCGCGGTAGATGCGCTCGACCGGAAAATCCGCCACGTAGCCATAGCCGCCGTGGATCTGGATCGCATCGGAACAAACCGTCTCGGCCATTTCCGAGGCAAACAATTTCGCCATCGAGGCTTCCTTCAGGCACGGCCTGCCGGCATCGCGCAAGGTGGCGGCATGCAGCACCAGCTGGCGCGCCGCCTCGATCTGCGTGGTCATGTCGGCGAGGCGGAAGTTCACCGCCTGATGCTCGATGATCGGCTTGCCGAAGGCCTCGCGTTCCTGTGCGTATTTCAGCGCCGCCTCATACGCGGCACGCGCCATGCCGACCGACTGGGCGGCGATGCCGATGCGGCCGGCTTCCAGATTGGCCAGTGCGATGTGATAGCCACCGCCCTGCGCCCCCAGCAGATTCTGCGCCGGAATGCGACAGTTCTCGAAAATGATCTGTGCCGTGTCGGAAGCATGCTGGCCCATTTTCTCTTCGATGCGGGCGACGACATAGCCCGGTGCATCGGTCGGCACGATGAAGGCCGAGATGCCCTGCTTGCCCGCCGCCTTGTCAGTGACGGCAAAGACGATGGCAATCTGGGCATTCTTGCCCGAGGTGATGAACTGCTTGACGCCGTTCAACACCCATTGGTCACCGTCACGCGTCGCCATGGTCCGTATCGCGGCGGCGTCGGAACCGGCATGTGGCTCGGTGAGGCAAAAACAGCCCAGCTGTGCGCCGCTGGCGAGCGGTTTGAGAAATTGCTCCTTTTGCGCATCGCTGCCAAAGGCGAGGATCGGGCCACATACGACCGAGTTGTTCACGCTGATGATGGTGGACGTCGCTCCGTCACCGGCGGCGATCTCCTCCAGGGCGAGGGCCAGCGAGACGGTGTCCATGCCGGCCCCGCCCCAGCGCTCGGGCACCACCATGCCGAAGGCGCCGAGGCCGGCGAGCTCATGCAGTGCCTCCTTCGGGAAGGTGCCGTTGCGGTCCCATTCCGCGGCGAAGGGCGCCAGCCGCTCGCGCGCGAAGGCGCGCAGGGCGTCGCGGATCATCTCCTGTTCCTGCGTCAGCAGCATGTCCCTACACCAGCTCGATCGCCATGGCGGTGGCTTCGCCACCACCGATGCACAGGCTCGCCACACCGCGCCTGGCGCCGTATTTCCTGAGTGCGCCGAGCAGCGTGACGAGGATGCGTGCGCCCGAGCAGCCGATGGGATGGCCCAGCGCGCAGGCGCCGCCGTGCACGTTCACCTTCTCGTGCGGAAGTTTCAAGTCGTGCATGGCCGCCAGGGTGACCACGGCGAAGGCCTCGTTGATCTCGTAGAAATCAACCTGATCGACGCTCCAGCCGGTCCTGGCGAAGAGCTTCTGCATGGCACCGACGGGTGCGGTGGTGAACCAGCCCGGCTCCTGGGCGTGGGTGGCATGGCCAATGATCGTTGCGAGCGCTTGGAGGCCGAGCTTGTCGGCCGTCGAGCGGCGCATCAGCACCAGCGCGGCGGCACCGTCGGAGATCGAACTGGAGTTGGCCGCCGTCACCGTGCCGTCCTTCCTGAAGGCCGGCTTGAGGGTCGGAATCCTGTCGAGCCGGGCCTTGAGCGGCTGCTCGTCGCG
Organism: uncultured Rhodocyclaceae bacterium; assembly: GCA_964607005.1. Lineage (GTDB taxonomy): Bacteria > Pseudomonadota > Gammaproteobacteria > Burkholderiales > Rhodocyclaceae > Desulfobacillus. The sequence goes on from CAZSHO010000010.1 coordinate 41,450, forward strand.
GTCGACAACGACGTCGCCCTTCTTGCCGGCCACGGTCACCGGCGCGATCTCCCAGGCGAAGGAACTGTCGCTGATGGCCTTCTGTGCACGCGTCGTCGAGGCGATGGCGAAGTCATCCTGCTGCGCACGCGTGAAGCCGTATTTGTCGGCACACTCCTCGGCAAAGGTGCCCATCAGGCGGCGCCCGCCTTTCTCGTCCCTTGTGTAGGCATCTTCGAGACCGTCGAAGAACAGGTGGTCAAGCACCTGGCCGTGGCCGAGGCGCAGACCGCCGCGCGCTCCGGGCAGCAGATAGGGCGCGTTCGTCATCGACTCCATGCCGCCGGCGACCATGATCTCGTTCGAGCCAGCGAGCAGCATGTCATGGGCGAACATGGTGGCCTTCATGCCCGAGCCGCACACCTTGTGCACCGTGGTGCAGTTGACCGACAGCGGCAAGCCGGCACCCAGCGCAGCCTGGCGCGCCGGCGCTTGGCCAATGCCGGCCTGCAGCACGTTGCCCAGGATGGCTTCCTGCACCTGCTCCGGCCGGATACCGGCGCGCTCGACAGCGGCGCGAATGGCGACCGCGCCCAGCTGCGGGCCGGCAAGGGAAGCAAAGTCACCTTGAAAACCACCCATCGGGGTACGGGCAGCCGAGACGATGACGATCGGGTCCTGGCTCATGAAAGTTTCTCCGGTTGATCAGTCCTGCCAGGGCAGGACGTAAGCCGTTTTGAAGTGTTCTGCCCGCGCCCGGAATATTTCCGGCAGCGCACAGGACTTGCGGGCGGCACTGTCGAAGAACACGCCGGTGAGCAGAGTGATGGCGGAGATCTCGCCGCTCCCGGCATTGCGCATCTCGTGCACGAAACGGATGGTCTTTTCCTTCACTTCGAGGGCGCCGCTGCGGATCGCCACGGTGTCGCCGGCATGCAGCTCGCGCTGGTAGGCGATGCGCTGTTCCACCGCCGCCATGCCGCGACCGTTGTCGCGCAGGTAGTCCGGCGTGATGCCGATCATCGTCATGAAGTTCCAGGTACCCTCGTCGAACTTGCCGACATACCACATGACGTTCATGTGGTTCATGTGGTCGCAGTGCCAGGGATAGACCGCACCGCGATAGGTCTCCACCATCTCGCTCATCACGCCGGCTCCGTCATCAGCACCCGCGCCCGCTCGGCGACGACCGGCGGGAAGGGACACGATTTGCGCGTCTTCGCATCGAGGCAGACGATGGTGAATTCACAGGTGGCGGACAGCTCATCGCTTTCCGTCGTGAACAATTCATGGCGAAAGCGCAGCACCTTCTCGCGCAATTCCTGCACGATCGAATACACGACGATGGTGTCCCCGGGCTGGAGTTCGCGCAGATAGCTGACGTTCTGCTGGACGGCGGCCATCTTCACCGTGCCGCCGCGCAGCAGCGAGGGGGTGAGGCCGAGCGCGGCATAGGTCTGCCAGGCCGCATGATCGAAAAATTCCAGATAGGCACGCACATTGATGTGCCCCATGTGGTCGCACTGCCATGCGTGCATGGTGCCGCGGGCACTCTCGAATCTCATCGGCGCATCTCCTTGACATCAAAAACCAGGCAGGTCGTGGTGCCATGCGCATACAGGCGCCCGGCCGCATCGTAGATTTTCCCTTCGGCAATACCGATCTGGCGGCCGACCTGGATCACGTGCCCTTCGGCGCGCACCGGACCGATCTGATCGCTCATCGCCCGCATGAAGTTGACCTTGATTTCGAGTGAGGTGTGTGCCTGCCCCGCATCGAGATGGGTATGGATGGCGCATGCCATGCACGAATCGAGGAGCGTGGCCTGCCAGCCGCCATGAATCACGCCGGCTGGATTGAAGAAGGCCTTGTCCGGATGACCCTGAAAGACGATGCGCCCCTTTTCGACCTCGATCAGGGAGAAATCCATCACATGGGCGATCGGCGGTCCGGGCAACTCGCCGCGCAGAATGCGCTGGAAAATCTCCAGTCCGCTGCATTCGCGCAAGACCGACATCGGCAGGGCGTCCGGTGAGGGAGCCCGCTCGCGTACCTCACGCGCCGCATCCAGCCATTCCCTACGCAGAGCCTCGATGGTCTCGCTCATGGCAGTGTCTCGCTGAACAGTTCGCGACCGATGAGCATGCGCCGGATCTCGGAAGTCCCCGCGCCGATCTCATAGAGCTTGGCATCGCGCCACAGGCGGCCGACGGGGAATTCATTGGTGTAGCCGACACCACCGAGCGACTGGATCGCCTCGCCCGCCATCCAGGTCGCCTTCTCGGCAGAGTACAGGATGGCCCCCGCCGCATCCTTGCGCAGGGTGCGCGCATGGTCCGCACGGTCGCAGGCGCGACCGACGGCATAGACATAGGCGCGGCAGGCCTGCCAGGTCGAATACATGTCGGCAAGCTTGCCCTGCATGAGCTGGAATTCGCCAATGCTCTGGCCGAACTGCTTGCGTTCGTGAACGAAAGGCAGCACCACATCCATGCAGGCGGCCATGATGCCAAGCGGTCCGCCCGAGAGTACGGCGCGCTCGTAGTCGAGGCCGCTCATCAACACACGGGCACCGTTGCCGACACCACCGAGCACATTGTCGGCCGGCACTTCGCAATCATCGAAAAATAGGGGATAGGTGTTCGAGCCGCGCATGCCGAGCTTGTCCAGATGCTGCCCACAGGAAAAACCCTTGAAACCCTTCTCGACAATAAAGGCGGTCATCCCGCGTGCACCACCGCCCGCATCGGTCTTGGCATACACCACCAGCGTGTCCGCATCACCGCCATTGGTGATCCACATTTTTGAACCGTTGAGCACGTAGCGGTCACCCCTTTCTCCACCCACCCGGTCGGCGCGCAGGGTCATCGACACCACATCAGAACCGGCATTCGGCTCGGACATGGCGAGCGCACCGACATGCTCGCCACGGACCAGTCCGGGCAGATATTTTTTCCTTTGCGCTTCGCTGCCGTTCCTGCGGATCTGATTCACGCAGAGATTGGAGTGCGCGCCATAGGACAGCCCCACCGAAGCGCTGGCCCGTGAAATCTCCTCCATGGCGACGATATGGGCGAGATAGCCCATGGCGGCGCCACCGAATTCCTCCTCGACCGTCAGACCCAGCAGCCCCATCTCGCCCAGCTTCTTCCACAGATCCACCGGGAACAGATTGTCGCGATCGATGTCTGCCGCGCGCGGCGCGATTTCCTTCTGCGCGAATTGCCAGACGGCCTCGCGCAGCAGATCGATGTCTTCACCAAGGTCAAAATCCAGTCCGATCATTTGTTGTCCTTCGGGTGCATGGTCATGAGGGTCTGCTGCATGGTCGCACAGTGGATCGATTTGCCGCCATGCAGGGCATACACTTCACCGCGCGTGATGACGAGATTGCGGCCAGACTTGAGCACTTCGCCTTCGGCGACCAGCATCTCGCCTTGCGCCGGGGCCAGCAGATTGATCTTGAATTCCACCGACAACACCTCGGCGCCGACCGGCATCAGCGTCAGTCCGGCGTAGCCGCCGGCACTATCGACAATCGTGCTGGTGATGCCGGCGTGGAAAAAACCGTGCTGCTGGGTCAGGTCATCACGAAACGACAGGCGGATGGCGCAACGGCCCGGGGTCAGCTCGCTGAGCTGCGCGCCGATCAGCTGCATCACTTTCTGCCGCTGGAAACTCGCCCGCACGGCACTCTCCCAGGCCGGATTGCGGGGATGCAACACGGGCTTTTCAGGGTGTATCGAGTCGCTCATCGGTGCGCTCCGGATAACCGCACGGTCTGCATCTTCTTAACGTTGACGTTAACGTTAGCCTCAGGCCAAATTTTTTTCACGTCCCGCGTCCTCCTCCTCAAGCAGGGTGCGGGCGCGCTCCTGCAACGAAACGATTTCCGCCAGCACCACTTCGATGTCCTCACGCTGGAGTTCCAGCACCGCCCGCTGGCGCGCCAGAACTGCCAGGAATTTCGACAACTGATGGCGCTGATCCCGGCCGACGTCATACATGTCGATCAACTCGCGGATTTCCGCCAGCGACAATCCCAGGCGGCGACCCCGCAAGGTCAGCTTCAACCGGGTACGGTCACGCTTGGAATAAATCCGGCTCTGCCCTGCCCGCTGCGGAGAAATCAGCCCCTGATCTTCATAGTAGCGAATGGCCCGCGGAGTAATATTGAACTCCCGCGCCAGCTCGCTGATGGTGAACGTCTGTTCCTGTGTCATGATCGGGTATAAGATATTGTGCATTGCAGCACCGGCAGGGTGGCTGCCCCTGCCGTCGCAGTAAATCATTTTTCCGGAATTTAGGCAATTGACCTCCTCGCGCCCTCTCCACTACCCCTTTGATCAGACCCCCGCTGCCGGCGAGGCGATGGAACTGGTCGCCGGACTGCACTGGATCCGCATGCCGCTCCCCTTCGAGCTCAATCACATCAATTTGTGGCTGCTCGAAGACGATCACGGGTGGACGATCATCGACACCGGCCTGAATTTCCCGCAGATCAAGGCCAGCTGGGAAAGTATCCTGGCGCGCTACGGCCAAGACAAGCCGGTCCGGCGCATCCTTGTCACCCATTGCCACCCCGATCATCTCGGTCTTGCGCACTGGCTGGGCGAAAAAACCGGCGCACCCACCTGGATCACACTCGGAGAAATGCTCAACGCCCATGCCTGGTTCGAGCAGATTCCGAATCACGACGTCGATGGCATGGTCGGCTTCTTCCGGCGCCACGGACTGGATGAGGAACGGGCCCGGCTTCTCAGGGAGCGGGGTCCCACCTACCGCGCCCGCGTCGACGGCCTGCCCACCGAATACCGGCGCATCCTCGCAGGTGAACGCCTCCGCATCGGCGCGCATGACTGGCGGGTCATCGTCGGCCATGGTCATTCCCCCGAGCACGCCAGCCTGCATTGCGCCGCACTGGGCGTGCTGATTTCCGGCGACATGCTGCTGCCGCGCATCTCGACCAATGTCAGCGTGATGTCCTCCAACCCGCACAACAACCCGCTCGGCTGGTTTCTCGATTCGATTCAGCACTTCCTCCCCCTGCCCGAAGAAACCCTGGTGCTACCCTCGCATGGCAAGCCGTTTCGCGGCATCCGCACCCGCATCGGCGCGCTCGAAGCACACCATAAAGACCGCCTTGCGGCGCTGCTGGCCGCACTGGACACACCGCACAGCGCCTGCGATCTGGTGCCGGTCCTGTTTGACCGCGTGCTGGACGGACATCAGATCATGTTTGCCATGGGAGAGTCGATTGCCCATCTGAATTATCTGGAACACGCCGGCCAGGTACGGCATACCATGGGCGCCGACGGCGTTTGCCGTTACGCCAGAACCCGCCAGGAGAGTGCAATTGCCTGCCCAACACCCTGAAGATCCGGAAATCCGTTCTCCCGAGGAACTCGGCAAGATCTACACGGAAATTGCCCGGCGCAGCGCGCAGCTCGTCAAGCAATATTACGAAAACCAATTGCGCGATGGCATCACGGTGCCCACCGACGAGCTGGGCATCGGCGAGGCGTTCGCCGACATGGGTGCGCGGCTGATGGCCAGCCCTTTCTTGCTGGCACAATCCCACATGGCGCTCATGCGGGATTATTTTTCCCTCTGGCAGAATACCTTTCTGCAATTTTTCGGACAGACACCTAAACCAGTGGCTGTCCCGGAAAAAGGGGACAACCGCTTCAAGGGGGCCGAGTGGCATGACAATCTCGTTTTCGACTTCATCAAGCAGTCGTATCTCGTCACCGCACGCCATCTGCTCGAACTCACCGACCAGGTCGGGGGGCTCTCGCCGGAGGGCAGAAAAAAAGTACGTTTCTACACCAGGCAATACATCGACGCTCTCTCACCCGCCAACTTCGCCCTGACCAATCCGGAAGTCCTGCGCGAGACAGCAAGGACACAGGGGCAGAATCTCCTCAAGGGCTACAACAACCTGCTGCGCGACATCGATGAAGGTCATGGCCGGCTGCACATCAGGATGTCGGATACGAATGCCTTCGAGCCGGGTCGCAACGTGGCCGCCACCCCGGGCAAGGTTATTTTCCAGAACGAGCTGATCCAGCTCCTGCAATTCGCACCGGCAACGCAAACCCAGTTCCGCCGCCCTCTCCTCATCATCCCCCCGTGGATCAACAAGTACTACATCCTTGACTTGCGCCAGTCGAATTCGTTCATCAAATGGGCGAGCGAGCAAGGCCATACGGTTTTTGTCATTTCCTGGGTCAATCCGGATGCACGCCTTGCCGAAAAGGACTTCGAGGACTATCTGACCGAGGGTGCACTCGCCGCGCTCGACGCGACCTGCCGGCAATCGGGCTGCGATGAGGTCAATCTGATCGGCTACTGCCTGGGCGGCACCCTGCTCGGTTCGCTGCTCGGCTACAACGCCGTGAAAAAGGATCGGCGCATCGTCTCGGCCACTTTCTTCGTCGCACTGCTCGACTTTTCCATCCCCGGTGATCTGGGCGTCTTCATCGATGAGCAGCAGGTCACCCATCTCGAGGAAAGAATGGCGGAACGGGGCTATCTCGAAGGCTCGGAGATGGCAACGACTTTCAACATGCTGCGCTCGAACGACCTGATCTGGTCATTCGTGGTGAACAACTATCTGATGGGACGCGATCCCGCTCCATTCGATCTTCTTTACTGGAACTCCGATTCGACACGCATGCCGTACCGGATGCACAGCTTCTACCTGCGCAACATGTACATGAAGAACCTGCTCAGGGAGCCGGGCGGCATCACCCTCGATGGTGTGCCGATCGACATCGGCAAGACCCGGGTGCCCGCCTATTTCATCTCGACAATCGAGGACCACATCGCACCCTGGCAAAGCACCTATCTGGGCGCCACCCGTCTGGGCGGGCCCGTACGCTTTGTTCTTGGCGGCTCCGGGCACATCGCCGGCATCGTCAATCCGCCGGCAGCCAACAAATACGGTTACTGGACGCACGAGGCGGACACGCTGCCTGCCACGCCGCAGGCATGGCAGGCAGCAGCGACACAGCATGCCGGATCGTGGTGGAGCGACTGGCAGCAATGGATCAGCGCCCTGAACGGGGCTGCGCGGGTGCCGGCACGCGATCCGGCCGCTGGTGTCTTGCAGCCGATCGAGGATGCACCCGGCTCTTTCGTGAAGTTCAGGCTGGACCAGCAGACCGGATCGGTGTGAGCAGCGCGGCAATCTCTGCGAGCTGCGTCACCATGTGATCGGGGGGCTGCGCAGAGAATTCTTCCTCCCCGCATTCGCCGCCACGAATGATGGCGACAGGCAGGCCGGCAGCCCGTGCTGCCCTGACATCGGTGCGGCTGTCGCCGACAAACAGCGCCGCACCGGGGGCCACCGCCAGCGTGTCCAGAACCTGCCGGATCCCTTCGGCATGCGGCTTCATGTAAAGCACATCATCACGCCCGACAATCGGTGCGAGCAGGTTTTCCATACCGAAACGCTGCAGTACCTCATTGACCGCACGGCGCCCGCAGTTGCTGACCAGCGCGGCAGCGATGCCGCGCTCCTTCAAAGTGCGTAACAGTTGCGTCGCACCGGGCCGCGGTGACCAGCGTGTCTGCGCATCGGCATCCCAGTGGTCGTAGAGCGGGTAGAGTGCCGCACGCAACCGATCGAGCCGACCCTGCGTCTGGGCCACTGCGGCGGCGGCATTCCACAACTCGGCATAGCTGCCCTGTGTCGCATAACCCAGACCGGCGAAAGCCTCGCGCAACTGCGGCTCGGCCAGCGCCAGCTGCCACTGAAAGTCCACCAGCGTGCCTTCGAAATCGAACAGGACTGCCCTGATGTCATCGTTCATCGTGCTGCTCCCGTCTGTGCACCGTGCTCCTCGAAGGGGATGCCACCCTGATGGTTACAGGCGCGGCCTGACCAGATAGACCTCCACCCAGTAGCGGCGCTCATCGCGTTCGATATCGTATTCGGCACCGAAAGGCGCGGTGAGAATGCGGCGCGAGCTCACTTCCAGGTCGATCAGACGCTTGCGCACCAGATCAACCGCCTGTTCGGCCCGAAGCAGGTTGAGCGACACGCTGCCACCGCCAGGCACATAGCTTTCCAGGCGCACGATGATGCGCTCGTTGGCACGGGCTTGCGCCGCAATCTGCATCAGGCGCCGATCCATTTCCGTCGAGAGCTGTGCGCTGCCTGGCTTGAACTTGATCACCGCATCCGGCGGCGCATCTTCCGGTCTGGCTGCCTCGGCCGTCGGCAGATCGGGCGCAGTCGTCACGGCCGCGGCTGATCCGGCCTGGGGAAAGGCCGCGGCCTTCGCCCGGGGGGGAGGCGCAGGGTGAGCCGGCCAGAAAGGGGAC
>CAZSHO010000010.1:49769-135098 GCA_964607005.1 uncultured Rhodocyclaceae bacterium
TCCATGCAGGCGCTGGGTGGTTCGCTGGGAGATCGGGCTTTCCGGGCGCTGGCGTCTCGGCCGCGGCGGTTCCGGCCGGGTTAACGGCCGCGGCCTTCGCCCGGGGGGGCGGCGCAGGTTGCGCAGACCAGAAAGGGGACGTATTCGCACAACCGGCAAGCCCCGAAAAAATCGAAACCATTGCGACAAGACAGGCGAGGCGCTTCATCGATCCATGCCCGTCATTCGTGCACTGGCGCATCATCCGGCGGCACAGCCCGCGAGACCAGAACCTTGTCGACCCGTTTGCGATCCATATCCATCACCTCGACCCGCCAGCCATTCCATTCGAAACGGTCTGCCGTGACCGGCACGCGTCCGAGGGCGTGCATGACAAAACCGCCGAGCGTGTTGATTTCACTCTCTCCGGGCAGCCCCTCTTCAATCCCGAGCACCGACTTGAAGCGCTCGATGGCGAGACTGCCATCCATCAGCCAGGAACCATCGTCACGCTGCACCACTTCCTGCTCTTCCAGAATATCGGAGGAAGGTACTTCACCGACAATGGCGGTCAGCACATCGGTCAGCGTGACCAGACCTTCGAGTTCTCCATATTCATCGACGATCAGCGCGCATTGTGCGCGTGCATTGCGAAAACTCTCCAGCAGACGGGTGGTCGTCACTGCCTCGGGGACAAAGAGGGGGGGGCGCATCTGTGCTTCGACATCGAGCGCAGCGCCAGCAAGCGCCGACTTCAATAAATCGGCCGTGCGCAGGATGCCGGCGATATGGTCGAGTCCGTCACGACAGACGACGATGCGCGTATAAGGGCTCTCGGCAATGGCACGGCGGATTTCCTCTTCAGGGGCGGCCAGATCGATCAGATAGATGTCGTTGCGATGGGTCATGATCGCAGCAATGCGTTGCTCATCCAGATGCAGGACATTCGAGACAATCGCCCGCTCGCTTTCATGGAAGACCCCGGCCTCGGCACCCTGCTCCATCAATACGTTGATTTCCTCGTCGGTCACCGGCGGTTCCTCCCTGCGCCGGGATTCGGCAAAGCGCAACAGCAGGCCGGACGAGGCGGAAAACAGCCAAGCGAGCGGACGCACTGCACGCGAGAACCACTCCATCGGCCGGGAAATCAGCGAAGCAATGATTTCCGGCGCAAGCAGCGCCAGACGCTTGGGCACCAGCTCGCCGATCACCACGGTGAAATAGGTCAGACCAACCACCACGATCGTCAGGGCGATACCGCGTGCGTACGGCGCAAGGAGCGGGATTGTCCGCAGGGATTCCGCCAGCGGGTCGGACAGTACCGTCTCACCGATGGCACCACTGAGAATGCCCACCGAAGTGATGCCCACCTGGATCGCCGAGAGGAAGGTCGAGGGCTCCTCGTTCAGATGCAAGGCGGCCTCGGCGCCCGGCCTGCCGTCATCACTGAGGCGCTGCAGGCGCGCCTTGCGCGAGGAGACAATGGCCATTTCGGACATGGCGAAAAAGCCGTTGAGGAGAATCAGAAACAACAGTAAGGCAATATCCATCGGCAGGCGCCGGTTGCCATGTGGCAACCGGCTCAGTGCTGGGGAATGGTGGATTCTACCATCGGCGGCGCCGCGCTCCGGCACCAGACTGGATCGTGGTCGCGCCACGGCACCCGGGCACAGGCTGGCGCGCGTCTGCAAAACGTGGTCACTGTGCCGCTTCGTTGATACGCGCCAGTTGCTGGCGCAGGCGCGGTGGATCGTCACAGGCGAGCAAGCGTCCGACTTTGCGGCGCAGGCCGGCCTGGTCGCTGCGAAGAATCTCCTGCTTGACCGCCAGCAATTGCGCCGGGTGCATGGAGAACTGGCGCAGATTCATGCCGAGGAGCAAACGGGTGAGCTGCGCATCGCCGGCCATCTCGCCACACAGGGCCACCGGCAGGCCGGCGCGATGACCGGTCTGAATCGTATGGGCGATCAGACGCAGCACCGCCGGATGCAGAGGGTCATACAGATGGGCGACCGCCTCGTCGGCACGATCGATGGCCAGCGTGTATTGGATCAGGTCGTTGGTGCCGATCGAGAGAAAATCGAAATTGCGCAGGAACACACCGAGTGCCAGGGCCGCTGCCGGGACTTCGATCATGCCGCCGACTTCCATGCCTTCGTCAAAGGCCAGGTCGTCGCAGCGCAGGCTCTGCCGGGCCTGCTCGATCATCGCCAGGGTCTGCGTGATCTCATGAGTGTGCGCGAGCATCGGCACCAGCAACTTGACGCGGCCATGCGCCGAGGCGCGCAGGATGGCGCGCAATTGCGCGAGAAACATCTGCGGTTCGGCCAGACAGTAACGGATGGCGCGCTGGCCAAGCGCCGGATTGGCTTCGCTACGCTCGACACCACGCAGATTCTTGTCGGCGCCGATGTCGAGCGTGCGGATGACGACGGGGCGCCCGTCCATCGCCTCGGCGACACTGCGATAGGCGATGTACTGCTCTTCCTCGTCAGGCAGCCGCTCGCGGCCGAGAAAGAGAAATTCAGTACGGAAAAGGCCGATGCCCGCGGCACCGACGGCCTTTGCCTGAACAACATCACCGGGTAGTTCGATATTGGCGGCGAGCTCGATATCGATGCCGTCAAGGGTGGCCGTGCGTGCTTTTTTCAGACGCTTGAGCTTGGCACGCTCGAGTTCCAGCGTGCTCTTGCGCAGACGATATTCCTCCAGCACGCGCGTATCGGGAGCGACGACCAGAACGCCGCGTGTGCCGTCGATGATGAGCAGGTCGCCCTCGCGGATCAGCTCGCGCGCATGGTGCAGGCCGACCAGTGCCGGGATCGCCAGCGAGCGCGCGACGATGGCGGTGTGCGAGGTCGCTCCGCCCAGATCGGTGATGAAGCCGCTGATCTTTTGCTGCTTGAACTGGATGGCGTCAGCGGGTGACAGGTCGTGGGCGACGATGATCAGGCTCTCGCTGCGCGCCTGCTGGGGGGCATGGCCGGGATGTCCCATCAGTGCCTTGAGCAGGCGCTCGACGACCTGGATGATGTCGGCCTTGCGCTCGCGCAGATATTCATCCTCGATCTGCTCGAACTGGCCGACGACATGCTCCATCTGCTGCACCAGCGCCCACTCGGCGTTGCAGTGCCGCGCGCGGATCAGGGCGCGCGTCGCCTCGACGAGCATCGGATCGGCGAGCAGCATGTGGTGCAGGTCGATGAAGGCTGTCAGCTCGGCCGGCGCGGCCGGGTCGGCGGCGGCCATCAGCACATCGAGTTCGCGCTGCACCTCGGCCACGCCCGCGTCGAAGCGTTCGATCTCCTCGGCAATGAAGCGACCGGGCAGCACATAGTGCTCGACTTCGAGTGTAGCGTGCGAGATGAGGTGAGCGCGGCCGATGGCGATGCCGTGGGAAACCGCCAGACCGTGAAGGGTGAAGCTCATGGCATCCCTTTGCGCCGGGTCGGGACGCCGGGCCGCTCCGCCCCCGGGCGGGGGCCGGAGGGTGGTCGCCTCATTCGCCCTCGCCGAACTTGTCGGCGATCAGCCTGACGAGCGCCTGCAGGGCGGCGTCGGCATCGACGCCTTCGGTGTCGATGGTGATGCGCGAACCCTTGCCGGCGGCAAGCATCATGACACCCATGATGCTCTTGGCGTTGACGCGGCGGCCGTTCCTCTCCAGCCAGACCTCGCTGGTGTAGGCCGTCGCCATCTGCGTGAGTTTGGCCGAGGCGCGTGCGTGCAGGCCAAGCTTGTTGACGATTTCCACTTCAATGCTGGGCATCGTGACCCGCCTTCATGAGGAGCGTCCCCTCACGACCACCTTCGGCCGTCTTCGCCAGCAGGGTGGCCATATCCTTGTCGCGGTAGGTCAGCGCACGCAGCAGCATCGGCAGACTGGCCCCGGCGACACCTTCGACGCGGCCAGGCTCGAGCAGGCTTTGTGCGATGTTCGACGGTGTTGCGCCGAACATGTCGGTGAGCAGCAACACGCCCTCGCCGCTGTCGACGAGGTTCAGCAGGCCGCGCGCCAGCGGCAGGACATCGAGCGGATCGTCCTGGCAGGTGACGCCCAGCTGGGCGAGCTGCTCCGGGCGCTTGTTGAGGACGTGGCAGGTGCACTGGATCAGCGATTCGCCCAGGCTGCCATGCGTGATGAGAAAAATTCCTTTCATTTCACCACAGATGGATTTCAGACTTCAACGATTGTAACCGAAGGCCGGAGGGATCATCGAATGAGGAAAACCGCAAAGTCAGTCCTGGCAGGACGGCGCAGGCCGGGGGCAGAGTGGCGTCCGGCGCTCAAGGCACGGTTTCCATCCTGACATTCTTGTCGAGCAGGGTGAGCCGTTCCCGCAAGGCCGGCAGGATTTGCATCACGCCGTGTGTATCGATGCGCAACGCCATGCCGATGTTCAGGCGCTGCGCCATCGTGCGCCAGTGTTGCGCACCGGCGATGAAAAGCGGCTTGCTCAGGGCATCGGACAGTGCGCCCGCACCGGCTTGCGCAGGGATCAACACCGTCACCGCCTCGGTATCCCGGACTGGCCAGCCGCTGCGCGGATCGATGAGATGGCAGTAGCGCCGGCCATCGACTTCGAAATAGCGCTGGTAGTCGCCCGAGGTGCCGATCGCCTCGCCATTGCGCAGGTCGAGGACGGCGATCGCATCGGCCGCGCGCGGGTGCTGGATGCCCACGCGCCACGGTCTGCCGCCCTTGTCGCCCAGCGCCAGAATGTTGCCGCCGATATTGATCAGTGCGTTACGGATGCCCATCTCCTTGAAAATCGATGCGGCGCGGTCAAGGGCATAGCCCTTGGCATAGCCACCCAGGTCGAGCTGGACCGCCGTATTGCGGGAACTGACTTTGCCGTCCTTGAAGAACAGATCGCTCATGCGCGGACGCGCCTTGACGAGTGCATCGATTGCCGCCGCGTCGGGCAAGCGCGGCTTGAACTCGTCGGACTGGAAACCCCACAGCGCGATCAGGCGGCCGATGGCCGGATCGAACAGTTCGTCCGAGCGTACGGCCAGGTCCGCCGCACCCTTCAGGATCAAAGTCAGCTCTGATGAGACGGCGATGTCGCGCTGACCGGCGGCAATGGCCGTGTTCAGTGCGGTCAGTTCCGAGGGCTGCCAGGCGTGCAGCATGCGGTGCAGGCGGTCGAATTCGGCATTCACGCGTGCGAGCGCCTGCGCCGCCTTTTCGGCCGGTTCGCCCCACACCGAAATCTCGACGCGGGTGCCAAAGACATACGCTTCGCGCTGGACGAGTTGCGGCGCCCGGCCGCATCCGGCCACAAGCAGCGCAAAGACCAGCAGTCTCGTGAAAACGCCGGCAGCCCGTCTCAGCACTGCCTCTCCAGCACGTCCATGAAGAGACCGGCCACATCAAAGCCGGTGAGCTGGGTGATCTCGACGAAGCAGGTCGGACTGGTGACGTTGATCTCGGTGAGGCAATCGCCGATGACATCGATGCCGGCGAGCAGGATGCCGCGTGCGACGAGGGCCGGCGCCAGGGTCTCGGCGATCTGGCGGTCGCGTGCCGAGAGCGGCTGCGCCACCCCGTGACCGCCGGTGGCAAGATTGCCGCGCGTCTCGCCCGGACGGGGAATACGCGCCAGCGCATAAGGGACGACTTCGCCACCGATCAACAGGATGCGCTTGTCGCCTTCGGCAATCTGTGGCACGAAACGCTGCGCCATGATCGTGCGCGTGCCTTGTTCACCCAGTGTCTCGAGGATGGCGTGGCGGTTCGGATCGTCGCGACGCACGCGGAACACGCCGCTGCCGCCCATGCCGTCGAGCGGCTTGACGATGACATCGTGCAGTGCATCGATGAAGGCATCGAGCTCGCGCGGATCACGCGCCACCAGCGTCTGCGGAATCAGGGCGGGAAATTCGAGGATCGAGAGTTTCTCGGAATGATCGCGCACGGCACGCGGGTCGTTGAAAACGCGCGCGCCGCCGGCCACGGCGCGTTCGAGCAGCCAGGTGGCGGCGACATACTCCATGTCGAACGGCGGATCCTGGCGCATCAGCACGGCATCGAAATCGGCCAGCGTCCGCGCCTCGCCTGCATCGACTTCGTACCAGTCCTGACGGTCTTCGTGCAGGCGCAGACGCTGCGTCCATGCCTGTACGCCACCATCGCGCCAGACCAGCGCCGGGCGCTCGATCACCCGCACTTCATGGCCGCGCGCCTGCGCTGCGCGCATCATCGCCACGCTGGAATCCTTCCACGGCTTGAGGTGATCGAGTGGATCGGTGATGAAGGCGAATTTCATGCAATCTCGACGCGCGGCGCGGTCACTTCCAGCTCGACGGCGGCGGCCAGCAACGCCAGGCGCGCCACCACGCCATAGGTGAAGAAGCGGTTGGGCGCATCATCGGGCGCGCAATTAAGATCCGGCATCGAGCAGGCACAATCAAAGGCGAGCGGTTCGAAATGCATGCCCGGCGCATTGAGGTTTTCATCGACGCCGCGGGCCTGGTTCACCCGGTAGAAACCGCCGACGACATAACGATCGATCATGTAGACCACCGGCTCGGCAGTGTTGCCGGCAATCGTCTCGTAGGTGTGCACGCCCTCCTGGATGATGACTTCGCTCACCTGCAGGCCTTCCTTCACCACGGCCATCTTGTTGCGCTGCTTGCGGTTCAGGCCGCGCACCTCCGAGGCATCATGCACCGTCATGATGCCCATGCCGTAGGTGCCGGCATCGGCCTTGACGATGGCGAAGGGGCGGTCGGTCACGCCGTACTGCGCATACTTCGCCTTGACGCGCGTGAGAACGGCATCGACGTTATGGGCCAGGCATTCCTCACCCTGGCGTGCCTGGAAATCGACCTTGCCGCAAACGGCGAAATCCGGATTGACGAGCCACGGATCAATGCCCATCGCCAGGGCAAAATCACCGGCGACGCGATCATAGGCGGCGAAGTGTTGTGACTTGCGCCGCACATGCCAGCCGGCATGCAGCGGCGGGATGACGGTCTGCTCGTCCAAGTCCCTGAGAATTTCCGGCACGCCGCCGGACAGATCATTGTTCAGCAGGATTGCACAGGGATCGAAGCCTTCGAGACCGAGGCGGCCGTTGTGACGCACGAGCGGTTCGAGCAGGAGCTGTCCGCCGTCGGGCAGTTCGATGGGTGTCGGTGTGGTGATGTCCGGAATCAGCGTGCCGATGCGCACGGTCAGACCGGTGCGCTCGAAAATCGTTGCCAGGCGCATCACGTTGGCCAGATACGGCAGGTTGCGCGTATGACTCTCCGGGATGAGCAGCAGGTTTTTCGCCTCCGGGCAGATTTTTTCGATGGCGCTCATCGCCGCCTGCACGCACAGCGGCAGGAAGGCCGGATTCAGGTTGTTGAAGCCGCCGGGAAACAGGTTGGTGTCGACCGGCGCCAGCTTGAAGCCGGCATTGCGCAGATCGACCGAACTGTAAAAAGGGGGGGTGTGCTCCTGCCACTGGGCGCGAAACCATTGTTCGATGGCCGTGGCGCGATCAAGGAAGGTGCGCTCCAGCGCACGCAGCGGGCCGGTCAGGGCAGTTGTCAGATGGGGAACCATGGGGCGATGTTATACCAGCGAATGGTCGGCAGTGTATGGGGCGAAGGCTTCTGGCAGCAGGGTCTGTTCGAGGCTGCGCTGGGCAAACAGGAAGCGCCCGTCGCAGACGAAGCCCAGCTCGCTCCAGTCGACCTCGTTGAGCAGCGCGCACAGCTCGCCGAGGGCGGCCGCCTTCAGATCCGGGCGGTGCGGGAACAGGGCCAGCACCGCACCGTCATAGTTGCGGCAGGCATTGAGAAAAAACGGCTGTGCTTTGCGTGTCTTGTGATTCACGTAGATGCGCGGTGCGGCCGAGACATGATGGCGACGCCCCCACTTCCACCAGTTCGACTCGTCAAAGTGCGCGACCCGGCGTGCCAGCAGGCGTTCCTTGAACGGTTCGAGATAGGTGATCGGCCCCTCGCGATCGAGAAAGATCATGCGCCGCAATGCGCCGGTCTGGGCGGTCTTCGAGCAGACAAAATCCGCATTGCCGTGCCACTCGTGCGTGAAGATGTCATCGGCGCCCGAAACCGCACCGACCTTGACCTTGAAGACACGCGCGAGCGGCACGCTGTAGATGCCGCGCGTGAGCAGCAACTGGCCGCCGGCGAGCATCATGCGCCGGCCGTCTTCGAGACGATGGTCCTGCCGGCCCTTCTCGAAGCGCCAGATGGCGCAATTGGGTACGACACCGGCAAAAATGCGTGTATCGCCCAGCTCGACAAAATCGGTGAGCGTGCCCTGCCCGTGCAGCCAGACATTCAGCCGGGCGGCGGCGGTGGCCTTGAGAAAATCGCGCGGCGTGATGAAAATCAGCTCGCCGCCCGGATTGAGCTGGCGCACGCATTTTTCAATGAAATGCAGATACAGGTTGGCGTGCCCGTTGAGCAGGCGCGAGCGCAGCAGGGCGCGCGTGGCGGGCAGGATGTCGCGCGCGCGCACGTAAGGCGGATTGCCGATGATGGTGTCAAAACGCTCCGTTTCGGGATAGGCGAAAAAATCGATGGCGTGTGCCTGGGGCGGGCAGTGGCGTGGATCGATCTCGATGGCCATGCAGCCGGGCAGGCGCGACGAGAAGGCCCCCTCGCCGCAGGAGGGATCCAGCACGCGTCCATCGTTGCGGCGCAGGCGCAGCATGGCATCCACGATGTCCGGCGGCGTGAACACCTGTCCGTAGCGGGCAATATCGAGCATGATGTGTCTGAAAATCCGGGGGTGCGGGGAGGCCGGCGTGCGCGACTGAGTCGCGCCATTTGCGTGCCGGCACAGGCCTGTCGATGAATCGCCGGCATGGTAACACGCGCACCGGGCAGTCCGGTCCGCTGCGCCGCCTGCGGCTTACTCCGGCTGTGCGGCCTGTTGCTCGAGTTGCTCGCGCTGGCGCGCGCGCGCTTCGGCACGCTTCTTGTCCTTCTCCAACCGTTCCCGGGCTTTTTTCTCGGCCCGCTCTTCCTTTTGCCGACGTTCCTCGAGCTTTTCCTGGCGCTCGCGTTCGGCCAGTTCGCGCTGTGCGCTCGCCTGGGCGGCCCGTGCCGCGCGGTGGCGTGCCTTCTCGTCACGCTCGGCCTGCCCTTGGGTACGCCGGGCCTGCTCCTCGGCGACCTGCTTTTCATGGGCGGCCCGCTTCTTCGGCGCTTCCGCGACGGCCTTCGCCTGACGGGTGGCACGATCGCGTTCGCGCACATCACGTTCGATTTTCCTTGCCTCGACTTTCAGCTTTCTCGCCTCGATCAGGCTGTCGCGATGGGCCTGGTCGGCATCATGCAGACAGGAGGACACCAGCGCGCGCTGCCAGCAGGTTGTATTCGCCCCGGTCTTCGCTTTTTCGGCATCGCGCTCGATCTGCCCGGCCTTGTTCTTGAGGGCGTCCGCACGGTCGAGCTGACGCTGACGCTCTTCCCTGGTGATGGGGGTGGGGGCTGCCGGTGCGGCCGCCGGCGCCGGCGACACGGTTTCCCCGGCCCGGGCCGCGGGCGGGAACGAGACCAGCATCGGGAGGAACAGCAGGCAAATCAGCAGAAGTCGTTTCATGGCACGTACAATAACGCGTTTTCTCCCGGCACTCTCCATTTGCCCTGTAACAAATTGTGATCCAGCTGCGCAACCTCACCCTCGCCCGCGCCGGACGCCCGCTCATCGAAGGCGCCAGCCTCGGCCTGCACGCCGGCTGGAAAGTGGGCGTCACCGGCGCCAATGGCTGCGGCAAGTCAAGCCTGTTTGCCCTGTTCACCGGTGCCCTGCATGCCGAATCGGGCGACCTGGAACTGCCGGCACACTGGGTGACCGCCCACGTCAGTCAGGAGACGCCGGCCCTGCCCGAGGCGGCCCTCGAATTCGTGCTCGACGGCGATGCCGGACTGCGCCGCATCGAGGTGGCACTGCGTGCGGCCGAAGAGAAGCATGACGGTGAAGCCATCGCCCACCTGCACATGGAATACGGCGAGATCGACGGCTACAGTGCGCGTGCGCGCGCCGCCGCGCTCCTGCATGGCCTGGGTTTTCACGACGAGGCATTCGACACGCCGGTGGCAGAATTTTCCGGCGGCTGGCGCGTGCGGCTCAATCTTGCGCGGGCGCTGATGTGCCGCTCGGATCTGCTGCTGCTCGACGAACCGACCAACCACCTCGATCTGGATGCGGTGATCTGGCTGGAGAAATGGCTGTGCGCCTATCGCGGCACCTTGCTGATGATCTCGCACGACCGTGATTTTCTCGATGCCGTGGCCAGTCACATCCTGAGTATCGAAGGGCGGCGCGCCCGGCTCTACACCGGCAACTACAGCGCTTTCGAGCGCGCCCGCGCCGAAGCGCTCGCCCTGCAGCAGGCAATGCACGTCAAGCAGCAACGCGAGATCAGCCATCTGAAAAGTTATATCGAGCGCTTTCGCGCCAAGGCGACCAAGGCCCGTCAGGCGCAAAGCCGCATCAAGGCGCTCGCGCGCATGGAGCTCATCAGCGCCGCCCACGTCGATACACCGTTCGAATTCCGTTTTTTCGCCCCGGGCGCCAGCCCCGATCCGCTGCTGATGCTCGAAGACGCGGCGGCCGGCTACAACGGGACCGCCGTGCTGCGAGGACTGACTTTGACGCTGCGCCCGGGCGAGCGCCTCGGCCTGCTCGGCAGGAACGGTGCCGGCAAATCGACGCTGATCCGCCTGCTCGCCGGCACCGCCGCCCCCCTGTCGGGCGTGCGCCGCGAAGGCAAGGGACTGAAGATCGGCTACTTCGCCCAGCACCAGCTCGAACAGCTACGCCCCGACGAGAGTCCGCTCTGGCACATGAACCATCTCGATCCGAAGACGCGCGACCAGGACTTCCGCAACTATCTGGGCGGCTTCAATTTCCACGGCGAGATGGCGACCCGTCCGGTCGGCCCCTTCTCCGGCGGCGAAAAATCGCGCCTGGCACTGGCGCTGCTCATCTGGCAGAAACCCAATCTGCTGCTGCTCGACGAACCGACCAACCATCTCGACCTCGAGATGCGTCACGCCCTCACGCTGGCGCTGTCCGAGTATGAGGGTGCAGTGGTGCTCGTCTCGCACGACCGCCACCTGCTGCGCACCGTCTGCGACGGCTTTCATCTCGTTGCCGACGGCGCCCTGGCGCCTTTCGACGGCGATCTCGACGACTACCGCCGGTGGCTCGACCGGCCGGTACTGCCCCGGCAGGCCGCGCCGACAGTGGACAAAGTCAGCCCTGGCAATACGGCGCCTGTAACGGTTGTGGCGGCGAAGCCCGCCGCGCGCAAGCCGCCACAACGCCTGACACGTGAAATCGACCGCCTGGAGCAGCGTCTGGCGGAACTCGCCACACAAAAGCAGGCCATCGAGGCGCGCCTCACCGACGCCTCGCTCTATCTGCCCGCCGCCCGCGCCGAGCTGGATGCCTGCCAGCAGCAGCAGACGCAGATCATCACCGAACTGGCGCACACCGAAGCCGCCTGGCTCGCCGCCCAGGAAGCGCTCGAGGCCTTCTGAGATGCCCGCACCGCGCCGCTTCATCCTCAGCGCCTCCTGCCCCGACCGCAGCGGCATTGTTGCAGGCGTGGCCGGTTTCATCGCCGGACTGGGCGGCTGGATTCTCGAAACCGGCCATCACGCCGACGCCGGTTGCGGACGTTATTTCATGCGCATTGAAATTCGCGCCGATTCCCTGCAGCTTGGCCTGGCCGAACTGCGTCAGCGCTTTCAACCGCTGGCTGACGAATTCCGCATGAACTGGCGCTTGAGCGATTCGGCCGTGAAAAGGCGCGTCGTCCTGCTCGTCTCGCGCCAGTCGCACTGCCTCTACGATCTTCTCGGGCGCTGGCAGTCGCAGGAGCTCGACATCGACATTCCCTGCGTCATCTCCAACCACGACGACCTGCGCGGTTTTGTCGAATGGCACGGCATCCCCTTCCACCACGTCCGGCAAAGTGCCGGCCAGCGCGATGCGGCAAATGCCGAAATCGGGCGTCTGTTCGAGGCGGCAGGTGGCGATGTCATGGTGCTCGCGCGCTACATGCAGATCCTGCCGCCCGCGCTGTGCGAGAAATATCCCGGACGCATCCTCAACATCCACCACTCCTTCCTGCCCTCCTTCGTTGGCGCGCGCCCCTATCACCAGGCCCACGCGCGTGGCGTCAAGCTGATCGGCGCCACCTGCCACTACGTCACCGCCGAACTGGATGCCGGCCCGATCATCGAACAGGACACCGTGCGCATCGACCATGCCGACACGGTGGACGACCTGGTGCGTTACGGCAGGGACATCGAAAAGGCGGTGCTGGCGCGTGCGCTGCGCTATCACCTCGAAGACCGGGTCCTGCTGAACGGCCAGCGCACGGTGGTGTTCCGGTAGCGGGCAATGCGCGGATGCCCCGCGCCAGCGCCGAGCGGCCCATCACCGACAGCACATGCTTGTTTGACGCCCAGCAGGGTGGCCCTGGCGCCTGGTCAGCGTTTTCCTAAATGCGGTGATAGTCGCGATACCAGGCGACGAAACGGCGCACCCCTTCCTCGATCGGCGTCGAAGGAGCAAAGCCGGTCAGCGCCTGCAGTGCGGAGGTGTCGGCATACGTTGCAGGGACATCTCCCTCCTGCATCGGCAGAAAATTTTTCTGTGCCTTGCAGCCGAGTGCCGATTCAAGTGTCTCGATGAAATACATCAGCTCGACCGGCTGGTGATTGCCGATGTTGTAGACGCGCCAGGGCGCCCAGCTCGTCGCCGGATCAGGGTCGTCCCGGGCGAACAGCGGATCCGCCGTAGCCGGATGATCGAGCACGCGCACAACACTCTCGGCGATGTCATCGATATAGGTGAAATCGCGCTGCATTCTGCCCTGGTTGAAGACATCGATGGGCCGGCCTTCGAGAATCGCCCGTGCAAACAGGCTATACGCCATGTCCGGCCGCCCCCAGGGACCATAGACAGTGAAGAAACGCAGTCCGGTGGCAGGCAGGCCGAACAGATGACTGTAAGTGTGCGCCATCAGTTCGTTCGATTTTTTGGTGGCGGCATAGAGACTGACCGGATGATCGACACGGTCACGCTCGGAAAACGGCTGCCGGGTATTGCCGCCATACACGCTCGAACTGCTGGCGTAGACGAGATGCCCCACCCTGCCCTGACGGCAGCCTTCGAGCAGGTTGACGAACCCGACGAGATTGGACTGGGCGTAGGCGTGCGGATTCTGCAACGAGTAGCGCACACCGGCCTGGGCGGCCAGATGAACAACCCGCTCAAAGGATTCCTGCTCGAACAACGAGGCGAGCGCCGCCCTGTCGGCAATATCGAGACGCACGAAACGGAAACCCGTGCGACCATCAAGCCGGGCCAGACGCGCCTCTTTCAGGCGGATATCGTAGTAGTCGTTCAGGTTGTCCACGCCGACGACCTCATCGCCCCGCGCGAGCAGTCGCTCGGCGACATGCATGCCGATAAATCCGGCCGCGCCGGTCACCAGAACTTTCATGGAAAACCCCTGTCCGGCCAAGCCCTGCCGTGCAGGGTGCGGCGGGCGGCTTGGCTTATAATCCGTTTTTCAGGCGCACATTCTAAACGACAAGCCCGCAAGCCCGTCCAGGCGTCCGCATGCGCTCGATTCTTCTCGTCAAAACCTCCTCCCTCGGTGATGTCGTGCATAACCTGCCCGTGGCAAGCGACATCCGCCTGCACTTTCCACAGGCCCATATCGACTGGGTGGTCGAAGAGAGTTTTGCCGATATCCCGCAGTTGCATCCGGGTGTGCGCCGCGTCATACCGGTGGCTGTGCGGCGCTGGCGTCATGCGCTGCTCTCGCCGGCCACCTGGCGCGAATGGCGTGCTTTTCGCACGGCGGTGCAGGCGCAGAACTACGATCTGGTGCTCGATACCCAGGGCCTCATCAAAAGCGCCTGGCTCGCACGCCAGGCATGCGGCCTCCATGCCGGACAGGCTGCCGAGACGGTGCGCGAGCCTCTCGCCGCACGCTTCTACGAGCGGCATTACGTCATTCCGAAAAATCTCCACGCTGTCGAACGTAACCGCTGGCTGGCCGCCGCCGCACTCGATTATCCGGCAGACCTGCCTCTCGACTACGGGATCAGCGCTGTGCCACTGAGCGCCTCCTGGCTGCCGGCGCGCCCCTACGCCGTGCTGCTCACCGCCAGCAGCCGCGCCGACAAACTGTGGCCGGAGAACCGCTGGCTGCAGTTGGCGGCCGCGCTCGATGCACACGGCCTGGCTTGCATCCTGCCCGGCGGCAGCGACGCGGAACGGGCGCGCGCCTTGCGTCTGGCCGCATCCATGAAGGATGCGCTCGCCGCGCCTCCATTGCGCATTCGCGAACTTGCACAACTTCTTGCCGGCGCACGACTCGTCGTCGGCGTCGATACCGGCCTGAGTCATCTTGCCGCCGCCCTGGGACGACTGACTTTTTGCCTGTTCGCCGGATCGAGTCCCGAGCTGACCGGTGTGCATGCCGGCGCAATCGCCCTCAATCTGGGCGCATCCGGCGCCCCGCCGGATGCGGCACAAGTGATCGAGGCCGTCGAGGCGCGCCTGTGATCACCCGTTTCCTCTATGCGCTGGTGCTCCTGCTGCTGCTACCTTATGCCTGGCTGCATCTGTGGCTGCGCGCGCGCAAGCAGCCACAATACCTGGAGCATGTCGGCGAGCGTTTTGGCCGCTATCGGGCACCGCGTGACTGCGGCGCGTCGCCACCGCCCCTGATCTGGCTGCACGCCGTCTCCGTCGGCGAGACACGTGCCGCCGCTCCCCTCGTCGCCGCCCTCAGGGAACGCTATCCACATCACCGCTTTCTCATCACGCACATGACGCCCACGGGACGACAGACCGGAGAAGCCCTGTTCGGTGCCACCGTCGAGCGGGCCTACCTGCCGTATGACTACAACTTTGCCGTACGCCGCTTTCTCGCCCGCTACCGGCCCGTGCTGGGCATCCTGCTGGAGACCGAGCTGTGGCCAAACCTGGCACACGCCTGCCGCAAACAAGGTGTCCCCCTGTTGCTCGTCAATGCACGCCTGTCGGAAAAATCGGCGCGCCGCTATGCGCGCTTTGCCCGTCTGACGCGCTTCACCCTGAATGATCTGAGTGCGATCGCCGCACAAGGCGAGGCAGATGCCCGGCGTCTGCGCACGCTGGGCGCTCGCTCGGTCGAAGTGCTCGGCAATCTGAAATTCGATCTCCTGCCTCCGGCACAACAGATCGGAGCGGGCAAGGCGCTGCGCGCCTCGATCGGTGCGCGCCCGGTGCTTCTTGCGGCAAGTACGCGTGAAGGCGAGGAGGCGCTGCTGCTGGCCGCCTTTGCCCGACGACCGCACAGCAATACCCTGCTCATCGTGGTGCCGCGCCATCCGCAACGCTTTGAAGAAGTTGCGCAGCGGGCGCAACTTCTGGGGCTGACCGTGCAGCGGCGCAGCGAAAACACCCCGGTACATGATGCAACACGGGTGCTGCTGGGCGACAGCATGGGTGAGTTGTTCGCCTACTATGTCGCCTGCGATGTCGCCTTCGTCGGCGGCAGCCTGCTCGACCAGGGCTGCCAGAACCTCATCGAACCTTGCGCCGTCGGCCGGCCGGTCCTCTTCGGCCCCTCGGTCTACAATTTTGCGGCGGCCGCCGAGGCTTCCCTGGCGTGTGGCGCCGCGCGGCAGATCGGCACTGTCGGAGAATTGCTGGAGACAGCAGAACAATTGCTCGCCGATGCACCGGCACGCGCGCGCATGGCGGAGGCGGGACTCGAATTCGCCGCGCGCCATCGCGGCGCCACGGCCAGGACGCTGGAGCTTATTTCGCGAGTAATGCGTTGACCGCCTGGAGGTCTTCCTCGCCCAGGCTACCTGCCGACGACTTCAAACGCAGCTGTGCCATCAAGGTATCGTAGCGCGCCTTCGCCAGATCGCGCTGCGTGGCGTACACCTGCTGCTGGGCATTGAGCACATCGATGTTGATGCGCACGCCCACTTCATAGCCAAGCTTGTTCGATTCAAGCGCCGAACGGCTGGAGACCAGCGCCTGCTCGTAGGCCCGTACCTGCGCCATGCCGCTGGTCACGCCAAGATAAGCCTGGCGGGCGCCCAGTGCGGCACTGCGCCGGGTGTTGTCCAGATCCGCACGCGCCTTCTCGCGCAGGGCGACCGCCTCACGATCGCGCGACATGACCGCACCGCCGGCAAAGATCGGCAGGCTGAGCTGCACCCCCACCGTCGACGCGTGCGAGTCATAACCGGGACCGGCCATCCCGGCCGTCAGCGAACCGGTCGCGGAATTGCGCCCGCGTGTGGCAACCAGATCGAGTGTCGGCAAATGTCCGCCACGCTGTTTGCTGATCTCCTTGTCGGCGATTTCGAGCGCCGCCTCCATCGCCTGCACCTGTGCATTGCCCGCTTCGGCTGCCGTCACCCACTGGTTCATGTCATCCGGCTGCGGTCGTTGCAACGTCACCTCCGGGCGCAAGCCGGCGAGTGCCTCGGGCGCCTTGCCGATAATCTGGCGCAGCGCATGGCGCCTGATGTCCAGATCGCTCTGCGCGGCAATCTCCTGCGCCTGCGCCAGATCGTGACGCGCCTGCGCTTCATGCGTGTCGGTGATCGTTGCCGTGCCGACCTCGAAATTGCGCCGTGCCGCCTCGAGCTGCTCGGCGATTGCCTTTTTCTGCGCCTGGGCGAGACTCAGGCTGTCCTGTGCCAGCAACACGTCGAAATAAGCTTGCGCGACGCGCAGGATCAGCTCCTGACGCGATTGGGCGAATTGCGCATCGGCAACCGCCACGGCCAGCTTGCCCTGGCGATAGGCCTCGAAATTCTGCCAGCGGAACAATGGCTGGGTCAGGGTGATCTGGTAGCCGTTGCTGTTATAGCGGGCGCTCGTCGCCGGCGTACCCGCCTGGCGCCGGTTGAAATCGGTGTCGTTCCAGGTGGTGCTGGCCGAGGCGCCAATCACCGGCAGCAGACCGGCACGCGCTTGCGGCAGCTTCTCCTGCCCGGCCTCCCAGGAGGCTTTCGCCGAAGCAAACTGTGCGTCGTAGTCGATCGCCTCGTGATACACCTGCAGCAGATCGGCGCCACGGGCTGGCAGCGCGCCCAGGACCAGCAGCAACAGGAAGACCGGTTTTTTCATGGATTTCGCACCAGAGAACAGCCGCAATCGCACCGCAATCTCAAAAAACGAACGCCTCACGCTCGGGCACGCTGCGCAGGCGCGGGAGGTTCGTCTCGAACAGGTTTTCCGTCTGATAACGCCCTTCGGCGACACAGGTGACCAGACGCACCTGCATGAGCGGCGCATCACCCACCACTGCGATCAGGCGTCCGCCCACCTTGAGCTGCGCCTGCAAGGCGGCAGGAATCTGCGCCACCGATCCGCACAGCACGATGACATCGTACGGAGCGTTGGCGAGCCAGCCGTTCGCGCCGTCGCCCTCGATGACCGTGACATTGTCGGCGCATTCGCGTTCGAGATGGGCACGCGCCCGGGCGGCCAGCTCGGGGACGATTTCGAGCGAATAAACGTGGTCACAGCGCGCCCCGAGCAGCGCCGCCATGTAGCCCGAGCCGGTGCCGACCTGCAGCACCTTGTCGGCCTTGCGCAGGCTGAGCGCCTGCAGAAGTTTGGCTTCGATCGCCGGGGGGAGCATCGCCGCACCATGACCGAGCGGAATCGATGTTTCGGCGTAGGCCAGCGAACGATAGGCTGCCGGCACGAAATCCTCGCGACGGATCGACTGGATCAGGTCGAGCAGATCCTGATCGAGCACCTCCCAGGTGCGGATCTGCTGCTCGACCATGTTGAAACGGGCTTGTTCGAAGTTCATTGTGTGCTCCAGAATCACGTCAAATTATATAAGCAAATGCTGATACGCGGAAATCCCGCGAGCCCCGCCAGCAAAACAGGCGGATTTTAACCTACTGCCCGGGCGTCTCTCCCGCGGGCGGGCGGGCACGAAACCAGGCGGCATACAGGGCCGGCACGCACAGCACGGTCAGCACGGTGGCCACCAGCAGACCCCCCATGATGGCGTAGGCCATCGGCCCCCAGAGAACGTTGCGCGTGAGCGGGATCATCGCCAGCATCGCCGCCACGGCGGTCAGCATGATGGGCCGGAAGCGGCGCACGGTCGCCTCGCGGATGGCGATCCAGAGCGGTTCGCCGGCGCGCCGGTCCTGCTCGATCTGGTCGACGAGAATCACCGTATTTCTCATGATCATGCCACCCAGCGCGATGGTGCCGAGCATGGCGACGAAACCGAAAGGCTGGCGAAATACCAGCAATGCCAGCGCCACGCCGATGAGGCCGAGCGGCGCGGTGAGCAGCACCATGAACGTGCGTGAAAAGCTTTGCAGCTGAATCATCAGCACCGTCAGCACCACCGCCAGCATCAGCGGCACGCCGGCATTGATCGCCTCCTGCGCGCGGCCGGATTCTTCCAGCGCACCGCCGATGTCGATGCGCATGCCTGCGGGCAGGCGGGCACGCACGGCATCGAGCTGGTGATCGATGGCCAGCGCAACATCGGGGGCCTGCACATCGTCACCGATGTCGGCACGCACGGTGAGCGCCAGCTCGCGGCTGCGGCGCCAGAGGATCGGCTCCTCGAAGGCCTCGCGCACCGTCGCCACCTGGGTGATCGGCACGGAGCGGCCCGAGGCCGTCGGCACCTGCAGGCTGAGCACCTCTTCGAGCGAGCCGCGCTCGGCCGCGGGCGTGCGCAGCACGATCTCGATGAGGCGGTCATTCTCGCGCAGCTGCGCCAGTGTGGCACCACTGAGCGCCGTCTGCAGCGCGCGCGAAATGCCGGCGCTGGACAGGCCGAGCGCGCGCACCTTGTCCTGATCGACCTCGACGCGCAAGGTCGGCGTGCGCAACCCCCAGTCGAGATTGACTTCACGCGTGTGGGGCGAGGCACGCACCACCGCGGCCACCTCGTCGGCAACCGCCTTGATGCGCGCACTGTCGCTGCCGATGATGCGAAACTGCACCGGGTATGAAACCGGCGGACCGAGTGCGACGCGATTGACGCGGGCACGTACGCCGGCGAAGTCCCTGGCCAGCAGCTCACGCAGGCGCGCAACGACCCGCTCGCGCCCGGCCAGATCCCTGGTCAGGATCACCGTCTGCGCGAAGTTGGCACGGAAGAGCTGCTGATCAAGCGAGAGAAAATAGCGCGGCGAACCATTGCCGACATACGTCACCCAGGAGGCGATGTCCGCATCGTCGGCGATGCGCGCTTCCAGGCGTTGCGCCTCGCGTTCCGTGGCGGCAAAGCTCGAGCCTTCCGGCAGCCACAGTTCGACGAGCACCTCGGGCCGGTTCGAATTGGGGAAGAACTGTTTTTCCGTCAACCCCATGCCCAGCACACCGAACACAAAAAGCGCCAGTGTGCCGGACATGACCTTTTTTCGATGGCGCAGACAGCCTTCGATGATCCGGCGCAGACGCGCATAGAACGGCGTATCGAACACATCGTGGCCATGCGCGTCCCGCCCCGGCAGGGGGGCCTTGAGGATCCAGTAACCGAGGAAGGGCGTCACGGTGACCGCCGCCACCCAGGAAATCAGCAAGGCCAGCGTCACCACGGCAAAAATGCTGAAAGTATATTCGCCGGTGGCGGATCGCGCCGTGCCGATGGGCAGGAATCCTGCCGCGGTGACCAGTGTTCCGGTGAGCATCGGAAAGGCCGTGCTGCGCCAGGCAAAGGCGGCCGCCGCCAGTTTGTCCAGCCCCTGCTCGATCTTTCTGGACATCATCTCCACGGCAATCATGGCGTCATCGACGAGCAGGCCGAGGGCGATGATCAGCGCGCCGGTGGATACGCGATGCAGGTCGATGTGGAAATAATACATGGCGAGAAAGGTCGCCGCCACCACCCACGGGATGGTGACCGCCACCACCAGGCCGGTGCGCAGGCCCAGGCTGACGAAACTCACCAGCAGCACGATGGCCAGCGCCTCGAGGAAGACGCGCATGAAATCCCCCACCGCCTGCCGGACGATGCGCGGCTGGTCGGACACCTGGGCAAATTCGATGCCGATCGGCAGATCGGCACGGATGCGGCGCATCTCCTCCGCCAGATCGTCACCCAGCTTGAGCACGTCGCCGGAGCGCGTCATCGAGACAGCCAGTCCGATTGCCGGCTGGCCGCGGTAATACATCTTCGAGATCGGCGGATCGACAGTACCGCGACTGACTTGGGCGATGTCGCCGATGCGCAGGCTGCGCCCGCCCACCGCCACCCGCGTATTCGCCACGGCCTCGACCGAGGACAGCTCGCCGGTGACGCGCAGCGCAATGGTGTGGGTGCCGGTCGTCACCGCGCCAGCCGGCGTCACGGCATTCTGCGTCGCCAGCGCCTGGCCGATCATCTGCGCATCGAGTCCCAGGGTGGCCAGCCGTTGCCCCGAAAGCTCGATGAAGATGCGGTCGTCCTGAATGCCGACCAGATCGATCTTGGCGATATTCTTCAGCTTGAGCAGGCGCTGGCGTGCTGCCTCGACATAATCGCGCAGTTCCGAATGCGTGAAACCGTCGGCGGTGAAGGCGTAGATCGAGCCGAACACATCGCCGAAATCGTCATTGAAGAAAGGGCCTGCCGTTCCTTCCGGAAAACTGCCCCGGATATCGCCGATCTTCTTGCGCACCTGATACCAGGCATCGGCCACGGCGGGTGCCGGTGCGGTGTCGAGCAGCTCCAGGATGATCAGCGATTCACCTGCTTTCGAATAGCTGACGGTGTGGCGGAAATACGGGATCTCCTGCAGTTTTTTTTCCACACGCTCGGTGATCTGCCGATCGACCTGCTCGGCGCTGGCACCCGGCCAGAGCGTGCGCACCACCATGGCACGAAAGGTGAAATCCGGATCCTCGCGCTGACCGAGATTGAAATAGGCGGCGACGCCGGCAATGGCGATGACGAGAATGAAAAACAGCGTCAACTGGCGATGACGCAGTGTGGCGGCCGAAAGGTTGAAACGGTCTGCCGGACTCACGGCACCGCCCGCTCCATTTGCGCGGCACGGCTCATTTCACCCCTTCGGGCAATCGCACCTTCTGCCCCGCCTCGAGCAGATTTGCCCCGGCCGTCACCACCCATTGCCCTGGCTGCAGTCCGGCAATGACGCGCAGGTCGTTGCCGGCCATGCCGTCGGTGTGCACCGTTGCTTTTGCCACGGTCTGCGCGTGCGGATCCACCACCCAGACATGGGTTTGCGCATCGCGCGTGAAAAAGGCCGACAACGGCAGCCGATACGCCGTACCACCACGACTGACTTTGGCCTCGACCGTCGCACTCATGCCCAGTTGCATTGCCTCATCGGCCTGCATCACGCTGAGGCGGACCGCATAGGTGCGCGTGGTCGCATCCGCCGCCGGTGCGACTTCCCGCAGGCGCGCATTCCAGCTGCGCCCGGGCAGGCTGTTCAGGCGGATCGCGAAACTCTCCACATCACGCAGCGCGGCCAGTTCGCTCTCCGGCACGGCGAAGGCGATTTCCTTCTCGTTGCCCTGCGCCACGCGAAAGATCGTTTGCCCGGCGCCCACCACCTGACCGGTCTCGGCCTCGAGCGCGGTGATCACCCCCTCGCCATCCGCGACGAGCGTGGCATAAGCGGCCTGGTTGCGCGCCATGCCGGCCTGCGCCGTCGCCGTCTTCAACACCGTCTCCTTGCTGTCGAGCACCGCCTGGCTGACAAAATTCTTCTCGCGCAGGTCGCGGTAGCGGCGCACCTCGGCCTGCGCCAGCGCGCGTGCGGCCTCGGCCTGGGCGGCATTCAACGCCGCATCCTGCGCGTCGATGCGCGCCAGGACGTCACCACGATGCACGCGCGTGCCGGCTTCGACACGCCGCTCGATCATCTTGCCTCCCAGGCGAAACGCCAGCCGGCTCTCGTGACGCGCGCGCACTTCTCCGGGAAAAGTCAGTACCGCAGGCGCGGCATCGGCGCGCACCTGCATGACGCGCACGGTGCGCACGGGCTCCGGCGACACCGGCGGCTTGCCGCAGGCTCCCAGCAAGACCAGCACACCCGCAGCCGCGATCCGGAACAATCCACCCTGCAACCGGCAGAGCCCCGCTCTCATCGCCCCCCCTTTCTCTTCGGTGTCTCGTCGGCACGCAGGCCACGCAGCATCAGATCGAGGTATTCACGCAAATAGGCCTCCACCGACACGGTACCGATGCCGCAACAATCGAGGGAATGCAGCCAGATCATGCGCATGATCAGCGGTGCGAAGAGAAGGTGCACCATCACCTGCACATCGAAACGACGGAATTCGCCGGTGTCGATGCCGCGCTGCAGGACCTGGGCCATCAGGCGCTCGCCGCGCCGGATCACCTCGTCCGCATAGAACCGGGCGACTTCAGGAAAGTTGCGCGCCTCGGCAACGATCAGTTTCGGAATGCCGCCCACCGCCCCCGCGCCGACCCTCTCCCACCAGCGCAGCACGATGGCACGGAACAACTCGCCCGCCGGGCCGGGCATGCGCCCGACCAGCTCCTCACCTTCGGCCAGGAGCGGCAGCATGCCCTCGCGAATCACCGCCTTGAAGAGTTCTTCCTTGCTCTGGAAATACAGGTACAGCGTGCCCTTCGAGACGCCGGCACGCGCGGCGACTTCCTCGAGCCGCGTCGCCGCGAATCCTTTCTCGACGAAGAGCGCGAGGGCGGCCGCCGTCAATTCGGAAGGGCGCGCATCCTTGCGCCGCGTCCAGCGCGGTTGCTGTTGTCGGGCCGTCATCATTCAGACATCCGGAAAATTTAATTACTGACTGGCCGGTAATTTAATCAAGTGGATCCATGATGTCAAGAAACATTCCGGGGGCTGCCCGGTCATTGCGGGGGTTCTGCCGGGGGAGTGCGGTGAGCGACCGCAGCGAGGGCGTTTGCGGACAATACGGCCTCGGCCACGGGGAACAACTCGCGTTCCTCGAAGCGGACATGGGCATCCAGCCTTGCGCCGAAGTCGTGCAAGGCGGCCGTTTCACCCGCAGCGATGCGCCTGACACAGGCCCGCAGCGCAGCGTGATCATCGAGTGCGCGCTGCACCAGGGCGCCCTGTCCGGCCTGCCCGAGGGCGGGAAACAGGTGCGCCTCCTCGATGGCGAAGTGAGGCTGCAGTGCCTGCGCATGTCTCTTCACCACCTCGGCCATGAGCGCATCCTGTTCGCACACCCCGGCGCGCCGGGTGCGGCGCGCGAGCACCAGTGCGGCGTGGTGTTCGCGCGAGAGTTCGACCAGGGCAGGATGTCGTTTCACTGCAGGAGCGGGAAAGGGACGGAATGGACTTGCGGATCATTATCCTCCAGGATTTCCGCCACCATGAAAGTCAGTCCGCGCAGGACGGCGCGGGTACACTCGAATCCGGCCCGGCCCTGCACATCGTGCCCAGGGTCGTTGCCTTCAGGGGATGCCTCATGAATCTTTCGCGCACATTTTTCCATGCACTGAAACGTCCGGGTGCCCTCGTCGCTCTCGTCTCGCTCACTGCCTGCGGCTCGCTGCCCGAACACCCCGCCTCTGGCGCACTGTGGATACCCTCACCCAATCACAACACGCGCCGCCCCGATTACGTCATCCTGCATCACACCAGCAATGCGCAGGCCGGGCGCGCACTGGAGACGCTCACCGATCCGGCCAGTGGCGTGAGCGCCCATTATCTGATCGGCCGCGACGGCCGCCTCTATCAGCTCGTTGACGAGACGCAGCGCGCCTGGCACGCCGGGCAATCCTGGTGGGGCGGACTGACCGACCTGAATTCCGCCTCGATCGGCATCGAACTCGACAATGACGGCGAAGAACCCTATGCCGAAGCGCAGATCCGGCGTCTGCTCGCGCTCCTGGGCGAATTGAAAGCGCGCTACCGGATCCCGGCGGGGAATTTTCTCGGCCACGGCGACATCGCACCGCGCCGCAAGGTCGATCCTGGCTCCCTGTTCCCCTGGGCACGGCTGGCGCAGGCCGGTTTCGGACTCTGGTGCGCACAAGCTCCGACCGAGGCCGATCCCCTGCCGCAGACAGCACTCGCACTGGCCGCAATCGGCTACGACGTGAGCGACCCGGCGGCGGCACTGGCCGCTTTCCGCCGGCACTTCATGGGAACCGACGCGCAGGGCGAGGCGAGCGACGCAGAGCGCAGGCTGATGTCCTGTCTCGTCACGGAAAAACAATTCCCCCCTCAGGAGGACCTTGAACCGAAAGGCCGGGCGAGCGTGCGGTAGAGCCACAGCACGCCCCACAGGAACAGAAACGGCAGGACGAGAGTCTGCACCAGAAAGACCGCCAGCAGGCGGATCAGGTGTTCGACCCAGGCTTCGGTCTGCGCCTTGAGTGCCTCGATGCGCTTGCCGATATTCGCACCTTCGGTCCACCAGCGCCGGACCTGCTCGGCAAGACTCTCGTCGCTGCGCGCGTCGATGCCCTGTATCCGCGTGCTTTCGATCTGGCGTTGCGATGACTCGTACTGTCCGGCAAGCAGCAGGCGATAGGCACCCTCGCTGCCGAGCGCCACGACCGGTACGGCAAAGCGCAGGCAGAGCACGCCGATGGCAAGCCTCGTCAGCCAGCCCGGCGGTCCGCGCCCGCGCAGCCCGCTCGCCCCCCAGAGCAGCAGCAGCGTCGTCAGGAAAACCGCAACCGGCACGGTGGCCAGGAGGTCGATCAGCAGGCGCTGCGCGGCAAACAGCACGGTCGCACCGAGCATGAGCGTCGAGAACTGTTCGACCAGGTCATCGACCGGGTCGAGTGCGGCACCCAGCTGGATGGAAGCAATGGCGCCAACCTGAAAACTCTTGAGCACGCTGATCGTTGCATTGATCGCGCGTGCCGCGGCAAAGGTCACGAAGGCACGTTTGAAGCCGGATTCGGAATATTCGCGCGCCGTCCCGTCGAGCGGCCGCATCCAGATCAATGCCAGCATCAGCGTGAGGAAGAGCGCCCCCCCTGCCCTGTGTCGCCACGTATGCATCGTCATCCCCTTGTCGGTCGAATCGGGCACATCCGGACGCCGTCCTGCCAGAGCCGCCCGTGCCCGGTGCTTGGCAATGCCCGTCTGCGGGTTTATGTTATGACTCACCCCAACCCGAAGGAGAATGATCATGAAACAACGCCTGGATTACAAGAGCGCCTCGCCCGAAGCCATGAGGGCCATGCTCGCCGTGCAGCTGCACGTCAACAAATGCGGCCTCGAGGAATCCCTGCTCGAGCTCATCAAGACACGCGCCTCGCAGATCAACGGCTGCGCCTGGTGCCTCGACATGCACACCAAGGACGCACGCGCCCTGGGCGAGACGGAACAGCGCCTCTATCTCATCACCGCCTGGCGCGAAGCGCCCTGCTATACCGATCGTGAACGCGCCGCACTCGCCTGGACCGAGGCCGTCACCCTGATCGCGCAAGGCGTACCGGATGCCGTCTATGAGGAAGCGCGGCTGCACTTCAGCGAGAAGGAGCTCACCGAGCTCACGCTGGCCATCATCACCATCAACGGCTGGAACCGTCTCAACGTCGCCTTCCAGACCACCGTGGGCGATTACGTCAGCCCAAATGCCCGGAAGAAGTGATACCGGGGCGCCGTCCTGCCAGCACTGACTTTGCCCGGAAAAACCGGTACGCGCAGGGCAACACCCGTTCAACGTGAAAACAGCGCAGGGCTGTCGCGCTGCGTGGCCAGCTCGATCTCGAAATACTCCATCGTGGTGAAGCCGAACAGGCGCGCGACGAGATTGCTCGGGAAGGCGTCGACAAGAATGTTCAGCTCGCGCACCGTGC
The DNA here is from genome assembly GCA_964607005.1 of uncultured Rhodocyclaceae bacterium. GTDB lineage: Bacteria > Pseudomonadota > Gammaproteobacteria > Burkholderiales > Rhodocyclaceae > Desulfobacillus. Next base: position 75,530 of record CAZSHO010000010.1, read on the forward strand.
CGTTGAAATAGCGGCGCGCGTACTGGATCTGCTCTTCGGTGTCGGAGACCTGTCTTTGCAGGTCGAGATACCCCTGGTCGGCCTTCAGATCGGGATAGGCCTCGACCACCGCCAGCAGCCCGCGCAGTTGCCCGGTGAGGGCGTTCTCGGCGGCGGCACGTTCCGCCGCGGGGGCACCGGTGCGCGCCGCCACCGCCTGCTCCTGCACGGCACGCTCGTGCTGCGCATAGGCCTTCACCACGGCGACGAGCTTGGGCAGCAGGTCATGGCGGCGCTTGAGCTGCACATCGATGCCGCTCCAGGCCTCTTGCGCCAGGTTGCGCCGCGCCACCAGCCGGTTGAACAAAATGACGAGCCAGACGAGTATCGCCAGCATCAGTGCCGCCAGAGCCCAGCCGAACATCATCACCCTTGCCCGTGTTTTTGCATCCGGGGAACTTACCACACCCGAACCGGCTCTTGCATGGAAGCGGACTTCGCAGTAGCGTGCCCCTGCCGCAAGACCGGTGCTTTCTCACCGGGTGAGCCAATGTGATGAGAATACTGCTGGCAGAAGATGATCCCATGATCGGCGCCGGTGTCCAGCGCGGCCTGCGCCAGGAAGGCCACGCCGTCGACTGGGTGCGCGACGGCATCGCCGCCGAGCTGGCACTGGCCAGCGGCAGCCATGACCTGCTCCTGCTCGACCTGGGTCTGCCAAGAAAGGACGGTCTCGAAGTGCTCGCCACACTGCGCCGCCAGCCACACACTCTGCCGGTGCTGATCCTCACCGCACGCGACGCCGTCGCCGAACGCATCCGCGGGCTGGATGCCGGTGCTGACGACTACCTCGTCAAACCCTTCGATCTGGATGAGCTCGCCGCGCGCATCCGCGCCGTGCTGCGCCGGCGCGCCGGCCAGGCCGCCCCTGCCCTGCACTGCGGGGAGCTGAGCCTCGATCCGGCGACGCACGAAGTGCGCCTGGGCGAGGACCTTGTCGCTGTCTCGGCGCGCGAGTTCTCCTTGCTCCTCGCATTGATGGAACAACCCGGCATGCCGCTCTCACGCGCGCGTCTGGAGGAACGCCTCTACGGCTGGGGTGAAGAAGTGGGCAGCAACGCTGTCGAGGTGCACATCCACGCCTTGCGGCGCAAGCTGGGCAGCGCGTGGATCCGCAACGTGCGCGGTGTCGGCTACATGGTGCCCAAACCCTCATGAGCTCGATCCGGCGCAAGCTGCTCGGAACGCTGATCGGCACGCTCTGTCTGGCCATCCTCGCGGCCGCCTTCGTCAGCTACCGTCAGGCGGGCGCGGAGATCGGCGAAGTCTTCGACTACCACCTGCGCCAGATCGCCCTCTCCCTGCGCGATCGCGATTTCAGCGGCACCGGTCCGCCCAGCGTGATCGGCGAAGAAGAGTTCGACTTCGTCATCCGCATCTGGAACCGTGCCGGCGTCACGGTGTATTACTCGCGCCCGCACCGCGTGCTGCCGAACCTCACGCAGCTTGGCTTCTCCGATGTCGACACCCCGGAAGGTCCCTGGCGCCTGTTCGCCCTGCAGTATCTGGACGAGACCATTGAAGTGGCGCAGCCGCTGCGTGTGCGGCGCCGGCTTGCCGCCGATGCGGCACTGCGCACGCTCGTCCCGTTCTTTCTGCTGCTGCCCCTTGTCGGTCTTCTCATCTGGCTGATCGTCACGCACGGCCTCTCCCCGCTCGAGCGCCTGGCCCGCGCCCTGCGTGCGCGCACACCGCAAACGCTCGATCCCCTGGAGGAAACCGCCGTACCCGAAGAGGTGCAACCCCTGGTGCATGCATTGAACGATCTGCTCGTGCGGCTCGATGCGGCACTGGGTGCACAACGCGCCTTCGTCGCCGACGCCGCACACGAGCTGCGCACACCACTGGCCGCCCTGCAACTGCAGGCACAGCTCGTCGAGCGCGCCACCACGGACGCCGGGCGCCGTGCCGCCAGCGCTGACCTGCAACGCGGGCTGGCGCGCGCCCGCCACACCGTGGAGCAACTGCTCACGCTGGCACGGCTGGAACCAGGCTCAATCGAACCGGCACCGCTTGCGCCACTGGCGCTGGCCGAAGCAGCGCGCACGGCGATCGGCACACTCATTCCCCTGGCGACCGGGCACGACATCGATCTGGGTCTCGCCCGGGCCGACGAGGGGCTCGTCGTGCGCGCCGATGCCAGCGCCATACAAACCCTGCTCGCCAATCTGATCGGCAACGCCTTGCGCCACACGCCGCGCGGCGGCCGCATCGACATCGTCGTCGACAACGATGGCGGCCGGCCGCTCCTCGAAGTATGCGACAGCGGCCCGGGTATCCCTGCCGAGGAGCGCGAACGTGTCTTTGACCGCTTCTACCGGCGCGGCACGCCGGCCGCCGGCGAGGAAACCGGCAGCGGCCTGGGGCTTGCCATCGTGCAGCGCATTGCCCAGCGCCACGGCGCCAGCGTGCAGCTGGACGAGGCGCCGGGCGGCGGCCTGCGCGTGCGCGTCTTCTTCCCCCCCGCTGCCCTCTTAAGTCTGCCTTAAGTCTGACGGCCGTAGATTGACGCCATCGCAAGGCATCCCGCCTTGCCATGAAGACAAGGAGACCGTCATGCAAAGAAGCACCCTCAAGCGCTCCGTCATCGGTGTCAGCATTGCCGCCCTGCTCGGTGCCGGTTATGGCCTCTACGGTCATGAAGCGATCTCGCTGGCACACGCGCTCGGCCCGAGCGCCGCACCGGCGGCCACGCGTTCCATTACGGACAGCACACCCCTGGCACGACCGGGCACCCCCGACTTCAGCAGCATCGTCGCCCAATATGGCCCGGCGGTGGTCAACATCAGTGTTGCCGGAACCCGGAAGACGGCGAGCATCGAGTCGCCTTTCCCGCAGATGGATCCGGATGATCCGCTCAACGAATTCCTGCGTCGCTTCCGCATGCCCATGCCACAGCAGGGCGACGTGCCGGTGCGTGGCCAGGGCTCGGGGTTCATCGTCGGCGCCAACGGCCTGATCCTCACCAACGCACACGTTGTCGATGGCGCCGATGAAGTCACCGTCAAACTCACCGACAAGCGTGAATTCAAGGCCAAAGTACTTGGCATCGACAAGCCCAGCGATGTCGCGGTGGTGAAGATCGACGCGAAGGACCTGCCGACAGTGAAGCTGGGCAATCCGGACGACACGCGGGTCGGCGAATGGGTCCTGGCGATCGGCTCGCCCTTCGGCTTCGAGAACAGCGTCTCTGCCGGCATCGTCTCGGCGAAATCACGCTCGCTGCCCGACGAAGGCTATGTTTCCTTTCTGCAAACCGATGTCGCCGTCAACCCGGGCAACTCGGGCGGCCCGCTGTTCAACATGAACGGCGAGGTGATCGGCATCAACTCGCAGATCTACAGCCGCAGCGGCGGCTATCAGGGCCTCTCCTTCGCCATCCCGATCGATCTGGCGATGAAGGTCGAACAGCAGATCGCCCACGGCGGCAAGGTCGAGCGCGGCCGGCTCGGCGTCTCCATCCAGGAAGTGAATCAGTCGCTCGCCGACTCCTTCGGTCTGAAAAAGCCCGCCGGCGCACTGGTCGGCTCGGTCAGCCCGGACAGCCCGGCCGCGCGCGCCGGCGTGCAGGCGGGCGACATCATCCTGCGCTTTGACGGCAAAGAGATCGCCAGCTCCAACCAGCTGCCGCCCATGGTCGCCGACGTGACACCGGGCACCCGCGTCCCGCTCGAGATCTGGCGCAAGGGGGCCACACGCAGCCTGGACATCACCGTCGGCCGTCTCGAGCAGGATCAACAGGCGAACGCCGGCCCGACGGATCAGCAAGGCAAGCTCGGACTCGCCGTGCGTCCCCTGACCGCGGACGAGCGCAGCCAGACCGGCAGTGGCAGCGGGCTGCTCGTCGAACAGTCGAGCGGGCCGGCCGCACGCGCCGGCATCCAGCCCGGCGATGTCATCCTTTCGCTGAATGGCCAGCCGGTGACCAGTGCCGCGCAACTGCGCGCGCTCGCCGACAAGGCCGGCAAGCACGCGGCCCTGCTGGTCCAGCGCAACGACGCAAAAATTTTCGTGCCGCTCGATCTGGGCTGAGCCCGCTCGCCCGTCTCCGGCAGGATGCGCGGACAGGCAGACCCGCCGTCCTGCCGGGACTGACTTTTATCGGGCGCGACGATGCACATCACCCGGAGCAGCCACCGTACCCTTCCGAAGCGCTGGTCCGTCTGCCTTCGCTCTACCAGCCGCCACCGCCCCCGCCCCCGCCACCGCCGCCCGAAGAACCCCCGCCACCGCCGCCCGAGCTGCTGCCCGGCGGTGTCGAGGAGGAGGAAATCACCCCGCTCAGGCTCTCGCTCATCGAACCGGCAAAACCGGAGTGACTGAAATCCGACCAGTGCGTACCGCGGTACCAGCGCGGCGACGCCTGCGCATCATCGGCTGCGGCCGCCGCCAGCAGATCGGTGAATTGCGCGGTCCATTGCTTTTCCAGGTCGAGGGCAATGGCATACGGCAGGTATTTCTCGAAGAGTTGCAGCGTGTGCTGCGGACCGGAACGGACCCGCCATTCATCTTTCTCCGCGACCGCGAGATACATGCGAAAACCGGCCAGCTCATCGAGCAGTTTGCGTCCGGCCAGGGTGGGCGCCTGCAACAGTCGATAGAACAGATAGTTCGTGCCGATCAGCACGGGCAAGGCGGCCGCCAGAATGACCGAAACGCGCGACAAACCGTACAGTCCGGCCAGTTCGCCGATGATGAAAGGGAGGGAAAAAGCCGTCAGGAAAAGCGTGCCGAAAAGACTTTGTGACCCCCCGGCGAAGACCCCACGCCAACCGTTCACAACGCCACGCAACAGCACGATGACGCCGAAAGTCCAGCCACTCAACCAGACCAGCAGGAAGATCGCCGCAAACCCGCTCTGCTCGAGCGGCCCAGCCTGCCCTCTCCAGAAAGCGGCCAGCACGAGGCAGGCCACGCTGAGGAGGATGCCGGGAATCAGGTAGAAGCCGTTGATGACGAAGTGACGGTGCAGGTGCTCCTTGCGCAGCGCAGCCTTCAGCGCATCACGTGCCCGCTGCACGACGGGCACATGTTTCGCGCCCAGGCGCAGCTCGCCGCTGCGGGGCAGCTGCAGCGCATCGAAGAGCACGCGTTCGTCATCGGTGAGGGGCTGGCTGCTGCCCTCGTCCGGGCGCGACAGAACGTATTCCTCGTCTTCCTTGCGCAGGAAGAGATACCCCTTCACCGCCAGCGCGACGATGCCGGCGGTGAACACGCGGTCATCGTAGTCGCGGCGTTCGAGATAACGCAGATCCGCAGCAGAAAGATCCTTCGGCGGGGCAAAGCGCGGGATGATGGTCTCGCCGTCCGGATCGCGCCCGTAACGATGCCAGACGGTCAGATAGTAAGCGAGGAGCAGCACGAAACCGGCCAGCACGACCCACCATTCACTGTTGTCGTGCGACCAGCGCGCGCGACGTTCTTCGTCGGTCGGTTCGGCGACGAGACCCTTGGGCCAGCTGACCACGATCGTCAGCCCTTCGCCCGGTTGCAGGGCGTTCGTGCTGGCAAAGCGGGCCACTCCGCCGTTTTCGATGCGCGAGACCCACTGGCGGCCCTGCGCACCGGCCGGACCGGTATAGGCGTCGACTTTCAGGTCATCCGCGGGCAGCGGGGCCGGCAGGGTGACCTCTGCCGTCGCCGCCAGAATCGGGAAGTGCCAGCCGTTGCCGGTCACATTCCAGTAGAGCTCGTCGTGATCAGGGAAGAAGCCGAGCTGCCAGTCGGTGCGATAGCGCAGCACATACTCGTGCTCGCCGACAGGCACATCCTTGTCGGGATCGCCGATATAGACGCGCACGCCGTTCTCGCGCGACTCGATCCGCCAGGGTTCGTCGACACCGTCGCGCGTCACTGCGACGACATTGAAAGGCGCAATGCGGCGCCCGCGCCAGCTCGTGTAGAGCGTCGGGAAATCGCGGTAGATGCCGTGTCGGATCTGGTCCCCCCCGGCGCGGACGCGGATCGTCTCGGTAACATCCAGCGTGCGGTCGGCCCCGATGCCGATCCGCGCATCAAAATGGCGGATGGCTTCCTGGGCGTATCCGGATAACGGTCCGCCAACCAGCGCCAGCACAAAAGTCAGTGCCCGCAGGACGGCGCCGGGCGGCTTGCGCCAAACGGCGTGCCCTTGCGGCGTTCGCCAGCTTTTCATGTTTCCTCCCTTTCCCTGATGTGCCGCAAGGCCTTTTTCCGCCTCATCCTTTTTCTGCTTCGCCTTGCATCGACGCCGGCTTTGCAGTAGCGTGCGCCCTTGGGGTGCCGGAAAATTTTCCGGCTGAGATTACACCCTTTGAACCTGTACGGGTCATGCCGTCGTAGGGAAGCCGAGAAAACCTTCCTTGCCCGCCTGTCCCTCTCGCAAGGAGTCCTGCATGAACGCCAAGGAACCATTCGTCGCCCACGACGCCCACGTGGACGCAGCCGCCGTCGCGCCGCTGCCGCAATCGCGCAAGATCTACATTGCCGGCAGTCGCCCGGACATCCGCGTGCCGATGCGCGAGATCACGCTTGCCGATACACCGACGACCACCGGCAGCGAACCGAACCCGCCGGTCTGCGTCTACGACTGTTCCGGCCCCTACACCGATCCGCAGGCGCGGATCGACATTCGTCGCGGTCTGCCGGCGCTACGGCAAAGATGGATCGAGGAACGCGGCGATTCCGAGGAGCTGCCGCGGCTCTCTTCCGACTACGGCCGCACGCGCGCCGCCGATCACGGTCTGGACGTGCTGCGGTTCGAGCTGCAGCGCAAACCGCGCCGCGCCCGGGCCGGAAAGAACGTCTCGCAAATGCACTATGCGCGACGCGGCATCGTCACACCGGAGATGGAGTTCATTGCCATCCGCGAGAACCAGAAACGCGAGGGCCTCTCCGAGCTGCTGCTGCGCCAGCATCCGGGCGACGGGCTGGGCGCATCGATCCCGCGCGTCATCACGCCGGAGTTCGTGCGCGACGAGGTGGCGCGCGGGCGCGCCGTCATCCCCGCCAACATCAACCACCCGGAAGCCGAGCCGATGATCATCGGCCGCAACTTCCTGGTGAAGATCAACGCCAACATCGGCAACTCGGCGCTCGGCTCCAGCATCCAGGAGGAAGTCGAGAAGATGACCTGGGCCATCCGCTGGGGCGGCGACACGGTGATGGATCTGTCCACCGGCAAGAACATCCACGAGACACGCGAGTGGATCGTGAGGAATTCGCCGGTGCCGATCGGTACGGTGCCGATCTACCAGGCGCTGGAGAAGGTCGAGGGCATCGCCGAAGACCTCACCTGGGAGATCTTCCGCGACACGCTGATCGAACAGGCCGAGCAGGGCGTCGACTACTTCACCATCCACGCCGGTGTCTTGCTGCGCTACGTGCCGATCACCGCGCAGCGCCTGACCGGCATCGTCTCGCGCGGTGGCTCGATTCTCGCCAAATGGTGCCTCGCCCACCACAAGGAAAATTTTCTCTATACGCATTTCGAGGACATCTGCGAAATCATGAAGGCCTACGACGTTGCCTTCTCGCTCGGCGACGGCCTGCGCCCCGGTTCGATCCATGACGCCAACGACGCGGCACAGCTGGGCGAGCTGGAAACCCTGGGCGAGCTCACCGACATCGCCTGGCGGCACGATGTGCAGACCATCATCGAGGGCCCGGGTCACGTGCCGATGCACCTCATCAAGGAAAACATGGAGCTGCAGTTGAAATACTGCAAGGAGGCGCCCTTCTACACCCTCGGCCCGCTGGTGACCGACATCGCCCCCGGCTACGACCACATCACCAGCGCCATCGGCGCGGCCATGATCGGCTGGCTGGGCACGGCCATGCTCTGCTATGTCACGCCGAAGGAACACCTCGGCCTGCCCGACAAGGACGACGTCAAGGACGGCATCATCGCCTACAAGATCGCCGCCCACGCCGCCGACCTGGCCAAGGGCCATCCGGGCGCGCAGATCCGCGACAATGCGCTGTCCAAGGCACGCTTCGAGTTCCGCTGGGACGACCAGTTCAACCTCGGCCTCGATCCGGACAAGGCGCGCGAATTCCATGACGAGACGCTGCCGCAGGAAGGTGCCAAGCAGGCGCATTTTTGCTCGATGTGCGGGCCACGTTTCTGCTCGATGAAAATCACCCAGGACGTGCGCGACTACGCCGCTGCACAGGGCGTCACGGAGAATGAGGCGCTGCAAAAGGGCATGGCGGAAAAAGCGGTGGAATTCGTCGAGGCCGGCGCCGAGGTTTACCACAAGGCCTGATTAACCGGAAAACCGGCATGCAGGGCGCGGCCCGGATGCGGCGGCTCCCTGCGTGATTTCAGGCGATACCGCCAAAGCACAGATACTTCATCTCCAGATACTCGTCGATCCCGTACTTCGAACCTTCGCGCCCGATGCCGGACTGCTTGATGCCGCCAAAGGGCGCGACTTCGTTGGAGAACGAGCCGGTATTGATGCCGACCATGCCGTATTCGAGCGCTTCGCTGACGCGAAAGCAGCGCGCCACATCGCGCGAGAAGAAGTAGGCGGCGAGACCGAACTCGGTGTCGTTGGCCAGGCGCACGGCTTCCTCCTCGCTGGCAAAGCGGAACAACGGCGCCACCGGGCCGAAGGTCTCTTCGCGCGCGCAAAGCATCTGCGGCGTGACATCGGCAATCACCGTCGGTTCGTAGAAGGTGCCCCCGCGCACATGACGCTTGCCGCCGGTGAGGACGCGCGCGCCCCTGGCCCGCGCATCGGCGACATGCGCCTCGACCTTGGCGAGCGCCTGCGCGTCGATGAGCGGGCCCTGCACGACGCCCGTCTCGCTGCCGGGTCCGACCCGCATCGCTTCGACACGCTCGACAAGCCGCGTGGCGAAGGTTTCGTAGATGCCCTCCTGCACCAGCAGGCGATTGGCGCAGACACAGGTCTGACCGGTGTTGCGATATTTTGAAGCGAGCGCGCCCTCAACCGCGGCATCGAGATCGGCATCATCGAAGACGATGAGCGGCGCATTGCCGCCCAGCTCCAGGGAGAGTTTTTTCAGTGTCGGCGCGCACTGCGCCATGAGCAGACGGCCGACCGCCGTCGAGCCGGTGAAGGAGAGCTTGCGCACCGTCGGGTTGGCGCTCAGCTCGGCGCCGATCGTCGCAGCGCTCTGCGCCGAGCCGGTGACGACATTGAAGACGCCGGGCGGGAAGCCGGCACGCAACGCCAGCTCGGCCAGTGCCAGCGCGGTGAGCGGCGTCTGCTCGGCCGGCTTGACCACCACTGTGCAGCCGGCGGCGAGCGCCGGAGCGACCTTCCTCGTGATCATCGCCGCCGGAAAATTCCACGGCGTGATGGCCGCACACACGCCAACCGGCTGGCGGATGACGATCAGGCGCTTGTCGGCCTGGGTCGCCGGAATCGTGTCGCCATAGACGCGCTTGGCCTCCTCGGCGAACAGCTCGACGAAGCTCGCCGCATAGGCCACCTCGCCGCGCGCTTCGGCAAGCGGCTTGCCCTGCTCGGCCGTCATCAGTTGCGCGAGTTCCTCGGCATGGGCGCGCATCAGTTCGAACCATTTGCGCAGCACGGCGGCACGTTCCCTGGCGATGCGGTCGCGCCAGTCTGGCCAGGCCGCTGCGGCCGCCGCAATGGCGCGGCGCGTCTCGGCCGTCCCCATGTCGGGCACGCGCGCGAGCCGCCGGCCGCTGGCCGGATCGAGGACATCGAAAAGGGCGCCGCTGTCGGCGCCGCACCAGTCGCTGCCGATCAGCGCCTGGCTGCGAAACAGTGCCAGTTCATCGAGTTTCATGGAGCCCCCTCGTGTTGCACACGGCGACAGGACTGATGCCGGGCGGACGCCAGTCACGGACGCCGGGTGTATAGTCCGTCTTTGTATACATTCGTTTTCGATTGTACTCCTCTCCCATGGTCACTCACGACACCCGGCGCCACACCCTGCTGATACTGATCTGCGGCAGCCTCATCGTCACCCTCTCGATGGGTATCCGTCACAGTTTCGGCCTGTTCCTGCAGCCGATGACCCACGATCTGTCGTGGAACCGGGAGACTTTCTCCTTCGCCATTGCCATGCAGAACCTGCTATGGGGGCTGGCCGGCCCCTTGAGCGGCTGGCTCGCCGACCGCTTCGGCGCCGGCAAGGTGATCTTCGGCGGTGGCCTCTTCTACGCCGCCGGTGTCGGCCTGATGATGGTGGCGACGACCCCCCTGATGTTCATGTTTTCGGCCGGGATTCTGATCGGTATCGGCCTGTCGGGCACGACATTCTCGGTGGTGTACGGTGCCGTCGGCCGCGCCGTGACACCGGGGAAGCGCGCGGGTGCCCTGGCGCTGGTGGGGGCGGCGGGCTCCTTCGGCCAGTTCATGCTGGTGCCCACCAGCCAGGCGCTGATCAGCGGCTTGGGCTGGTTTGCCGCCCTGGGCGGACTGACCCTGGCCGCTGTCCTCATCGTGCCGCTCGCCTTCGGCACGGCCGAGCGCTTCGCCCATGCGGCCCAGGCCGGCGCCATCGCCCAGTCGACGGGCGAGGCGCTGCGCGAGGCCTTCGGCGAGCGCTCTTTCTGGCTGCTCACCGCCGGCTATTTCGTCTGCGGCTTCCAGCTCATCTTCATCAGCACGCACCTGCCCTCGTATCTGCTCGACAAGGGACTGACCGCCAACACCGGCATGCTGGCGCTGGCACTGATCGGACTGTTCAATATTTTCGGCACCTACGGTTTTGGCCTGGCCGGCGGGCGCTGGAGCCCGAAGAAACTGCTCGCCCTCATCTATCTGGCGCGCGGTGCGGTCATCGGCCTCTATCTGCTCGCCCCGCTCAGCGCGCTGTCCACCGGGCTGTTTGCCGCAGCCATGGGTTTTCTCTGGCTCGGCACGGTGCCGCTCACCAACGGGCTGGTGGCACAGATTTTCGGCGTACGCTATCTGGCAATGCTCTCGGGATTTGTCTTCCTCAGCCACCAGCTCGGCAGTTTTCTCGGCGCCTGGCTGGGCGGAATCGTCTTTGACCGGACCGGGTCGTACAACATCATCTGGCTGATCGCCATCGGCCTGAGCGTGATCGCCGCCCTCATCAACCTGCCGATCGACGAGCGGCCGCTGGCGCGGCTCTCGGCCGCAAAGGCGGCCGCATGAGAAAGCCCCCATCCCGCGCGAAGGAAGTAATCAGATGAAAAAGACGCGGCTGCTCCTGATTCTCCTCGGCGTCGCCCTCGCCGCCTTTCTTCTTGGCTGGGCGTTTCGCGCCTACCTGTCGCCCGCCGCGGTCGTCGATTACGTCAATCAGCGCCTCTTTTGCAGCTGAGCCGCAACCGGGGCGGCTGCGGCAAGGTGCCCGCCTTCAGAAGCGGATATCGTTCGATCCCTGCGTGAAATCGAGCGGCTGGCCCTGTGCGCGCCGGCCAAAAATCAGTTGTCGCAACACGGCGGCCACACCCAGCCAGATCGGCAGCGTCGCGCTGACGTAGAAGGTGGCGATCGCCGGCCACAGGGCATGGTCGGGCGAGCCCGCCATCGTGCCTTGCACATAGAAGCACTCGGTCACCCCCAGCACCGCGGCGCCGAGCAGCACGCCGATGTTGAACAGGCGCTGCCCGCGCGGGCGCGCCGTCACCGGCGCAAGCCGGAAGAAAAACCAGATCGTGGCCAGCAGAAACGGGATCAGCAGCGAGAGGGCGAAGAGCATCATCGTTCTCCACAAAAGGACAGGGCAGTATGTCGTCGGTGCGCACCGGCTTCCTTGATGCGGATCACGCCAGGGGTACCTTGTCACGCGGCAGCGTGAGGATCGCCGCCGTGCCGCCCCCGGCGCGCGCCTCGAGTTTGAGCGTACCACCATGCGCATGGGCGATGGCACGGGCGATCGCCAGCCCCAAACCGGTGCCGCCGGTATGGCGCGCTCGCGAGGCCTCCAGGCGCACGTAGGGCTCGAAGACGTGCTCGCGCTCCCCGGGCGGGATTCCCGGGCCGCGATCCTCGACGCGAATCACCAGTGAGGCCGCTTCCTCGGCAAGGGTCACCTCCACCGTGCCGCCGCCATAGCGATGGGCATTGTCGATGAGGTTGGCCAGGCAGCGGCGCAACGCCTGCACCCGTGCAAAGACCGGTGACGCCGTACCATGAACACTGACTTTTGCGCCGGCGGCCTCGGCGTCGTCGGCAAGTGCCTCGACGAGGGCCACCACATCAAGTCTCACGGCCACCTCGCTCTGGCTGCCGGCACGCAGGAAATCGAGGGTGCTGCCGATCATCGCATCCATTTCCTCGATATCGCGCTGCATGGCGGCACGGCCCTCGCCCTCGGGCAGGCTCTCCAGGCGCAGACGCAGGCGCGTGAGCGGCAGGCGCAGATCGTGCGAGACGCCGGCAAGCGCGGCCGCACGCGTGTCGAGATGGGATTTCAATGCGCCTTGCATGGCGTTGAAGGAGCGTGCCGCGCGCGCGACTTCCTGCGGGCCTTGCTCGGGCAGAGGCGGCTGGTCAAGATCGCGCGCAAGCCCGTCGGCCGCATCGGCGAGTGCCGCAAGCGGGCGCGTGAGCCGGCGCACCGCCCAGCCCGAGAGGAGCGCGACCACTGCCGCCAGCACGGCGAGCAGCCCGAGCATGCGCAGCGGCCAGTCGCGCGGCGCTTCGGGCAATGACTGGCGGAAAGTCAGCACGGCCCCGTCGCGCAGCCGCGCCTGCACCTCGATCCGTACAAAAAAACGCGCGCGCAGCCGCTCGGGACCCCCTGGCACGCCCTCTGCGCCATGGTGGTGAATCGGGCCGCTGGCGCGGCGGTAGCCCGGCGGGCGCGGCTGCGCACGCCGCAGCGAGAGCACCTGCATGGGCAGCGGACGATCGAGTTCGCGTGCCACACGGCGCAGAAAATCGATGGCGTCGGGCGAGGCATCGGCTCGCTCCTGCCAGGGCTGCCCGAGCGAGAGCTGTGTGGGCGGCACGGAGAGCGCGTGCACGATACGCTCACGCTCCTGCGGGGCGGTTTCGTCGAGCAGCGCAACCAGCCCGGCCATGCGCTGGGCCGCATATTCGCCGCGCAACCGTTCGCCGAAACGGGCGCGATCGTCGAGCATCAGCCAGGCACCCGCAATGTTGGCGACGACCAGCCCGGCGACGAGCGCCAGGACGATCTGGCCAAACAGGCTCTTTGGCAGGAGCGCGGGGAGCGTCTTCACAGCCTGTTCATCGGGAAGGCCATCACGCACGCCGCTCCACTTCGGCGGCGAGCATGTAGCCTTCGCTCCTGACTGTCTTGATGAGCTGCGGCTCCCGCGCATCATCGCCAAGGCGGCGGCGCAACCGGTGCACCATGACATCGACGCTGCGATCGAAAGGCCCCGCCTCGCGCCCGGCCAGCACATCCATCAGCTGGTCGCGCGTGAGCACGCGAAACGCCTGCTCGGCCAGCGCACGCAGCAATTTGAACTCGCCATTGGACAAGGGCAGGGCAATCCCGTCGGCGCCGACGAGATGGCGCGCGCCCAGATCGAGCAGCCAGCCGGCAAACACCAGCGCGCGCGCAGCCGAGGCGCGCGCGACACTCTCCTCGGTGCGGCGCAGGATGCTGCGCACGCGCGCCAGCAGTTCGCGCGGATTGAATGGTTTGGGCAGATAGTCATCGGCACCCATCTCGAGCCCGACGATGCGATCGGTCTCCTCGCCGCGCGCGGTGAGCATGAGAATCGGCAGCGCAGCGGTCCCGGGCGCGGCGCGCAATGCACGGCACAACACCAGCCCGTCCTCGCCGGGCAGCATCAGGTCGAGGATGACGAGATCGGGCTGCTGCGCTTCGATGGCACGACGCATGGCGGTACCGTCGGCGACGGCCTCGACGCCATAACCGCTGCGGCCCAGATAATCGCGCAACAGCTTGCGCAGCTCGGGATCGTCGTCGACGATGAGGATTCGCTTGTCCATGCGGGCTAGTGTACTGATTCGCCATCTGCATGGCGCATTTGTGAGCCGGCTTCGACAAAGCGTAACAAAGCGTTAACAAATCGGCGACCGCGGGCAAAGCGGGCGTTACAAATCGGCTTTTTAATGGGAAGCGTCTTTCAACCACACGGAGATTCAACATGAAACCGACCCGACGCAACACCCTCGCCGCCGCACTTCTCGCCACCGGCATCGGCTTTGCCGCCGCACCGCTGGTCTGGGCCGCCCCGACGCAGGACACACCCAGCGTCCGCATGCAGGAACGCATGCAGGCGCACCAGCAAAAGCGCCTCGACCGCATGGCCGACCGGCTTGAGATCAAGGCCTCGCAGCAGGAAGCCTGGGGAGAGTACGTCAAGGTGCGCAAGGAACTCTTCGCCGATCGTCCGGCGCCACCGGCACAGGATGCCGACGCGGCCACGCTGGCGCGCCAGCGCGCCGAGGGTGCTGCCCGGATGGCGCAAAAACTCGCCACGCTCGCCGACGCAACGGCCAGGCTGCAACAGGTGCTCACACCCGCGCAGGCGAAGACGCTGGCCCAGATGACACGCCATTCCGGCGCCGGCCACTTCGGCGGCCACCGCGGCGGCAAGGGCTGGGGCGGCGGCCATGACCATGGCGAGCGCTCCTGGGGCGGGAAGCACAGCGCGCGCTGACCCCTCTTTGGCCATCACCGGCGGCGAAGCGATTCGCCGCCATTTTTTTCGGGGCCTGCCGCATGGTTTAATGGCGCCTTTGCCCGATTCGCCCGCCGCCCGATGCTGCTGCTCGAACTCGTCCTCTTTCTGCTGCTGTGCGCCGTCGCCCTCGGCTGGGTCGCACGGCATTTCAAATTCCCCTACCCGATCGCGCTCGTCATCGGCGGCATCCTGCTCGGTTTCGTGCCGAAGCTGCCGCAGTTTCCGCTCGATCCGCAACTGATTCTCGTCCTCGTCCTGCCACCGATTCTCTATCAGGCGGCGTTGCTCACCTCATGGAGCGACTTTCGGGCGAATCTCGCCCAGATCAGCCGGCTCGCCATCGGCCTGGTGCTCGCCACCACGCTGATCGTCGGCGCCACACTGAAGTGGCTGGTGCCCGATCTGCCCTGGGCGGCGGCCTTCGCCTTCGGTGCCGTCGTCTCGCCGCCCGACGCCGTCGCCGCCACCGCCATCCTCTCGCGCCTGAACATTCCGCGGCGCATCGTCACCGTCCTCGAAGGCGAGAGCCTGGTCAATGACGCCTCGGGTCTCGTGCTCTACAAATTCGCGGTCGCCGCAACGCTGACCGGCACGTTCTCCCTCGCCCAGGCCAGCCTCGACTTTGTCGGCCTCTCGCTGGGCGGCCTCCTGCTGGGCATCGTGCTCGCCTTCGTCTTCATCGCCATCCACCGTCGCCTGGGCGATCCTTTCATCGAGGTGCTGATGACGCTGGCCGTCCCGTACGTGACCTACGTTCTCGCCGAATCCGCGCATGTCTCCGGCGTACTGGCGGTGGTGGCGGCCGGGCTGGTGCGCGGGCGCCACTCACCGGAAATCGTCTCGGCACAAATGCGCATCATGGCGCGCTCGATGTGGAATTTCCTCGTTTTCCTGCTCAACAGCCTGGTGTTCATCCTCATCGGCATCCAGTTGAGCGACATGACGGTGCGCCTTGCGCATTATTCGGGCGCCCAGCTGATCGGCTGGGGGGCGACCATCGGCGCGGTGGCCATCCTCGTGCGCTTCGCCTGGGTCTATCTCGCCGCCTTCCTGCCGCGCCTGTGCGGCCCTGGTCGCGACACACCCGCCGCGCGCGGGCACAAGCGCGAGCTGGGCATCATCAGCTGGTGCGGCATGCGCGGCATCGTCTCGCTGGCGGCAGCGCTCGCCCTGCCCGAATTCCTGCCCGACGGGCGCCCCTTTCCGCATCGCGATCTCATCATTTTTCTCACCTTCTTCGTCATCGCCCTCACCCTGGTCGGGCAGGGGCTCTCGCTGCCCGCACTGATCCGCCGCCTGCGCGTGGGTGCGGACCGCAGCATCGAGGAAGAAGCAAGGCTGGTGCGCATGAGCCTGGGCACGGCGGCACTCGCCGCCATCGACACGCTGGCCGCCCGCGAAAGCGTTCCGGCCGCGCTCGCCGATCCGGTGCGTCTGGAAGCGCGCGAGCGTGCCGCCCTGGTGACCATGCAGGAATCATCGCTGGCCGAGATTCAGACCGATCTCGCCCGGCGCCTGCGCCTGGCCGCCCTGCGCGGCGAGCGCGCCGAGCTGATCCGCCTGTGGCGGGCCAACGAGATCGGCGACGAGGTGCTGCGCCACATCGAGGAAATCCTCGATTATCAGGAGGCGCAGCTGTAAAGGCCCGCGCACGGGCCCGGGCGAACCCTGGGGCTGCTCTCAATGACGCCAGCCAGACGAAAGCACCTGCCAAATGAACGAACGACAGGAAGGACTGGGCAAGCTTCCGTAGCGTGTGGCGATGCGGCGGAAGTGCCTGACACACACCCTCTGCCGTATTGGCTGCTCATCGTGATTTTCCCCTCGGGCCGGCTGATCAGCCCGGCCAGGGGCGTGCCGGTCGCCTGCCCGGGCCTTGTCCCGCTGCCCGCCGCCGCCCGATGCGTCAGGAACGCCTCCACATCGGCCGCCCCCGGCGCGCGCGGATGGCGCTTGCCGAAATGCAGAATAAATCGTTTAATCCAGTCCACATAAGTCTGCTCGGCGCGAAAGCTGTAATGCTTCAGGCGAATCTTGCCCCGCACCTGGTCGAGCAGCCTGGGCGTCTGTGACGAAGCAGCACTCATGGATTAGGCCCCACCATTTTTTGCTAGCATCATGATTTATAAGAATATTAACCAATTTTCAACCGGGATAGCCAGACGGAAGACAGTTTATTTTCCGTCATTTAGGCTGTCTACTTCTAGTTAGCGCTCACACGGGGCCTCGCATGAAGGTTCAAGATGAAATTAGAAAATGCGTCGTCTTTATCGGGTACCGCGTGGCAGACGGGTCGATGCGGCTTGCCGGGTCTGCGTTCTTTCTCGGAAAGGGTGGAGATGGTGACAAGGCAAGCGACGTCTTTCTCGTAACGGCGCGCCATGTGGTTGAAGGGATTCGATGACCTTCCAGGCCGAATCGGCCACGTCCAGCTGGAAGACGCTTTTTGCCAGATCGACAGCAACGGTAGTAGCATGCATTTTGGATTCCCCCTCGGAGTTGATCGGTGCTGACACCCACGTCCAATGAGCTTCAGCCGCGCAAAGACTGCGCCAACAAAAGGGGGGAGTCCATCCCATCAGTCAACCGGACGCAAATCCCGCTGCGCGGTCTTTGCGCCGGTTACCTCGGGCGTTGCCATCAGGAGTCTGGCGCGCGCATTGGAACGCATTGCCGAACCACCATTGTTTGCGGCCTGCTATTCCTAGCGGTCGGCGTTAGTCACACCGCGGGAGCCGAGCAAATGTCGATTGAACAGATCATTCGCCAACACGGAAAAGAACCTGTCGCACAGTCCATCGGCCCAGTTGCTTCCGCCCTCGCGAACCGCTCCTTGCTTGTAGCTACCGATCCAGGTGCACCTCCCGGAAAATTGCGTCTGAGGACTGCTGTCGACAATCAGGGTAATGTTTGGGCCTATGCATACACCAATGCTGCTGAGTTATCGAAGGCATTTCCCAATGGGGCTAGCTACGTTGAGCTCACATTCCCGGTCTTCTTCGGCATCATCGAAGCCAATCCTCAGTTCCGAGGCATCTACCTCAACTCTGCTTCCGATTCTCTCTACCCAATTCCGAGAGAGCTATTCCAAGCAGTCAAAGCGCTCCTTCCGGGGAGCCACTGATGGCTACCGGCTGAGCCAGACCGTGCGCAAGCGCATCGAGGAGCACTTCGGCTGGGGCAAGACGGTCGGACGCATCCGGCAGACGGTCTTTCGGGGATTGCAGCGGGTCGATCAGCAGTTCGAGCTGACGATGACGGCGAGCAATCTCACGCGGATGGCCCGAATACTGTTCGCGGGGCCGCAGGGAGTGAGGCCATGAGGCACTGGAACGACGGCGATGCGCCGCCGCGCAGCACGGCGGCGAGTGAAATGCCACAAATTCAGGCTCGATGCGCATTCGAGAGTCTCATCAACGTGCCCGGATTCCGTGAAAACGGGCGAATTTCAACAGCCTGTTAGCCGTCAGGAGAGCGCATGAGGTTTGCTATGTGTGGAATCATTATTGCAATGTCGCCGATCATTGGTGCCGCCGCACCCCCACCAACCAAGAGCGAGGATCAGATCGTGCAGGAGTCCAAGAACCAAGTACCACAAGTGCCACCTGAAGTCGCACGGTATCTCAAAGGCGCGTCGCCCGAGGGTCAGCAGTTCGACTTCCTCATTGGCGATTGGGATGTCGCCGCAACCCGATACAAGGAAGACGGTTCCCCGCTTTTCCAGTACAAGGCCAGTTGGAACGCCAAGTACTTGAATGAGGGTCGCATGGTCGTAGATGACTTCAAGGCTTACGCCCCTACGGGCCAAGCAATCTCGTCATATGTCACGCTGAGAACCTATTCAGAAGCTACGCACCGCTGGGAAATGGCTGGCCTGTCTGCACTTCAACCAGCGGCAAGCGCGGAATGGTATGGCGAGCTAAAAGACGGCGAGATGCTGTTGAATGCGAGCGGCAAGGACCCAGCGGGGAACATCGTCAGGACCAAGATTCGCTTCTTCAACATCGCAAAGAACAGCTTCAGCTGGGAAAGCAAGACCAGCCGCGATGAAGGCAAAACATGGATCAAGACCGCCTCTCTGCTCGCGTCCAGAGTGTCGCAATAGTTCATGCGGCTTCGTCGCTGCGGCGGTCCCCCACCTACAACGATGGGCGTCTTGATTTGATGTGATGCCTCCCCAAACCGAATACCCCTTCGAGTCTTGATATTCCATTTGGTTCACGGCAGTATGCGCCGAACAAGAAGAGATTTTCTACAGCCTCACTGGGCCTCTTGTTGCGTAGTGCGCAACGTGATACAGTCGCACCATGATCAAGTCCTTTCGGCATAAGGGCCTTCGCCGTCTGTTTGAGACAGGAAGCGCATCCGGCGTTCAAGCAAGTCACGCCAAGCGCCTTCGCCTTCAACTCTCTGCACTCGACACTGCTCACGTCGTTGAAGACTTGGACATCCCAGGATTCAGGCTTCATTCGCTCAAAGGAGCAATGAAAGGGCGCTGGTCAATCACCGTGAACGGGAATTGGCGCATCACATTCGAGTTCAAGGGCGGAAACGTCTACGTACTGGACTATGAGGACTATCACTAATGAGCATGCATAATCCACCGCACCCCGGTGAATTCATCTCCGGTATCTACCTTGAACCCAACAACATCAGCGGGCGTGAGCTTGCGGACAAGCTTGGCGTTGCCGCGTCCACTCTAAGCCGCGTTCTCAACGGTTCCAGTCGCGTCACTCCTGAAATGGCACTGCGTCTTTCCAAGGCAATCGGACGCAGTCCGGAGAGTTGGCTTACCATGCAGGACGCCCACGACTTGTGGGTTGCACGGCAACACGTCGACTTGCAAAGCGTGAGAAAGCTCAGGCTGGCATCGGCCTGACAGACTGTTGAAATTTGCCGATCAACGACGATACACGCACCATCCCTGAGCCGACCGCCCTCGTCGTTCTCCTACTGCCCATATCCGTGGTGCGCGAGCTGACGATGCCGAGGCTGTAGGCGTAGAGGACGACCTTGAGGAGCACGCCAGGCGGTCATGCAGGTGCGCCGCTGCTGTCGTTGCTGCAACGGGCATCGAAGCCCGACAGATCGATCTCGTTGTCGATCAGGTGATTGAGGGCATGGACGAAGGTGCCGGGAATCAGTTGCCGTTCCAGATCCACAGCCAGAAACCGCGGACGGGTATCAATATGCTCGTAGCGGGCCACGGTGTCCCTCCTTGCCTTTTATGATCATGGCTTGCCCGTTACGTTCACTCGCAGCATGATGCTATGATAATTTTTCTACAACTTCGTTAGATATCACCATTGATCCACCTCTCCATAAGGAATCTTTTATGAATAAACGTTCTTCAATCAGTTTGCTGGCTTTGATCGCCTTGACCTGCCTATCGTCGGCCGCCATAGCAGAGGATGCTCCAAGGCTCAAAATCTTGTCGAAACCCGGAAAGTCAGTGTGTCAATCGAACTCAGTGAAAATTGGTGAAGTGTCATCAGACATAGATCTCTGCGTGTTTGGGGGCCGTTTTTCACATGATCAATACAGTTTGAATATCGATAAGAAGCAAGTCCTAAAAGGCATCGATGATGAAACGACACGGGGCATAAACGCGACATACTCTGGAGATAACCTGGTCCTTACGTGCACTCCTCAGCACGAAGCTCCAAAGGACGTTCCTTCAGAAAAAATCGAGGCCTACCAAAAAATGATGAAGGTTTCTGCCGAAGACGCAAAGCGAATGGCTATCCTGGCCGAGACTGTGGAAGTTGGCCGCTTTTGCAAAGCGACCCTGGACGCGATTTCACTCATCGAAGTTCAAGTGGTTTTTGAGTGAGGCCTGCAGTTGACAATGAAAACGCCCTGGCACGCGTTGATCGGCGAATTCCAACAGCCTGCTAGCAGGCTGTTGGAATTCGCCCCCGTGTAAACGAACCTGGCGTATTATGCGTTATGGATATTATGTTCATGATATCGGCGGGGTGATCGGGATGCGCGGGACGGATGCAATGCAGGAAAGCCTCTTCACGGTGGCCAAGCTCGACGATTTCGTGCCGGCCGATCATCCGTTGCGCGCCATCCAGGTGCTGGTCAATCAGGCGCTCGGGCGCCTGAACGGCCTGTTCAATTCGATCTATGCCGGCACCGGGCGCGAATCGATCGCGCCGGAGAAGCTGATGCGGGCGCTCCTCCTGCAGGTGTTCTACTCGGTGCGCTCCGAGCGGCAACTGATGGAACAAATGCGCTACAACCTGCTGTTCCGCTGGTTCGTCGGACTCGCCTTGGATGAGGCCACCTGGGACCACTCGGTCTTTTCCAAGAACCGCGACCGCCTGCTGGCCAATGAGGTGATCGAAGCGTTCTTTGCCGAGGTGATGGCCCTGGCCGATGCGAAGGGCCTGCTCTCCAGGGAGCACTTCTCGGTCGATGGCACGCTGATCCAGGCTTGGGCCAGCCAGAAGAGCTTCCGGCCCAAGGACGGCTCGGACGACCAGAGACCCTCGGGCGGCGGCCGCAACGCCCAGGCCGACTGGAAGGGCCGGCCGCGCAGCAACGACACGCACGAGAGCACGACCGACCCGGATGCCCGCCTGTACCGCAAGAGCAACAACACCGCCTCGATCCTGTGCTACCAGGGCCATGCGCTGATGGAGAACCGCCATGGCCTGGTGGTCGGCGCCGTGGTGACCCATGCTGATGGCACCGGGGAGCGGGCGGCCGCCCTTTCCATGCTCGATACGGTGCCGGGCAGCCATACCAAGACGGTGGGCGCCGACAAGGCCTACGACACGGCCGACTTCGTGGCCGCCTGCCGCAGCAGAAACGTCACCCCCCACGTTGCGCAAAACGACAGCCGGCGCGGCGGCAGCGCCATCGATACGCGCACGACGCGGCATGACGGCTACCGGCTGAGTCAGACCATCCGCAAGCGCATCGAGGAACACTTCGGCTGGGGCAAGACGGTCGGCCGCATCCGGCAGACGGTCTTCCGGGGATTGCAGCGGGTCGATCAGCAGTTCAAGCTGACGATGACGGCGAGCAATCTCACGTGGATGGCCCGAATACTGTTCGCGGTGCCGCAGGGAGTGAGGCCATGAGGCACTGGAACGACGGCGATGCGCCGCCGCGCAGCACGGCGGCGAGTGAAATGCCACAAATTCAGGCTCGATGCGCATTCGAGAGTCTCATCAACGTGCCCGGATTCCGTGAAAACGGGCGAATTTCAACAGCCTGCTAACGTACGGCGGTCGCCTCGATCTCGATCATGAGTTCCGGTTGCGCAAGGCAGGCCACACCGAGCAGCGTCGAGGCCGGTTTGCAGCCGGCGGCCTGCAGACGCGCACCAACAATCGGCACCGCCCGGTGAAACGCCGGCACGTCGGTGGTGTAGTAATTCAGACGCACAACATCGCCCAGCGTGAAGCCGGCCGCACCAAGAACTTTTTCCAGGTTGTCGAGTGCGCAATGGAACTGCGCGGTCAGATCGCCGGCATGGAGCGGCCGCCCTGTGGCATCGACCGCGACCTGGCCGGCGCAATACAGCGTCTTGTCCACACCACGGACTTCGATCCCGTGCGAGAAATCAAAGGCGTCCTGCCATGTCCACGGATTGATGGTCTTGCGTTCCATGAAGGCTCCTTGACATCGTTCGACGGAAAAGTCAGTCACCGTGATACGGCGCCTGTATCCGTCATTGCGGCCAGGTCACGCTGACGCAGGTCCTTTCGCCGCGCTGCAGGGTGATCACATCGGCCAGTTGCGCGCTTTGTCCGCAAAAATCCGTCGGGCGCGTCTGGCGGGCATTGACGGTGTAGACGTCACCCTTGCGCCCGATGTCGACGCGCGAGGCATCCGCCTCGTCACCCCAGACGATGCGCAGACCGGATTTGTCCTGGTGCCAGGTCGTCTCATCCTGTCCGCGCAGCGCATCCAGCGAGCAGCTCGGTCCGTCCGGCATCACCGACAGATAGTTCACCGCATACACTTCGCCCGCGGCATCGACGGCAAGACTCAGCGTGGTGGTGCCCTGCGCCTCCTCGCGCTTGCAGGAGACCGATTCCGGAACGTAGCCGTGTGGCACCGTCGCCCCGGCATCGTTGTCCTCGATCAGATGGCGCAGACTCTCCAGGCTGGTCTTCACCGAGAGCACGCCGGCACGAAAATCCGTCTCGGCGCTGTCTTCGTCGCCGCTGGCGTAACGCTGGGCCGTGAGCGCCAGCCCGCCCTCGTGCAGATTGCCGATGAGGAGCGTGCCGCCGCGCTCCTCGCTCAGGTTTGTGACCAGCACGTGGCCGCCACACACCTGTGTCGCCTGCGCCAGATCGGCGTCATCGACGGTGATGGCCGCCGGATCCAGGCCGGGCAGGCGAATGTGTCCCTGAACGGTTTTCCCCTCGCGCTTGACCGTCATCCGGGCCGCCCATTGACCCTCTTCCGTCGCCAGCGAGAGCTGGAAGCTGTTCTTGCCACCGTCCAGCCAGCCAGCCAGCGGCACGCAGCCATCACTGCCCGCGGCCGTTTGCGCGGGCGTCTGGGTCGATGTGTCAGGGAGGGAAGCCGGTGTTTGTGTCGCAGTGTCGCACGCGGTTACGGCAAGCAGCAGCAAGGCGGTCAGGGTGTGTCGGAGCATCGGAATTCCATTCTGTTCTGTGGAGGAGCTGCGATCCGCAAAACAGGATCGCCTGCCGGCGCATGATAGCCCGGATACGGTGCGCGCGGCCCGCAAAAGTCAGTCGTGACGGGACGGCGCGGACCCTAGCCCTTGAGCAGGGCATCGAGTCTGGCGGCAAAGACCTGGGCCACCGTGTCTCCCTTGCTTTTGCGGACAGCATCGATGAAGGGCTGGCGCAAACCGCGGAAATCCTCGAGCGTGACGGCGCGCTCGACCTTCAGCTGCATGGCAAAGCCGCGCAGGCCGAAGGTCTCGCGCACGGTGGCGTTGAAGAAGGCGTGCAGCTCGTGCAGACGTTCGTGCATTTCCCGGGTCACGTCGGAAGGCGGCGCCGGCGCGCTGTCCCCGCCTGATGGCGGCTGGGGTGGCGGCGGGGCCTGGGCCGTGCCGCTCTCGTGGATCAGCCCGAGTGCGAGGAGCTCCTTGAACGTGTCTTGCGTGACGCCGAGGTTCTTCAGTCCGTCGAGGAGCACGCCAGCCGGCTGCGCGCCATCGACCATCACCAGCAGCGCACGCGCGCGCTGCGAGAGCCGGCCCCGCACGGCGACTTCGTGCTTTCCGGCGTCGGTCTTTTCATAGACGATATTGCGCATGACCTTCCGCTCCCCACACCTCAATCGATCGGACGATTATTGGTCTCCGGCAGGAAAAACGTGCCGATTACCAGGGTCATCGCAGCGATCACGATCGGATACCAGAGGCCGTAATAGATGTCGCCGGTGGCGGCCACCATGGCGAAGACGGTCGTCGGCAGGAATCCACCGAACCAGCCGTTGCCGATGTGATAGGGCAGCGACACGGAGGAGTAGCGGATACGCGTCGGAAACAGCTCGACCAGCCAGGCGGCGATCGGGCCATACACCATGGTGACGTAGATCACCAGAATGGTGAGCAGCAGGATCACCATCGGGTAATTCACCTTGCTCATGTCGGCCTTGTCCGGATAGCCGTGCGAGCGGATCGCGTCGCCGACGGCTTTTTTGAACTGGTCCGACTTGCTGGCGAATTCTTCCTTCGCCATGCCAGCCCCCTCGAAGCTGTCGATCGTCACATCGCCGATGCGCACCTTGGTGAGCGAGCCGGCCGGCGCCGGCTCGTTGGCATACTTCACCGAGCGTTGCGCGAGGAAGGATTTGGCGATATCGCAGGAGTTGACGAATTTCGCGGTGCCGACCGGATTGAACTGGAACGAGCACCTTGCCGGATCGGCCATCACCGTAACGGGCGCCTGGCGGGCCGCCGTCTCGAGCTGCGGATTGGCATAGTGGGTGAGCGCCTTGAAGATCGGAAAATAAGAGAACACCGCCAGCGCACAGCCGAGCATGATGATCGGCTTGCGCCCGATGTGATCGGAGAGCCAGCCAAAGAGCAGAAAGCACGGTGTGCCGATCAGCAGGGACGCTGCAATCAGCAGATTCGCCGACTGGGCATCGAGCTTCAAGGTCTGCAACAGGAAGAACAGCGCGTAGAACTGGCCGGTATACCAGACCACCGCCTGCCCGGCGGTGGCGCCAAAGAGCGCCAGGAGAACCAGCTTCAGGTTGCCCCAGCGTAGAAAGGATTCGGTGAGCGGCGCCCTGGACGCACGCCCTTCCTCCTTCATTTTCTGGAAGATCGGCGACTCGTTGAGCTGCATGCGGATCCACACCGAAACGACCAGCAGCACGATGGAGAGCAGGAAGGGAATGCGCCAGCCCCAGATGTCGAATTCATCACCGAGCAGCGCACGGCAGGCGAGAATCACCAGCAGCGAGAGGAACAGGCCGAGCGTGGCCGTCGTCTGGATCCAGCTCGTGAACAATCCGCGCCGCTGATGCGGCGCATGCTCGCAGACATAGATCGCCGCGCCACCATATTCTCCTCCCAGGGCAAGCCCCTGCAGCAAGCGCAGGCTGATGAGGATGATGGGGGCGGCAACACCGATCGATGCATAGTTGGGCAGGCAGCCGACCAGGAAGGTCGACAGGCCCATGATGAGGATCGTCACCAGAAACGTATATTTGCGCCCGACCATGTCGCCGATGCGGCCGAAGAAAATCGCGCCGAAAGGACGCACGGCAAATCCGGCGGCAAACGCCAGCAGCGCGAAGACGAAGGCGGCAGTCGGATTGATGCCGGCAAAGAACTGTTTCGAAATGATCGCCGCGAGCGAACCGTACAGATAAAAGTCGTACCACTCGAAAACCGTCCCGAGGGTCGAAGCGAAGATGACTTTTTTTTCTTCCTTGCTGATGCCGGTCGATCGGGCAGAGCGGATCGGCCGGGTTGTCCGGGTGCCATTGGACATGCTTATCCTCCTCGTATCGTTGTTTTTGTGCCGCCCTCCCCTTGCTGCACGCATCCGGCCATGGCGGCGCAGCCGGTGCTTTTTTGTCGTTCTCCTCCACTTCGTCTGCCGGCGCTCGACGCCGGAAGATGACAAGCGGAAAAGTGAAAAATTATAATTTCGTGTTTCTTACAATTTCTTGACAAATCCTCCCCGGTTTTCTCCGGGGGCTCACATGCTGCCGTGCAGCAAAACCCGTCTTGCGATAACGACATCCGCCTGTTTGTTCGATGTTGCGTATCGCCCCGGATAACCGCAGTGGCATCGTGCGGCCCGGCACACCTTGTTTTTTTGCGTCTGCCCTGTTTCTGCGGGAATCCATCGACGCCGCGTCAACACTTCCGTAGTGGCACTGCGGCGTCCATCAGGGCGAGGAAACCTTTCATGCCGATACCATGCGATGAGCAATCCTCGTTGCGCTGCGGCATCCGCAGCGCACAGCACGTACAACACGCACAGCGGCACCCGCACAGCCTTTCTGCCCGGAAAGTCAGTCCGCGCGGCACGGCGCCTGGCCTATACTGAACCGATGCGCATCCACCCATGGCCTTGCTGTCCATGCACACCGCCCGCCTGATCCGCACTGCTTGCACGCTTGCTGTTGTGACGGTACTGGCCGGCTGCGCAGCACCGCACCCCCTGCCCTTCCAGCTGGTCGATCCAGCCGCCCGCATGCATCGCGGCACGCTCTACCCGGACAGCCAGCACATCGAGGTCGAGGTCGACGGCGTGCGCTACAGCGGCTTCTATCTTCTGGCCAGCGGCATCGGCTTCTCCCAGCCCGTCTTCATCACTCCGTGGTATCCGGGCGATCGCATCACCACCTACACCACCAACCAGGCGCGCGCCCATCTGACAAGCACCGATGGCAAAAACCTGAGCTGTGAATTCCTCATCGACGGCCCGCGCGCCGCCGGCGAGTGCCGCACGCCCGAGGGCCGGATTTTCCAGATGGTGGCACAAGAAAAGGAGTAAAAAGTCAGCCACGGCAGGACGGCGTCCGTTGCCGTTGATCTGCCTTGATACGGAAGGAGACGGCAATGCGTATAGGTCTGTCGAACGTGTCTGTCCGCAACAGGCTATCCGTCCTGCTGCTGGCCGCCAGTCTCTGCTGGCTTGCCAGCGCCCACGCCGAGACACGTCTGAAGATCACGGAAACCTGGCCGCAGGAGAGCAACATGACGCTCGGGTCTGGCCAGTATTTTTTCCTGCGCATCCTCTACGATACCGATACACCCATCAAGATCTGGGCGCGTCCCTTCTGGCAGGGGCAGCCCGTGGGTGGCGACTCCAATCCTTCGCGAAACTACAACGGCCAGGGCGAGGCGATCGGCTGGTTTTCCGTGACGAAGCCCGGCGTGCAGATCGATGAGGTGCGCATCGAGACGGGCAGGGACGACACGGACAAGGCCGCCGGAACGGTGAGTTGGCGCGGACATCTCGTAGTGGGCAATTTCTCGCAACCCGAATCCCGCCCCGCATGGGTCACGCAGATGCTGGAGGCAGACGAGGCGTTCCAGAAGAAAGCGGTCGAACAAAGCCTGAACGAACCGACCACATTCGACGACGTGGCCTTCTTCGGGTTATTCGCGCTGTCGGTCATCGCCGTCGGACTGGCCGGCACGTTCTGGCCGGTCTGGTCGCTCTGGCGCTGGAACGGCGCCTGGCGCATTGCCGCGGCGTTACTGACCGGATGGATGGCGTTCATCGTTCTTCGCATTATCGTCGATGGCTTGCGCGACCCCACTTCACACAATATGTGGCCTTTCGAGATCCTCTACAGCGGCTTTCTGAGCTCAGTCGCAGTGGCCGCGCTGACTTTCCTGAGAAGACTGTTTCATGGCAAGTCGACATAGCCATTCATCGCACGCGCCCTACTCGTAGATAATCTCGTCGGCGGCATCCGCCTGCTCGGCATCGCGCGCATGGTCGCGCGTGCGCCGTGCTGCCCCGCCTGTTTTTCCCCTGCCGTGCTCGCGATACCACTCGTGGGCGATGATCATCGCCATCACCTCGTTGGTGCCGGTCCAGATCGAGGCGAGGCGGATGTCGCGGTAGATGCGTTCGAGCGGCAACACATTGGTGTAGCCGATGCCGCCCGTCACCTGCAAGGCGTTGTGCACCACCTTCTGGCAGGATTCGGTGACGAATTTCTTCGTCTCGGAAATCAACCGGCGCAGGTGATCGATGTCGCGCATGTCGTCGGCGGCACGCGAGGTGGCATACACCATGGCGCGGCTGGCATCGAGCAGGGTGGCCGCCTCGGCAACCTGGAAGCTCACCCCCTGGAAACGGTTGATGACCTGGCCGAAGGCCTTGCGCCGCGAGGTGTATTGCGTGGCGATGTCGAGCGCCGGGCGCGCCGCGCCGATGGTCATGGCCGCCGTGCCGAGGCGCTCGGGAATCATCATGGTGTTGAACACCGGATAGGCACCGTGCAGCTCGCCGACAATGTTCTCGCGCGGTACCTTGACGTTGTCGAAGACGAGGCGACCGGTGCCGCCGCCGCGACAGCCCATCAGGCCATACAGGTATTTTGTCTCGACGCCGGGGCCGCGCTCGACGATGAAGCAGGTGATGCTGTTCTGCGCCGCCGCCTTCGCATCGGGGTTGCTGCGCGCATAGACGAGGAAATAATCGGCTCCCTCGGCACCGACGATGAAACGCTTCTGCCCGTTGAGCAGGAAGTATCCGCCACGGTCCTCGGCGGTGCTGCTGGCACCGAAAAAATCCGAACCGCCGCGCGGCTCGGTGAGGCACTCGGCGGCAAAGCGCTCGCCGGCCAGCAGCGGCCGGACAAAGCGTTCGCGCTGCGCATCGGTTCCATGCCGGATGATGGCATCGCACACCAGCTCGGCGCCCACGCCAAAGATGCAGGCCAGCTCGTAGCTCAGGCTGCCGATCTCTTCGAGCAGGACGCTGGTGGCCACCCAGTCCAGGTCGCGCCCGCCCCATTTCCGCGCATAACGCACGCCAAGCAACCCGCGCCTGGCCGCCTCGCGCAGCCATTCGCGCGGGAAACGCACCTTTTCGGCATCCATGTCGAGGATGAGCTGGCGCGGCGTCTCGCGCACGAAGGCGCGTGCTTCCTCGACGAGGCGTCGCTGGTCTTCATTGAGCAGATGTTCGATCATGATGGGCGCCTCCCTGGCCGGTATTCCCTCATTTCTAAGTAGGCGATCGGCCGGCGCAAGGCAAGCCCGATCCGCCACACATTGACTCCGGTCACATGCGCGGGTGACTTGCCAGCCGTCCGATCGTCCTTTATACAGAAACCTGCAGTCATAACCACAAGGAGGAGAAGGTGAAGCGGACAATCACTCTCAAAACCATCATTCCCGCGTCGATCCTGCTGGCAGCCTGTCTGGCCGCCCCGCTGGCGCTGGCACAGCAGGTGGTACTCAAGGTGCATCATTTCATGCCGGCCACCGCACACCCGCACTACGGGCTGGTGCAGCCCTGGTGCGACAAGATCGCCAAGGAATCGAACAACCGCATGAAGTGCCAGGTGTTCACCTCCATGCAGCTGGGTGGCACGCCGGGACAACTGTTCGACCAGGTGCGGGACGGCACCGTCGATATCGTCTGGTCGGTGCTCACCTATGCTTCCGGGCGCTTCAACAAGTCCGAAGTGTTCGAGCTGCCGTGGATGACCTACAACGGCGCTTCGGGCAGCAAGGCGTTCTGGACCTACGTGCAAAAGAACGCGCTCGACGAGTTCAAGGGCGTCAAACCGATCTTCCTGCACCTGCACGACGGCATGGTGCTGCATTTCGCCCGCAAGCAGCCCAAGACCCTGGAAGACATGAAGGGGCTCAAGGTGCGCGCACCCTCGCGCCTGGGCTCGCGCCTGCTCACCGCACTCGGTGCCACGCCGGTGCAGATGCCGATGCCGCAGGTACCCGAGGCGATCGCCAAGGGCGTCGTCGATGGCGTCGCCGTCCCCTGGGAGGCCGCACCGTCGATCAAGCTGCAGGAGATCACCGACTATCATCTGGACGGGCCGAAGGGCTCGGCACGCATGACCAATGCCGTGATGATGCTGGGCATGAATCAGGCGCGCTACGACAGCCTGCCGCCCGACCTGAAGAAGATCATCGACAACAACAGCGGGCTCGAGATGTCGGCCTGGGCCGGCGCGCAGTTCGACGAAGTGGCCGCACCCTTCGAGAAAGTCTCGCGCGACCATGGCGATACCTTCCACTATCTGCCGGAGACGGAGTTCCGGCGCTGGCTGAAGGTGGGCAAGACGGTCGACGAGGACTGGGTGAAGGAAATGAACGCCAGGGGCCAGGACGGCCAGCGCCTGCTCGAAGAAGCGCAGGCACTGGTGAAGAAATACGCCGAAGAGGACGGCATCAAGACAAAATAGGAGCGGGCAGTAAAACAGCGGGCAGGGGCGCAACGCCCCTGCCCCTCTCTTACAGCACGGCGGCCTCGCGCGTGCCCTGGTCGAACGCCCGCTTGGCATCCAGTTCGACGGCGACATCGGCGCCGCCGATGAGACTCACCGTCAGACCGGCTTTTTTCAAATCATCGAGCAGCTCGCGGTTCGGCTCCTGCCCGGCGCACAGGACGATGGTGTCGACGTCGAGCACTTGCTGCCGCTCACCCAGGCGCAGATGCAGCCCCGCATCGTCGATTTTCTCGTAGGCGACACCGGCCAGCATATGCACATTGCGCCGCTTGAGCAGCGTGCGGCGGATCCAGCCGGTGGTCTTGGCGAGCCCCTCGCCGATCTTGCTGGTCTTTCTTTGCAGCAGCCAGATCTCGCGTGGCACAGGTTTTTCAAGCGCAGGCTTGAGGCCGCCACGCCGGGCGTAACCGGCATCGATGCCCCACTCGTCGCGAAAATGGTCGAGATCGTCGATCGAGCTGCCGTCGTGCGTCAATAGCTCGGCAATGTCGAAGCCGATACCGCCCGCACCGATGAGGGCGACGCGGCGGCCGGCCTCGCGGCGGCCTTCGATAATGTCGATATACCGCGCCACCTTCGGGTGATCGATGCCGGCAATGCCCGGTGTGCGCGGCGTCACTCCGGTGGCGAGCGCAACGTGATCGAAGCCGGCCTC
Organism: uncultured Rhodocyclaceae bacterium; assembly: GCA_964607005.1. Classification (GTDB taxonomy): domain Bacteria; phylum Pseudomonadota; class Gammaproteobacteria; order Burkholderiales; family Rhodocyclaceae; genus Desulfobacillus. Next base: position 106,222 of record CAZSHO010000010.1, read on the forward strand.
GATGAGCTCGCGCGCCGTGGCACGATGACTGACTTTGACACTCACGCCGGTCGCGGCAAGATGATGCTGGTAGTAGCGGATCGTCTCGGCAAATTCTTCCTTGCCCGGGATGCGGCAGGCCAGGTTGAACTGGCCGCCGATGACGGGTGCAGCTTCGTAGAGCGTGACCGCATGGCCGCGCCCGGCGGCGGTGGCGGCAAAGGCGAGGCCTGCCGGTCCCGCGCCGACAACGGCGACTTTCTTCTTCGCCGCGGCGGGGCGGATCACCAGTTCGGTTTCGTTGCAGGCACGCGGATTGACGAGGCAGGAGGCCTGTTTGCGCTCGAAGATGTGGTCAAGACAGGCCTGATTGCAGGCGATGCAGGTGTTGATCGCATCGGCGCGGCCGGCAGCGGCCTTGTTCACGAACTCGGCATCGGCGAGGAAGGGGCGCGCCATCGATACCATGTCGGCATCGCCGCGCGCGAGCACCGCTTCGGCGACCTGCGGCGTGTTGATGCGGTTGGTGGTGACGAGCGGAATCTTCACCTCGCCCTTCATGCGCCTTGTCACCCAGGTGAACGCCGCGCGCGGCACCATGGTGGCAATGGTCGGGATGCGTGCCTCATGCCAGCCGATGCCGGTGTTGAGAATCGTCGCACCCGCCGCCTCGATCGCCCTGGCGAGCAGTACGACCTCCTCCCAGGTGCTGCCATCCTCGACGAGATCGAGCATCGACAGGCGGAAGATGATGATGAAATGCGCGCCGACCTTCTCGCGCGTCGCGCGCACGATCTCGACAGCAAGGCGGATGCGGTTCTCGAAAGCGCCGCCCCATTCGTCGGTGCGGTGGTTGGTCTTCGGCGCGATGAACTGGTTGATGAGATACCCCTCGGAGCCCATGATCTCGACACCGTCATAGCCGGCGCGCTGCGCCAGCTGCGCGCAGCGGGCGTAGTCGGCGATGGTCTTCCTGATGCCCCAGCGCGTGAGCGCACGCGGCGCGAAGGGGCTGATCGGCGACTTGATTCTGGAAGCGGAAACGGCGAGCGGGTGATAGGCATACCGGCCGGTGTGGAGAATCTGCAGGCAGATCTTGCCACCGGCCTCATGCACGGCGTCGGTGACGATGCGGTGCCTGCCCACCTGCCAGGGGAAGGAAAATTGCGTGCCCTGCGGCGCACCGCGCGCGGCAAGATTCGGCGCAAAACCGCCGGTGACGATAAGACCGACACCACCCCGGGCGCGCTCGGCAAAGAAGGCGGCCATCTTCTCGAATCCGTTGGACGCCTCCTCCAGACCGGTATGCATGGAGCCCATGAGCACACGGTTTTTCAAAGTGGTGAAACCCAGATCGAGCGGCGCGAGCAGATGCGGATAATGATTCATGGCAGGAGGTCCTGATGGGGCGAATGAACATCGTCCATTGTACGGCCGGCCTGCACAAACGCGAACGGCGCGACATGCCTGCAAATGTCGCGCCGTCCTGTCAGGACTGACTTTTCAGGCCGCTGTCGCGCCTACCCGAGCTTGCCGTCCGGGTTGGGCGTGCCGGTGGTGAATGCCGGCTTCCACTTGCCCAGCTTCTCGTCACAGTCTTCCCAGTTTTCCATGCGTTCGAGACCGCGATACATGGCAAAGGGACGCAGGCGCTCGTTGTAATACTCGATCTGCTCCTGCTGACGGAATTTCTTCGGCTCGTAGCGGTTCCAGTGCACCACCTGTTCGAGCGGGCGGCGATAGCGCAACGAAACATCTTTCTGCGGATAGCCGACAGGGATGGTGCCGATGGCACGCAGCGGCGCCGGGTAGCCGAGCAGTTCGGAGAGCTCCTGGTTGGTGATGTCTTCACCGCCGCCGGAGAGCCAGGCCGAGGTGAGACCCATGGCGGTGACGCCCAGTTGCAGGTTCTGGATCGCCGCGCCCATCGAGACGAGGAAGATGTTGGTGTTGTTGTCGTCGTACTCCTTGACGAATTCCGGCGTCGTGCCCTGCGGGAAACAGGTCATCCAGCGCGGATCGCCGACGACAACGATGATCGCCACGGTATTCGCCATATACGCCTTGTGCACGGCCGGGAAGCCCTTGGCGTGATCGATCAGGCGCTGCGACTGGCGGATGAAGACATCGAAAACCTTGTCCTTCATCTGCGGATCATCGACGACGATGAAGTCCCACGGCTGCGTGTTGGCGCCGCTGGGCGCCCAGCGCCCGCATTCGACGATCTTCTCCAGCACGTCACGGCCGACATGGCGGCCTTTTTCAAAATCACGCACGCTGCGGCGGCGGCGCACCACTTGCATCAATGCCTCGTAGTCGAGGACGGCGGGTCGGTCGCTCATGAAAACCTCCTCCTTGTTCAGGGTGAGGTGAGCCTACTCTCCCCGCTTGCGCCACACAGTCCCCAGCGCTGGGGACAGAACCGGTCGCGGCATCACACACCATGCGCCTTCAGCCAGTCACGCAAGCGACGCCAGCCATCCTCGGCCGCTTCCTTGCGATAACTGGGCCGATAGTCGGCATGAAAGGCGTGCGGCGCATCATCGTAGACCTGAATCCGCGAAGTGCCGCCGGCGGCCGCCAGCGCATCCTGCATCTGCCACACCGTATCGAGCGGGATACCGGTGTCGGCGCCGCCATAGAGGCCAAGCACCGGCGCCTTCAGTTCGGCGGCGACATCCAGCGGCTGACGTGGCGTCAGCGCGCTCTTCTCGCCGACGAGGCGACCGTACCAGGCGACGCCCGCCTTCAACCCGGGGTTGTGCGCGGCGTACAGCCAGGTAATGCGCCCGCCCCAGCAAAACCCGGTAATCGCCAGGCGCGCCGTATCACCACCGCTGACTTTGGCCCAGGCCACACAGGCATCCAGATCGCTCATCACCTGTGCATCGGGTACTTTGGCGATGATCTCGCTCATGATCTGCGCAATGCTGCCGATCGCGCGCGGATCACCCTGACGCGCGAAGAGTTCCGGTGCGAGAGCGAGATAACCGAGCTTCGCCAGGCGCCGGCAGACGTCGGCGATGTGCTCATGCACACCGAAGATCTCCGGGACGACGAGCACCACCGGGAAATGCGTACCACTCGCCGGCTGGGCACGATAGGCCACCATCTCGCCGTCGGCCGTCTTCACCCGGATCTCGCCGGCAACAAGACCCTGCGCGCCGGTGTGGATCGCCGTCTGCGCAGCCACCGGCTGCACCGCCAGCGCAAAACCGGCGCCCAGCGCGGTGACGAGAAAACCGCGTCGGGTGAGAAAAGCTGCGGGCAGCAGACTGTCAGCGTCGGCACTCAGTTCGCTCATGATGCACCTCCGGCCAGAGAGAACGGTAGAGGTCTAAAATACCCCTGCCGTTTCAACACTTCAAGCATGAAGGGACCACCATGCCGCAAGCACCGATCAGCCGTTATCCCGTCCCCGGGCTGGACGATCTGCCCGAAGACATTCGCAGCCGCATCCTTGCCGTGCAGGAGAAATCCGGCTTCATTCCCAACGTCTTTCTCGCGCTGGCACACCGCCCCGATGAATTTCGCGCCTTCTTCGCCTACCACGACGCACTGATGGAAAAAGAAGGTGGCCTCACCAAGGCCGAGCGCGAGATGATCGTCGTGGCCACCTCCAGCGCCAACCAGTGCCAGTATTGCGTGGTGGCGCACGGTGCGATCCTGCGCGTGCGCGCCAGAAACCCGCTCATCGCCGACCAGGTGGCGGTGAATTACCGCAAGGCCGACATTACGCCCCGGCAAAAGGCCATGCTCGATTTCGCCCTGAAAGTCAGTCTTGATTCCGGGAAGATCGGCGCTGCCGATTTCGAGACACTGCGCGGCCACGGCTTCAACGATGAAGACATCTGGGACATCGCCGGCATCGCCGCCTTCTTCGGCCTGTCCAACCGCATGGCGAACCTGACCGACATGCGTCCGAATGACGAGTTTTATCTGCTTGGACGCCTGCCGAAAAAATGAACAAGGCGCACGCGCCACAAACGCCGGCAACGGTTTTCCTGCGCGAACACAAGGTGGCGCACAGCAACCATCTCTACCCCTACGAAGAGCGTGGCGGCACGCGCGTCTCGGCGCACGCGCTGCAGGTCGATGAGCATACGGTGGTGAAAACGCTGGTGATGGAAGATGAAGCCGGCAAGCCGCTCCTTGTGCTGATGCATGGCGATTACACGGTGTCGACAAAAAACCTCGCGCGCCAGATCGGCGCCAGAAGCGTGGCGCCATGCGCACCGCAGACGGCGCAGCGCCATACCGGCTATCAGGTGGGCGGCACCTCGCCCTTCGGCACGAAAAAACGCCTGCCGGTGTATGTCGAGGCGACGATCCTCGACCTTGCCCGCATCTACATCAATGGCGGGCGGCGTGGTTATCTCGTCGGCATCGATCCCGGAGAACTGCTGCGCACACTCGGGGCCCGGCGCGTCGACTGCGCGCTGCACGGCAATTAAACCGGGCGTGTGCGCTCCAGCGCAATGCCCACCCGGCGCACACCGCGCGCCACGCCTGTCTTGGCGATCGACAGGCGTACCCAGGGCGCGCCAAACTTCTCGATCAGAAGCGTGACGACATGCTCCCCCAGCGCTTCGAGCAGATTGAAATGACGTCCGGCCAGCTCGGCACGAATACAGGCGATCACCCTGGCATAGTCGATGGTGGCCTCGATGTCGTCCTTGCAGGCGGCCGCCTCGGGCACACCGAATTCGAGGTTGATCTCGATGGTCTGCGCCGCCGCCTGTTCGCGCGCATAAACACCCACGTGCGCCTCGACGCGCAAGTCGTCAATGAAAATTCGATCCATGAGTGAAAGCCGGCAAGGGACAAGCGGGTTCCGTATTAGAATGCCGTGGATTTTAGGGGATTCCTCATGACCACGCTCGTCATTGCGCTCTTCGCCTACCTGCTCGGCTCGATCCCCTTCGCCGTCGTCTCCAGCAAACTCTTCGGACTGGCCGATCCACGCAGTTACGGTTCGGGCAACCCCGGCGCCACCAATGTACTGCGCAGCGGCAACAAGGCCGCCGCCCTCGTCACCGTGCTCGGCGATGCGGCCAAGGGCTGGCTCGCTGTCTATCTCGCCCAGCACCTGGGCCCGGCATACGGCGCCCAGCCGCAGGACATCTCCATTGCCGGATTCGCCGCCTTTTTCGGCCATCTTCACCCGATCTTCCTTGGCTTTCGCGGCGGCAAGGGGGTGGCGACAGCCGCCGGTGTGTTACTCGGCTTCAGCCCCTGGCTCGGACTGTCGCTTATCGCCGTCTTTGCCCTGGTGGTCTGGCTGTTCCGCTACGCCTCGCTCGGCTCCATCGCCACGGCGATCACCGCACCCATCCTCGGCATGATCCTGATCGGTCCGGGCGAGACGCTCACCGCCATCTTCTGCATTGCCTTGCTGATCTTCTGGCGCCACAGTGGCAACCTGCAGCGGATCCGTGCCGGGACGGAACCGAAGATCGGTGAAAAGAAAACGCCTCCGGGATAACCCGTTTCTTTATATCTGGTCGAGCGGCCAGCGTGGCCGGACGCCAAAGCCGCGCGCCGTCCTGGCTGCTTCGGGATACGCCGCCAGACGCAGGGCGCCGGCAAAGGCGATCATCGCGCCATTGTCGGTGCACAGCCCGATCTCGGGATAGAACACCTGTGCGCCCCGGGCGCGTGCCGCCTCATCGAGGGCAGCGCGCAGCGCACGGTTGGCGCCAACCCCCCCGGCGACGACCAGTTGCTGCAATCCGGTGGCCTCCAGCGCGGCCAGTGACTTGGCGCACAATACGTCGACAATCGCCTGCTGGATATCGGCACACAGGTCGGCCTTGTCATTCTCCCCGGGAACGTGCTGGCGCACCTGGGTGAGCACCGCCGTTTTCAGGCCGGAAAAGCTGAAATTCAGATCGCCGCTGTGCAACATCGGCCGCGGCAGGGCAAAGCGCCCGACCCGGCCCGTTGCAGCCCGCTGCGCAAGCTGCGGCCCGCCCGGATAGCCCAGGCCAAGCAGCTTGGCCGTTTTGTCGAAGGCTTCACCGGCGGCATCATCGAGCGTCTCGCCAAGCAGTTCGTAGTGCCCGACACCGGTGACGCGCATCAATTGTGTGTGCCCCCCCGAGACAAGCAGGGCGACGAAGGGAAAAACCGGCGGCACAGCCGCAAGCAGCGGCGAGAGCAGGTGGCCTTCAAGATGGTGGACCGGAACGGCCGGCACGTCGAGCGTGAAGGCCAGTGCCTCGGCGAAACCGGCACCCACCAGCAAGGCGCCGGCCAGGCCCGGCCCTGCCGTATAGGCAACGGCGCCGATATCCGTGACCGACAGCGCCGCCCCGGCCAGCAGTGTGCGCAGAAGCGGCGCGATACGGCGGATGTGGTCGCGCGAAGCCAGCTCCGGCACGACGCCGCCGTAGGCTGCGTGCAGATCGATTTGCGAGTGCAGGGCCTGGCCAAGCAGGCCGCGCCCCGGTGCATAGAGCGCCAGTCCGGTTTCGTCGCAGGAGGATTCGATGCCCAGCACGATCATCGGAGGGATTTTACGGGGCATTCCCGTGTCTCTGGGATCTATTTGGACTTTCCGGAAAATACAGTTATACTTCACGGCTTTCCCGCTGCGGCTGGCAACAGATGCGGCGGGCTTTGCAGATTTAGGTCTGCTTTTTCAAGGTTCCACTTTTCAAGGTCCCTTTTTTCAAGGTCTATTGCATGCCTGGTATCCGCGTCAAGGAAAACGAGCCGTTCGAAGTCGCCATCCGCCGCTTCAAGCGCGCCATCGAGAAAACCGGTCTCCTGACCGAACTGCGTTCGCGCGAGTTCTACGAAAAACCGACCGCCGAACGCAAGCGCAAGCTCTCCGCTGCCGTCAAGCGCCATCACAAGCGCATCCGCAGCCAGACGCTGCCTCCCAAGATGTATTGATACCCGCCTGGCCATCGCGGCCGGGACGACGGATGAACAATGGCCTCGGGCTGCGAAGCGCCGGGGCTTTTTGCATTGCCTGATGACCGCCACCCCCTCACCATCGTCCAAGGAACCGTCATGACGCTCAAAACCCAAATCAGCGAAGACATGAAGGCCGCCATGAAAGCGCGCGAAACAGCGCGACTGGGTGCCATCCGCCTGCTGCTTGCCGCCATCAAGCAGCGTGAAGTGGATGAACGCATCGAACTGGATGATGCCGGAGTCATTGCCGTTATCGACAAGATGCTCAAGCAACGTCGCGATTCCATCGCCCAGTACGAAGCCGCCCGGCGTCAGGATCTGGTCGACGCGGAAAAACTGGAAGTCGAAGTGCTCTGCGGCTATATGCCTGCCGCCCTCTCTGCCGAAGCCATCGGGGCGGCCATCGCCGAGGCGATTGCCGCCAGCGGCGCCAGCGGCCCGCAGGACATGGGCAAGGTGATGGCCGCGCTCAAGCCGGCCCTGGCCGGACGCGCCGATATGGCGCAGGTCTCCGGCCTCGTCAAGTCGGCACTGACGAAATAGCCCTGGCGGAAATTCCCCGGCAAAACGGCTGACGTTTCCTATAATGGCCTGAAGGCCGGGGAACGGGCATGGCAGGCGCATGGCAGCCATTGGGCCCGGATCTCCGTAACATTTGATTGAGCGTGATCCCAGAATCTTTCATCCAGGAACTTCTCGCGCGGATAGACATCGTCGACGTCGTCGAGCGCTCCCTGCCCCTGAAAAAGGCCGGGGCGAATTTTGTCGCCTGCTGCCCCTTCCACAACGAAAAGACACCTTCCTTTTCCGTCAGCCCGGCCAAGCAGTTCTATCACTGCTTTGGCTGCGGTGCGCACGGCAGCGCCATCAGCTTCCTGATGGAATATTCCGGTCTGGGTTTTGTCGATGCCATCGAAACGCTTGCCGGCAGCATCGGCCTGCAGGTGCCGCAACAACATACTGAGGCACACCGGCTGCAGGCGGCCAGGAGCGCCCCCCTCACGGAAATCATGGCCGGTGCCGCCCGGTTCTACAAGGATCAGCTGAAAAAAAGCCCGAAAGCGGTCGATTACCTCAAACGCCGCGGCCTTTCCGGGGAAATCGCTGCCCGCTTCGGTCTGGGCTATGCGCCGGACGACTGGCAAAGCCTGCGCAACGCCCTTGACGATTACAACGGCCCGGCGCCTCTTGAATGCGGTCTGGTCATCGACAACGAAAGCGGTCGCCGCTACGACCGCTTTCGCGATCGCATCATGTTCCCGATCCTCGATGCGCGCGGCAACATCATCGGTTTTGGTGGCCGCATCATCGACGCGGGGGAGCCCAAATACCTGAATTCGCCGGAAACCCCCTTGTTTGAAAAAGGCCGCGAATTGTACGGCCTGCTCCAGGCACGCAGCGCCATCCGTGACGAAGGCTGCGTGATCGTCGTCGAGGGCTATATGGATGTCGTCGCCCTCGCTCAGCACGGTGTGGACAACGCCGTGGCGACACTGGGCACAGCCACCACCCCGTTTCATCTGCACAAGCTGCTGCGACAAGCCGACCGCGTGGTTTTCTGTTTCGACGGTGATACGGCCGGACGCAAGGCCGCTGTGCGCGCACTCGAGACCAGTCTCGAACAGGTCCTCGACGGACAAACCTGCGCTTTTTTGTTCCTGCCCGGCGACGAAGACCCCGACAGCTTTGTACGCCGGCACGGCGCCGAGGCTTTCCGCATCCTCGCCCGTCAAGCCATGCCGCTCACCGATTTCCTCATGCAGGAGCTCAAGACAGACAAGATACTGACGAGCGCTGAAGGCCGCTCGCAACTGCTGCATGCGGCCAAGCCATTGCTCGGGCGCATGCAGGCACCCTTGCTGCGCCTACAACTCATCAAGCAGCTGGCCGAAGCAAGTGGCTGCTCGCAGGCCGAAGTCGAAACCCTCTGCGAACTTCCCGCTGCGCGGCGCCAGCCCGCCCGGCCGCGCGCCCCGCGTGGCGCACCCGCCTCGCTTGCACGCAAACTGCTGCGCCTGCTCGTGCAAAAGCCCGGGCTCGCCGCCCGTCTGCCCATGCCGCTTATCCCGCACGGACAGCCCGAATCGGCCGCACTCACTACCCTCATCTCGGCGGTGAGCGAGGGACGGATAGCCGGAACAGGTCTCGGCATGATGCTGGAGTATTTCCGTGGTACATCCGAAGAGCGCCTGATCGGTGAAATCATGAGCGAACTGACCGACCAGGAATTCGACGAGGAATCGGTCGAGGCTGTCTTCACCGACACACTCGATCGCCTGCGCGAAGCCGGCATGCGTCAGGAAATCGACGCCTTGAATGCCAAGAACAAAAGCAGTGGCCTCGACCCGGACGAAATCCGGCGCCTGCAGGAATTGCTAAAACGGAAACATGCCACCAAGCTGGCTCCAACAAGCTGATATTTTGGTACAATTTCCGGTTTTCCCCGTGTAGCGAACACTTTGAGGAACGACATGGCCAAGGAAAAAGCCAAGGCAACTGCAAAAACCGCCGCCCAACGAAGCAAGACAGGCGGCAAGACGGCTACCAAGCCCGCAACCAAGGCGACGGCCAAGGCGGCTGCCAGAACGGCAGCGAAGCAAGCCCGGCCAGTAAAAGCCATGCCCAAAACCAAGGCCAAAGCAGCCCCGTCCCCGAAACCCGCCCCCAAGACACCCTCCAGGGCCAAACCGGCCCCTGCTCCGGCCAAGGCAGCGCCGCCAAAACAGAAAAAATCTTCGCCTGTCGCCACTCCCGCAGCCAAACCGGCGGTTGCCGCACCAGCCCCCAAAACTGCCCCGAAAACCAAGTCCGGGCGTAAGGGACGCCTTATCCTGCCGCCACAGCCGCAGACCCCGGCCCTCGACCTGGAAACCCGCCGCATCCGGCTCAAGAACCTGATTGCACTCGGCAAGGAGCGGGGATTTCTCACCTATGCCGAAGTCAACGACCATCTGCCCGACGACATGGTGGATGCCGAGCAGATCGAGTCGATCATCAGCACCTTCAATGACATGGGCGTGCAGGTGTTTGACGAGGCGCCGGCTGCTGACGACCTGCTCATGGCCGACGGCAGCACACCGGCCGTCGCCGATGAAGACATCGAAGAGGAGGCCGAGCAGGCGCTGACCACCGTCGATTCGGAATTCGGCCGCACCACCGACCCGGTACGCATGTACATGCGCGAGATGGGAACCGTCGAACTGCTCACGCGCGAAGGCGAGATCGAGATCGCCAAGCGCATCGAGGACGGTCTCAAGCACATGGTGCAGGCCATTTCCGCCTGCCCTACGACGATCGCCGAAATGCTCGACATGGCCTCCAAGGTCGCCAACGACGAGATGCGTATCGACGAACTGATCGACGGTTTGATCGAGCCGGGATCAGAGGAAGACATCGAAGCCCTGGCCGAGAACGAGGAACTCGCCGTCGAAGAAGACGAGAGCGAAGATGAAGACGAAGGCGGTGCCGTTTCGGCGTCGCTGTTGCAGCTCAAGAGCGATTCGCTCGAGCGCTTCGCCACCTTGCACGCCATTTTCGTCAAGATGCAGAATCTGCTCGCCAAAAAAGGGCCGCGTGACAAGGCCTATCTGAAGGCGCAACAGCAGATTTCCGGCGAACTGATGAACATCCGTTTCAACGCCCGCATCATCGAGCGCCTGTGTGACACGGTGCGCCACATGGTGGAGGACGTCCGCAATCATGAGCGCAAGATCCTTGAGCTTTGCGTCAAGAAGGGCAACATGCCGCGCCCGCACTTCATCAAGACCTTCCCGGGCAACGAGACCGATCTCGAATGGCTGAAGGGGGAAGTCACCGGCGGCAAACCCTATGCGACCACCCTGATGCGTGCAGCGCCCGCCATCATCGAGGAGCAGCAAAAACTCATCGAATTGCAGAATCACATCGGCCTGCCGCTGAAGGACCTCAAGGACATCAACAAGCAGATGTCCACCGGCGAAGCGAAGGCGCGTCGCGCCAAGCGCGAGATGACCGAAGCCAACCTGCGCCTGGTGATCTCCATCGCCAAGAAATACACCAACCGCGGCCTGCAGTTCCTCGACCTGATCCAGGAAGGCAACATCGGCCTGATGAAGGCGGTCGACAAGTTCGAATACCGCCGCGGCTACAAGTTCTCGACCTACGCCACCTGGTGGATCCGCCAGGCCATCACGCGCTCGATCGCCGACCAGGCGCGCACCATCCGCATCCCGGTGCACATGATCGAGACCATCAACAAGATGAACCGCATCTCGCGCCAGCACCTGCAGGAGTTCGGCTTCGAGCCCGACGCCAGCCTGCTGGCCGAGAAGATGGAGATCCCCGAGGACAAGATCCGCAAGATCATGAAGATCGCCAAGGAGCCGATCTCCATGGAGACGCCGATCGGCGACGACGACGACTCGCACCTGGGCGACTTCATCGAGGACGCCGCCACGCTGGCGCCGGCGGAAGCCGCCGTCTATGCCAGCCTGCGCGACGTCACCAAGGAAATCCTCGACTCCCTGACGCCGCGCGAGGCGAAGGTGCTGCGCATGCGCTTCGGCATCGAGATGAACACCGACCACACGCTGGAGGAAGTCGGCAAGCAGTTCGACGTCACGCGCGAGCGCATCCGCCAGATCGAGGCCAAGGCCTTGCGCAAGCTGCGGCATCCTTCCCGCTCGGAGAAGCTGCGCAGCTTCCTCGACACGGAAACCTGACGGACAAACGGCAGCCTCGGCTGCCGTTTCCGTATCCTCGCGAGGAGGGCCTATAGCTCAATGGTTAGAGCAGCGGACTCATAATCCGTTGGTTGCAGGTTCAAGTCCTGCTGGGCCCACCATCTTTACCTGCGAATGCGATGAAAACTCACCCGCTGCTTTTCTGGATCAGCTCGATCTTGTAGCCGTCCGGGTCTTCGACAAAGGCGATCACCGTGCTGCTGTGTTTCATCGGCCCGGCTGCGCGCGTCACCTTGCCGCCACGACGCCCGATCTCCTCGCAGGCGGCGTAGGCATCCTCGACTTCGAGGGCGACGTGTCCGAAACCGCTGCCGATTTCGTATTCGCTCACACCCCAGTTGAAAGTCAGTTCCAGCACGGCGGAGCTGGCCTCCTCCTGATAGCCGACGAAGGCGAGCGTGAATTTGCCTTCCGGAAAATCCTGGCGACGCAGCAACTTCATGCCGAGGACTTCGGTGTAGAAGCGGATCGAGCGATCCAGATCGCCGACACGCAGCATGGTGTGAAGGATACGCATGTATTTCTCCTCAGAATTGCGGACAGGTCGCGGCAAAGCGTCGCAATTCGGTTCGTCGCACGCGGTACTCCGGACAGAGCTGCTCGACGACGCGCCAGAACCTGGATGAATGGTTCATCTCGCGCAGATGCGCCACTTCGTGGGCGACGACATAGTCGATGAGCGGCATGGCGGCGTGAATCAGTCGCCAGGACAAGCGGATACCGCTCTTTTCGCTGCAACTGCCCCAGCGTGTCTGCGCGCTGGACAGGGCCACGCGTGGGGCGGTGCAGCCCAGGCGCGCTGCATGGTGCGCTACCCGCTCACCGAACAGATCGAGGGCGCGCACTCTCAGTGCGCGTCGGGCCAGGGCATGCAGGTCGGCGTCGCGGCGTGCTTTCAGAATCAGTGTATGGCCCGTCCAGTGGGCGCGGTTGGCGCCCAGTTCGACGCGCACCAGACAGTCTCTGCCCAGCACCGGGATCAGCGCGCCGTCACGCACGACCAACTGGCGCGTGTGGCCATGTCCGCACCATTCGTCGAGCTTCTTCAGCACCCACGCCGCATTGGCGTACAGGAAACGTTCGATCTCGACAAGCGCGGTACGCGGTGTGGCGCTGACACGCAAGCCGCGCTGATCGATGGTCATACCCAGAGAGCGGCGGCGCGCCCGGATCAGCCGGTAATCGACGATGCGTCCCTCGATGACGATATGACGCGGCTGCTCGACGGGCGGCGGCCCGTACAGGAACGGCAGCTCAAGTTGCAGCAGGCGGCTCACATTCTTCCCAAAGAAGGTGTGTGGTAGTGGCCGGCCCGCTCCCAAGCAGCCGGATGAGCACGGTCGAGATTTCTGCGGGCGTCAGATGGACAAGACGCCAGGACAGCCGCAACACGCCCTTGGCATCGCGCCCGCCCCAGTTGCCGGCGGCAGCGAAAGACAATTTCCAGATCGGTGCGGGCACATCCAGTACCCGGCAGACGTCACTTACCGCCACGCCGAGCTGGATGCGTGCCTGGGCCTGCAACCAGCCTTGCACGCTGTCCTTGATCTGTTTTTCTCCGGCATGTGGCGGCAGCGGCAGATAAAGGACATCGCCCTCGCAGACGATGCCCGTGCCACGGGCATCCAGCCCCAGGGTGATCTCGCGCCCGAGAAAAGGCACGCACGCACCGGCCTCCCAGCACGATGGCAAGGCAAGTTTGTCGGCCGTGCCGCGTCCGGCCAGCTTGCCACCGAGCCGGCGGCGCCCCTCACGGATGGCCTGCTCGATGAGCGGCAACGTCATGCCGCGTGGTGCATCGACGCGCACACCCTGCTCATCGACACCCAAGCTGACCCGGGCGCGGCGTGAGCGGCGCAGACGAAACGGCAGGGGCGGCTCTTCGAAAGGCAGGCACTGCTGGGCAGCGCATGCGCTCGCAGACGGTTCGCCGGACAGCAGGTCAAGCTGCAGTTCGGCCGGATTCATCTTGCGGATAATATTGCGGGCTGATGCGACGCATTTCGGCTTCCATCCAGGCTTCGGCACGGGCGCTCACATCATCCGCCGTGAGGCCGTCCGGGTCAATCGGTGCGCCGATGCTCACTGTCACCGTGCCGGGATATTTGATGAAGGCGCGCCGGCTCCAGAATTGTCCGGCATTGAGGGCCACCGGTACGACCGGCACGCCGGTTTCCACCGCCAGATGGGCGCCTCCCACCTTGTAGCGGCGATGGGTACCGATCGGTGTGCGCGTGCCTTCCGGAAAAATCACCACCGTGTAGCCCTGTGCAAGACGCAGGCGCCCCTGCTCGACGAGCTGGCGCAAGGCTTCCTTGCCGCCACTGCGATTGACCGAGATCATCGGCGTCACCGCCAGCGCCCAGCCAAAAAAAGGCAGCATCTTGAGCTCCTTCTTCCAGACAAACAGTGTGCGGGAAAATACCTGTTGCAGGATGATGGTCTCCCACGCCGACTGGTGCTTGCACAGCACCACGCAGGATCGGTCCGGAATATTTTCACGGCCGAGCACACGATAATCGATGCCCAGTATGTGACGGATCATCCGGGTGGCGACATACACCCAGGGGAGGACGGCTCGCTGACGCCAGCGATGGGGCAGCGCAAAACAACATATGACACCGAGGGTGTAGGGAATCGTGAAGACGACCAGCAAAAGCATGAAGAGCGCCGAGCGCAGAAAAACGGACAGGCTTGGACGCGATGTTCCCGGAATCATTCGTTCATGCACTCACGCGGTCAGGTGAGCCGCAGCAGCCGCCAGATCGGGAAACACACGCGTGGCCGGTGGCAGATCAGGATGCTCGTGGGTTTTCATGCCTTTGCCGGTGAGGACGAGAATCGGCTGCGCGGCAACGGCCACCGCGGCCTGCAGATCGCGCAGGCTGTCGCCGATGGCCGGCACACCATCGAGTTTTGTGTTGTAGCGCTGGGAGATTTCGCGCAGCATGCCCGGGCGCGGCTTGCGGCACTCACAGGTCGAATCCGCCGCGTGCGGACAGAAAAAGATGGCATCGATGCGCCCGCCGGCAAGCGCCACGGCTTTCACCATCTTGTCGTGAATGGCATTGAGGGTGTCCATGTCGAATAACCCGCGCCCGACGCCGGACTGGTTGGTCGCCACCACCACACGATAGCCCCACTGCGTCAGACGGGCGATTGCCTCCAGGCTGCCCGGCAGCGGCTGCCATTCATCGGGCGACTTGATGAAACGGTCGCTATCGTGGTTGATGACACCATCGCGATCGAGGATGACCAGTTTCATGCGCTTAGTCGTGACAAGTCTGCGATGCGGTTCATTGCGGCATGCAGCGAGGCGAGCAGAGCCAGCCGATTGGCACGCACGACGGCATCCTCGACATTCACCATCACATGGTCAAAAAATGCATCGACCGGATTTTTCAGCACTGCGAGCGCCTGCAGCGAAGCGGCATGATCACCGCGTTCAAAGGCTGCATCGGCCTTCTGCCTGACGCCGGCCAATGCCGCATTCAATGCGATCTCGGCCGGCTCCCTGAGCAGTGCTGCATCGACCTGCGCCGTCTCGCCAGGACTGACTTTCTTCAAAATGTTGCCGACGCGCTTGTTGGCGGCGGCGAGGCTGGCGGCCTCGGGCAGCGCGGCAAAGGCGCGCACGGCGGCGAGGCGTTTCGGAATGTCACCCAGGCGCTGCGGACGCAAGGCGATGACTGCGTCCACTTCGAGTATGGAATAACCCTGCTCGCGCAGGCTGCCTGCCAGCCGTTCGTAGATGAAGCCGGAAAGCTGCCCGATCACCTGGTCATCGACGAGTTGCGCCGCCTGGAACAGCCAGTCAAGCTCGAGCGGCAGGTCGCGCTCGCTGAGCATGCGGATCACGCCCAGCGCATGGCGGCGCAGGGCGAAAGGATCCTTGTCGCCGGTGGGCAACTGGCCGATGCCGAACAGGTCAACCAGCGTCTGCAGCTTGTCGGCGAGCGCCACACACACACCGACCGGTCCGCGCGGCAGTTCGTCGCCGGCGAAACGCGGCTTGTAGTGGTCCTCGATGGCATCGGCGATCTCGACCGGTTCGCCGTCGTGCAGGGCGTAATAGCGTCCCATGACGCCCTGCAGCTCGGGAAACTCGCCGACCATCTCGGTGAGCAGATCGGCCTTGGCCAGCAGCGCGGCACGATCGGCCTGATGCATCAACGCTGCGCCGCCCAGCTTCTCGCCGATGGCGCGCGCCAGCACGGCGACGCGCTCGACGCGCTCGCCCTGGCTGCCGAGCTTGTTGTGATAGACCACTTTCGCCAGCCCGGGAATGCGGTCGGCGAGGGATTTCCTGCGATCCTGTTCGTAGAAGAATTGGGCATCGGCCAGACGCGGACGCACCACGCGCTCATTGCCGCCGATCACCGCCGACGGATCGGCGGGACGGATGTTGCTGACGACGAGAAACTGGTGAGTGAGTTTTCCCGCCACATCGAGCAGCGGGAAGTATTTCTGGTTGGCTTTCATGGTGAGAATCAGGCATTCCTGCGGCACAGCGAGGAATTCTTCCTCGAAGCAGCAGGCCAGCACGTTCGGCCGCTCGACAAGTGCCGTCACCTCATCGAGCAAAGCGGCGTCCTCGAGCGGCGCCAGCCCGCTACGGGCGCCGTGCTGCCGCAGCTGACTTTCGATCTCGGCACGCCGCTCGCCAAAGCTGACGATCACGGCACCTTCCTCTGACAGCTGCCCGGCGTAGCTGTCGGCGTCCCTGATGGAAATGATCGGTTGCCGCGCTTCAAAGCGGTGGCCTTGCGTCTCGCGTCCGGCCGTGAGACCGAGCACGGAAACCGGCACGATGTCGGCACCATGCAGGGCGACGAGCCGGTGCGCCGGACGCACGAAGTTGACGCTCGTCCAGCCGTCGGCAAGCTGGTAGCTCATCAGCTTGGGGATCGGCAGCGCGGCAAGCGCCGCGTCGAGCGCAGCCTGCAGACCGTCGGCCAGTGTCGCGCCGGCCACGATGCTGTCGAGGAAGAGGGCTTCGGCCTTGCCGTCCATCTGGCGCTTCAACCCGGGCACGGCGGCGGCATCCGCACCCAGCGCGGCGAGTTTTTTCAGCAATGCCGGCGTCGCCTTGCCGGCAGCGTCGAGCGCCACCGAGACGGGCATCAGTTTCTGCTGTACGGCCCGGTCGGCAGCCCGGCTGGCCACCGCGGTGATGTGTGCGGCGAGGCGGCGAGGCGTGGCATAGGCCACCGTCTTCGACGCTTCTGCCAGCAGGCCCTGCGACCCGAGAGCCGCCGCGAGCGACGTGGTGAAGGATTCGCCGAGTTTCCTCAGCGCTTTGGGCGGCAGTTCCTCGACGAACAGTTCGACCAGCAGGTTTTTCGCGCTCATGCCGACGCCGCCTTCCTGGCCAGTTGCGCCAGCACTTCGGTGGCATGCTCTTTCTTCGCCAGCGGAAAACCGAGGCGGGCACGGCTGTCGAGGTAGCTCTGGGCGACGCTCCTCGCCAAATTGCGGATGCGGCCGATGTAGGCGGCGCGCTCGGTGACGGAGATGGCGCCGCGCGCATCGAGCAGATTGAAGGTGTGCGCGGCTTTCAAGACCTGCTCATAGGCGGGCAATGCAAGCTGCTGCGTCATCAGGGACTGTGCCTGTCGCTCGTGCGCACCGAAGGCCTGCAGCAGGAAATCAACGTCGCTGTGCTCGAAGTTGTAGGCACTCTGCTCCACCTCGTTCTGATGAAAGACGTCGCCGTAACTGAGGCCGGGCGCATAGACCAGATCAAAGACGTTCTCGACACCCTGCAGATACATGGCGAGGCGCTCGAGACCATAGGTGATCTCGCCGGTGATCGGCTTGCAGTCGATACCACCGACCTGCTGGAAATAGGTGAATTGCGTGACTTCCATGCCGTTGAGCCACACCTCCCAGCCAAGCCCCCAGGCACCCAGTGTCGGGTTCTCCCAGTCGTCCTCGACAAAACGCACGTCGTTCTTCTTCAGGTCAAAGCCGAGCGTTTCGAGGGAAGCCAGATACAGATCCAGAATATCGGCCGGTGCTGGTTTGAGTACCACCTGATATTGATAGTAGTGCTGCATGCGGTTGGGGTTTTCGCCATAGCGGCCGTCCTTGGGCCGGCGCGAGGGCTGCACGTAGGCGGCCTGCCAGGGCTCGGGGCCAAGGGCGCGCAGGAACGTGGCAGTGTGGCTGGTGCCGGCGCCAACCTCCATGTCGTAGGGCTGCAACAGCGCACAGCCTTGCGCATCCCAGAAGGATTGCAGACGCAGGATCACTTCCTGGAAGGTAGGGCGTTGCACGGTCGTATTTGCAGAGGCGCCGGTCGGGGCAGGCGCGATATCGGAACGGGAAACGGACATGAAACCAGAGGCCGTGGCAAAAGAATGATTTTACCGTCTTTGCACACTCCCTACGCCTCCTCGACCACGAGCATTACCAGGGCAGAACAGGGCAACCGGGACCCTCAGGAGGGGTACCATCCATGAAAGTTTTTAGCGGAGCGCAATCATGATCTGCACCCTCACGATTGTCGGCAGCAAGGGCCGGCGTTACGAATTTGAATTGACGGATAACGATCTGGCCGGCTTTGACGCACAGCAGGCGCGCCACTGGCTGGGCGATGAGTTCGCGCGGGCAGGCTGCGTACCGACCCACCCGGTGGGCAAGCTGCTGCTCGCAGACGAGATCCTGTGTCTGGCCAGGACGCGGGATGAAGCCGTCTACGCCCGGCTGACACCCTGGTCGCGTACCTTCATTTGCGCCGCTGCCGTGGCCATCGGCCGGCCCGTGCTGACCCTCGATCTGGCAACGCACTCACTCGGTTATTGATTTTTCGATTGCATCCGCAGCTTGCGCCACATGTGATGCTATAAAAAAGAACGGGGGCCGTAGCCCCCGTTCCTCCTCCTCCCACGGCGCGCTTCATTTGATATTGCCCGCCTTGCCTCCAATTCGGGGCCGATTCTGAGGGGAAGCTCCGCAAGGGTCAAGTTGCAGTGCAGCGTAAACCGGCCTTTTTTGCCAGCCGGGGCGCCCATAGTCCGAAAAAAGCGATCAGAAGCACAAGACCATTCCCCCAGCGTGCATAGGGGGTCATGCCCTGGTAACCGCGCACCTCGCCATGCAGCGCGGCTCTCGTGAAAGGCGGCAGCACCTGCCGGGTGCGGCCCTGCACATCGATGATTGCCGTCATGCCGGTGTTGGTCGCACGCAGCATCATGCGGCCGGTTTCGAGGGCGCGCAGGCGGGCGATCTGCAAGTGCTGGGGTTGTGCCAGAGAGCGACCGAACCAGGCTGTGTTGGACAAATTGACCAGCACGGTCGCCTGTGGCAATGCACGGATGATCTCTTCCCCGAACAGATCTTCATAGCAAATATTCACAGCGACACGCTGGCCGCCGAGTTCCAGCGGTGACTGCTTTGCCGGTCCCGGGGAAAAGTTGGACATCGGAATGCGCATGAGTGCCAGCGTCCAGGCGAACGCCGGCGGCACGAATTCGCCAAACGGCACGAGATGATGCTTGCGGTAAGCCTGCACTCTCTCGTCCGTGACGGCCACCGCGCTATTGTAGTAGCGCCCCCGCTCGTCCTGCGCGGCGATGCCGAACAGGACATCGCCCGCAGCATCGGTTGTCGAGGCACGCAGGGCCTCGACATAATCGTGCGGCAATTGATCGAGCAACAGGGGAAGCGCCGTCTCCGGCAACACGATGAGTTGTGCTGGATGTCCAGTGGCCAGGTGCCGGTAGGTGTCCATCGAATCGATCAGGCGCCCGGGTTGCCATTTCAGGCTCTGTTCGATATTCCCCTGTAACAGGCTCACCGAAAACGCCGGACCGGCCGGTTGTGTCCACTCGACCGTGCGCAAGCCCTGGCCGGCCGCAAGCAGCAGCGCCGTGACACCCAGCGGCACCCCCCAACGGCGAGGTCCTGAAGAAGCCGGCCCAGCAAAAGTCAGTCCCCACAAGACGGCGCTCAGCGCCACAAAAAAGCCGACACCATATACGCCGAACAGCGGGGCGAAGCCGGCGAACGGGCTCGGCGGCGTTTGTGCGTAACCCAGTGCCAGCCAGGGAAATCCTGTAAACAGTCCGCCACGCAGCCACTCGGTCAGCGTCCAGGACGCCGCACCCACCAGCGCGTCACAGAAACGTCCGCCGCAGCGCAGCCGTGCGAACACATAGCCGGCGAGCGCCGGATAGAGCGCCATGAAGCTGCAGAAGAGGAAGGCCGCCAGCGCCGCCAGCCACGCCGGCATACCGCCAAACTCGTGCATGCTGACATACACCCAGGAGATGCCGGCAAGGAACATTCCCAGGCCAAAGACAAAACCGAGCTGCGCGGCCTGCCGCGCCGATGCCCCGTGCCACAGGCGGAAGAGCAGCGCCAGCGTCAGCAACGGCAGAGGAAAGAGTTCAAGCGGCGCAAAACCGGCAACGGTGCCCGCTCCCAGCACCAATGCCGCAAACCCGCGCAGGATCGGGCGTGTCATCAGCCCGGAGCGGCGGGCAGACGGTCCACCTGCAAGGTCAGCACGCGCCGGCTGTCGGCGCGCAACACCTGGATACGCAAGCCGTCAATCTCGACCACATCGCCGCGCTTGGGAAGGTGTCCCAGGCGATGGATCACCAGGCCACCCAGTGTGTCGTAGTCCGCATCGCCGAATTGCGTGCCGAAGGCGGCGTTGAAATCGGCAATTTCGGTGACGGCCTTGATGCGATAGTGCCCGGCCTGGTCGAGCAGGATGTTGTCCGCATTCTCGTCTTCGTCATATTCATCCTCGATCTCGCCGACGATCTGCTCGAGCACGTCCTCGATGGTGACCAACCCGGCTACACCACCGTATTCATCGACGACGATTGCCATGTGGTTGCGCGAGACACGAAATTCGCGCAACAGGACATTCAGGCGCTTCGATTCCGGAATGAACACGGCCGGACGCAGCATCTCGCGCACGCTGACGGGCTCGCCGGCCTGCAGGCGCAGCAGGTCCTTCGCCAGCAGGATACCGATGATGTCGTCCCTGTTCTCCCCGGTCACCGGAAAGCGCGAGTGCGCCGTCTCGATCGCCATCGCCACCATCGCGGCAGGCGTATCGTCAATGGACATCATCTCTATCTGCGCACGCGGGATCATCACCTCGCCGACCGGCATTTCCGAAACGGCCAGCGCGCCCTCGATGATGGAAAGCGCATCGGCGTCGAGAAGATTGCGCTCGAAGGCGGAATGCAGCAGGACAATCAGTTGTTCGCGATCTTCGGGCTCGCGCAACAGCAAGGTGGACAGGCGTTCGAGCAGCGTAGGTCGACTGGGGGAGGGTTCCATAAAGATTCAATAGGGGTCCGGGTAGCCGAGCAGTGCCAGGATCTCACGCTCCTTTTCTTCCATCCTGCGGGCGTCGCCCGCCGTTTCGTGATCGTAGCCTTGCAGATGCAGCATACCATGCACGACAAGATGCGCGAAATGCGCCTCGACCGGCTTGCCCTGCGTCGCGGCCTCGTCCAGGACGACGGGCAGGCACAGTACCAGGTCACCCTGCAACTGTGGCTCGCGTGCGTAGGGAAAACTCAGGACGTTGGTGGGTTTGTCCTTGCCGCGATAGCGTGTGTTCAGAAGGCGGCTCTCCTCCCTATCGCTAAAGCGCACCGTGATTTCGGCAGCGCCCGTCAGCGTTGCGCGCACCCAGCGTCGCACGCTTGTGCGCGACGGCAGTCCGGCATCCACGGTCGCATACTGCACGGCGAGACTCAGCACCGGTTTCACCCGCGGGATCGCACTATTCTTCGTGTTTCTGCTCGTGCTTTTCATACGCGGCAACAATACGCGCGACCAGGGGATGACGCACCACATCGGAAGCCTCGAATTCAGCAAAGGCAATACCGCGCACCTCTCGCAGGATGCGTGCCGCCTCGATCAGTCCGCTCTTCAGTCCGCGTGCCAGATCGATCTGGGTCACGTCACCGGTGACCACCGCGCGCGCACCGATACCGATGCGTGTGAGGAACATTTTCATCTGCTCTGGCGTCGTGTTTTGCGCCTCATCGAGAATGATGAAGGCATGGTTGAGCGTGCGCCCGCGCATGTAGGCAAGTGGCGCGACCTCGATGGCCTGACGCTCGAAGAGTTTCGCCACCTTGTCGTAACCCATCAGGTCATAGAGCGCGTCATAGAGCGGACGCAGATAGGGGTCGACCTTCTGCGCCAGATCCCCGGGCAGGAAGCCCAGGCGCTCGCCCGCCTCGACAGCCGGACGCGTGAGGACGATGCGGCTGACCTGGTCGCGCTCGAAGGCGTCCACTGCGCTGGCGACGGCCAGATACGTCTTGCCGGTACCGGCCGGACCGATGGCAAAGGTGATGTCGTGCTCCTGAATCTGGCGCAGATACTGTACCTGACGTGCCGTGCGCCCGTGCAGTTCCGGCCTGCGCGTGCGTAATCCGCCCGCTTCACCGCTCAGCGCGGAATGCTTGGCGCGCTGGCCCAGCTCGATCAGACCGAGCTGAATATCCTCGATGCCGAGCGATTCGACCGCCGCTGCATAGAAATGCTGCAGGGCATTGGCCGTCTGCGTGCATTGTGCGGCTGTCCCGCGCACGGTGAAACGCTCGCCGCGGCGCGCGATGGCGACATCACAGGCTGCTTCGATCTGACGCAGGTTCTCGTCGAGCGGACCGCACAGACGAGCCAGCCGCAGATTGTCAACGGGAGTGAGCACGACCTCGAGGGCT
The DNA here is from genome assembly GCA_964607005.1 of uncultured Rhodocyclaceae bacterium. Taxonomy (GTDB): domain Bacteria; phylum Pseudomonadota; class Gammaproteobacteria; order Burkholderiales; family Rhodocyclaceae; genus Desulfobacillus. The sequence continues at coordinate 128,552 of CAZSHO010000010.1, forward strand.
TTTGTCCTCACGAGATACGGGTGACGATCTCGCCGCGCAGGGAATGTGGCAGGGCAGCGGTGATGGTGACATCGACAAAGCGCCCAATCAGGCGTGCAGCATGCGCCGGAACGGCAAAATTGACGATGCGGTTGTTGTCGGTACGCCCGGACAGCTCGGTGGCGTCCCTTTTCGCATGCCCCTCGACCAGCACGCGCTGTACGCTACCGACCATCGCCTGGCTGATGGCCAGCGCCTGCGCCTCGATACGCTGCTGCAGACGCATCAGACGTTGCGTCTTGATTTCCGGAGCGGTGTCATCCGGCAATTCGGCGGCGGGCGTGCCCGGACGCTGGCTATAGATAAAGCTGAAGGAGGCGTCAAAAGCGAGTTCCTCGATGAGCGCCAGGGTCTGTTCGAAATCGGCCTCGCTCTCGCCAGGAAAACCGACAATAAAATCGGTGGACAGGGAAAGGTCGGGACGGGCCGCACGCAAGCGGCGCACGATCGACTTGTATTCGAGTACGGTATAGCCGCGCTTCATCGCAGCGAGCATGCGGTCCGAGCCGGACTGCACCGGCAGGTGGAGATGCGAGACAAGCTTAGGCAGGCAGGTATAGGCTTCGATCAGGCGTGGCGTCATCTCGCGCGGATGCGAGGTGGTATAGCGGATGCGCGAGATACCGGGAATCTCATGCACACATTCGAGCAGATACGCCAAATCCGCCGGTTCGCCGTCGTCCATGAGACCGCAGTAGGCATTCACGTTCTGGCCGAGCAGCGTCACTTCACCGACACCCTGTACAGCAATGGCGCGGATTTCAGCCAGCACATCTTCCAGGGGGCGCGAGAGCTCCTCACCGCGCGTGTAGGGGACGATACAGTAGGTGCAGAACTTGCTGCAGCCTTCCATCACCGAGACGAAAGCGGCACCGCCTTCGACGCGGGCCGGCGGCAGCGCATCGAATTTCTCGATTTCCGGGAATGAAACGTCGACCTGCGCGCGCCCCGAAGCACGCCGCTCGCGTATGAGCTGCGGCAGGCGGTGCAGGGTCTGCGGACCGAAGACCAGATCGACATACGGCGCGCGGCGCACGATCGCCTCACCTTCCTGGCTGGCAACACAGCCGCCAACACCGATCAGCAGGTCGGGCTTGTCTTGCTTGTATCGCCGCACCCGGCCCAGATCATGGAAGACCTTCTCCTGAGCCTTCTCGCGCACCGAACAGGTGTTAAAGAGGATGATGTCCGCTTCGGCCGGCGAATCGGTCGGTGCATTGCCTTCGGCGACGAGCAGATCGGCCATGCGCGCCGAATCGTACTCGTTCATCTGACAACCGAAAGTTTTGATGTAGAACTTCCTGGACACTACTGTTGCTTGGGCTGGCTGGATTTTTTCTGTGCAATGAGTTCTTCGGCGACGTCGGCTTCTTCATCGGTGAGCACCCAGACGCGCTGGACGGTCCCGTATTCGTCGAGCTTGTAGAGTACCGGAACGGGACCCTGCATCGCCATCGGCATGACAATGCGGTTTTGCGTGTCGCGAATCTGCAGGCTGGCTGACAAGCGCTTGGTTTCGCTGCCGAACTGGGCGAAACCATTGCTCGGCGGCGTCATCACGGCAAGCGGTCCGTTTTGTAATGCCGGCCGCACGACACCGGGCGGTGCGCTCGGCGGCGGCAGGGCCGAAGGCGTCATCGCCGACTCGATGATGCTGTCGATGATGCTGCTGATGATCGCGGAAACGATTGGATTCATGTATGAATCAAACCAGGTTGCACATAAAATTACTCATTGATATTAGCCTATTATAGGCAATAATGAAAGTAATGCCAGAAGATGGGGGTCGTGCTGCCCCCAATTACAGGGCAACACCGGCCCCGTAGTCATTGCCTTGAGGGACGTCATTGTACGCAACGGGCACGGGTCAAGGGCAGAATAAGTCTTTCCGGTAATCAAGGGTTTATCCGGCTTTGCCAAGGTGAGCCACCGGGGGACTGAAGAAGAACGACAGCCCGCTGACCGTGGTCGCTGTACGGGCCAAACTGTTCATGACGCGCCGGAATCTGTGCCGGCATCAGGAGGCAGGGTGCGTCCTCTGAATGCCGATGGGTGGGAAACGGCCCGCACATTACGATCGCAGGACTCATTCCGCCTCCGGCTCGCTACTTGCATCAGGGGCGCTCGTCACCGTCATCTGTCGCTAATTCAGACGTTGAAGAGGAAGTTCGGGCGAAATGCCGCACCACTACCGAATGTCTGGCTCTCGGCGCTGATTTCGTACCTGGTTCCATACCCGGTTTTCGCTTCGCGACCGAGCATCATACCGCCTGCGCCGCCTGGCGAATCGCCTCGGCAGCCCATTGATTGAGGCTCTGCCCATGAGCGGCAGCAGCGATGGTGGCAGCCTCGTGGAGTTCGGGATCGACACGCAGGGAAAACTTGCCGGAAAAGTGCTTGTGCGGATCGACGCCATCCTCGGCGCAGGCTTCGAGAAATACGCGCAGAGAGATTTCGCCCTCGCGGCGCAGGCCATCGACATCCTTGGCGTAGAAATCGGCGCCGCCGTTCAGCCCAACGAATTCACCCCGGAACATCTGGATGTCCGGATCGAACGCGATGACCGCCTGATAACCGTTGATTGTCATGATGTTCATGGTTTCACTCCGTATCCTTCCAGCCACTTGCGAATAGCCTCGACCGCTCCCTTGTCCGTTGTCGGTGCAGGATGCGGTCGATGAAACACCCGCCTGTCGCCAAACAAGCGCACCAGTACGCGCGAACCTTCCCGCTCGGCCACCTGCCCGCCCAATTCGACAAACAGTGCCTCGATGTCGACCCAGTGAACATTTGCCGAGACAGGCCGGGCGAAAATGAGTTCAAGGGTGCGCTGGTGCTTTCGCTTCATTGGCTTAATGGTAGCAAATAGTGGTGTCACCATTCAAGCAACGGAGGTTAATCACCCTGGGGAATTTTGAACGCGCAGAGCTCAGAAAAACTGGGGGATTTTTATCGCGTAGCAACACTTAGACATTGAAGAGGAAATTCAGTACATCTCCATCCTTGACGATGTATTCCTTGCCTTCGGCACGCATTTTCCCGGCTTCTTTGGCGGCGGTTTCACCTTTGTATTGGATGAAATCTTCGAAGGAGATGGTCTGGGCGCGGATGAAACCTTTCTCGAAATCGGTGTGGATGACACCGGCCGCCTGCGGGGCGGTGTCGCCGATGTGGATGGTCCAGGCGCGCACTTCCTTGACGCCGGCGGTGAAGTAGGTCTGTAGCCCCAGCAGCTGGTAGCCGGCGCGGATCAGGCGGTCGAGGCCGGGTTCGGCAAGCCCCATGGATTCGAGGAAGTCTTTTTTGTCGGCATCTTCCAGGTCGGCAATTTCGGCTTCGATGGCGGCGCACAGGGCGACGACTTCGGCCCCTTCTTTGGCGGCATGGGCGCGCACGGCATCGAGATGCGGATTGTTATCGAAGCCGGTTTCAGCGACGTTGGCGACATACAGCACCGGCTTGGCGGTGATCAGGCAGAATTGCTTGAGGTTGGCCCATTCCTCCCTGGAGAGGTCGAGTGCGCGCACGGGTTTGGCCTGGTTCAGTTGCGTGAGGCATTTGTCGAGCACCTCGACCAGCAGCTTGGCTTCTTTGTCGCCGCCGGCGCGTGCCTGTTTGGCGTAACGGGCCAGGGCTTTTTCAACGGTGCCCATGTCGGCCAGGGCGAGTTCGGTGTCGATGATTTCGATGTCACGGATCGGGTCGACCGAGCCGGACACGTGTACGACGTTGTCATCGGCAAAACAGCGCACGACATGCACCACGGCGTCCGTTTCACGGATGTTGGCAAGGAACTGGTTGCCCAGGCCTTCGCCCTTGGAGGCTCCGGCAACGAGCCCCGCGATGTCCACGAACTCGACGATGGCGTGCTGGATTTTCTGCGGCTTGACGATCCGGGCCAGTTGTTCAAGGCGTGGATCAGGCACTTCGACGATGCCGACGTTGGGTTCGATGGTGCAAAACGGGTAGTTTTCAGCCGCGATGCCAGATTTGGTCAGGGCGTTGAACAGGGTGGATTTGCCAACGTTGGGCAGGCCAACGATACCGCATTTGAGACTCATGGTTTTCCTTCGCTTGCTGGCGATACGGGTCTTGCATTGAGGCTACGCATGGCGGCTGGATAGTCCCCTGCGGCAATAAATGGCCAGGCTCTGAGCGAACGCTCTAGCGCCTCTTCAATCAGTAGCCGCTCTTCGCCGCGTGGTTTTTTCAAAACGTAATCGACTACCTGATCGCGCTCACCCGGATGGCCGATGCCGATGCGCAGGCGCCAGAAATCCTGCGTGCCCAGATGGGCGACGATATCCTTCAGGCCGTTATGCCCGCCTGATCCGCCACCAAACTTGAGCCGCAGCACACCGGGCGACAGATCCAGTTCGTCATGCACGACCAGCATTTCCTCGGGTGCGATTCGATAAAAGCGCGCCATCGCCGACACCGCCTGACCGGATCGATTCATGAAGGTCTGTGGCAGCAGCAACCAGCAGGCATCGCTTGTGCGTGCGACATGACCGTGAAAACGCGATTCGGAGCGTAGCGGGAGATCGAACTGTGCCGCCAGGCGCTCGCACAGCCAGAAGCCGGCGTTGTGGCGGGTTTCTGCATAGTCGGCCCCGGGATTGCCCAGCCCGATAATGAGTCGCGGCGCAGCCACGGAAACAGAGACGGAGAAAACGGAGCATTACGCGGGTCGGGGTGCTGAACACCCCCGGACCCGCATCAAGGCTTACTTCTTCTCGGGCTGCTTGGCCGGGGCTGGCGCGGCCGCGGCTGCAGCCGTAGCCGGTTCGGCTGCGGCAAGTTCGGCCTCAGTCGTACCGCGCGGCACGGTGATGGTGGCCACCACAGGGTTTTCGTTGGGGCGCAAAACGGCCTCGACCCCTTTGGGCAACTGCAGGTCCTTGACGTGCAGGGAATGGCCGACCGAAACATCTTTCATATCGACCGTGATGAATTCGGGAAGATCCGCCGGCAGGCAGGATATGCTGAGTTCATTGAGGATATGACTGGCCACGCCGCCTTGCAGCTTGACACCGGGGGCAATATCGCTGTTGATGAAATGCAGTGGTACTTTCATATGAATCTTCTTGTCGGCGGCAATGCGCTGAAAGTCGATGTGCAGTACCTGTGGCTTGAAGGCATGCATCTGGTAATCACGCAACAGAACCTGCTGGGACTGGCCATCCAGAATCATGGTGAGAACCGAAGCATGAAACGCCTCGCGCTTCATGCTGTGGAAAAGGGTGTTATGGTCAATCTCGATCGGCTGCGCCACAGCCTCGCCGCCGTAGAGAATGCCGGGCACCTTGCCGGCACGGCGCAGGCGGCGGCTCGCTCCGGTGCCCTGCAGTGTGCGCTTGTTTGCGTTGAACTCGATTTTCATTGGTTTGCTCCAGAAAAACTGCCCGCGACCAGGCAGGGGTTGTAAAAATCATTCCATGAACAGGGAGGAGACCGACTCCTCATTGCTGATGCGAAGCATGGTTTCGGCCATCAATTCGGCAATCGAAATCTGGCGGATACGCGAACAGGCGCGCGCATCGTCCCGTAATGGAATCGTATCGGTCACCACCAGTTCGTCGAGCACGGAGTTGCCGATGCGCTCGACTGCGCTGCCAGAAAGTACAGGGTGCGTACAGTAAGCCAGCACCTTGGCGGCACCGTGATCCTTCAGGGCCTGAGCCGCTTTGCACAGCGTTCCGGCAGTGTCGACCATGTCGTCCATGATGACGCAGGTGCGCCCGTCCACTTCCCCGATGATGTTCATGACTTCTGAAACGTTCGCCTTGGGCCGGCGCTTGTCGATGATGGCCAGATCAGATTCCAGGCGCTTGGCCAGGGCCCGCGCGCGCACCACGCCACCGACATCGGGCGAGACGACGAGGAGGTCCTTGTGCTGGTTTTTCCAGATATCGCCAAGCAGGATCGGTGCGGCATAGACGTTGTCGACCGGGATATCGAAAAATCCCTGTATCTGATCGGCATGAAGGTCGACTGTCAGCACGCGATCGACTCCGGCGGCTTGCAGCATGTTGGCAACCACCTTGGCTGAAATCGCCACCCGCGCCGAACGCGGCCGACGATCCTGGCGCGAATAACCCATGTACGGAATCGCCGCCGTCACACGCCCGGCCGAGGAGCGCTTGAGCGCATCGACCATGATGATGAGTTCCATCAGATTGTCGTTGGTCGGCGCGCAGGTCGATTGCAGGATGAAGCAGTCCTTGCCGCGGACATTTTCCATGATCTCGACGCTGACCTCACCATCGGAAAAGCGGCCGACCGTGGCGCGGCCAAGCGAGATGGTCAGGCGCCGCACCACGTCGGCGGCCAGTTTGGGGTTGGCGTTCCCCGTAAATACCATCAGGCTATCGTAGGCCATGGGTGCCTCTGGGCAATCCGCTTCCGGCGAAGGAGGCAGGCAGGTGATCCACCTGCCTGCCCTGTCAAATTTGGCTGGGGAGGAAGGATTCGAACCTTCGCATGCCGGAATCAAAATCCCGGCGGA